>SVMX01000014.1 GCA_015067175.1 Oscillospiraceae bacterium | reverse complement strand
GAGGGATTTATCTAAAACACAAGCGGATAAAAAAATACCGCCAGACTGCTCACAGAGCAACCTGACGGTACTGGTGCCGCTGACCGGGGTCGAACCGGTACGGATTATTAGTCCGAGGGATTTTAAGTCCCTTGTGTCTGCCTATTCCACCACAGCGGCATTGATAGCATAAATATTATACTACTAAAAGTTAGTTTTGTCAAGGGCTTTGAGCAAAAATCACATTTGAGCTGTCGCTGTTCGTATGCTTGATTTATGAATAATTCCGCAGAGAGTGTTAATAATAGCTTCGAATAAAGGCCAACGAAAGGATGTTTGTTATGAAAGCTTTTGCGATGTTAAAGATAGGCGAGGCTGGCTGGATCGAAAAGGACGTGCCTGCCTGCGGTCCGATGGACGCGATATGCCGCCCGCTTGCGGTTGCTGTGTGCACATCGGATATCCATACGGTGTATGAGGGCGCTATCGGCGAGCGCAGCAACCTCATTCTCGGACATGAATGCTGTGCGGTAGTAACAGAAGTAGGTTCACTCGTTAAAGACTTCAAGGCAGGCGACAGGGTGCTTGTTCCTGCGATAACACCAGACTGGAACTCCCTTGAAGCTCAGGGCGGCTATGCCATGCATTCGGGCGGAATGCTTGCGGGCTGGAAATTTTCCAACATCAAGGACGGCGTGTTTGCGGAGTACTTCCATGTGAATGACGCAGACGGAAACCTTGCCTATCTGCCCGACAGCATCAACACGGTGAACGCTTGTATGTTGTCCGATATGGTGCCTACGGGATTCCACGGAGCGGAGCTTGCCGATGTGCAGTTCGGCGATACAGTTCTTGTTGTAGGAATAGGTCCTGTGGGACTTATGTCGGTTGCGGGCGCTTCGCTTCGCGGTGCTTCAAGAATAATTGCGGTAGGTACACGTCCCGCCTGCGTTGAGGCAGCGAAAAAATACGGCGCGACTGATTTTATAAGCTACAAAAACGGCAGCATAGAGGAGCAGACATTGAAGCTGACAAGCGGAAAAGGCGTTGACTGCGTAATTATTGCAGGCGGCGATGAGGACACCTTTACATCTGCGGTGAAATGCGTAAAACCCGGCGGTAAGATAGGAAGCGTGAACTACCTTGGCGGTGCGGACTTTGTTAAGATACCGCGCGTTGAGTGGGGCGTCGGCATGGGTCATAAGATGATAAACGGCGGACTTATGCCGGGCGGCAGACTGCGAATGGAAAAGCTCGGTTCGCTGGTAGCAAGCGGCAGAGTTGATGTGAGCCATCTGTGTACTCATGTATTTGAGGGCTGGGACAGTCTGACAGAGGCTGTGCGCCTAATGAAAGAAAAGCCAGTCGACCTTATCAAGGCAATAGTTAAGATATCCGAAAATTAACACCGAACGTGATAAAGGCTGCTGAAAAACTCGGCAGCCTTTATTATGCTGTATGTTTTTTGGTTTTTTGAATAGTTTTTATGCGGTATATAAAAAAATGCTGTCAAACGGAAAAAAATTGAAAAATACTATTGAAAAATGCTTGAAAGTGTGTTAAAATATAAGCTGCGATTGATGTTAGTTAGTCGTATTTGATTTTAAGGAGTGTTCATTATGAGCCGTATGATCGGTACTGTATCAAGAGGTGTAAGAGCACCTATCATCAGAAAAGGCGATAATATCGTCGAGATAGTTACACAGTCTGTCCTCGCCGCTGCCGCAGATGATGGATTCGAGATCCGTGACAGAGATATCGTTGCAATGACTGAGGCTATCGTTGCAAGAGCGCAGGGAAACTATGCGTCCGTTGACAACATAGCACAGGACGTTAAGGCGAAGTTTGGCGGTGACACTGTCGGTGTTATCTTCCCTATTCTCAGCCGTAATCGCTTTGCTATCTGTCTGCGCGGTATCGCTAAGGGAGCAAAGAAAGTCGTTCTTATGCTTTCCTACCCCTCCGACGAGGTAGGAAATCACCTTGTGAGCCTTGACGCACTTGATGAAAAGGGCATAAACCCCTATACCGATGTGCTTTCGCTTGCGAAATACCGCGAGCTGTTCGGCTATGAAAAGCATACATTTACAGGCGTTGATTATGTAGAGTATTATGAAACTCTTATCCGTGAGAGCGGCGCAGAGTGCGAAATAATCTTTGCCAACAACCCCAAGGCTATTCTTAACTATACAAAGAACGTTCTTTGCTGCGATATCCACACACGCGCAAGAACAAAGCGCATACTCAAGGCTGCGGGCGCAGACATCGTGCTCGGTCTTGATGATATCCTGAACGCACCCGTTGACGGCAGCGGCTACAACGAGAACTACGGTCTTTTAGGCTCAAACAAGGCTACCGAGGATCAGGTAAAGCTGTTCCCGAGAGATTGCCAGCCCGTTGTTGACGCTATCGCTGCAAAGCTCAGGGCTGCAACAGGCAAGAATGTTGAGGTCATGGTATACGGCGACGGCGCATTCAAGGATCCTATCGGCAAGATCTGGGAGCTTGCTGACCCCGTTGTTTCTCCCGCTTACACAGCAGGTCTTGAGGGTACTCCCAACGAGCTTAAGCTGAAGTACCTTGCCGACAACGACTTCTCCGATCTTTCGGGTGACGCGCTGAAAGCAGCTATCAAGGATAAGATCCAGGAAAAGGACAGCAATCTTGTTGGTCAGATGATTTCCGAGGGAACAACACCCAGACGTCTTACAGACCTTATCGGTTCGCTGTGCGACCTGACTTCCGGTTCCGGCGATAAGGGTACGCCTATCGTGTTTATTCAGGGCTACTTCGATAACTACACTACAGAATAAATACTAAAACCAAATATTAAAAGCCTGAGAGGAACGATGGACTGAACCAGTAAAAACGGACAATGACAAAAAAGACCTCCTATGGTATAATGAAAATACCATAGGAGGATTTTTTATGCCAAGACAATATACACATTTGAAAGAAGTAAAAGCAGAAGTATTCAAGCTAAAAGAAGAAGGAAAAACTAACAGAGAAATAGCAGCGTATTTTGGAGTGACAAGAGCGCAGATAAAAAGTTTAATAAATCGTCATAATAGAAACGAACGCAAACAGGTGCAAGGAATAGTAGTAAAACCCAAAGGACGCCCAAGAAAGCGACCACTTACGCCGGATGAGGAAAAAGACAGAGAAATTGCAAGGTTAAGGATGGAGAATGTATTACTGCGTGATTTTCTTCATCTCGCTGGAAGGAAGTGAAGGCAAGAGTAAAATATTTAGCAATATACAATCACAGGGAAAAGTATGCAATACAGGTGATGTGTGAATTTTTCGGTGTATCACGAAGCGGATATTACGGTTTTGTAAAACGAATGGATAAGCCTGAAAAACATTTGGAAGCAGTAAAAGAAATAGCTGAATGTCAACGAGCAACACGACAGACGTACGGTTATCGCAGAGTAACAATATGGCTTAAAAACAAAGGTATGAAGCTTAATCCAAAAACTATTTTGCGATTAATGAACAAATACAATCTTCTGGCTTGCATCCGTCGCAACCGTAAGTATCAGGTAATGAGTCAGC
>SVMX01000009.1 GCA_015067175.1 Oscillospiraceae bacterium | reverse complement strand
GGTTTTATAACAACGAAAGGATTCAGCTAAAATCAAAACTGACACCGCTTCAGAAGCGATGCCAGTTCTTTGCTTGATTATACCCTAGGGGCTTTTTTGTGCTGTCTGCACAAAGTGGTTCAGTCCACGATCTTCTCAGGCTTTTGTTGTTATTCGTTGTTGTCGCTGATTGCATAATTGTAGAGCGCTTTTATGTGTATCTGAGTGGTGTCGATTATCGGTACCGATACATCTCCTTGATTTATCATCAAGGGTATCTCGGTACAGCCCAAAAGCAGAGCGTCGGCACTGCCGCTTTCGATGTATTTTTCGGCTAATGATATCATTTTTTCCTTATCCTCGTCTATAACGATACCGTTTTCCAAATTCGGATATATTAAGTTTCCGAGCGCGCTTATATCGCTTCCATCGGGCACGATAGGCGTGATACCTGCTTTGATGAACGCGTTAGCGTAAAGCCCGCTTCTGAGCGTCCACTCGGTTGCAAATACCACTATCCTTTGATATCCGCGTTTAAGACATTCCTCAACCGTCGCGTCAACGATGCTGATGGCCTTTAGCGGCAATCTGTCTTTAACGTAGTCCCACGCGATATGCTCTGTGTTAGCGGTTATCGCCGCCACTTGTGCGCCCGCATTTTTCAGCACGCACAGGCTTTCGTAAATAAGGTCGCCTATCTTCTGATAATCGTGTTCGTTGAAATATTTGGTGTGCTCCGCCATATCAACGCTGTCTATCACGATCTGCGGGTATTTTTCAGCTCCGAACTGTGACAGCGACAGCTCTACCAGTCCTTTGTAGTATTCAATGGTAGAGGCTGGGCCAAGTCCGCCCATAAGTCCTATCTTTTTCATATACTCAACTCCTTAGATGGTGTACAGCTAATTATAGCACCACTGTAAGAAAAAGTCAATAAAAAAGCATACGAACTGAGCTTTTGCTTATTTCACGATGATTTACAATTAAATCGCACGACCGTATTTACTCCGCCGAGATATATTTCGCCGCGAAGTGGCGCGAGATTAACATAACGGTTATTCCGAGGGCGGGAATAATACCGTAGAACAGCACTCTGATAAACCACATGGGAACTACAGCGTCGAGTGCGCAGAATGCCACTGCTGTCAATAATCCCATGACAATCACCTCCAAGGTGATGTAAACGACAGTGTTCATGGTAGCGCTCAGCTTCATTGACATCGGGAAAGCGGGAAACAGCACCATCATTTCTGTAAAGCCGAAAACAAACGGAGCAGCTATACATATCTCAATGGGATAGTTGTACAGAAGTGCTGCGGTGAGATTAAGGACTAAGCAGATCAGCATCAGAAAACCAATGATTACAAGCGAGGCGATGAACTTTGTGTCGATTATCTGCTTTCTTGTTACGGGGAGGGTAAGCTGAAGCTTTGCCCAGCCCGATATTTTATCATCGTTCAGAGTATTCAGCATAAATGACGAGGAGAGCAGTATCATCATGAAGTTGGAGAGGACTACAGGGATTACTGCAACGATCGCGAAATTATATGCGCCGCTCGGGACTTCGCCGGTAAAGTCCGCTAACAGCAGCATCATTATTGAAGGTATTGCTGTTATCGCAAGACCCAGCAGCGTCTGAAATCTTACGCAGTATATCTCCTTTAAAATCAGACCTTTCAACACAGATCCCCCTTTCTTACGCGGTTGCTTATTATAAACCAGCCGATAATGTAGATAGCGACGGTAACGCCCAGAGCGATGAGCATGAACTCGGGTGTGATAAAGCCGAACGGGTCAACTATTTCACCGCCTTCTTCCTTATCGAAGAAAAACCACATGATCGGCAGTATCACGCTAAAGCCGAGCACAAAGCCAAACAGTGCGCCTGCCTTTTCGCTGCTCTTAAACTTAATTGTAAGAGGTATCAGCACCCACTCCATAACGCCGCCGAGCATGATAAACAGCGCCATCACACCGAGATGCTGAAGGCTGTATATATCGGGGCAAGCGAGGTTTACTATGAAATAATGCAGCAGCACCATTACCGCGCCGATAAGGCAGGAGCCGATATTTATTATAAACTGAGTCAGCATGAACTGCTTGCGTGTGATACCTGTCAGTGAGTAGTTCAGAAAGCGGCTCTTGATATTCTTTTCAAGGTCGCGCGTGATAGGCTCCATCACAAGAATAGGGCCTATAACAGCAACTATCATTGTAATGGTGCTGTAAGCTAGTTTGGCGGGATCGTTACTGTTCGCGCCAAAGAAGATAGCGGCAACGATGGTCACAACTGCGAAAATAGCTCCCGCAACGATGAAATACGTCTTATTAAGCAGCGTGTATGTATACAGAAGTCCTTTCATATCAGCCCTCCTTAACGTAGAATACCATAATATCGTCAATTGTGGGGATATCAACGGCGAGGTCGGGGTATTTTTCAGCGGCGGTGGTGAGCACCTCGCAGTTGAAGCGGTTTTTACGCATACCGATGATGTCTTCCTTGTCGATCAGCGCAAGCTGCTCCTCGCCGCACTTTATGATGCGGTACTTGTCGCGCATTTCGTTTCGCTCCTCGGTGAAGATGACCTTACCCTTGTGGATAAAGGTGATGTAGTCCGCAATGCGGTCAAGATCGCTTGTGATGTGCGAGGAGAGGAGTATAGAATGGCTCTCGTCCTGCATAAATTCAAGGAATATATCCAGTATCTCGCTTCTCATTACGGGGTCAAGACCGCTAGTCGGCTCGTCAAGCACAAGAAGCTGAGGGTCGTGGGAAAGCGCCGCCGCGATGGATAATCTCATCTCCATGCCGCGCGAAAATGTTCTGAACTTTTTCTTTGTGGGAAGCTCAAAGCGTGTGAGATACTTGAAGAATGTTTCACTGCTCCAGTTGCGGTATATTCCCGTCATCACCTTGTCAAGCTGAATAGCGTTGAGCGTATTCGGGAATGTAAGCCCGTCAAATACAACGCCTATCTTTTCCTTAAGCTTCTTGGAGAGATTCTGTGAATCTTCGCCAAGCACGTTTATCTCGCCGCTGTCGGGCTTCATAAGTCCGAGGATAGCCTTGATAGTCGTACTTTTTCCTGCGCCGTTCTCGCCGATAAAGCCCATAACAGTGCCGCAGGGAACGCTGAAGCTTACATCTTTTAGCTCGAACTGTGCGTATTTCTTGTTAATGCCCTTGATCTCAATGCAGTTTTCCATGGTGTTATCCTCCGTAATTTGTAATAAAAGTAAAATTATTCCGTGATATGGGTATAGTAAGCTGCATGGATACGGTGCTTACTCGTCCAGTATAAGCGAAAGAAGCTCGCAAAGCTCCTCATTTGTAACGCCGCTCTGCTTTGCAATGTCTGCAGCGGCGGCAAGGTGCTTTTCGATCTCACGCAGATTCTGCTCCCTCAGAAGCTCGGGATTCTGCGCCGCAACAAAGCTTCCCCTGCCTGTGAACGACTGGATAAGCCCCTCGCTCTCCAGTATCTCATACGCGCGCTTTGTGGTGATAACGCTTATACGCAAGTCCTGCGCGAGCGTTCTCATTGAGGGAAGCGCGTCCCCCTCTTTCAGCTTGCCGCTCATGATCATACCCTTTATCTGAGAGGATATCTGCTCGTAGATCGGCACGCCTGCAGTGTTTGTGATTATGATATTCATTTTGTACCCCATTCGAATGTGTTGTTTGCGTTTATTGTGTATATCCGTTATACACAATATATCACCTATATACATTTTTGTCAAGTACTTTTGTAAAAAAACCGTTAAAAACACTGCAATTTACTGCAAATATCAAAAATATTTGGTTTTCCACTTGACAGCAACAAGATATTTGTGCTAAAATGTGCATATACCAAGAAAAGCATGAACAATTTAAAAAAGGAGCTGATAAGATGACCGACGTAATGGCTGTGCTGGAAAGAGCAAGACATTTTGAAATTGAGATCTCCGCACAGCTTGAGCACATAGAACGACTGCACAGAATTGTCGCAAGAGCAGGACACAGCCACAGCTACTCCATGAAGATGATGGAAAAGCTTGAAAAACTGGAGCGCGAGGTCAATCATCAAATCGACCGCACAGTTGACGCAAAGCTTGAAGCGCTGGAGTACATAAGCATTCTTGACGGCGAGGAGCGCGGCGTTATCGAATCATATTTCATACTCGGCAAGACTTGGGAGCAGATAGCGGACAAGATGTACATGAGCGACCGCCGCGTGTTCCTTATAAGAAAAAAGGCGCTCAGTAAGCTTAACAAGCATTTCGGAAACATAGACAGGAGGCAATATGGGTATTGGAATGAGGATACGCGAGCTTCGGGAGCGTGCGCGGATAACGCAGGAGGAGCTTGCCAAGAGAATAGGCGTAACGACTTCTGCGGTAGGCAATTATGAGCGTGAGGTAAGCCACCCTCGAGAGGAAGTGCTGTATCGTATGTTCGAGGCGCTGAACTGTCAGCCAAACGAGCTGTTTTGCGATTACTACACCGATAACAGCATTGAAGCAGAGCTTCTTACAAAGTACCGCGCGCTCGACGAATACGGTAAGGAGCTTGTAGAGACCTGCGCCGATATCGAATACCGCCGCTGCAAGGGCGACAGCGTTCTTGTCGCCGCACGCGGCAACGGAGCGCCAAAGAGAATAATCATGAAAAAGCGCAGCGGCGCAGGAAGCATATTTGACAAGCCCGATTATGACGGAGGAAGAAAATGACCGCTGTTAAAGCGCTTATCCATGCGAAGATCAATGCGCTGCCCGTTGACCTTAAAAAGCTTGCGGACAGCTTTGATATAAAGCTTGTCAGCTATAAAAACTGTATGGAGATATACGACCTCGGCGATATCTATGCGCTCAGCCCCTACGGCTTCAGCTTTAAAGAAAACGGCCGATATATCTGTGCAATAAATGAGAAAGTCTGCGGAAATACACGCCGCCGCTTTACCGAAGCCCATGAGATAGCGCACGTTCTGCTCAGTCACACAAACGAAAGCGTTGATATTCCCAATGCTCAATGTGAGCGCGAGGCAGACAGTCTTGCAAGCGAGCTGCTTGCCCCGCTGTCGGTGCTGCACTTCTGCGGAATGTCCTCCTCGGCTGAAATAGCGCGGCTATGCGGCATATCAATGCAAGCGGCTGAGATACGTCTGCGCGAGCTTTGCAGGCTAAGACGGCAGCATTCCGAGCTTATGCGAAGCGAATCGGGAAACTCGGCACAGATATTTTTCCCCGACGAGGACAGCCGACAGCTTCACACACAAATGCTCGATTTCATCGCGGAATATCTCACCCGCCGCGCCGCTCACGACGGCTACGCCGAACATTTGAAGCGGATTTCGGGAAAAAGCATGACAATAGAGTAAAACTTCATTTTCACTAAAATAACACGACCCCGACACTTCAAAATGTCGGGGTCGTAATTATTTCAGTCTGAATTTATACAGTCGCCTTGTGGAACACTTTCTTGCCCTTGCGGATAATCACCTCGGACTCAATAGCTATCTGAGCAGTGGGATCCTCGATAACAACATCGTCAACTGCGATACCCTTGCCCGCAATGAGGTTTCTTGCCTCACGCTTAGAGGGAGCAAGCTTTGTTGCTACCAACAGGTCAAGAATGCCAATCTTGCCGTCCGTAAGCTCAACCTTTGTTGTAGGCATATTCTCGGTGTTGCCCTTGCCGCCGAACAGGTTCTTTGCAGCTTCGAGAGCCTTGTCAGCCTCCTCGTCGCCGTGAACCAGCTTTGTCAGCTCATACGCGAGTATCTCCTTAGCCTTGTTGAGCTCGCTGCCCTGCCATGCGTCCATCTTCTCGATTTCTTCAAGAGGCAGGAATGTCAGCATTCTGATGCACTTCATAACGTCAGCGTCCGCAACGTTTCTCCAGTACTGGAAGAACTCGAACGGGCTTGTCTTTTCGGGATCGAGCCATACTGCGCCCTTTTCGGTCTTGCCCATCTTCTTGCCCTCGGAATTAAGCAGCAGTGTGATGGTCATTGCGTGAGCGTCCTTGCCAAGCTTCTTTCTGATAAGCTCTGTACCGCCGAGCATATTTGCCCACTGGTCGTCGCCGCCGAACTGCATATTGCAGCCGTAATCCTGAAACAGTTTGTAGAAATCGTAGCTCTGCATTATCATGTAGTTGAACTCGAGGAATGTAAGACCGCGCTCCATACGCTGCTTGTAGCACTCGAACGTCAGCATCTTGTTTACACTGAAGCAAGCGCCTACCTCGCGCAGGACGTCGATGTAGTTGAGGTTCATCAGCCAATCTGCGTTATTTACCATGATAGCCTTGTCATCGGAGAAGTCGATAAAGCGGCTCATCTGCTTGCGGAAGCACTCGATATTGTGCTCGATATCTTCCTTTGTGAGCATCTTTCTCATATCGGACTTACCTGAGGGGTCGCCGATCATGCCTGTACCGCCGCCAAGCAGCGCGATAGGCTTGTTGCCTGCCATCTGAAGTCGCTTCATAAGGCACAGCGCCATGAAGTGACCTACATGGAGGGAATCAGCGGTAGGGTCAAAGCCGATGTAGAAAGTAGCCTTGCCCTCGTTGATCATCTTTCTGATCTCATCTTCGTCTGTTACCTGCGCGATAAGTCCGCGCTGGACGAGTTCGTCATAAATCTGCATTGTTTTGTTCTCCTTTATATTGATTTTGTGTTTATTAAAAAGTGCATTTACACTCTTGTTTTGATAAATTCGCTCAGCTTTCGCATAGGCTGGGTTTCAAGATAGGCTCTGTATTTCGCGGGATAATTTGCGGGGTAGTCCTTCTCGACATCTAACTCATACTCATAGCGGTAGCTTTTATCGTCCTTGGTCTCGATAAGCAGAAACATCGTGTAGATAACGCCGCCGTAGCGCGTTCCCGTTGATTCCACCTCGCAGCGGACATTTGCTATCTCGCTCAGCGGAATTTTTCTGCTGAGAAAGCCGTAGTGCACATAAACGTCTTTTTCATCAGCCGTAATAGTGCCCTTTCCGAGCTTTGAATGTATTATCCATGCCGCCAGCATAACAGCACAGCAGGAAAGAAATACTATCAAACTTCCCACTGCATTTACATCCAAATACACATAGCTGCAGATCAGGAATATCAATCCCAACATCGGTAGCACCACCATCGCAGTAAGCAGCTTCTTTACAGCAGGAGTACAGTCAAATCCGCACTCGATGCGCTTTGTATCACCGCTCGTGTCAGTCATAAAAGCCTCCTTTATGTTAATTTTAATTCCAACCGAATAGTCCTCTGCATCATTCCCATGCTTTCGTAGAAGCTCAGCGCCTCGGCGTTTTTTGCCGCCGCTCCGAGCTGAACAAGGTCGCAGCCGTTCTCTTTTGCGTAGTCTTTCAGAAACCGGAACAGCTTTGTGCCGCTGCCCTGCCGTCTGAACTCCTCGCCGACCGCGAAATGCTCAATATAGAGTATTTTTGCGTAGGTACGCTCCGCACGCTCGCGCTCGAATATATTCACCGCGGCGTATGCCGTGAGCGCTCCGTCAATCTCATCGACAAAAAGCTGCGTTTTGCTATCCTCGAAAAAGCTGCGCATTTCAAGCTCGAAATAGCCGTCAAACGGCATTTTATACGATTCGGGCGATATCTTTACATGATGCTGATGCAGCTGTCTGAACAGCCGCCCAAGCTGCGGGATATCAGAAGCTTTTGCTTTTCTAATCATTCAACTGTTCCCCTGTCATTGCCACGGAAATACTCCGTTTACAGCCTTATTGAAATCAATGAGATATTGCTCCATTTCCCAGTCGTACAGATGCGTTTTTGTTTCTATATCATACTTCACTGCGGGCGCAATATTGTTGAATGCCTCTCTGCCAAGCTTTTTCAGTATGAACAGATGCACTATGCGAAAATCAAATTCCGCTGTTTTGTAGCGTCTGAACTGCTTACTCTGCATATATGTAACCGTCTGCTGAAGCGCACGCTCATAGCGGCCGTTTGCGCAGTCCGCGTATATAGTCACAAGCAGCAACAGCGCTTTATCGACCGAACGCGCAGGTTTGTCTGCTGCCCACGCTACATAGTGCCGCTCTTGATTCCATATACTGTCGGCAAGCTGTGGCTCGCCCGCTTTCAATGCCGCAAGCATTTTGAGATATATCAGCGCCGTATATGCAAAACGGTTTTCGGGGGATACCTTTATTATATCAAAATACTGCATAGCCTCTTTGACATGACCCGACCGCACCATTATCTCCGCAAAAACAACAGCGCTGTTTTCCTTATACGGCTTGCCGATGATGTTTTCCTTTTCATACAGCCTGAGATAGCTATCGCTGAAGCCCTCCGCGTTGAACACACTTATGACCTTACGCTCTGACAGCACAACGATAAGGGCTGTCAGCATCAATATGATCATAAAAAAGGCAAAGCCCGCCAAAAGGCTGAGCGGCACAGCAAAGTAATCAAGCTCGGAAAACACATTCAAAAAGAAACAGCATGCCATAACAACGGACATTACCGGTATCGTTACAATGTTTATCCTCATTATCATTTTTGTCTGATGCCACCAGTAACGGAACAGAAATTTCATGCGTACACCTCCGCCAAACCAACACGAAAGCCGCTTTTAAATGCTTTCATACAATTACCGTATAACAATAAAAGCCCTCCTGCATACAAAATGCTCGATATAGATTATTCTCGCGTAGGTACGCTCCGCGCGCTCGCGCTCGAATATATTCACCGCGGCGTATGCAGTCAGCGCCCCCGTCATTGCCACGGAAATACTCCGTTTACAGCCTTGTTGAAATCAATGAGATATTGCTCCATTTCCCAGTCGTACAGATGCGATTTAGTTTCTATATCACGCTTTACTTCGGGCGCAATATTGTTGAACTCCTCTCTGCCAAGCTTTTTCAGTATGAACAGATGCGCTATACGAAATTCAAATTCCGCTGTTTTGTAGCGTTTGAACTCCTTGCTCTGCATATATGTAACCGTCTGCTGAAGCGCACGCTCATAGCGGCCGTTTGCACAGTCCGCGTAGATAGTAACCAGCAGCAACTGCGCTTTTTCCATCGAGCGTGCAGGTCTGTTTACGGCCCACGTTATAAATTTCCGCTCCTGATTCCATATACTGTCGGCAAGCTGCGGCATATCGGCTTTCAATGCCGCAAGCATTCTGAGGTAAATCAACTCCGTATACGCAAACGTGTTGGCAGGTAATACCTTAATTATCTCAAAATATTGCATAGCCTCTTTGACATGACCCGACCGCACCATTATCTCCGCAAAGACTGTCGCGGTGTTTTCATTATAGGGTCTGCCGACTATGCGCTTTTTCTCATAAAACTTGAGGTAATTATCGCTAAAACCCTCGGCATTTAAGACCTTAGATGTGCCGTATTGCGCGAATGTGATTATAGTTGCACACAGCATTTGAGGTATTATGCATCCGATAACCCCTAACAAAAGGCATGTTATCAAAACAGCGATATCAAAACTTTGTATCCTTATCATGTGTAAACAGACTAGAAGCAAAACGAACGCCACAAATATCAAGTCAAACACTTTGCCTTTCTTTGATAAAGCTTTGTATTGATATCTCCAGAAACGTAATGCGAATTTCATACCGAACCTCCTTGAAGCTCAACAAAAAAGCCCTCCTGCATACAGCAAGAGGGCGAAATTCCGCGGTACCACCTCAATTTGCGGCACATCAATGCCGCCTTTGAACAGCTTTAACGGGCTTACCCGTGCCGCACTACACACTTTTGCTTCGTACAGCCGCTCAGGGAGGTAATTCGCACACTGCGCTCCTGCCGATTCACACCACACATCGGCTCTCTGAAAAGGAGTGGACAGGGCTACTGAGGTCCCCTCAACGCTTTGATTTATTAACTATAGCACATTATAACACAGAAAATCCATTATGTCAAGCGAAAAATAAGGGCGCACCGCAGCACGCCCTTATATTATCATCTAAGCAGATCGGCGATATCAAGCACCAGTCTTTCGGACTTCTCCCAGCCGAGGCAAGGATCAGTGATGGACTTGCCGTAGCAGCCCTCATCAACCTTTTGTGCTCCGTCCTCGATATAACTCTCGATCATCAGACCCTTTACCATGCTTCTGATCTCATCAGAGTGACGCATACTGTGCAGTATCTCCTTTGCGATACGCACCTGCTCAAGATATTTCTTGCCGCTGTTTGCGTGGTTTGTGTCAACAACGCAAGCGATATTCTGAAGATTCATCTGGCTGTACATATCGTAGAGCATCTTCAGATCCTCATAATGATAGTTGGGTAGGCTCTGGTCGTGCTTGTTCTGGAAGCCGCGCAGAATAGCGTGCGCAAGCGGATTTCCGTCTGTAGTGACCTCCCAGCCTCTGTAAATGAATGTATGCTGAGCCTGAGCCGCACGGATAGCGTTCAGCATGATGGAAAGTGTGCCGCCGGTCGGGTTCTTCATACCTACGGGGCACTCCATGCCGCTTGCTGTGAGGCGATGCTCCTGATCCTCAACAGAACGCGCACCTACCGCAACATAGCTGAGCAGGTCGGAAAGGTAGCGATAGTTGCTGGGATACAGCATCTCGTCAGCGCACACGAGCTTTGTTTCAGCAATAGCGCGGGTGTGCAGCTTACGCACCTTTACGATACCCTCAAGCATATCCTCGCCCTTTGTGGGGTCAGGCTGATGCACCATGCCCTTGTAGCCCTCGCCTGTTGTACGGGGCTTGTTTGTATATATTCTGGGAATAAGAATGATCTTGTCTTTTACCTGCTCCTGAAGTCTTGCAAGTCTGCAAACATAATCCATTACAGATTCTTCGTTATCGGCAGAGCAAGGACCGATTATAAGCAGGAACTTATCGCTTTTGCCTGTAAAAACATCTGTGATCTCGATATCACGGGCTGCCTTAACTGCTTTTATCTCCTCAGAAAGAGGATACATCTCCTTAACTTCCTTAGGTACGGGAAGCTTTCTTTTGAAATTCATAGACATAGCGCTGTACGCTCCTTTTCTGTTTTTCTATCTGTTACAATTATAGCACCATCAAGTTTCAGTGTCAATATATTTTATGACTTTAAAACATAAAATCGTTAAATTTTTGCATTTTCACTACTTTAATGCATTAAATTTTAAACATTTTTACTACAAATACACAAAAATACCGACCAAAACACTTTGGTCGGTATTATAGGATTACATATTTTACGCTCTCTCGGGGCCTCTGATAAGAACGCCGATAAACTCGGGACCTGCGTTGCAGGATACAACAGCTCCGCAGGGCACTACCATAGCAGGACCGTAGCCCAATCTCTTTGTGAGCTTTTCGATAAGCTCCTTGTCAAGCTCGGGGCGTGTGGTAGTTATCATAGTCCATGGAGTTTCGGGAATTATCCTCGACGCGATCTGTTCGGTAATAGCGTCAAGCGCCGCCTTTTCGCCTCTTGCCTTTTTAACTACCTCGGTCTTCTCGGCATAGAGAGAAATAATGGGCTTAAGTCCCATAAGCTCGCCGAGGAACGAAGCCGCTGCGGTGATTCTGCCCGACTTCTTCATGTGGCGCAGGTCAAAACCTACGATGTAAGCCTCAATGTGTCTTGCCCAGTCCTCAAGATATGCCACAACGCTGTCAACGCTCTGACCGTCCTTCAGCTTTCTGCACGCCTCTGTGATGGGGTAACCGTAACCGATAGTGTAATTCTGGCTGTCTACGGTGTGGATAACGAGGTCTTTAAGCTCCTCTGCAACCGCTTCCTTTGCCATAACAGCGCTTGCATATGTCTGTGAGCCTGCCGCATTGATAACGTCAACGATGATCTCGCGCACGCCCTCTGCATACAGCTCGCGGTACTTTTCCTCAAAGCGGATAGCTGTAATCTGCGAATGCTTCGGGATCTCAGCGTGTTCTTTCAGTATCTTGAAAAACTCGTCATTTGTAAATTCCTTGCGGTCGATGTAGGTCTTGCCGTCGATGACAAGCTCAAAGGGCATGATGACAAGCAAATCGCTGTACTTCTGCTCCATCTCGGGGGAGATATCGCAGCCGCTGTCAGTAATGATTCTTACATTCTCGTTCATTCGGGAAATATCCTTTCTGTTTTCTTATTCTGCGCTGCTCCAGTCGAATTCTGTAAGCCTGCCGTTATTCTGCAGCTCCGGGAAATCCCATTGGCGAAGCACCTCGTATACTCCTATCGCGACGCTGTTGGAAAGATTGAGGCTTCTCAGCGTGCTGCGCATCGGAATACGCACACAGCGCTGCTTGTTTTGGAACAAAAGGCTTTCGGGAAGCCCCGCGTCCTCTCTTCCGAAAAAAAGATAGCACTTGTCGGGATATCTGACATCGCTGTAGCAGTTGGGCGCTTTTGTCGTGAAGTAATAATATTCTCCGTCGCAGCGGGCGAAAAAATCCTCAAAGCTGTCGTAATATGTGATATCCAAATAACTCCAGTAATCAAGCCCCGCACGCTTCAGATGCTTGTCGTCGGGCGTAAAGCCCATCGGACGGATTATATGCAGCCTCGCTCCCGTGACCGCACAGGTACGCGCGATATTTCCCGTGTTCTGGGGAATCTGCGGCTGCGCAAGAACGATATTAAGCTCCATAAAAACACCTCACGACTAATTTTCAAGAAGCAGCACTTCTTATATCATATGATAAACATACTAAGAATTATTGTAGCATATTATTCAACGTTTTGCAAGCTTTTTCGATTATTTTTTTGTATTTTTTACCTCGGATATAGAGCGGCGCTATGCAGATAATATTTATGCAAAAAATCTTACAGGGAGCTGATAAAATGACTCACAAGCAGGAAAACTGCGTCAAAGCGATCATTGCGGGAGCTGTAACGGGAGGGCTTGCTTTCCTTGCCGTAAAATCTCTGTGCAGACGCCGCAGCTTTCGCCGAATGACCGCCGCAAAGGCGTTCAAGCTTATTGGAACGCTGATGAACGCATTCTGAATACAAAAAAGCCCGAAGTGATATCACATCTCTTCGGGCTTGCTTTAAATAAAAAGGAGCAAGCCCCGATATTATCAGAGGCTTGCCAAAAAAGGAAACACAAAAGTGACCGGAAATCAAAATTACTTTGCAAGCTTTTCGCCAAGCGCCTTGCAGGAAGCAAGCGCGTCTGCGTCGGGAGCTTCGTTTGCGATAACGCCCTCGCCGCCGATGACCTCTGCACCTACAGCCTTGCAGCGCTCGCACCAATCTCTCATCCACTGACCGTCGCCCCAGCCGTAGCTGCCGAAAAGTCCTACGGTCTTGCCGGAAAGCTTGCCCTCGATGCCTGCAAAGAACGGCTCAAACTCGGACTCCTCCAGCACCTCGTCACCCATAGACGGGCAGCCGAAAGCTAGTCTGTCGTAATCCGCTACATCGCCCTTGAAATCCGATACCGAGTAAAGCTCTGCGCCTGCGCCCTCTGCGACAGCCTTTGCCATCTCCTCGGTGTTGCCTGTTCCGCTCCAGTAAATCACTGCTGTTTTCATAAGTTTATCTCCTTTGTTATGATATTTTCAGAGCGCGGCAGATGTCCTCTCCCTCGCTCAGCTTATTGCACAGGTATCTCCTGCATTTGTTGTAGTTGTCAAAGGTACGCTGCGCCTTTTCGGCGTTGCCGTACACTTTCCAATAACCGCACAGCTTGAAGTTGCTGCCATTGTTCTCGATAAAGCCCACAACGTCCTCAACGGGATAGTCAAGAAATATCCCCACCTCATGAGGAAAGCCACTTTCTTCTTTTATGCGCTGCGACAATCTCCCAATACAATCCTCGCTGCTCATATCGTCGGTGTAGCCGCATTCTCTCAGCACTTCCCTGCAATCCTCGCGCGAAAGCCTTGCCGCAAGCTTCTGCTCATTATAAACAAGCAGCAAAACGCGCCGTCCGCACTCGCAAAGCTTTTTCAGTTTAAGTCCTTTTGCACATGCGCGGCTGTTGAAATACTCCGCGTTTGCGTCTATGTCAAACTCGCCCTTGTACAGCGACATAAGACTTGCACATTTTATTCCGAGCAGTGACGGCGCCGTATGGAACGCCAACTGCCGCTCAAAGCTGCAATATTCCTTAGTACACATATTCTCCCTCATTCAGTTGGTTAGCTTTGCCTAACCTATCATTAAAACTCAACCGCTCAGACGCTCTTAGTCTACCCGAAAGCCGCCTATAAAATACACAGTTAGCAATCACTAACCCGCCTTTTTTAAAAAAGCCGTTATCTTACGGCATACTTATCAAGCACGGTTTTAAGCGCGTTTACGCTTGCGTTGTGTATCTTTACAACAGGGATATCAAGCCGCTCGGAGCGCTGATTTACGCTGTTTACCATTTTGTGCGAGCAGGTGTTTGTAAACACAACCATAAGGTCGGGATTTCCGAGCTTGTTGTCAAAATCCGCAGGCATCTGCGTGAACACCTTTGCCTTGCAGCTATAGGACTTGCATATCTCTTTATATCTTGTCGCCATGCGATCGTTGCCGCCGACTACGACTACGCTCATGTTCAGTTGCTCCTTTCTTCCAGTTAGTTTATCCTAACCATATATATGATACCATACTTTTTTCTCCTTGTCAATAGCTTTTTTAAAAAAATCTGCCCCTGCCGAGAATTACCACGACAGAGGCAGATATAATATTAGCTCAGATCATTTACCACACCGCAGAACAGCACCATATCGTCGCTGTTTTCTATAATGAAAATAAACGGTCTGTCCAGCTTGAAATCTATAATGGGAACATCAGGTATCATCATTCCACCTGTGTATTCAAGCACAACAAATGACGCCGCAAGCACACCCTCCTCGTCAACCGCAACGCGCACCGCATTATCTGCCTTTCCGATACAAATTCCGTCGCTGTTTTCGAAAAGCGGCGAGAAATCCGCAGCCGCTGCGTCAAAGATATCGGTAACGCCAAGCTTTTTCATGCCCTCGATAAGGTCGCACTGCGAGCTTATGTCAAACTTCGGCATAGAGAAGTTTATCTCGCAGTCTATCGGGCTATCCTTAACGCCGCCGTAAAGGAAATCATACACTGCGCCGTTTTCCACGAGCTGCTCGGGAGTTGTTCCCTCATCGGGGAGTATCAGCCACATTCTGTCGCCGTCCTCAATGTGGAGATAGGTCGCGGTATAGCCGTCGCCGTCGCAATAGCTGTACATCTCTCTGCTGAAGTTCATAAACTCCGTCTGCTGTTCCTCACCGTCCGTTTTTGTGAAGATACCCTCGGTGTTGTTTTCCTTTCTAAACTCGTCATACCACTGCGCCTTGTAGTACACAGTCGAAGCAAGTCCGAAAACAGTCGTCGCGTCAAACCTCACATTCTCAGCTTCATTTTGGAGCAGCCCGCCCGTATTCTCATTCAGCCACTCCTGAAGCAGTTCGTTGTACTCATCGCTTCCCATCTCACCCATGAACGCCGAAGCATAATAGTAGTCCACAAGCGGCTGAAGCACCTCGGTATTACAGCTTACCCTATTATTCAGCCACATGGAGTTCGCAAGCAGGGTCTGATTCAGCGCACTGTTCTGATAGCAGCTTTTCCAAAGTCCGTTTGCGCTGTTACGAAGCTGCTCTATGCTGTCCGCTCCAAGCACGTCAAGTATCTGCTGTCTGCTGTTTCCGTCGGCAGTTTCGGCAACCATCGCAAGCGCCATGTAGGCATTTACGGGCGAAAACGCGATATTCTCTCCCTCATGCCCCGAAAGAAAAGTCTTTATGGTATCTCCGAAGTAAGTGTCGGGAATCTCCTCTGCATACGGCACATTTTTCCTAAATTCAGCTAATGCCTCTCTGTAAGCGGAATCATCCTCGGAATATTGATCTGGATCTTGCAGATATTCTCCAAATGATGGTTTTCGCAGATCTGGGTATTCCGCTTTTACAAGCGTCATTTTCTGCGCAGCTTCACCGCTCATAAAATCATCTCCTCCGTCTTGAGCTGTAAGTCCTCCCCTGTTTACCGTCAGCAGCACTACCGCCGCGACCGCCGCACACGCCGCAACCAAGCCAAGCGCTATCCAAAGCGGCTTTCTGCTCTTTTTCTTTTCGTCACGCATTCTGTCAGCCTCCTCGATAATATCGTCGTCTATCATTCCGATAGTTTCGCTCAGCTTTTCTGACCTCATATATCAAAACCCTCCTTTTCAAGGTGTCGTTTAAGTCCCTGTCTGATGCGATAAAGCATACTTTTCACCTTGCCCTCGCTCTCGCCGAGCCTGTCGCAGATATCCTTTATCGACTCGCAGAAATAGTATCTCCACACGAACACCGCGCGCTTTTCCTTTGTTATACCGCGAAGATACGCGCTTATTGCCTTTGCAAGCTCCGCCGTTTCATAGTCCCTTACGGGGTCGCCGCCGCCCGTGCAGTCGCAAAGCTCATCAAGGGATAACAAATACTCGCTGCCGCCGCGCTTTTCGCGCGTTTTGGTGCGAAGCTTGTCTATCGAAAGCTGACGCGTTATCCTGCCTAGAAACGCCGAAAGCACGCTCGGCTTATGCGGAGGTATCGCATTCCATGCTTTGAGGTAGGTGTCGTTCACAGCCTCACTGCCGTCCTCGGAATTATTCAGTATATTCACCGCGATCTTCATAAGATAGCCGTGGTATTTCCTGTCGGCTTCCGCAAGCGCAGCTTCTTCCCTCGCCCAGAACAGCTCAACTATTTCGAGATCGTTCAAGCTACCGCTCCTTTCTGATGTCTTTCATAAATAATACCGACAAAATTTGACTTTGGTTTCATTTTTTCACAAAAAACTTAGAAAAAACAGCGACCCGAGAGAACTATCTCGCGGGCCGCACTGATTATTTGGTTTTGAAGCGCGATACCTCATCGGAAAGCGAAACAGCAAGCCTTGAAAGCTCCTCGCCCGATACAGCGGACTGCTCGGCAGTGGAAGTGGTAACACGCATTCCGTCGTCGATGCGCTGCATACCCGAGGTTATCTGCTCTACTGCGGCATTCTGCTCGTTTGCGGCAGTAACTATGCTGTCCATATAGCCCGCAACCTCGTTTACGTCATCGGCAATGGTGCTGATGGCACGCTCTGCCCTTTCAGCTATCTCGGTACCCTGCTTTACAGCGGTGATAGTATCGTTGATAAGCACAGCCGTCTGCTTTACAGCGTCAGCGGACATTGAAGCAAGACTTCCTACCTCCTGCGCAACTACAGAGAAGCCGCGGCCTGCCTCGCCCGCTCTTGCCGCCTCTATCGAAGCGTTGAGCGCAAGGATATTGGTCTGGAAAGCAATACTGTCGATGGTCTTGATTACGGCACTGATAGCGTCGGACTTGTCGCGGATATTCTCGATAGCGTCGCTCAGCTCTCTCATCATAGCCGCGCCGCGCTGTGCGTTTGTATTAGCCTCATTGGTAACGCCAAGCACCTTTGCGGATATCTGCGCTGTGGAATCAGCCTTTTCGCTGATACTGCCGATAGATGTGATAACATCAGCAACAGCCGCAGCCTCGCTTGCGGAAGCCGCAGAAAGCTGCTTGGAATCCTCAGCAACTCTCATTGCGCCCTGCTTAAAGGTCTCAAGGCTGTTCTTAACGCTGACAAAGGATCTGTTGAGGGAGTCTGTGATGACCTCGAGCGAAGCGCCAAGCTCCTCGAAATCGCCCTTGTACTGAACAGCAGAGGAAGCGGCAAGATTGCCGTCTGCTATCTCGGAAAGAACGTGCTTGATATCGGTTATGTACTTGTTAAGCTCCGAAACGGTAGCGTGAAGCGAGTTTGTAAGCACGCGTGTTTCGTCATTGGGCGAATTTGTGGAAAACTCGGAAGAAACATCACCCTCGGAAAGCTTTTTGATACGTCCTGCTGTACGGGCGATAGGTCTTGTGATCTTATTCGCAATACCAATGCCGATAAATGTTGTAACCACTATTACAAACAGCGCAAGCGCAGTAGAGATGACCACATTGGAAATGATGTTCGAGATAACGCTGCTGTAGTTCAGACCTACTGCAATGGTATTATCTGTGTCGCTAAGCGGCTTATAAGCGGCAAGATAAACAGTGCCGTTTGATGTATAGCGTGTTGTGCCGCTATTTTTCGACATCATCGCATCAGCAAGCCTTGCAAGACCCTCGTCGCTGTTGCCTTTGAGGCTGACAGCGTTCTGCACAAGAGAGGTATCGTCGCTGACGATAACAGTGCCGTTCTTATCCAGCACATAGATGTTGTTTTCGCCTGCGATAGCAGAAAGGCTCTGCGACAGCGCCGCGTCATCGGAATGTTCGCTCACTATCACGGAATACGCATCAACAAGCGCATTCGCCTCATTGGTGTAGATTCGGCTGTAAGAAGATATCGTGCTTATTACTGAATACGCCTGCATTATGATAACAGACGCAACAACGCTGATTATACTAAGCCTCAGTATCCTGAACTTTATTCGTGTGCCGCCCTCTGCAAGCTTGACCTCAGCACTCTTGTCGTTCTTGAAAACAGACAGGATACGCTTGAAAAGGCTCTCTTTCTGCTCTGTTTTTGCAACAGGCTTTACAGGCTCGCTCTTAGGCACAGGAGCGACCTTTGGCTCTGTCTTTGCAATTGGCTTTACAGGCTCACGCTTAGGTGCGGAAGCAGCTTTCGGCTCTGCCTTTGCGATCGGCTTTACAGGCTCGCTCTTAGGCGCAGGAGCGGCTTTCGGCTCTGCCTTTGCAATTGGCTTTATCGGCTCGCTCTTAGGCGCGGGAGCAGCCTTTGGCTCTGCCTTTGCAATTGGCTTTATCGGCTCGCTCTTAGGCGCGGGAGCAGCTTTTGGCTCTGCCTTTGCAATTGGCTTTATCGGCTCGCTCTTAGGCGCGGGAGCAGCTTTTGGCTCTGCCTTTGCGATCGGCTTTATTGGCTCGCTCTTAGGCGTGGGAGCAGCCTTTGGCTCTGCCTTTGCGATTGGCTTTACAGGCTCACGCTTAGGTGCGGGAGCTGGCGGTGCAGGCTGCGGCGCAGAGCGCACAACAGGCTCATCGTCCATTGCATACTTATCATCATCGGGTAGATCAATACTTATCTTTGCCACGAGTTAGACCTCCAAATTAATAGTAATATATTAATCATACCACTTTTCATTAAAAATTTCAAGCCCATTTATATTTTTTGATGCAAATCAAAAGCGACCCGAGGAAATCCCCGAGCCGCCGATGATTTTAATTATGCTTAGTTATTGCTCCCGCTGTGTAGCCGAGATCCACTATCGTCTTTCTGATGATAAGCTCTGAAAGCTCTTTTTCACTGCCTATCTCAGCAAATCCCGTCTTATGCGACACTCTTGCGCTGACGCCCTCCATTTTGTTAAAGGCGTTTTCAATACGCACTGCGCATTTTTCGCAGAACATACCGCCGACTTCAACGGTGTAGTTCACAGGAAGCGTTTCCTGCTTTGCGCCGATACGCTTCTCATTGTCGCCGCCTGTTCCGCAGCAGCCCTTTGAAAGCTTTTTGACATAGCCGATGACCGCAAAAACGCATATCACAGCAATCACTGCAATGACCGCCGCAGTGCCGAACCATTCAGGCATCGTTACCTCCTATAGCCATATCTGTAAGCTTTTTGACTGTTTCCTCTGTAAGCTGAGCCGCCATAATCACGGAATCCTTATCAGCATTGTCCTCGCCCACTCCCACACGATTTATCAGAAAATCGCGCACGATAAGGCTGTTTGTATAGATGGCGTTTGCTTCCCTAACACCGATATCCGTCAGCGTAATTCTACCGTAAGGCTCTTTTATGATGTAACCATCTTCGCACAGACGTTTTGTCATCTTGACTGTACTCGCCTTGCTGACCCCGACGATATCAGAGACCCTTGTCGAGCTAACTCGCGGCGAAAGCGAGCCAAGCTTATATATGGCATAGAGATACTTTTTCTGCGCACAGGTCAGCATTTCTTCACCGACTTTTTATCGTGAGCCGCATGGCACAGTCCAGCATTCGGGCAGGAGCTGCACGCAGCTCCGCACGAAGACTTACCCTGACGCTTGTCGGATATCAATCTATACGACAGAAACACGACCAGCGCAAGCACCGCAGCTCCGACAATGATGGAGCCTATATTGTTCATAATAAACTGAAGCATTTTAATGACCTCTTATTATTTTACCTTGACCTTAGTTGTAAGCTTTGTGCTCTCCTTGTAGGGTCTGAACAGCATATAGCAGATGAATGCGAGCACAACAAGCGCGCAGATGAGACCGATAACGTTCAGTCCACCTGTAAAGATAGAGCCGATCTGGAATACTATCAGAGATACCGCATAAGCGAATACGCACTGATATGCGATCGCAAATGCTGTCCACTTAGGATTGTTCATCTCGCGTCTGATAGCGCCCATCGCTGCAAAGCAGGGTGCGCACAGCAGGTTGAAGATGAGGAAAGAATATCCCGCAAGCTGAGTCATGCTTGTGAAGTCGGTGACTTTGAGCACTGCAACGACCTCTTCCTTTGCAACAAGACCCATGATAGTAGCGACTGCTGCGGAAGGCTCTCCAAAACCGAGAGGAGCAAACAACCAGCATACAGCGCCACCGATCATTCCGAGAACGCTATCTGACAGCTCCATATCAAGGCTGAAGCCGAATCCGCCCTCGGGCAGAGTTCCGAACATTGAGCCTGCCCAAATGATCACTGTAGACAGAAGTATTACAGTTCCTGCTTTCTTGATAAACGACCAGCCGCGCTCCCACATAGAGCGCATAAGCGCACCAAATGTAGGCATATGATAAGCAGGAAGTTCCATAACAAACGGAGAAGGATCTCCCGAGAACATTTTTGTCTTTTTCAGCATGATTCCGCTTATTACAATAGCCGCACAGCCTACAAAGAACGCACTGGGAGCTACCCACCACTCGTTACCGAACAGTGCACCTGCAATAAGCGCGATAATGGGCATCTTAGCGCCGCAGGGGATAAATGTTGTTGTCATGATGGTCATACGGCGGTCACGCTCGTTTTCGATGGTACGCGACGCCATGATACCGGGAACACCACAACCCATGCCTACTAACATAGGAATAAAGCTCTTACCTGAAAGCCCGAACTTTCTAAATATCTTGTCAAGAACGAAAGCCACACGCGACATATAACCGCACGATTCAAGGAAGCCAAGCAGCAGGAACAATACAAGTATCTGCGGAACAAAGCCGAGAACGCCGCCTACACCCGCAACGATACCGTCAAGCACAAGGCTCTTAAGCCAATCTACGCAGCCGATAGCGTCAAGTCCCTGCTCTACCAGCACGGGAACACCGGGAACCCATACACCGTAAGCGTCGGGAGCAGGCATATCCTCGCTTTCGATAGCCTCGTCAACAAGTGCGCCAACATCAAAGCCTGCCTCTGCGAGTGCATCGCCGTAACTGCCGTAGGCTTCCTCAAAGCCACCCAGATCCGCCTCTTCTATTGCACCAAGCACGTCCTTTGCACCGACCACATTCACATCAACGGCTGACTGTACAAGCGCTGTAAGCTCCTCGGAGAAGATGTTCTCCTCTGCATAAGCCGAAACCGCATCATCATATTCGCCTGCGCCGATATTGAACAGATGGAAGCCATCTCCGAACAGACCGTCATTTGTCCAATCCGTCACCCATGTACCTACCGTAGTTACAGCGATATAGTAAACAAGGAACATGATTGCTGCAAATATCGGCAGAGCAAGGATTCGATTTGTAACTATCCTGTCTATCTTATCCGAGGTCGTCAGACCGCTCTTATTCTTCTTGTCATAACAACCCTTCAGAGCTATCGCTATGTAATTGTAACGGTCATTTGTGATTATGCTCTCGCTGTCATCGTCCATTTCAGCTTCAGCAGCCTGAATATCCTTTTCGATATGCGCAAGCTTATCTTCAGGAATATTCAGCATTTCAAGCACTTTATCATCTCGCTCAAAGATCTTTATCGCGTACCATCTCTGCTGCTCCTCAGGAATTTCATGCAGGAACGCCTCCTCGATATGTGCAAGAGCGTGTTCAACAGCACCGCTGAAATTGTGCCGCGGTATTATCGGCTTGCCAAGTCTTGCCGCCGCAACAGCCTTTTCAGTAGCCTCCGAAATACCTGTGCCTTTCAGTGCAGATATCTCGCAGACCTCACAGCCAAGCTTTTTTCCAAGCTGCTCAATATCGATCATATCGCCTCTTTTTCTCACGATATCCATCATGTTTATCGCAATAACAACGGGAATACCAAGCTCTATAAGCTGTGTTGTGAGATAAAGATTTCTTTCGATATTCGTACCGTCAACTATATTGAGTATCGCGTCGGGACGCTCGCCCACAAGGTAATTTCTCGCAACCACTTCCTCAAGCGTGTAAGGCGACAGCGAGTAAATACCGGGAAGATCAGTGATTATTATATCATTCTCGCCTTTAAGCTTGCCCTCTTTCTTCTCTACCGTAACACCGGGCCAGTTGCCGACATACTGGTTAGAGCCTGTCAGCGCATTAAACAGCGTGGTTTTGCCGCAGTTGGGGTTGCCGGCAAGTGCTATTTTTATCTCCATATTGTTCTCCTCTTACTAGTGTTAGTTTTTACTAACCGCATTGTACTCTACACCGCCAAAAGCGGTATACAGCAAAAGCGATCATACTGTTTCGATCATCTCAGCGTCAGCCTTGCGCAGAGAAAGCTCGTAGCCGCGCACGGTAACTTCAATAGGGTCGCCCAAAGGTGCAACCTTACGAACAAAGACCTCAACGCCCTTGGTGATGCCCATATCCATTATTCTGCGCTTAAGTGCACCCTCGCCGTTAAGTTTTTTTACAGTCACAGTTGCACCGATCTTAGCGTCCTTTAATGTTGCCATATATGTAAACCTCCTTATTGAATGCCGAAAACAAAGCCGCCCACCTTTTTTATCATGTTTTCTTCACCTGCGTTTGCCATTGTAAGCGGTATCATATCGTACCTCCAAAATATGTAAAGGTTAGAACTCCCTAACCGTTTGTGTTTTAATATAGGTTAGCACTTGCTAACCCAATGTATATAATATCCGATTTTCCCCTAAAAGTCAAGAGCTTCAATAGGATTTTTTTATCAAAACACACATTTTTATAATTACGATTAGTTAAGACTTACCACAGTCGATAGTTTTTGGTAAATTTGCACAAGCATATTCCCATGCAAATAAAAAGCGGCTTTGCCATCTTGCAAAACCGCTTTCATATTATACTACTATCTTATTCTTGCCGCTTGTTTTGCCCTCATAAAGCAGCTTGTCGGCTTGGGTTATCAGAGCTTCTATACTATCGGCCTCAGTGCAGCTTACAAATCCGAACGTCACAGTTATCTTTACAAAAAACGATTCATGAGGCACTACCTCAGAAATGACACGCTCTCTGATTGCGCTTAATCGCTCATAACATTCCTCTTTGGAGCCGCGCATTATCAGCAGCAGCTCTTCGCCGCCCCAGCGACAGGCTGTGTCGCCCTCAGAAATATTATCAAGCAGGACGCGCGATACGGTCTTCAGCACCTTATCGCCGCAATCGTGACCGTATGTATCGTTCACCTTTTTAAAATCGTCTATATCGCCAAGCACCACGCAAAACGGCTCACCACTCTGCTCCAGCTCTTCGAATAACGGCTTTATGCTGCGGCGGTTGTATAAGCCCGTGAGCTCATCATGCGTTGCGATATATTTCAGCTTCTCATTCGTGCGGCCAAGGTCTTTGATAAGCCCATGCACCTCCAGCACGAACAGCAGCGAAAAAGCTACCAGCATCAGTGCCGCGGACAGCATGTTTATCATTCTAAGTTTGCTTATATCGTCATAGGACAACGGACAGACAGGAAACATCTCAAAGCTGTTGACTACCATTACAGAACCACTGCCTGACACCAATGATACGGCAACAAACACGCAGATAGTTCTGAAGAATACCTCTATCGTACACGAGAAATACAGCACATAGGCCGATATAGGTAATATCACAAGCAGATAAAGGTAGAAATCCGCCTCCATACCTATTACTAATACACACAGAACTGTATGTACCATTATTTCCGAGAAGAAAGCTACCATCCAGCCAAAGCGCATATTGCCCGTATCCTTGTTTACGCTGAAAAAGCTGCCCAGAACATACATAAGCACACTGAAAATGTTGACAACGCCAAGCTCAGGCACTCTGATAGAAAAAAACACTATCAAAAAGCACAAATGAACTGCTGCGCCGCTTATGAACATAAGTCGGTATTTCAGCGAATTGCTTATTTTTATGTTGTCGATATTATACTTCATGTTTCTCCCTATAACGCGCACTTTCCCCATGTACGCAACACTATTTTAATAATAATATCATAAATTCGACATAATTTCAATAGTATCGGTTATTTTTTAGACAATCTTACAAAAACATCTGCTTCATATCATATTATATGCATAAAAAACCGCAGTGTCAACGCAGAAAACAAGGGATTTTGCGGAGTTCAACAGGCTTTCAGCCTTGATATGATAAAATCCCTGCTCCGTATTGGAACAAGGAAAAACTTCCAAACAAGCTTATTAAAATGTACCTTTACCTAAAACATCATAATCGCAGCTTGTAACTCCGTCGTTCGCTCCTGTCACATAGATAGGGGGGTATTTCGCGTCGTAGGCGTAGCTCACCACAGAGCTGTTGGGATAGCTCTTGCGAATATAATAACTTCATATAAACTATTTATTACTTTTCATAAGTTCTGTTCCATTATTGACACAGATATCAAGCCTCTGCCACGATTCGCAATAGCACAATCCATCATCGTCTTCGCAATTAATCACACACGGTCTATCAAAGGGCATATTACCCACATACTCAAATATTTTAGATGCTTTACTAAACCCTTTTTTGAACCACATAAATCTATATTCAGCAATTTCTTTATTTATGTCATAATAATGTGGCAGGAACAGAGCATTGTTTATATCATCTATATTTTGAGGATATTCATTGCAAATCTTAATAAATGTCACTGGCAGTATGTCACCCAAACCCTCGATATCTGCGTCACAGCGAATAAATTTATCCACTGCTATCAATATATATTTATCAAGGTAATGCGGTCTATAAACAAATATATCATCAATTTTCCATGAACACACAAAAGGTTTTGCGATAGAAATATTTTTTCGTGCAGGTTGTTGTGACAACAACTTTTCTTTAAGCTTTTCCAGCTGAATTATTCTCTTCCTCAAATCACCTTTATTATCTTCCCAACGAACTAAATCTTGTTTGCTATCAAGCAACTCAAGGGTAGTATTCTTTATTGTATCAGTAAGTCTGCCTAAATCAAACATAATCGAAGCTAGCCCAAACCAAAAATCAAACTTATCGTCATCATCGTTAATAAAAGCAATGTTTTCATTAATAATTTCATCTAAAGCCTCCACATCACTTTTTCCTATTCTGAGTTTATTCTTGTAATCAGTTCTAACACCATCTGCTACATCATTTTGAAATATTCCAGTTCCCCATGTTCCCATCAATAACACCTCACACTTCGATTAATTAACATACTTAACTGCAATCAATCACATCTATATTCTGCCATAAGCATTTTCTTTTGTCAAGCTATTTATATCAATAAAAGTATCGGTTGTTTTTCGGGCATTCCTACATAATCATATGCCTTATACATATTTATAATAATACGAAACCAAAGTGTCAACGCAGGAAAAATTTTTGTGCAAAAAAATTTTAAAAATACTTGACAAAAGTATTAAGCTATGATATAATAAAATCACAGAAATCAGTAATGATTACTGTTATCAAGATGATAATTCAGGAGGAAATTAATTATGGCTAAATATGTATGTCCCGTATGCGGTTATGTTCACGAGGGAGATTCCGCGCCCGAAAAATGTCCCCAGTGCGGCGTTCCCGGCGCAAAGTTCAATATCGTAGAAGAAACAGGAAAGCTTGTTTTCGCTGACGAGCACAAGATCGGCGTTGCAGCTGCTGTTACAGATATGGAGATCATTGAGGGTCTGCGCGCTAACTTCACAGGCGAGTGTACAGAGGTAGGTATGTATCTTGCTATGGCAAGAGCTGCTCACCGCGAGGGCTACCCCGAGGTTGGTCTTTACTACGAAAAGGCTGCATGGGAAGAGGCTGAGCACGCTGCAAAGTTCGCAGAGCTTCTCGGTGAAGTGGTTTCCGCTTCCACAAAGGAGAACCTCACAAAGCGCGTAGCAGCAGAGCACGGCGCAACCGAGGGCAAGCTGCAGCTCGCTAAGCGCGCTAAGGAGCTTAATCTCGACGCTATCCACGACACTGTACATGAGATGGCAAAGGATGAAGCAAGACACGGCAAGGCTTTCGAAGGTCTGCTGAACAGATACTTCAAGTAATCAAAAAGCTCGTATTTAAGCTATTTTTAGTATTAAAAGCGCTCAATCATTTTATTGTTGATTGAGCGTTTTTTGTTTGTTTTGTGGGTGTTATGTGGGTGACTGCATACAATTAATACAACAAAAACACCCAATACCCACACAGCAACACCCACATTTTTTGACGTGTCCTCTCTTTTCTCTCATTTTGCCGTTAAATGCACTTAAACACACTTAATACGCACCAAATAGCACATAAACACAAGCGATGATTAACTGCAAAAACGATAAAAAGTAGTGCTTTTTTATTTCGTTTTGCTTTGCGTTGTATCATTAAATCATGCTATTGTCAAGTGCTTTTTTTATAAAAAAAATGCGTTTGCAAAAATCACTTATTATAAAAGCTCGAAAATGGCTTATTTATGGGCTTTGTGTGTTGTTTTGCTTTGTCTTATTACGCCTGGGAGAAGAGGCACGATAGCGTAGACAAAATTATAAATAAAAAAACAGCTACTGGGCGTAGATAGCGTTATTTAGGCTGTTGTGTGCCTCCTCCTTGTGATGATATGTGCAATAATTAAAGCATATAAAATCGTATAATGTGTTTTTAAGTACACATAAAAAAGCGGACCTGCAAAATCTGCAGGCCCTATGTCTAAGGATTAAAAAAATGGAACGTAAAAAAATGAAAGGAATTCAAAAATCACTATATTTATTATAGCATATTATAATATAATTGTCAAGTGTCAATATTGAAATAAATATAATTTTAATATGTCGCCGCTTGCCAACCGTTAGCTACTAAATACTGCTCGTAATCTACAAAAGATGCACTATTGCCCCTTTGCTGACTTGGTATTTCTTTTATGGCTTTGTTCCATTTCTCGCTTGTCTTGTTTGTCTTGTTTGCAATACTTAATATATATTTTGCACGGCAAGCATCAGAGCCTCTAAACAGCGCAGATGTATATAATATTATTTTTGCGCTCAGTTTGTCGTTGTACTCTTTGTAGTATGTTTTGTATTCTTTGTTCATAATATGACCTCCTCATTGCTAATAAAAAATGCGTGCAGGCAATCAAACAAAATGTTAATGTGCCTTCACGCAATAAAATTTATTGTATTAAGTAAAGATGGAGCCGCAGTCATCGGTTGTCCTCTTTCTATTTATATTATACTACTTTTATTTTAATAAATCAATAGACGACAACGCAAAATTATATTATTGTGCATAAACACAACAATTTTTATATATACACATTGACAAAACAACAAATAATAATTATAATAGATATAATAGCTTAAAAGGAGGCTCACATAATATGCAAACGATAGACAAAATAGATATAAGCGATATTTACGCTGACGATGCGCAAAAATTCGTAAAAAATGACCTTGCAACAGTCCGCAAAAATAAGGGCTTATCTCAAATGCAGTTAGCACAATTGACAGGATGTAAACAGTCCTATATAAATAAATTAGAGCAGCAACAAGCAAATTTTACGCCTGCACGATTAATTGCATTTTGTCGTGTGCTTAACTGCTCGTACTGTGAGTTGTTGCCCCCCTGGGTCCCAGAAAAAGACAGAGCAAATAACGCAATAATTGAAAATATGCATATACGCGATAATTTAGCAAAAATACAACAGATTATTAATGATATAGATAATATATAATGGGTTGCTACATATTAAAGATGAGGATTTAAAAAGCTACGTTGCCGCTTCGCGGGTATTGCAAAACAAAAAGGATTTGTTTTTCTTGCAACTCTGCGCCGTAGGCGCCAATCCTTAACTTTTTTAATCCCTCATCTTTAATGTGTCAGTTTTTATGTGAATAAGTTTTCTTTCGCGTCTAAGTTATAATTACTTGTACGTGTTGTTCATTTTGTCAATTTTTTATTACTACATAGCAAGAACACAGACACTATAACGTGCAAATAATGATTTACTAATTGTACGAGCCATTCATTTTATATTACACGCGCGGTATGCACTAACACACAAGCTGCACACCTGCACGCGCGGTATATGGCGCGGAGCGTGTGTAAAAATCAAAAAAATTAAGCTCATCTTTTGCAATTTTTAAGATGAGCTTATTAATTATATATCATTGAGAGCCCCTTTTTAATATATTATATAAGACTTTTGCTTAAAAAAACGCCTCAAACGGCGTAGTCATGGGCTTTATAGGCGTTTTTTTGTTGGAAAAATTCAGGTAAAAAAGGGCCTTTTTTTACCCGTAAATTTCCAACAGTCGGAAAAATACGGGTATTTTTTATAGTAATATTTAGCTGTAAAAAGTCCACCCCCTCGCCGCGGTTTGGGGATGGATAATATGGATTTTTTCCATCTACTATATTATATCATAAATAGCCGTAAATGTCAATTCTGCAACAACTAAAAATTATAATAAATACGAAAAATATTATCAATATTTGTTGTGAACTATTGACTTTATAACTCATATGTGCTATAATATAGGTACAGAGTAAGTTATTTATATAAAAGTTTAGTTTAAAAACAGTTAAGGCATATTGTGCACTTTTGCACAGTGTGCCTTTTTGTTTTTGCTCCCGACTCTGATTTTTATATAAAGAAGGTTACTACACAATGCAAGATAATTTTATTTGCTGTTATGCGAGCATTAGCAATATAAGGCACAAAATAGAGCTTAACCCAGGCCACGAAGAATGTCTTAGCTATAATGCATTAATCAACTTGTTGTTATTAGCTATGTCGTCGAGCTGGTGCTCTGATGTGTACAACATCGACGACATGCAAAAGATTACAATAACAGATGCTGTCATAGCAAAAATAACAACACAAACTAACACCACGCCGCGCACATTCAAAAAAACAATAAAAGAACTGCAAGAAGCGCACCTATTGTATAAAGTAAAAAAAGATGTGTTTTATGTAAACCCATTTTTCGTTGCTCACGGGTCATCAGTACATATAAAGCAATTCCGTGCGTGGTGTGTCGCTAATAATATATTTGTACCGTTTGAGCTGCAAGGTTTTAATCTTGCAGCCCCAGACGCAGCCCCCGAATTACAAGATATATTAAGTGTTGCACTTAACACAGACCCCGACAAACAACGCCATATATGCTTATACCTTACGCCCGAGAATATATCCCGCTTTGGTTGTTTTGCAGGTGTTGGAGGCATTAAAAAATTAAATGCGAGCGAATTAATATATTTTTTGGCTATGTCGACAAGCGCAAATTTTATAAAAGCTGCAAAAACCCCCGAACTCTGCAATGTATACACGCAAAATATAACAGAACAAGACCGATTAGCGCGTTTATGGGGTGTTGATAGCCGCACAATACGTTATATAATAGCAAATTTAACAGCAGCGCATCTGCTCCACAAATGCAAGGGCACAAACGGAAAATATATTATAAACCCGTTCTTGGCTGCCAAGGGCCAGCCCGCAAAAATAGCGGTGTTGCAACAAACAATAATAAATAATAGTGATTATTTCGGCGGATGTGCTGCAGGTGATGTTATTGCACAAGACGGCGTTATAATAAATAAAGAAACAGGCGAAGTATTAGAAAGGAGCCATGAACAATGAGTAAAAAAAATAAATGGTTAGACGACCCAGCAAATCGTGCAAAATATAACGCGTACCAACGCCAATATAAGGCACGCAGAAAGGCAGAAGACCCAGACTATAAAGAGCGCAAAAACAAGCAACAACGCGATTATACAGCGCGCAAAGCAGCAAAACAGGCAGCAGAACTGCAAGCATTGCAAGAACGTATAGCCACCCTTGAGCAGGAGGTGCAAAAAAATGAAATACAATAAATATAATTGGTACCCAGGCTATGACGACGAACTAATAGACCCACCAACTATTGCAGACAAAATAGCACAAATAATCAATAAATATATGCAACCATGCACTTTATTTGATGCACAAAAAAGAGCTTGCACAACGCGACGAGGACAAGCTACAAAACAAAATAAATAAAATATTAAGTAATGATATAAAAACACAATGTCAAACAGGACGTGGTGACTACTGGTATTTTAGATGTGCAGAGCTAATAAAACTACTGAGAGGAAAAGAAAAAACAATAACTCCCGCAGAGGCTCGCCAAAAGATACAGGCAATGTGTGATGATAAATTTTTATATTACATCAAAGAACTTGATTTATATATAATAAGCATAACATATTATATTAATATGCACTTAAAACCAGAATTGAGAGATTTTTTTATTTGCGGTGATGGGTCATATTGTTTTTGTCTTGATGTAGATTTTGCCAAGGTGTACCATAACTTAGAAGCACATGCACGCCGCCCTGTTATCCTGTCAGACCTTACATCTTGTGGTGCAATATACAAATTACCTAATACACGCATTATATTATTTTCACATAAAATTCTAAAAGCAGAAAAATATTTATAATTTTGATGTGTTATATATTGACTTTGATATAATCTTAATATATAATATATTTAGAGATTGCAGACAGAATAAATCTAAAATCTACTGAGCGTTAAAAGGTATAAAAAATATGCCTTTTAACGTTTTTTATTTTATTAAAGGAGGTTTTGCTATGAGCAAATACACAGAAGACGAAGACTATAAAGCACGTATTGATGCACACAATGCAAAATACAGACAGACACACAGAGAGCAACTAAACGCAGCACGCCGTGCACGCTATCAACGCACGAAGGACAACCTCGCGGAAATTGAGCGCCGCCGCATCTGGGAGCAACATTCCCGCGAAAACTTAAAGCAGAAAGAACAAAAAATTAAAGAAGAAAATATCATACTGAAGAATTTACTATCACAAAAACTGGAGGCAATAAAAAATGAAAAGAAATAAAAACGATTGGGTCGCACTGCTTGATAGCTTTGAAAGGCATTCCGACGTAGACGACAGCATATACGAAATGTTGACACCACAAGAACCATCACAAATACCAACTCCAACTATCAAAAAGTTTTGCAAGACCGCCGAAGGCGTAGTTATTAAAGATGCAGAGCAACCAAAAACAATAAAAAAAGTTGCAGTGAGAAAACACAAAAAAAGAGCTGCAAGAAAAACATATAATTTTAATATGTTGTATATTGACAAATCAATAAATAACAGTTATAATAATTATAAAGGAGGTATGGGCGATGACAAGCAGAGATAGACAACAAAAATATTTGTCAGCCCCAGAACGCCGTGCAAAATATAATGCGTATCAAAGGCAATATAGAGCGCGCAGAAAGGCAGCAGACCCTGAAGCATACGCAGCAAAACAAAGACAATATAATATAACGCATCGTCAGATTATACGCGACATTGCAGCTGAAAACGAGCGCTTACGCGCAGAGCTGCAGAAATTAGAGAATTAGCCGTTCACGGCTTTTTCTTTTAATTATTAAAAACACTATTTGTGGGAAAGGATGATTTTATTGCTAATGTATAACGACATGTACCGAACAGAAACACTCGAACGCTGCGAAACTAAATTTGAGAACGGCGACATAATGTTAGATTATGTTGTAATTTTTCCAAGTCGTCGCGAACGACTACGATTTTTAAAAAGCTACCAGCAAGGGGCAATTCTTACAGTTGATGAAGAAGTAGTGGATGATTGCTACGTTTACTGGATAGCTAACACCTCAAAGCTAAAAATTCATGGGATGTTGTTTAAGGACCCACCGTTTTAATTATTACTTTTTATTGCTTTTTCCGATTAAATATGATATAATACAAATGAATATTATATCATGTCGGAGGGTTCAAAAAATGGAATTGACTATTCAAATTTTGATAGAAGAAGCAAAAAAATTTAGTGAGCAAATAAGCACACAAAACCACATCCAATTAATAGGCGTAACAGATGGAAAGGCTGTTGGAACTTATGTTGAGCACCTTTTTCAAAATTATTTAAATGAACGCTATTCAATGACAGTCGGAAGTTCTGCAAGTGGAATTGATTTACCTTCTGTAAATACAGACATAAAAACAACATCACTTACACAACCTCAAAGTTCATGTCCGTTCAAATCTGCAAGACAAAAAATATTTGGACTGGGTTATAATTTGCTTGTGTTTGTTTATAGCAAGACAGACACACCCACAACATGCACTTTAAATATAACACATTGTACATATATAGACGCTGCACGAACAGCTGACTATACAATAACAGCGCTTTTATTAGATATGTTAAAACATGGTGCAAATAAAGAAGATATAATAGGTTTATTAAATGATAAAAACGTTCCAGGCGACGAAATTATATATAATGATTTAGCCGATGAAATTTTATCAAATCCACCAGTACAAGGATATTTAACCATTAGCAATGCTTTGCAATGGCGACTGCAATATAAGAGAGTTATTGAATTAAATAATACGGTAGGAGGCGTTACAAATTATACTTGGTAGTTATAAAAAGGAATTCGGGGACTATCAAACCCCACCCGCATTTTGTGATGTAGTATGTAAATATTTAATAAATAACGGCTTTGCAGAACAACCACAAATAATATTAGAACCTACATGCGGTGAAGGGCATTTTATAACAGCAGCTTTAAAACACTTCAAAGGGGTTCACGCCTATGGCGTAGAGTGCAACCCAGCACACGCAGCAAAAGCCAAAGCAAGCAACCCAGAAGCGCAAATATTAACAGCGAATATATTTGGTGTTAATATTTCGGACTTGTGCGGCAAAGAACGCAACAACGCTTTAATAATTGGCAACCCGCCTTGGGCATTAAATTCCGAGTTGTCGAACAACTTGCCGACAAAGCGAAATTTTAAAGGCTTGCGCGGTATTGATGCACTTACAGGCAGTTCTAATTTTGATATTTGCGAATATATTATTTTGCAAATGCTCGAAGAATACAAAAAAAGCAATAGTATTATTTGCATGCTTTGTAAAAATTCGGTTGCGCGTAATGTCGTTTTAGAAATATATCGAAATAGCATTGCAACAAAAAAAATTGAGCTTGTTAATTTCAACAGCTCAAAAATATTTAATATTTCTGCTGCTGCTTGTATTCTAATTATTAAGCTTTCTCCCGAAACTTACACAGAAACAAGCTATATTGTAAAAGATATTGACGCCCCAGAAGTTGCAGAAAAATATAAAGTAGTTGACGGGCTTATAAAGCCACAGGGCGAAGAAGTCCCAGACTTTGAAGGGGTCTGCCCCATCAAATGGCGGCAAGGCGTTAAACACGATTGCGGCAAAGTCATGGAGCTAACTAAAAACCAAGACGGCGAATATATAAATAAATATGGCGAAGTCGTAAAAATTGAAGAAAATTTAATTTTTCCATTGGTGAAGTCATCACATTTTAAAAATCCCATAATAACAAAATTTAAAAAATACGTTATTGTAACACAAAAGAAAGCAAAAGAAGATACAGGCTATATAAAAGAATCTTTGCCACTCACTTGGCAATATTTAAATAACCACAAAGAAGACTTTGACAAGCGAAAAAGTGTTATATATAGTAAATCTGGTTCCTTTGCTATGTTTGGTATTGGTGATTATAGCTATAATAAATATAAGGTTGGACTTTCTGGGTTTTACAAAAAGCCGTTGTTTTGCTTGCTATATCACAGTGAAAAAGCTGTTATGACGGATGACACAGCATATTTTATTCCTTTTGAAAATTATAATTTAGCTTATGCAGCAATGCTTCTTTTAAATTCAGAGAAAGTCCAGACATTTTTATTATCTATTGCTTTTATGGATAATAAACGACCTTATACAGTAAAGCTATTAACACGATTAGATTTAAAAAAATGTGTTGAAACTGTAACTCTTGCAGAGTTGCAAAATACAGAGCAAGTCTTAAAGCTTCCGCCGAAAATAACAAATAATATTTATACTGAGTTTATAGAATATATAAAGGGCCTGCAGCCATAAATGCAGGTCCTTTTTGTATTGCAAAAGGTAAAGCTTTTGAAATACATTTAAAAACATTAAATAGTGTTGCACATAAGCTGTATTTCGATTTTTGAAATGTTGCAACAAATAGAAAACCCTATTGACACAGTTCAAAAAACATGCTATAATATTAAATAGAAGAAAACGTAAATATAAAAGCAATGATGCCTATTTTATGCGGTTTATTAATTTGTATTTAAGCTAATAAGCGCTAAAAAAGGCTGCTTAAAGGGGGTTAATATCTATTGGCAAGAATAGGCTATATAAGAGTTAGTACACAGCAGCAAGAAACAGCAAGGCAAGAGCAATATATGCAACAGATGCAATGTGATAAAATTTTTATTGAAAAAATAAGCGGAAAAAATACAAAACGCCCAGAGTTGCAAGCAATGCTTGCTTATGTTAGAGAGGGCGACGTATTGTACATTGAAAGTATAAGTCGCCTTGCGCGTTCAATTAGAGATTTGCTGGGACTTGTTGATATGTTGCAGTTAAAAGGCGTAGACATTATAAGTAGCAAAGAAAATATAGACACAAGCAATCCGCAGGGGCGATTTGTACTTTCGGTTTTTGCAGCTCTCGCAGAGTTGGAAAGAGAGCAACTTCTACAACGACAAGCCGAAGGCATTGCAGCAGCCAAAGCAGCGGGGCGCTACCTTGGACGCGCTAAAATTACAGTTGATAACGACAAATTCTGCGAAATATACAACAAATGGCAGAATGGAGAAATGACAGCACGTGCGGCAATGCAAGCACTTGATTTAAAGCCTAACACATTTTATAGACGCGTTAAAGAATACGAGGCAAAGGGGGGCGCGGATTGAAGCGAGGCGAAAACAAAGGCGGAGGTCTTATTAAAACCAGTAATGGTTGGAGCTACCGTATAACATATACTGCCGCAGATGGTAAGCGACACGACCTGACACGCACAACAGACAGTAGCGGACAGCCTCTAAAAACAAAAAAGCAAGCCCAAGAAGCCAAAGCAGCACATCTTCTACAACTCAAAAATCCACAGCAGCAGAAAGAAAAAACATATTATATAACATTTGCTGAAGCTTGGCAACTATTCGAGGAAAAAGAAGCTCAAAGCAAAGCTGAGGGTACAACAAAAAAATATAATAGTGTTTGGAAAAATCACATAGAGTCACGATTTGGCAAAGAAGAAATGAACACTACAACGACACAGGAGCTCGCGTCTTTTCTGTTGGATAAATACGCGCAAGGGCTCAGCTTTGGGTTTGTTGAGTCTTTTCTAAAGTGTTTTTACCTGCTTTTTGGTGTTGCAGAACGTGCAGAGCGTCTGGAGCCTGGCCGTTACGCTCGAATATGCACAAACAAAGAAACAAAGTTAAAAATGCCCCCAAAACGCGAAGAAGACAAAAAAGACATTACAATATATAATAGCGCAGAAATTAACCAAATCGCCCGTATTTGCAAGAACGAAGATGACGGCGATATATACCCCGTCTTTTTATTAGCGTATTTCTGCGGTTTGCGTTTGGGTGAAATATTAGGTCTAATGTGGTCTGATGTTGACTATGGAAAAGGTACTATTAGCATTAATCGACAACTGCAACCAACCGATGATGGGTTGTTTATGCTTTGCAAATTAAAAACAGAAAAGGCACGACGCATTGTGGATATGCCCGCAACGGTACGTGCAGAGCTTGCCACACGTCATAAGGCATCAATCAAGGCTAAAGAAAAAACAGGAGCAGCTTATAAGGACAACGAACGCGTTATAAATAAACTTGTAACACCGCACGAAACGATAACAAGTGGGGACTTTGTGAACAGGCGCAGCAATGGGGCGCTTGTTACGCAAAACAGCTTAAAAAAGATACAAAAGCTAATAAAGGCAGCAGGTATTGCAAACTTTCACTTCCACGCTTTGCGAGCAACGCACATTTCTATTTTGGCGGGGCGTAATGTTCCACCTTCAGAGGTTATGAGACACGCAGGACACAGCAATTTTAACACAACCCTAAAGTTTTATATTAATTCAACGACCGATGCAAAGCAGCAACTTTTAAATGCTTTAGAGCATATCAACACAAACGAAAAAAAATATATTGCACATTACGCAGACGGCACAGAAAAAACAGTTACGGAAGCACAGAAAAAAGCTGCCGAAGAATTTGCTAAATCATACCCGACAACAGAAAACACAGCACCAATATTCACAGAAATTGATGATAAAAACTAATATATTGTGGGTGTATATGTGGGTGCTTGTTTTGATAAACTGCCTATTTATGCTGTTTGTCGAAGATTTCCCGTGACGAAGCAAGACACGGCAAGGCTTTCGAGGGTCTGCTGAACAGATACTTCAAGTAAAGTCAAGCGATAAAGGCACATCTACGTCGTCAAGCGTGGCTCAACAGGCACAAAGCCTGGTCGAGCCACGCTTTCCTTGTATCTGCACCTTTCTCGTCTGACTTGAGCTTCTGTGTTGCAAGAGGGTATTTCTCAAATCAAGGAGTGTCCTATTTTGGTTTTTGTGCCAAAACAGGCGTTTTACACAAATTTTTTTAGTATCAGCTTTGAAATAATGACAAATGACGAAATTTCCGCAGAATTATTGCATTTTTGTCGTAAATGGGATATACTAAAACATAGAATGTTTACAGGAGGCAAACTGTATGTATAGAATAGTCAGAAAGGAAAAGCTCAATGCTTTCGTTACACTGATGGAGGTAGACGCTCCGCTGGTTGCAAAAAAGGCTCAGCCCGGACAGTTTATCATTCTGCGCGTTGACGAGGAGGGCGAGCGTATTCCGCTCACCGTGGCTGATTTTGACAGAGAAAAAGGCACTATTACAATAATATTTCAGGTTGCGGGAGCTACCACCGAAAAGCTCAACCACCTTGACGAAAATGAATATATCCACGACTTTGTAGGACCTCTCGGCACCCCAACCCATACAGAGGGACTGAAAAAGGTCGCTGTTGTAGGCGGCGGCGTTGGCTGCGCAATAGCCTACCCAGTTGCAAAGAAGCTGCACAGCCTCGGCGCAGAGGTGCACAGCATCGTGGGCTTCAGAAACAAGGACCTTGTGATACTTGAAAATGAGTTCAAGGCTGTCAGCGATGTCATGAAGATAATGACAGACGATGGCAGCGCAGGCGAAAAGGGTCTTGTTACCGAGGCGCTGAAAAAGCTTATTGAGGACGGTCATAAGTATGACGAGGTCGTAGCTATTGGCCCGCTCGTGATGATGAAGTTCGTTGCGGCGCTCACCAAGGAGTATGGCATAAAGACCGTTGTTTCCATGAATCCCATAATGATAGACGGCACGGGAATGTGCGGCGGCTGCCGACTTACCGTTGGCGGCGAAACTAAATTTGCGTGCGTTGACGGACCTGAGTTCGACGGACATCTTGTGGATTTTGACGAGGCAATAGAGCGCGCGGCTATGTATAAGGATTTCGAAACGCACAAGCGCGATGAAACCTGCAATCTTTTCAAAAAGGAGGCAGAATAATGCCTAACATGAGCCAAAAAAAGAATGAGATGCCCGTTCAGGACCCCAAGGTGCGCAGCACAAATTTCGATGAGGTCGCACTCGGCTACACCGAAGAACAGGCTCTTGACGAAGCGGAACGCTGCCTTAACTGCAAGAACAAACCATGCGTAGGCGGCTGTCCCGTTGCGATAGATATCCCCGCGTTTATCATTAAGATACGCGAAAAGGATTATGAGGGCGCTTATCAGATAATTTCCGAAAGCAGCTCCCTCCCTGCTGTGTGCGGCAGAGTTTGTCCGCAGGAAACACAGTGCGAAAGCAAGTGCGTACGCGGCAGAAAGGGCGAGCCTGTCGCAATCGGAAGACTCGAACGCTTTGTTGCCGATTGGCACAACAAGCACGCGCTCGGCGATATGGAAAGACCCAAGCCTAACGGTCACAAGTGCGCAATAATCGGCGCAGGCCCCAGCGGACTTACCTGTGCGGGCGACCTTGCAAAAATGGGCTATGACGTAACGATATTTGAGGCGCTGCATCTCGCAGGCGGCGTTCTGGTTTACGGTATTCCCGAATTCAGACTGCCCAAGGAGATAGTTCAGCACGAGATCGAAAATCTCAAGGCGCTCGGCGTTAAGGTTGAAACGAACGTAGTTATCGGCAGAACTATAGAAGTGGACGAGCTTTTCGAGCAAGGCTTTGAGGCAATATTCATCGGCTCGGGCGCAGGTCTGCCGAGATTTATGAATATCCCCGGCGAGAACCTCAAGGGCGTTTACAGCGCAAATGAGTTTCTTACACGAGTTAATCTCATGAAAGCCTACAAGGACAACTCCGACACTCCCATCAAAAACAGCAAAAACGTTGCCGTTGTCGGCGGCGGTAATGTTGCGATGGACGCGGCACGCTGCGCGAAAAGGCTCGGTGCTGAGAACGTGTATATAGTATACCGCCGCGGAGAGGAGGAAATGCCTGCCCGCAGCGAGGAGGTACATCACGCAAAAGAGGAGGGCATAATCTTCAAGACCCTCACAAATCCTGCAGAGATACTCGGAAACGAGCATAAATTCGTCACAGGCATGAAATGCGTGGAAATGCAGCTCGGTGAGCCTGACGAAAGCGGCAGAAGAAAGCCCGAAACAAAGCCCGACAGCGAGCATATCCTTGATGTTGACTGCGTTATCATGGCGATAGGCACAAGTCCCAATCCCCTTATAAGAAACACTACCGAGGGACTTCAGACCAACAAGCACGGTTGCTTTATCGCAGACGAGCACGGACTTACCTCTCGCGAGGGAGTTTACGCAGGCGGCGACGCCGTAACAGGCGCGGCTACCGTTATCCTTGCAATGGGCGCAGGAAAGACTGCGGCAAAAGCAATGGACGAATATATAAAGAACAAGTAACGCCAAACAACACGCCCCGAGCTTACTCGGGGCGTTACTTATTTCTTCACAAGATAGTTGCTTATCATCTGACGATACTTGGTCTTTTCACGGCACGGAAGCGGTATCTCTTCGCCGTTTTTAAGCACAAGACAGTCCTCATCGCACCTTTCGGCGTTGCTGAGATTTACAAGAAAGCTTCTTCCAAGGCGCATATAGGACAGCTCAGATTTAAGCTCCTCCTCAAAATCGCTTATCTTTTTGTAGGTGATAAATTCCTTGTCCGATGTATGTATTCCGCAGCCGCGTGTCTTGGTTTCGATATAATAGATATCGTTCAGCGGCAAGCTGTATTCGATGCGCTCTGCCCTGAAATGCAGGCTTTTCTTGTTTTCATCAAAGCGCTCGCGGCAGCGCCAGATCGCATCAACGAAATCACTGTATTCAAAAGGCTTCAAAATGTAGCCATCCGCTTTCAGCTTATAGCTGTCGACCGCGTGCTCCGCAGAAGATGTGCAGAATATCACGCTGCCCGTAAAGCCCTCCTCAGAAAGCGTTTTTGCTACCGAAAGACCTGATGTTCCCTCCATGTAGATATCAAGGAACAGTATATCGAAATTATCACCATCTTTATAAGCGGACAACAGTGCGTCGCCGCTGTCAAAGCCGTTAATTTCAAGAGTAAGCTGTTCTTCTTTCTGAAGCCGCTCTAAAAACAGCCCCAGCTTGCGGCGTTCAAGCTCGTTGTCGTCACAAATAGCAATCCTCATGATATCCTCCGTTGATGTAATGCTGCGAAATCAGCGGCAAGCGTGCTATTTTATCTTTGCCTCGCTGAAATCAATGGTCTTGGTATAGGGGTTGTAAAAAATATCCGAAGCTTCTTCTGTTATGAAGAAGTATTCGTTTTTATAGCACAGCGGAACAAATCCCGCATTGTCAAGCAGAAGCTTTTCCGCCTCGATGTAAAGGTCGGCGCTGTCCGAAAGCTCCACAGCGGTCGAAGCCTGCTTAATAAGCTTTTCAAAAGCCGCGTCGTAATAGCCTGTGCGGTTATCACCGTTTCGTGTGAACGGCTTCATATATGCCTCGGGGCTGTTGTAACCGCCGCTCAGCTCCATCACTGCAAGCTCGTAGTCACCGCTGCTGAGGCGCTTGTTATACTCCTCCTCGGGCAGAACCTCTATCTTGCAGTAAAATCCGAGATACTTCTGCCACTCCTGCATGATATACGATACAGCGTCCAGCATGGTATCATCGGGGAGTATCAGCCTTGCGCCTACAAGCTGCTGCTTATTTAGCTGTTCCTCGCAAAGGCTGTAGTAATGAAGCGCTTTCTCTGTGTCGTACTCCATAGTCATGCCGCCGCCCGCATATTCGCGGTAGCCCTTATCCAGAAGCGTCACCTCATCGGGAACTACACCCTCGGAAAGCGTGTAATCGCTCAGCACTCCTGCAAGCTTTTCGCGGTCTGCAAGCGACGCAAGTGCACGCCTGAAATCCGCATTTTTGAAAATATCATATTTACAATTGAACACCAAACCTACAGAAATACTGCTGAAGCTTTCAACGGTAAGCTCGTCGTCTGCGATAAGCTTCGCCTGTTCGTCCGTGACCGCGATACAGCTAGTAGTGCCGCTTACAAAATCACTGACAAAGCGCGACTCGTCAACGATAAAGAAATTCAGTCCGTATGGATACACCTGAGAGCGCTCGCTAGTCTTTGCATTGCGCCTTAAAATGATATGATTGTTATCGGTTATGGTATATGGGTCATAGTCCCATGTATTTATATAAAACGCGCCGTTTGATGGCGTTGTCTCCGCCGAAAGCCCATACTTTCCCTGTGAAAGCAGGAAATATTCCTCGTTGCAGGGCATAGCAGGCGTCTGCGTTAGTAGCATGGGAAACTGCGGATTGGGGGTTGAAAGCGTTATCTCCAGTTCGAAATCGCCAAGTGCTTTCACGCCTATCTGCGACACATCGGGGATAATTCCACGATTTACAAGCTCCGAATTTTTTATGCTGTAATATTCGGACGCTCTCGGCGCTCTGGTCGCAGGGTCGAACAGACGCTGAAAAGCAAACACAAAATCATGCGCGGTACACTGCGCCTCAAAATCACCCTTATCTATCCAATAAATATCCTCGCGCAGCTTGAAAGTATACACCTTGCCGTCCTCTGATACGACATAGTCCTCCGCCGCGCCCTCGCCAAGACTTCCGTCGGGGTTTAACGTCAGCAGACCTGTGTACATACACGATATTATCATGTCAGAGCAATCGTCCGAGGCAGTCTGCGGATCAAGGCTTGACGGATCGTAGGAAATATCATATTTGAAAATTCCGCCGCTGCCGTCGTCCTTGGAACAGCCGCTATATATCAAAAGCTGACAGCACACAAGTGCCGCAGCTATAATTCTCTTAGTAAACTTCAAATTTTCTCCTTTTGTGACAAAAAATTTACATTTTTATTGTATCATATTTTCTCTTATATTTCAACCTCTGCCACGATATTTTCGACAATACTGCGCTGAACGTCGACAATACGCTGATTTTCGCTGCCGCGATATTTCAGCATGAGCGAGCGCTTTGCCAATTCAAACCGTCCATCGACCAATATATCAAGTATACTGAGCAGCTTTCCGATATATTCCTCGCTCTCAGCTTTTTTGAGAAGCTCCTCAAAGGTCCAGCCGCTGTATGCTATAAGGTGCAGGCCGCGTTCTTTGAAGCGCTTTCCAAGCTCATATAACGCCTCTGCCTGACAAAACGGCTCGCCGCCCGAAAATGTAACGCCGCCCGTCAGCGGATTTTCTGTACATTCCTCAAAAAGCACGTCTGTATCGGTAAGCTTGCCGCCGCTGAAATCATGGGTTTCGGGATTGTGGCAGCCCTCGCACCTATGCGGACAGCCTTGCGTAAAAATCACATAACGAAGCCCCGGCCCGTCTACTATCGAATCCTGTACTGTTCCCGCTATCCGTATCTGCAAAATATTCACCTCCGCAAACAAAAATGTGCTGATGGCGCCTTAAAGGGGCAGCTTTTGCCGCCCCTCAAGATGTCAATCCTTATTTACTCCGTGCTTTACACGCTGGGATTCTTCTGCGCGCTTCGCATTATTGAAGCGGTCAAGAGTTCCCACAAGATAGCCTGTGATACGACGAATACGCTCAAAGCTCACCTCGTCCTCGCGGCGGTGACAGCAGGGGCATTCGTCATCGATTATACCTGTAAATCCGCATATCGGGTCGCGGTCAACAGGGTGATTTATAGAGCCGTATCCTATTCCCTGCTCTTTCATGCAGCGTACTATCTGCTCAAATGCGTCAAGGTTTTTAAGCGGGTCGCCGTCAAGCTCAACATAGCTGATATGTCCCGCATTGGTAAGCGCATGATAAGGCGCTTCAAGCTTAATCTTTCTGAAAGCGCTGATAGGATAGTGCACGGGAATATGGAAGGAGTTTGTGTAATACTCGCGGTCGGTAACGCCCGGGATAATGCCGTACTTCTTCTTATCCATGCGCACGAAGCGTCCCGAAAGTCCCTCGGCAGGAGTACCAAGCAATGTGAAATTGAGCTTTGTCTTCTGGCTCTCAGCGTCAAGAAGCTCTCTCATGTGCGTGATTATCTCAACGCCGAGCTTCTGCGCGTCCTCGCTCTCTCCGTGGTGAACGCCGAGCAGCGCCTTAAGGCACTCTGCAAGACCGATAAAGCCGATGGACATCGTGCCGTGCTTCAGCACCTCGGCGATATTGTCGTTTGCGCCGAGCTTTTCGGAATCTATCCAAACGCCCTGTCCCATAAGGAACGGGTAATTCTTCACAAGCTTGTCGCACTGAATCTTAAAACGGAACATAAGCTGGTCGATGACCATGCGTATCTTCTCGTCAAGTGTGCGGTAGAACTTTTCAATATCGCCCTGCGCCTCGATACCGAGTCTTGGGAGATTTATAGATGTAAAGCTGAGGTTTCCTCTGCCTGTAACTATCTCGCGGTCGGGATCGTGTACGTTTCCGATAACTCTTGTACGGCAGCCCATGTATGCTACCTCGGTGTTATAATCGCCCTCTTTATAGTATTTCAGGTTGAACGGAGCGTCAATAAACGAGAAGTTCGGGAACAGGCGCTTCGCAGACACGCGGCACGCAAGCTTGAACAGGTCGTAGTTCGGGTCGCTCTCGTTATAGTTCACGCCCTCTTTTACCTTGAAAATATGAATCGGGAAGATAGGCGTTTCGCCGTTTCCAAGACCCTTTTCGGTAGCAAGCATAACGTTGCGTGTTACCATTCTGCCCTCGGGGGAAGTGTCAGTACCGTAGTTTATAGAGCTGAACGGGTTCTGAGCGCCCGCACGGGAATTCATGGTGTTGAGATTATGGATAAGCGCCTCCATAGCCTGATATGTTGCGCGGTCAGTTTCAGCCTCGGCGAGCTTTTCAGCGGTATCCTGAAGCTCCTTGAACTTGTCGCCGTATCTGCCTGCGGCAAGCTCCCACTCCTTAGCCTTGTAGTCGTAGTTGTCGCAAAGCTTCGGGAACAGACCGCTCTCCTCCTCGACCTGCTCAGACAGCGCTCTGAACTCCTCCATAGCCTCGGCGAAGTCAGTTCTGCCCGCATTAAAGCAAACAGCCTTTGCAAGGTTGTTTGTATACAGACGACGGAAAGTTTTTGTTACGCCCTCAGCCATTGCATAGTCGAAATTCGGCACGGACTGTCCGCCGTGCTGGTCGTTCTGATTAGACTGGATAGCAATGCACGCAAGAGCCGCATAGCTTGTGATATCGTTAGGCTCGCGCAGATGACCATGTCCTGTAGAGAAGCCTCCGTGGAACAGCTTTAAAAGATCGATCTGACAGCAAGTGGTCGTAAGAGTAAGGAAATCAAGATCATGGATATGGATATCGCCGTTGATATGCGCTGCGGAATGTGCGGGGTCAAGCACATACATCTCATTGAACTGCTTTGCGCCCTCGCTGCCGTATTTCAGCATAGTGCCCATTGCGGTATCGCCGTCGATATTCGCGTTCTCGCGCTTAATGTCGCAGTCGCTTGCGGATTTAAAGGTCAGATCCTCATAGATCTTCATCAGTGTGGAGTCCATCTCGCGCACTCTTGTACGCTCCGCACGGTACAAGATGTATGCCTTGGCGGTCTTTGCGTGACCCTCCTCGACAAGCACCTTTTCTACCATATCCTGTACTTCCTCAACGGAGGGATTTCTGCCGATTATCTCAACAGAAAGACGCTGGCAAACCATGTCTGCAAGCTGCATAGCCTCGCCGTAGTCGTTGCCGCCTACCACCTGTGCAGCCTTGAAGATAGCTCCCGCGATCTTCTCAATATTGAACGCGACCTGTCTGCCGTCACGCTTTTTTATCATAGTAATCATTGCCATAGCCATTCTGCTCCTTATTTTTTTACGACCACAAGATATTGTATTTTTTGAGGCCATCACATCTATTATATAGGCGTTATCATTTTTTGTCAAGATAGGATATACAGAAAAACCGCCCCCGTTTTTGTACAGTTTACACAAACATCTGATAGTTATGCGGTTTTACGCGCATATAGTTCACACAAAATGCACAAATCATTCACACAACAGCAAAAGCGCGAACGCCTAGAGTATCAGATCATGCACAATAGGGAAAAATATCAAAGAAGCAAAAAAAATGCAATAATCACTTGAAATTTCAAAGTATTTGTTATATACTATATAAGGTGTAGAAAAGTGAAAGGTAAGATTCTCAAATGTGCAAAATGAAGATCGGTTTCGATAATGACAAATACCTTAAAATGCAGTCTGAGCATATCAGACAGCGTATAGAGCAGTTCGGCGGCAAGCTTTATCTGGAGTTTGGCGGCAAGCTGTTCGACGACTATCATGCGGCTAGGGTGCTCCCCGGCTTCAAGCCTGACAGTAAGCTGCAGATGCTGCTTCAGCTAAAGGACGACGCCGAGATAGTTATGGTAATAAACTCGGGCGATATCGAAAAAAATAAGGTAAACGGCAATCTCGGTATCACCTATGACGCTGATGTTATCAGACTTTACAACGTTTTCGGTCAGATCGGTCTTTATGTAAGCAGTGTGGTGCTCACCCAGTATGCGGGACAAGCTTCCGTTGACGCGTTCCAGCGCAGACTTGAGGGTATGGGCATAAAGGTATATCACCACTATCACATTCAGGGCTATCCCTCCAATATCCAGCATATCATCAGCGAGGAGGGCTTCGGCAAAAACGAATATATCGAAACCACCCGAAAGCTTGTTGTAGTCACCGCTCCCGGCCCCGGCAGCGGAAAAATGGCTACCTGCCTTTCTCAGCTTTACCACGATTACAAGCGCGGCGTGAACGCAGGCTATGCAAAATTTGAGACCTTCCCTATCTGGAATATTCCGCTGCGTCACCCCGTAAATATTGCTTATGAGGCGGCTACCTCCGACCTCAACGACGTGAATATGATAGACCCGCTCCATCTCGAAGCTTACGGCGAGACCGCTGTAAACTACAACCGAGATGTTGAAATATTCCCCGTTCTCAGCGCTATGTTCGAGAAGATAATCGGCGAGTCGCCGTACAAATCGCCTACAGACATGGGCGTTAATATGGCAGGAAACTGCATCATTGACGAGGATATAGTTTGCGAGGCTTCAAAGCAGGAGATAATCCGCCGCTACTATACCGCACTGTGCGCAAGACGAAACGGTACGGTACAGGACGATGAGATAGTAAAGCTTGAAGTTATGATGAAGCAGGCGGGTATCACCCCCTCCGACCGCAGAGTGGTGCAGGCGGCGCTCGACAAGGAGCAGGCTACAGGCGCTCCCGCTGCCGCAATGGAGCTTCATGACGGTACTATTATAACAGGAAAAACTTCAAATCTGCTGGGTGCGGCTTCCGCGCTGCTGCTGAATGTGCTGAAGCATTTCGGCGGCATAGATGACGATTCGCTGCTTATGGCGCCCGCAGTTATCGAGCCTATACAGAGCCTTAAGGTGCAGCATCTCGGCAGCACCAATCCAAGACTTCACACAGACGAAACGCTTATCGCGCTCTCGATATGTGCAAACACAAGCGACGACGCCAAGCGCGCTATGGAGCAGATATCCGAGCTTCGCGGCTGCGAGTTGCACTCCACGGTTATCCTTTCAGCGGTCGATGAACGAACGCTGAAACGCCTTGGCATAAATCTCACCTGCGAGCCTAAATACGAATAAATCACCCTGTTTCTGTGTTACATTTTAAAGCGCAGCGCGTATAAATGTACAAATATAGAAAGAGGTGTTCAAGCGTATGTCAAATGTAGTTAAGCTCATAAATTCCGATGCATTGGAGAAAAGCATAAGAAATCACCCCATACTGCACATGGCGATCCATGCAAAATGCAGCGGCGAACCGATCTCTGCGAAGTCCGACAGCCGTGCAAAGGAAGCTATGAAGCTTTCTGAAAAACTAGACCTCAATGATATTAAAAACTACGCACTGCTTAAGCAGTATGTTCATTTCTGTTCACCGATATTCAACAAAGCATACAATTTCGACGCATCGGCGCTTCTGACAAATCCCCACCGTGTGAGCGAGATCGTCAAAAACATCAGGATCGACGGTCAGCCTTACCCCGTTTCCCCCGAAGATATCGCAAAAGATTCCGAGCTTTCCAAAAGAGTGATCGGTGATATCTCCATGAAGATATGGGACAACGCGCACGGAAAAGGTCCGATAATGTCCGCTGTGACAGCAAAAAATCATGAGCCGATTGAATTTGACTTCAGAAGTGTGAATAAACTGCTTGTTCAATACTATGAAGACGAGCATATAAACGAATACAACATCAAGCTGCAGCCGCCCAAAAAACTGCCGTGGTATAAAAGGCTGTTCAAGGGTATCGTACCAAGCTTCGCCGAGGAAGTAAAGCAATACAACGAAAAGCTTAACGACTATCTTTGGAAAAAAGACCTTGAGCACGCGCTTCAAAACCTTGAAAGCTATCAAAATCAGATGAACGAACAATCTCAGGCTTTCAGCGAAAGCTTTGGCGCATCGCATAGCATAAACCAGCTTGAAGACGAAGATGGCATGAGCCGCAACGCGAAAATGACCCAAACGCCGCAAAAAATCCATCAGACACAGAAAGAAAAAGGTCTGACAAATACCAAATAACACACGAAACGCCGCTGTTCCAACAAAGGAAAAGCGGCGTTTATTATTTATGTTTTCAGCGCATTGACAAGCTCCTTGAAATGCTGTCCGCGCTCCTCAAAATTCTTGTAAAAGCCGTAGCTTGCCGCCGCGGGACAAAGAATGACCCTGCGTTTTGCAAGCTTATGCGCAGCTTTTACCGCATCGGGAAGCCCTGTTGCCATCACAACATTTATCGAAGTATTTGTTATAGCCTTCGCTATCCTCTCCCCTGTATCGGGAAGCAGTATAACGTTATCTACCGCGCCCGTATTGAGGAAATCCGTCAGCTTTTCATACGGGATACCGCGCTCCATTCCGCCGACGATAACACAATCCGCTCCGTCGGGGAACGCCTGCACAGCTGCTATCGCAGCCTCGGGGATAGTGCATATGCTGTCGTTGATATATTCCACGCCGCCCACTGTCGCAACATATTCGAGCCTGTGAGGAAGTCCGCCAAAATCGGGCAGTGACGCAAGGCTTTTTTCGATATCCGCGCCGCCTAAAGCTGCCGCTTTAAGCGCAACCGCGATATTGTAAACATTATGCTTTCCGCGAAGCCTTGTGTCTATATCACAAGCAGGAATAACACGGTCACAGAGCGTTATATCGCCGCCGTCCGTCATGATATCCGCACTGCCGCCAAAGGACGCCGAGATAACCTTTCCGACCGTCTTTTCGGGCATGATATCCGCATTGATTATCGCGGTGTCACCCTCACGCTGACAGCGCCATATATTCTCCTTTGCCGCTTTGTATGCGTCAAACCCTGTGTAGTGGTCAAGATGCTCGGGGAATATATTCAGCAGCACCGATATCTCGGGCGAATGTTTCACAAATTCAAGCTGATGGCAGGATAGCTCGCACACCGCAACCGTTTCGGGAGTCATCTCCTCAAAGCGCTCAAGCGGCGGCACGCCGATATTTCCGATAAGCATAGTTTCTGCGCCGCTTGCTTTAAGGAAATGATGTATCAGCGATGACGTTGTGCTTTTGCCCTTTGTTCCTGTTATTCCGATGATCTTGCATGGGCGCAGCCTTAAAAGCAGTTCCGTCTGGGTGAGTATCTTGGACTTCTCCTCTGCATTCAGCTTATCCTTGATGATAACACCCGGAGATTGCAGCAGCAGGTCGTATTCCTTTGCTCTGTCAAGGTAATCCTCACCGCAAAGAAGCGTAACGCCATCTGCCTGCACCTCGTTCATATCCGCTATCGCTATCTCGGCACAGCAGTTAAGCTTTTTCAGTATACTGAGCCACACTCTGCCCTCTCGGCCAAAGCCTAGGATAGCACAGCGCTTGCCCTCGAAAAAGGGCTTTAAAACATTAATATCCATAACACCTCATAAATCCGTGTTTATTTCAGCAAATACAAAAATTCCTCGGGCACAAAATTGTCCTCGTCAAAGAATTTAGTCAGATCGGGAATATCAAATCCGCCTATCTCGCGGAATCCATAGTATCTTTTAAGCAGCGCCGGAGCACTCGCACCGCGCATTTTCAGCGCCATATCAAGCGACAGCCTTATCTCATCGCGCGTGCCTACGCACTCAAACGGCTTATCCTCGCCGTCAAGCACCAGTCCGTCAAACATCTCGTGAAGCTCCGATTTCTCCAGCATATTGCAGCCGAATATCTTCGTGAGCGTTTTATCATCAAGAAACGCCGAAAGCAGGATATAAACGTAAAGGCACTTTGCGCACTCGCCGCACCACACGTCCGTCTTGCTGCCGAGATTGCAGCTCTGAAACACCCCGAAATACTGCGGATATTTCACAAATTCCCGCGCTATCTGCCACTCGCTCCACGGGCGCAAAAGTGAGAAATACTCGGGATATGCGTTCTGTGCAATGCTGCCAAAGATATGCTCACAGTATTCGCGGAAGTCGCGCTCAAACTCGGTAGATTTGCTGTACTGATGATTGATAGTCGTGCCGTCAACATAAGCCTCATTCGCGCTGCTTTCATTTGAGAGCGCGATGTATTTAAGCCCCCTCATAGCCGCGAAAAGCTCTGCCGAGAAAGCCACCACCGCCGAAAACGGCGTGTGGCCGTTGAGGTAGCCCTGCTTGTTTAATTCAAGCAGCGTTTTGTCAATGGTGCGGCGCACTCCCACCGTCTTGTCGGAGGAGATACCAGCCGCCTCAACACAGCCGAGGGTCGCGCCGCGCGGATTTATGATGTATGGGTGAATATCCGCACCGTGCTTTTTGAGAAGCTCCACGGACACCACGCTGTCCTTGCCGCCGCCTATCGGAACAAGTATTCCGCTGAGTTCGCACCCTCTGCCGTAAAACGCGCGGCGCTCGATAGTTGCGGGGGCGGTTATGTTCATAAATCCGTCAAAGTCGGGAGTGATACCGTTGCGATAGAAAAACTCGCCAAGCCCGCCCCAATAAAGCTTTTTCCACCAGTTTTTCTGCCACTCGGTAAGCGCACCGCAGCGCACCTCCACCTCGGGACAGCACGCGCACTTCCAGTAGGAAACAAGCTCCGCCATGCCGAGCGAAAACGCAAGCTCGTCAATAAGCGTTATGTTACAGTTATCTAAGCTCTCAAAATCCCAAGTCCACTGCGGATAGAAATGATATTCGTCTATCGAAAAATGAAAGCGCAGAACGTTCTTTTCGTCCTCTCTCAAAAACTCGTAGCTGTGGTAGATAAATAGTCTGTGCTTCTCGCGAAGCTGCTCATAAAGGGTCATAGCTGCTCCTTTTTATATTAGGAATTAGGAGTGAGGAATGAGGAATTTCGGTGTCGCCTGCGGCGATATATCGAATCATTCCGCTGAAACACACTTATTTGTGCTTCATGAAGTGTGCGCCACATACAGCTGTCAGCCTATTCTGTTGCGCAGGTCGTATTTCTTTACAAACTCGTCAATGCTGTCCTCGTTTCGATGGTCGAAGCTGTCGCTGCATTCGATAAGCTCCCACTCCTCAGTGATGCTTGTCGACTGTCCGTTTTTGAGCGTTTTCAGCTCGCCGAGGCTCTCGCACTCGAGAAAGATTCCGTTTGTGAAAGTCTCGAAATTGCAGCCGAAATCGGGATATTCGCCGTCAATATTCATATCAAAATTCTTCAGGAATATCTGCCCCTTGTTGATATAAGCTGCCCAGCCGTCCTCGTTGTTCATGCCTATCTTGAACTTACCCTCGCTGTCAGGCACCTGCTTCAGCGTGCCGTATTTATTTCCGAGGAAAAACCGCGGGTCGTTGATGTCGGAGTAGCTCCAGAATACATTTCTGCGATTGGAAAGCAGACCGTTGTCCTTTGTGCTCTGAGGGAATATCTCAACACCGCCTGCACTGCACACCGTCATAGGCCACGGCGCGAGAGTTACTATTGCACCCGAAACATTTTTGATATTATGCACGACCTTAACGCGCGAGCTGTCATTATCAAGCGATATTATTATGTTATGCTGCTGACCTGTTCTTGTGGGCAGAGGCGTCAGCGATACGCTCTTTTCATTGCTGCCGCTGTCAAGAACGGAATATTCCACAGGGTCGTTATCGGGGACATAGCTGTGAGGCATACTCTCGGGACTACTCCAAAGCCTGTGTCCGCCGTAGATATACCATGTCTTATCCTCGCCGAAATACTCCTTGAAAGACTCGCCGCGCTCGAAGAATACGCGCTGTTCGTCCTCCAAAAGTATATTATCCCTGCCGTTGAGATGATAGGAAATGATGCGTGGGCCGATGTCAAGCGTTACCACAACGGTCGCGGTGCCGTTCTTCATTTCAAGGCATCTGCCGAAGTTCTTGTACTGTATCTCTGTTATTGTTACCATTTTTTATGTCCTCCGATATATTTTATGTCAGCATTATTCAATAATTACAGGCTTTGCTGTAAACTCATATCCGCAAGGGCGCGGCTTTTCAAACGCAAGCGAATAGATATCGCCCCAGCGCTCCTCAAATGCACCCTGACGGTGCGCCTCGCGGCTCTGCTTCATGAGATTTTTAAGCGATGTGTCTATAGGAAGTCCGCACTGCGCCGCGGAGAGTATCTCTCTGCCACGTGAGTTCATGCCGAGTATGCGGATATACGCTATCGGCTCGCGAAGCTGCTTTTTATCGATATCAAGGAAGCTGCACAGCACAGCACGGCGTATCCTTGCGAGAGTGTAGCGCTTGGTCTTTGTGAGAAAATACAGCTCGTCAAGGCTGCAAGCACGGCGCACTGCCTTGTAAAGCCTTTCGCCGAGTCCCTGCGCTGCGTCATAAACGCACTCTAAGTCGGCGGGCTTCATGGTGCGAAGCTTTGAAAGTATCGCCGTTTCAAGCCTGTGGATATCCGCACAAGGCTCATTCAAAACAGGCGCAAACTCCGAATAATCGCCGCCCGAAAGTATCTTTTTGCGTATCAGCGAGGCACTTGCAAACATGGCGGTTTCCTCGTCGCTGTCGTGGTCAGCGCCGTTTCGCTGTATGGTCACAGGCTCGATCATGCTGCCGATGTCGTCGAGCGCCTTGATGTACTCTACAGCAAGTGTGTTATTCGGGGAACTCAGCACCTCGTACACATCATCGGTGTAGTAATTCTTGACCGTTTTCGCAAGTGCCGAGGGGAATGTTTCACCCTTTCGCATAAGCTCGTGGAACTCATCAGTGTGGATAGCGTACTCCGACGCGCCTGCCGCCTCTTTCAGCGCCGCGATATCTCCGCTTTCCGAGCCAAATGACAACATATCCACGCAGCCGAGCGCCTCAATAATGCTCACCGCGCCGCGTGCGAAGCCCTCCGCCGCCGAAAGACTGAACCTTGTCGGAAGCTCCAGCACGAGGTCAGCACCGTTCTCCAGCGCCGCTCTTGCTCTCGCGTATTTATCAAATATTGCCGCGTCACCGCGCTGAGTAAAATTGCCGCTCATCACCGCAACGATGTGGGTAGCGCCCATCTCACGCGTCTTGTCAAGCTGGTATTTATGCCCGTAATGGAACGGGTTGTATTCGCATATCACTGCTGCTGTTTTCATGTCTGCACCTCAGTTTTATTAATACTGCCAAAGGCGGCATAATAATTTCTCATTTCTCTTTGTATCTGACCATCTCCACATGAGGAATATCGTCCTCTAAATACGGTTCTGATACGCGGACAAAGCCGCATTTCTCGTAAAATCCCTGTGCATACTGCTGAGCGCTTATTCTGAGCGAAACTTGAGAGAATTTCTCCTCTGCAACGCGTATTCCCTCCATCATAATCTTGTAGCCGAGGCCGCAGCCGCGCTTTGTGGTTATCACGCGCCCGATAGAGCCATCATTCGGATAGGAAACGCCCTTGTCCAGCACACGGCAGTAAGCGGCAATTCCGCTTTCGTCCTCAAACCAGACGTGCCATGCACCTATGTCCTTATTATCAACGTCCTGATAAGGACAGTTCTGCTCAACAACGAATACCTCAGCCCTCGCGCGGAGTATCCTGTACAGTTCCGCAGCAGTAAGCTCGGAAAAATGCTTTATGTATAGATCCATGCTTGTTACCTTTTTGCTTAATAATACGGCTGAAAACGCCTTTTACCAATATAATTAATTGTACACCAAAACCGCCAATAAATCAAGCCGATTGACGCGAAAAAGTAAAAATATGATATCAATATGACAAGTTGCTTAAAAAAAAGCGTATTTCTACTTGAAAAATGACACAATAAATGATATAATGTTTTATGTATGAGCATTGCTTATTTTTAAAGAAAGAAGGATAAAAATTATGGCAGACACCATGCAGGGTCTTAAAAGAACACATTACTGCGGCGAGGTAACTCTCGACGCTAAAGAGGTCGTTGTCGGCGGCTTTACTCAGAGAGTGCGCGACAAGGGCAGTCTTATATTTATAGATCTGCGCGATACAACAGGTATCGTTCAGCTTGTTTTTGACGAAACCACAGAAAAGAGCGTTTTCGAAAAGGCAAAGTCCGTGCGCTCCGAGTATGTTCTGATGGTAAAGGGCAACGTGCGCGCAAGAGAGAGCGTAAACAACGATATCAAGACAGGTAACCTTGAAATTATGGTTACAGAGCTTCGTATACTCTCGAAGTCCCAGACAACTCCCTTTGAGATAGTTGATAACTGCAAGACAAACGAGGAGCTTCGTCTGAAGCACCGTTACCTTGATCTGCGCAGAAAGCCGCTTCAGGATAATCTCAAAATGCGTCACGAGGTTGCAAAGTGCGCACGTGAATATTTCTACGAAAACCGTTTCTATGAGATAGAAACTCCCATGATGATAAAGTCCACTCCCGAGGGTGCGCGTGACTACATCGTTCCCAGCCGTATCCACAACGGCAAGTTCTATGCTCTTCCCCAGTCCCCCCAGATCTACAAGCAGCTTCTGATGATCTCGGGCATGGACAGATATATCCAGCTTGCACGCTGCTTCCGTGATGAGGATCTTCGTGCAGACCGTCAGCCTGAGTTTACTCAGATAGACCTTGAGATGTCCTTTGTTGACGTTGAGGATATCCTCGAAATGCTGGAGGGCTTTGTACAGCGCCTTTACAAGCAGGTGCTGAATGTGGATATTCCCACTCCCCTGCCCAGACTGACCTATAACGAGGCTATGGAGCGCTACGGCTCCGATAAGCCCGACACACGCTTTGGCATGGAGATAACCGATATCTCCGATATCGTGAAGAGCTGCGGCTTCAGCGTATTCACAGACGCTATCGCGAACGGCGGCTCTGTCCGCGGTATCGTTGCAAAAGGCGCTGCTGACAAGCTGACAAGAAAAGAGATAGACAAGCAGGTAGAGTTCGTGCGCGGTATCGGCGCAAAGGGTCTTGCTTATGTAAGATGGGTTGACGACGCTCCTAACTGCTCTTTCCAGAAGTTCATGGCAGAGGGCGAGCTTGAGGCTATCCTGAAGGCTCTCGGCTGCGAAAAGGGCGACGTTGCGCTTATCGTTGCAGACAAGAACAAGGTGACGCTCCCCGTTCTCGGCGCGCTGAGATTAAAGCTTGCAAAGCAGCTCGACATTATCCCCGAGGGCTGGAACTTCCTGTGGATAACAGAATTCCCCTTCTTTGAGTATGACGAGGAAAGCGGCGAGTGGCTCGCAATGCATCACCCCTTCACAATGCCTATGGACGAATGCCTCGAATATCTCGAAACAGACAAGGAAAAGGTTCGCGCAAAGGCTTATGACCTTGTTCTGAACGGCGTTGAGCTGTCCAGCGGCTCTATCCGTATCACAGACTACGAGCTGCAGCAGAGAATGTTCGAGCTGCTGGGTCTTACAAAGGAAGAGATAGACGCAAAGTTCGGCTTCCTTGTTGACGCTTACAAGTACGGTGCACCTCCCCACGGCGGCGCAGGTATCGGTCTCGACCGTCTTGCAATGCTTATGTGCGGCTGCGACAGTCTGCGTGACGTTACTGCATTCCCCAAGGTGCAGAACGCAAGTGAGCTTATGAGCGAGGCTCCGTCTATCGTTTCCGACGAGCAGCTTAAGGAGCTTGGTATTGCAATAATCGAAAAAACAGAGGAATAAAAAGGCTTGCGGCAGAGTTTGCTCTGTCGCAGCTTTAAGTTAAAATGTACGAAATTAGACTTTTAAGACCCAGCGAGCTTTACGCGGGTCAGATAATGCAGTTCCGCAGAGAATTTCTCGAAAACGACCCTACGGAATGCATGGGTGGCTGCGGAAATCTGCGCAAATGCGAAAGTGCAGAGGAGTGGCTCGCCGAGGTAGAGCGGCTTGCTTCGGAAGAAAGCTGCCCAGAGGGCTATGTTCCCTCAGATACCTATCTTGCCGTGAGAGTATTCGACAACAGGCTGATAGGCATAACAGACCTGCGCCATAACCTTAACAATTCGGCGCTGAGCGAATGGGCAGGACACATCGGCTACTCGGTGCGCCCAAGCGACAGGCAAAAGGGCTACGGCAGAGAGATACTGAGGCTGAACTTAAAAAAATGCAGAAAACTGGGACTTTCCCGCGTGCTTATCTGCTGCGATGACGACAACATTCCAAGCGAGCGCACGATACTTTCAAACGGCGGCGTTTTTGAGCGTGTCACCACGGCAAACGGAAAGCCCACAAAGCGTTTTTGGATAGAGCTTTAGGAGGACGGAATGACGGCATTTCACGATTGGCTCGACGGCATTCTTCATAACGAGCTTTCCGAGGAGATAAAGGCTGTCTGCTTCAATCTTTATGAAGACGGCGGCGACAAATGGTCGATAGAATTTGTTGGCGCGGGAAGCTTTGACGAGGACGACCCCGACTGGGCATGCGACGAGGTGCTTGCCTTACGCGACGCGCCGTTTACACTTGAAAGAGCAGTCGAATGGAATGAATTTCTTGAAGAAGCCGAGCAGCTTATTGCGGACTACCTCCAAAACGGAGCATACGCGGACAAGCTGAAGCAATACAAAGCTGTCGCAGTCGGCTTTATCGACAGCGACCTCAGCATTTTATACAGAGCATAAAACAACGAAGGGCGGTAAAGCATTGGACAAGCAGGAATACAGAGAGCTTCAGGAGATGGCGGCAAACGGCGGCATGAAAGCCTTTGCGCGCCTTTACGAAACCATTTACCGCGAGATGTATTACACCGCCTTTTATTCTCTCGCAAACGACGCTGACGCAGTTGAGGCTGTTACCGCCGCAGTGAGGACTACATTTTCCTCTATAGGAAAGCTGCACAACGAGGGCGCTTTCCGTCATTTTATCATGAAGCACCTTTGCGGCGCGATTAAAATGAAGTTCAAGGAATATGCCGCAGACGGTATAGAAATAACTTATGACGAAAAACGTGTGCGCAAAAACACAGACGGTGTTGATATAAAGCAGGAGCTTAATCGCCTGCCCGATACAGAAAGGCTTGTCCTCTCGCTTTATGTCGGCGGAAAGTTCAAGACCGACGAGATAGCGCAGTATACGGGAATTTCGCTGTCAACGGTAAAGAAGAAGCTCGACCGCGCACTCACTGCATTCGAGCTTGACTAACAAGAAAAGGAGGGATACGCTTGACGGTGTCAAAGCTTTACGACTATATGACGGAAAAGGTAGTGCCTGAGAGCGTTATGCCTCAGAACATAACTGCCGTTCTTATGGACGACGAAAACCCCACTATCCCTGAGCTTGACGCGTTCACATTTCTGAACCGCGTGAGAGCGCTGGGAATAGGCTCGGCGGATTTTCTCTATCTGCTAAAAGGCTGCAACGCTCCCGCAGAGGCAGTTGAAAAGATAGAAAACAACCCCGCAATGAATCTGCAAACGCTTATCGTAACGCTTGACGGTTCGGGGCTTACTTCGCAGGACTACACGCGTATGCTGTACACCGCGCGTCAGATATGGGAGCGCACGCTCACCATGCGGCTTGACAGGGTTCAAGCTGTTCCCGCTGAAGAAGACGAAGAAGATTATTCTTACGACGAATATGAACCCGAGGAAGAAGCAAACGGCGATAATGAGGAAATCTACGAGGATAACGATGCAGATTTTGAAGAAGCCGACGACAGCCATGAAAATGACAACTTCGACGACGATGATAATGACGACGATGATGACGAATATGAATACGATGACGAGGAATCGCCGTATCACAAAAAAATGATAACCGCGTCGTTTATCTGCGGAGGATTGCTTATAGGTCTTTGCGCCGCGATAAACTACATGGGATTTGAAAGAAGCGACATCACAAAGCCGATATCTCACTTTTCAGCCGACAGCGGCGAGCTTTTCGCTGAGCTTCACACGGCATATAACAACGGAAATATCGGCGGCGAGGCTCTTCCCTTTACCCGAGAGGACAGCGTGCTTTTCGGCACTATGCTGATACAGCAGCCTGACGCACTGGGCAGCTATAGCGTTGGCGCTTCGGCGTTTTCCGCAATGCCTGACGGTATAACTGTCTACATAGCCGAGGAGGAGAGCGTTTCGGTAAAATGCACCATTGCTCCTCCCGAAGGTGCGGAATTTGTCGATATAATATGCGGCGAAGATAAGCTGACCGCTGTTTTCGCAGATGAAAACAGCGCAGGCTTCACCTGCTACGACGAAAGCGGAAAGGTGCTTTTCACTACCGTTCAGATGGGCGCTCTCACCGATATTTATGCTGACATAGACAGCATAAGCCTTGGTACGGTGTATATTCCCGAGTATACCGAAAGCTTCACTATCGAAGATACAGACAAATATCTGCCAGTATTCACATTTAACGGAGAGCAGCACACGATACCTCACGACAGGATAATCACGGACGGCACGGCGCTCGGCTGCGGCTACGCGGTGTACGGTGATTATTCGCTTCAAAACGGCGAAGCGTTAAGCAGCACCGCGGCACTGGGCAACCCTGTTTACTCCGACGCGGAGGAGTTCCTTGCAATCATGAGGATATCCGACAGCTGCCGCCTTATCTCGCTCGACAGTGAGGGCTTGCCCGAAGCAAAGGATATCGGAAATATAAACGGCTGCGCAATGGGCAATGTGGTCATGACAAAGCTATCCGAGGACACCGAGCCTTACGACAGCGTTATAACTCCCGAAGAGGAACAGCCGCTGATAGCTACCGCAGAAAAAGCAGAGGACGGAACAGACTGCGTTTATCTGCGTGGTATCGGGCTGGAGCCTGTATCGGTGATATCAAATATTCCTTGCAAAATAACCTCTTTAAGGATAGATGACGGTATCCTCTACATTTACGACGAAAACGGCGTTGCCGTGACAGCGGACATATTCGACCCGACAGCACCGAAGCTTGTACAGTTCACCGCGGCAAACGGCATTGTGAAAGAAGATCTCGCGCTTTGCAGCGAGCTTACGGACAAAAACGTTAAGCTTACGCTCTACCGCAGAGGCGAAGACAGAGCGGTAAGCGAGGTAAGCAGTTCAACTGTCCTCACTTCCTCAACTGATAGCAGCACCTCCCCGCAGCTATGCGGCGGAAACACGATGTATCTCGGCAGCGAGGAGCTTTGCGGCGCGGCTTACACATACTTTGACGGAGTATCGGTAATTTCCGAGTACACAGTGTTCGGCAAAACCAACACCTCCTACACGTTGTTTGACGACAAAAACGGCTTTACAGCGGCGGCTGAGATAGACGGAGCGGTACACCTCATCTACGGCGAAAGCTCCTATGTTATAAACAAATAAAGCTTGCCCCCGATCGGCTTAAATGCAGGTCGGGGGCATTTTTATCATGTGTTAGGCTTGTCCGTATTTTTACTTGTAAGACGTTTTAAAAGCAGCAGCACCGCTACAGTGAGTGCAAGTCCGATAGCAAGGCTTATGAAAGGATCCTTCACAAACGCCGCCACGATATACATCACAAAGGATATCGCCGCTACCGTAATGGCATATGGCAGCTGCGTGGAAACGTGCTTTACATGAACGCAGCGCGCTCCTGCGGAAGCCATGATGGTAGTGTCGGAGATAGGCGAGCAATGGTCGCCGCAAACAGAGCCTGCCATGCACGCAGATATGGAGATCACCATCATTGTGGGGTCTACATTCTCGAAAATGCTAACAACTATCGGGATAAGAATACCGAATGTTCCCCACGATGTTCCTGTCGCAAAAGAGATTGCCGCCGCAATAAGGAAGATGATAGCAGGCAGCAGGAACTGCAGGTCTGCAATATACTCACGAACTACGGTGTCAACAAACACATCTGCGCCAAGGCTGGAAGTCATGTTCTTCAGTGTCCATGCAAAAGTGAGGATAAGTATAGCGGGCACCATCGCCTTAAAGCCCTCTGGGATACACTCCATGCATACCTTGAAAGAGATAACACGTCTGATAAGATAAACTATAACGGTAAGAAGCAACGCTATAAGAGAGCCGATAACAAGTCCCTTGGAAGCGTTACAATTCGCAAAGGCTGTGATAAAATCAACACCCGAAAAGAATCCGCCTGTGTATATCATGCCGAATATGCAGGCTGTGATAAGCGTTATTATCGGGAAAACAAGGTCAAACACCTTACCCTTGCTGCCTGCGCCTGTTTCGGGGAGCTTTGTGTCCTCCTCATCACCCGGGTCTTTGCCTGCTTCAGCAAGCATTTCATACTTTCTCATAGGGCCAATATCTATTTTAAAAAGTATAACGCCCACAACAAACACAAGAGTAAGCAGCGCGTAATAGTTATAAGGTATCGCGTTTATGAACAGCGCGAAGCCATCACCCGACTCGATATTACTGGTAACAGCAGCCGCCCACGAGGAGATAGGCGCGATAATGCAGACAGGCGCCGCCGTAGAGTCGATAAGATACGCAAGCTTCGACGATGACACCCTGTGCTTTTGCGCAACGGGCTTCATAACGCTTCCGACAGTAAGGCAGTTGAAATAGTCGTCTATGAAAATAACAACGCCGAGCAGCATGGTCACTATCTGCGCACCGACGCGGCTCTTGATATGAGTTTTTGCCCACTCGCCGAAAGCAGCCGAGCCTCCCGCCTTGTTCATAAGGCAGACTATCGTGCCGAGAATAACGAGGAATATCAATATTCCCACATTGTAAGAGTCGGAAAGCGCCGCAATAAAGCCTTCATCGACCATGTGGTTCATAGCGCCCTCAATATTAAAGCCCGCATAAAACAGCGCGCCGATGAGGATACCCACGAAAAGCGAGCTGAACACCTCTTTTGTGATAAGAGCAAGCACTATCGCAACAAGCGGCGGCACCAGCGACCAAAACGTTCCTATCATATCCATAGAAAACAGTTTCCTTTCATATTAAAATTATCTACATTTTATCAAAAAGCGGCAAGCTTGTCAAGTGGCAGATAAACAGCTGCCGAAAATTGCAAAACGCCCAAGGACTAAGCCTCGGGCGTGCTGCTTCCAAGTCTGTATTTAAAATCCTCATAGCCGAAGCGTGCAAGCAGCTTATAACTGCCGTCCGCTTTAGCTGCCCATATATCGGGCAGAGGCATACCGTTGAACGTGTTGTTCTTGCAAGTGGAATATATCGCCATATCCTCGAAAACAAGCCTGTCGCCGACTTTAAGAGCATTTTCAAAGCTGTAGTCACCCACGATATCCCCCGCAAGGCAGGTAGGCCCACCAAGGCGATATGTGAACGGCTTTTCGCCTTTTTCGCCCGACTTATACAGCGGCGGACGATATGGCATTTCGATAACATCGGGAGTGTGGCAAGCCGCCGACATATCAAGTATCGCAATATCAGTATCGCCGTTTTTCAGCGTGTCAAGCACTGTTGTCACAAGATATCCCGCATTAAGCGCCACAGCCTCGCCCGGCTCGAGATATATCTGCAAGCCGTATTTGTCGCGCATACGGATAATACAGCGCTCCAAGAGCTCAATATCGTAGTCCTCACGAGTGATGTGATGACCGCCGCCCATATTCAGCCACTTCATGCGGCTGAGATATGCGCCGAATTTCTCCTCAACTGCGCCGAGAGTAGTTTCCAGCGCGTCGCTGTTCTGCTCGCAGAGAGTATGGAAATGCAGTCCGTCAAGCTGCGAAATAAGCTGCTCCGTCATCTCGGAGTTCCACTGCGCTAGAGTAGTGCCAAGCCTGCTGCCTTTTGCACAGGGGTCGTATATCTCATGACCCTCTTGTGTTGAGCATTCGGGATTTATGCGAAGTCCAACGCTCTTCCCCGCTGCTTTTGCGCGCTCGCCGAACTTTTTCAGCTGCGACGGTGAGTTGAACACGATATGCCCGGCGTATTTCAAAAGCTCCTCAAACTCGTCCTCGCGGTACGCCGCGCAGAACACATGGCACTCCTTGTCGGGCATTTCCTCAAATCCGAGCCTTGCCTCAAACAGGCCGCTTGCCTCCGTTCCTGCAAGATACGGCGCGATAGCGCTGTACATATTGAAGTTTGAGAACGCTTTCTGCGCAAGCAGTATCCTGCAGCCTGTTCTGTCCTGAACGCCTTTCAGCACCTCGCCGTTTGCGATAAGCTTCGCTTCGTCCAGCACATAGCATGGAGTTCTGAGCTCTGCTGTCAGCAGTTTTTCCTGTATTGCCATCAGTCAACCAGTACGGGAGCGTGGCTCTCACGGTGAGGAAGTCCGTATTTGTCAAGCGCCTCGATATAGGGATCGGGGTCAAACTCTTCAACGGTGTAAACGCCCGCCTTGTTCCACTTTCCTGTCAGCAGCATGAGTGCGCCGCACATCGCAGGAACGCCTGTGGTGTAAGAGATAGCCTGTGATTCTACCTCCTTGTAGCACTCCTGATGGTCGCATACGTTGTAGATGTAGTAGGTCTTTTCCTTGCCGTCCTTAACGCCTGTGAAGATACAGCCGATATTGGTCTTGCCCTTTGTGCGCGGGCCGAGGGAAGCGGGATCGGGCAGCAGCGCCTTTAAGAACTGGATAGGAACTATCTCGTGACCCTCGTAATTGATGGGAGCAGTAGACAGCATACCAACGTTTTCAAGGCACTTCATGTGTGTGAGATAGCTCTGTCCGAATGTCATAAAGAAGCGGATACGCTTTACATCTGGAATGTTCTTTGCGAGGGACTCTATCTCCTCATGGTGCAGGAGATACATATCTTTCATGCCAACTTCCTCAAAGTCATACTCGCGCTTGATGCTCATTGCGGGAATTTCAACCCACTTGCCGTTCTCCCAGTAGCTTCCGGGAGCGGAGACCTCGCGGAGGTTTATCTCGGGGTTGAAGTTTGTTGCAAAGGGATATCCGTGGTCGCCACCGTTGCAGTCGAGAATATCAATGGTGTCGATACGGTCGAACTCGTGCTTCAGTGCATAAGCGCAGTAAGCCTGAGTTACACCTGGGTCGAAGCCGCTGCCGAGCAGGGCGGTAAGTCCTGCGTCCTCAAACTTTTTCTTATAAGCCCACTGCCATGTATAGTCAAAATACGCGGAGAAGCCCTCCTCCTTGCAGCGCTTGTCGTAAACAGCGCGCCACTCGGGGTCGTCGATGTTTTCGGGCTCGTAGTTTGCGGTATCCATGTAGTTCACGCCGCACTCAAGACACGCGTCCATAATGGTGAGGTCCTGATAGGGCAGCGCGATATTCATAACAAGCTCGGGCTTGTAAGAATTGATAAGCGCAACCAGCTCAGAAACGTTATCAGCGTCAACCTGCGCTGTTGTGATAACTGTGGAAGTTGTGGGGCGAAGCTTTTCAGCAAGCGCCTCGCACTTCGATACAGTGCGGCTTGCGATACATATCTCGGTGAACACCTCGCTCACCTGACAGCACTTTCTTATTGCAACATTGGCTACGCCGCCGCAGCCGATAATTAATACTCTTGCCATATTATCAATTCTCCTTTTTGTTAATTTCGATTATGAACTATATTGTTTCAATGGACAGCAGACCATCGTAGCTGCCACTTTTGTAAATCTCATCAAATTCCTGCTTATGGATAACAGTTGCAAAAAAACCCTCTCCCCATACTTGGGCATTCAACTCCTCTACCGTAGGGATAGGCGTAGCTTCGATAGCATCATGATAAAGATCATCATAAGTGCGCACTCGTCTGTCTGGATATACTTCAATTGCTCTGAGTGCAAGCCGTTGATGATTTAGAGCGACTTCGTAAAAATACACTACAGGCATATCAGCCGATTCATAAGTCATAAACACCTTTACATATTCAACTCTGCATTCCATCAAACCGCTCCTCATTAACGAGTATTTTATGCGAGGTTTTTAAGCTTCCTTGTCGCTGTCCTCACGACAGAACGTGATGATATATTTCGATGTATTGGACGGCTCATGGGTCATGCATACTACCTCCCAGCCCTCCTTCGCCATATCGTTCATCACCTTTTCAAGCGATGCCAGCTTGTAATCATAATAGACCTTTATTACCTTGTATTGTTTCATGGTCACTCACCTTTTTATGTTTTTTGGGTCTGGGCGAGGGCAGCTCATCATAAATGCTTTCAAACAGCTTCTGTAAAAGCTCCCTGTTGTCAGTATCTTCAACAAGTATCATCGGCTTTGCGCCGTCATAGGGCGGCTCCTGAGGAGCGTTCGGAAGCAGCTCAAGCGCCGACTTCACAGGCTTCACCAGAAATCTGTTATCGCACAGGTAAACGGCAAGCTTGTCACGGTAGTATATCATATACTCGCCCATCATCTGACGGTGCGATATACCCTCAAGCTCCGAAAGCTGGTCGAGGATATATTGAAGATAATCCTTTGATGTAGCCATAACGCCTCCGTTATTTCAACAGCGCCAGCAGCAGCTCTCTCAGCGTTTTGCACGCAAGCGCAGTGCTTCGTCCGCTTGTGTCAAGCATGGGAGAAAGCTCATTCATATCCGCCGCAACAACGTTACCTTTACAAACGGTAAGGATAGCGGAAAGCAGCTCCTTAAAGCTTGCGCCGCCTGCCTCCTGAGTACCTGTGCCGCAGAACTCAGACGGGTCAAGGCAATCAAGGTCTATCGTGAAATATATCGGTGCATTGCCGATAGCCGCGATAGTTTCTTGCAGCCCGTCAAAGCTGAATTTGTGCATATCCGTATGCTCAGCCGCAAAACGAAACTCCTCTCTGTCGCCGCTTCTTATATAGAACTGATGTATTCGCCCGTCACCGATAAGGTCATGACAGCGTCGGATAACACAGGCGTGCGAAAGCTTTGCGCCGAGGTAGTCATCACGCAGGTCAGCGTGCGCGTCAAAGTGGATAATATGTATATCGGGATATTTTCTCTGCACAGCAAAAAAAGCGCCGAGAGTGACCAAATGCTCACCGCCGAGAAGCAGCGGCAGCTTGCCATCGGAGAGTATCTCCGCGGCTCTCGCTTCGATATCGGCAAGAGCATTTTCAGCCGAGCCGAAGCAAAGCTCAAGGTCGCCGCTGTCCATCACGCTGTAGTCTGTAAGATCCTTGTCCTGATACGGCGAGTAGGTTTCGATACCGAAGCTCTCATGCCGCATAGCCGCAGGGCCGAACCTTGCCCCCGGACGAAAGCTCGTTGTGGAATCAAACGGCGCGCCGAACAGAACGATCTTCGCATCCTTATAATCCGCGTCACAGCCGATAAAGCAGTCCTTTTGAAACTCCATCATTCCACCTCCTGAAGCATCTCTTCAAGGAACGCAGGCAGATAAAACGCGCCCTTGTGAAGTCTTGTGGTGTAGTACTTCGTGCGCAGATGGAGCTTGTTCCAGCTTTCCGCGTCGAGGTCGTCTATCGGGTGATATTTCTTGCTTGCAAAGCCGAAAAGCCAATAGCCTGCGGCGTATGTAGGTATATGCGCCTGATAAACGCGGCTTATCGGGAATGTGTTTGCAATGCGCTTGTGGCTTCTCTGCATAGCCTCCGCGTCCTGAGCGTAAAAGGGGCTTCCCTGCTGGTTTACCATGATACCGTCCTCTTTCAGCGCCTTGCATACGTTGCCGTAAAACTCTTTCGTAAACAAGCCCTCGGACGGACCGTAGGGGTCGTTTGAGTCAACTATGATGAGGTCGTATTCCTCCTCGCAGTAGCGGATAAATTTCAGCGCGTTCTCGCAGTGGATATGCACACGCTCGTCGTCAAGTCTGCACGCGTTTCCCGGGAGATACTGCCTGCACGCTTCAACTACCATCTCGTCCATCTCAACGAGGTCGATGTGAGTTATGCGGTCATAGCGCGTAAGCTCTTTCACAACGCCGCCGTCGCCGACGCCGATAACGAGCACCTTTTCAATGCCCTTATGCACCGCCATTGGAACGTGCACTATCATCTCGTTGTATATAAATTCATCGCGCTCCGTCAGCATTATATTGCCGTCAAGAGAAAGCACCCTGCCAAACTCGCGGCTCTCAAACACATCAATGCGCTGATAATCGCTCTGCTTTGAAAAAAGCTGCTTTTCTATGCGTATGCTGAGCTTCACATCGGGAGTGTGATTTTCACTGAACCAAAGCTCCATTGATTTCTCCTTTATTTCAACACATTAAGATACTCAATATCCGCGTCCTCGGGGCCTGTCATGCTGCAACCCTTTTCCTTTGCATATTTGATGTAGCGCAGGATATCCGCGGTTATACGCTCACCGGGAGCAAGTATCGGTATTCCGGGGGGATAGCACATAACGAACTCGCTGCACACTCTGCCCTCGGTCTCCATTATGGGCAGGCTCTCCTTGTCCGCATAGAAGCTCTCCTGAGGACTTGCAACGACCTGCGGCGGTATGTACTCCTGACTGAGCATACCTGTTTTGTCGCGCTTACAGCAGCGTCTTATATCCGCGAGAGCGCTTACAAGGCGCTCGACCTCCTGCATTCTGTCGCCAATGGACAGATACGCGAGGATATTGCCGATATCACCGAATTCTATCTGTATATCGTAATCATCGCGGAGCATATCATAAACTTCAATGCCCGCAAGTCCGATATCAAGCGTATGTACGCTGAGCTTTATCGGGTCGAAATCAAACACCGAGTCGCCGTTTATCATCTCTTTGCCGAAAGCGTAATAACCGCCGATGGAGTTTATCTCCTCCCTCGCATACTCGGCTATCTCGCGTACCTTTGCAAATGTTTCTCTGCCACGAAGCGCAAGATTTCTTCGGGAGATATCAAGGCTTGACATCAGCAGATAGCTTGCGGAAGTGGTCTGAGTGAGGTTGATTATCTGCCGTACATAGCCCGCGTTCACATTAGGGCCTGCAAGCAGAAAGCTTGACTGCGTAAGGCTTCCGCCGCTCTTATGCATGGAAACGCTCGCCATGTCTGCGCCCGCCGCCATCGCGGATATCGGGAGGTCATCTCCGAAATAAAAATGAGTTCCATGAGCCTCGTCCGCAAGGCACATCATTCCATGCTCATGCGCAAGCTTTACGATAGCGCGGAGGTCTGAGCATATTCCGTAATATGTAGGGTTGTTCACAAGCACCGCTACAGCATTGGGGTGCTCTTTTATTGCCTGCTCGACCTGCTCACGCTTCATTCCGAGCGAGATACCCAGTCTGTGGTCTACCTCGGGGTTTACATAAACAGGCACTGCGCCGCACAGGATAAGCGCGTTTATCACGCTTCTGTGAACGTTTCTCGGAAGTATTATCTCATCTCCGCGTTTGCAGGCTGTAAGCACCATGCTCTGCACCGAGCTTGTCGTGCCTCCGACCATGAGAAACGCCTCAGCCGCGCCGAAAGCGTCTGCGGCAAGCCGCTCCGCCTCGCGTATAACAGACACGGGGTGACACAGATTGTCAAGCGGCTTCATACTGTTTACGTCCACCGAAACGCACTGCTGACCCAAAAAGTCCGTAAGCTCGGGGTTGCCCCTGCCGCGCTTGTGACCGGGTACGTCAAACGGCACCACGCGCATCTGTCTGAATTGCTGCAGCGCCTCGTAGATCGGCGCTCTGCTCTGTTCTGCTCTGTTCATAAAAAATCTCCTGAAAACAAAAATGCAAGCCGCGTACAAACACAGCTTGCAATACTATTCCCATATACAGCACAGCGCATAAAGCCGCGCAAAATTCGGGAAAGAGCTAAGGTTGTCAGAGTCTATATAGCAATTCACTTTTACTACTCTTATTGACCGTTTCACAAGTCTGCGTCAAAAACGCAATTTCGGTTATTCTTCTGTAAGTAACCAACTTATAAAATTTGAGCTTTTAACTCAATCAATAATACAGCTTTCGCTGCGTGATAATTGCTGGGAAAGACTCTGCAATAACTCATCTTCCCAAAACGATATGCACTGTATGCCCCTAAAGCATTACAGTGATACTCTATTAAATGATATTATACCTCATATTTCCTTTTCTGTCAAGTGGTTTTTGCTATTTTTTCATAACTGCTACATGACTATCTTTCCGTCCGCTATACGAATAAGCCGCTGCGCTTTTTTCGCCGCCTGCTCGTCATGAGTTATCATAACGACCGTCTTGCCGCTGCGGTTGAGATCTCGAAGTATATCCATGACCTCGCGGCTGTTGCTGCTGTCAAGGTTGCCGCATGGCTCGTCCGCAAGTATCACAGACGGGTCGGCGGCGATGGCTCGCGCAATTGCGGCGCGCTGCTGCTGACCTCCCGACATTTCAGACGGGCGATGCCCTGCACGGTCGGACAGCCCCACTATTTCAAGGGCGCGCTTTGCCGCCTCGCGGCGTTCAGCCTTGGATACTCCCCTGTACATCAACGGAAGCTCCACATTCTCCTGCGCAGTGAGCGCGGGAATGAGATTGAAGCTCTGAAACACAAAGCCTATCTTCCTGCTTCTGATACGGCTAAGTTCCCTGTCCGACAGCTCCGAAACATCGCTGCCGTCTAAGATATAAGTTCCCGATGACGGAGTATCAAGGCAGCCTAGTATGTTCATGAGCGTTGATTTGCCTGAGCCGCTGACTCCTGTTATAGTAACATATTCGCCGCTCATGATATCAAGGCTCACGCCGTCCAGCGCACGCACCTCTGTTCCGCCGATGTTGTAGTTTTTGCAAAGATCTCTTGCACTTAATGACATAGAAAGCCCCCCACAGATTATTCGGGTTTAGTATAGCCCAAAGCTGCGGGGGTATTCATAGGGCAAATTATTATCAGATCTTTTGGATATCGAACAGCTCCTGCATGATAAGCCACGCTGGGATATAGCATCGGTTTACAGTCCACCAGCTTACGCCCGCAAGCCCGTATTCGTCTACAAGCGACAGCTTTGAAGCAATACTCCGCGGGTCGTCAAACCAAACGATATGCGGCGCTCCGTCCTCCGCTGTGTAGTAAAAATACGGCGTCTGTGCGTCCTCGTCAAAGATGATTTCAGCGTTATACTGCTGCGCAAACTCCACTGCCGCAGTAAGCCCAATGCTTTTTGCCGCTGTTCCGCGCGTATATGGCAGCGTCCAGTCGTAAGCGTAATTCGGCAAACTCATCAGCAGCTTTTCAGGCGGTATCTCCGTCACCGCGTAATCCAGCACGCGGCGTATCTCGTTTATCGGAGATACAGCGAGAGGCGGACCGTATGTGTAGCCCCACAAAAGATATAGGCAATAAATGCATATTGCAAAAAAACACCCCTGAACCTAATCAGGGGTCATTGATATTAACATGAGATGTCGCTTCTGTCGTTTCGTATTCCTCTTCAGTTTCAATAGTAACGTTTGAAACAGTCGGCTCCGAAGAAATAGCACTGTTGTTTATAGCTTCATTTCGTTTTTCAACAGCTCCACAATACCAAGCTAATATGACGCCAAAAATTAAGACTACTATAACGGCATCGGATATAACCAGTGGTTTTGCATTCACCTTTTTATTGTCACGGCTTACTATCTTGTCAATGAGTCTGAATATCAAGTAGATAACGTTGATTAAAGTGAATGCTATAAGCAAAATCACGAGAATCACTCGATAAACGCTTGATTTATGCATATTTTCAAGCACTGATGTAGAAAACACTATACTTCCGATAAACGCTAATACAATTGTAGCAAACAAACCAAGAATCGATATGTATTCTTTTTGAGCTGATTCCATTTTACCTTCTATATTTTGTAATTTCTCTTCGGAGGTTTTTATTTTTTTATTCAGCTGACTGATTTTGTTCTCTTGCAAAAGACGCCAAGAATTTGCATCCCCCGAAAGAATGCGAGAGATATCCAAATTCACATGATCATACAACTTTTGTATATTCATACTAATATCTTTGTTGACTCCATCAGGCGAATTAGGGTCAGGATTTAATGTCTGATACCCCTTTCTAAGCAAATCTAGATTTTGTCCTAAAATATTTATATCACCGTTTATATCGCCTTTGTGCACCGCGTTCAACACCGAAAAAACATCAGAATAGTAATGCCGAAATTTATTATCATAATAAAGACTTTCTAATCTTATATAATACTCCGAACGCTTCTTTCTTTCGTCTAACGATGTCTGATGTTGTGCCAAGTCAATAAGAATTTTTCGAAATTCTTCTCGCAATTGCTCTTCATGACTTATATCCACTAACTATCCCTCCTGATTAGTTCCAGAGGAATTACACTAGGCTTACCGCAAGATGCCGTAAATGTCTTATCCCAAGCACCGCCAGTCTTATGCGTTTCCGCAACCAAGTCCCAAGGTTCCATTTCGCGTTTTGCTTCTATGATGCCATCAATCAAATCACGATCACAATCCTCAATATCGGCTTCATCATAGCGATTAAGTATGGACATTGCGCCATAGTAGCAGAAAGCATAATAAACCTCAGGCACCACAGGTCCGAATTTCCATGCCTCAATATCATCATCAAACGCGGGTTCCTTGTGCTTATGCAAATAATCTCTTTGAATGTAATACAAGATTTTCTGCAATTGTAGATTAGATATAGCACATCCATCATCCACACACTTAGTTACAATATATTTTGCTAATACCAATGCAGTCATCGTATCATCTCCTTTACATCTAAGATATTATATGCGAGATACATAAAAAATTCTGCATCTTTCAAACACATTATAACATTTTATCTCACTATTGTCAAGCATGCGCAAAACGACACACCGCCCCCGAAAAACTCGAGGGCGGTACGTTATTCATTCAGTAGTTTCAACCACAAACGCCTTAAACCCGTCAACTTTCAGCTTCACCATACGCGCCTCGGCTCTCTCGTAGTCCTCAAAAGCGCCGACTTGTACGCGGTAAAACAGACCCGACTTCACGATGAAAGCCGAATATCCGTACTTTGCAACCTCGACCTTGCGTTTCTCTGCGTTCTTGCGGGTCAGAAACGCGCCAATCTGCACTCTGTAAAGCTTCTTGGGCGGTTTTCCGAGTTCCTCCACCTTTGCACGGAACCAGTCCATGTCCTTTCCAAACTTCGACAGCCAGTTCTCGGGGTCGCCGTGGTTGCTTGCATAGCCAAGCTTGTGCGCCTCCTTGTGGCTGACTATCTTTTCAACAGGAATACCGTATTTGTCGCACCACTCGCGGCAAAGCTTCGCCGCAAGGTCAAACGCCGCGTTGAAATACTCCTCGTTGTCGAGCGCGTCCTCGCATATCTCGAACTGGAGATACGCAGGCTCATAATTATAGCTTCCCTTGCTGCCTCTGCCGCAGTTCCAACAGCAGATGTTGAGCGGAAGTATCTGCGCAGCCTTAACAGCGCCGTTCTTATCCTTGCCAATTACGGCATGAGGACAAGCCTCATAATTCGGACGGTCATAGTAGTTCTTGTATTTATTCTCACCGCAGATGGCAGGCGAGTTGACATAACGCTTTAGATTGGGATTGTTTGCACCTGTGGAATGAACGACAATGCCCTCTGCCTTACCTTTAGGCATCTTCTGCGCCGCCTTGTAGCAGCCGTTCTTCTTCGCAAGTGCCTTGAATGTCACAGCCATAGCTTATTCCTCCTTGTTATTGTGGGAGCTGTCTGCAAGCCCCTCGCCGATGGTGTAGGCTACCACCGCCGCGCCGCTCATAATTACGCCGCTGACGGTTTCAGCAGTATCGGAGCTGCCGCCAAACGCAAGGATAAGTCCTGTCACAAAGCCTGCGACAGATACCCACAGCTTGCGCGATGTAAGCTTTCTTAACCAGTTAATCTTATTCATTTTCGTTTCTCCTTTCGTCATTCGGCAGCGACATGAGCTGCTCATACAGAGCAGTCGCCACATCATTGCCGCCCAACTTGTGATATGCCTGATACGCTCTCGTCAGGCTCTCCTTTGCATAAACAGGGCAATAGCCCCTGTCGATGTACTTTTCATGTGAGCGGATTATCTCCGCACGGAGCAGGCATTGTGTGCCTTTGGCTACATTCTGACGGAGGTTATCCCATTCTGCGAATTTGTCAAGCTCCTTTTTGCGCTCCTTTGTCTGCTTGGTGCCGATATGCGCCATCACTGCCGAGAATACTACAGTGAATATCGAAACCGTGCCCGAAATAAGCGCTACGATTATTGTTGCTTCCACTAATCCTCACCCCCTCTCATAACAGCAAACACGCCCGCAAGCGTGAGTATAACACCAACTACCATAGACCACGTTTCGGCGTCCATCAGGCATCTTCCTCAATTTTTCTGGCAATGCGCCTAAGCGCCTTTTTTCTTATAAGGAATACACGGCGATCGCTCATGTACATCTTATCCGCTATCTGCTCCCAAGTCTTGCCGAGTATGAAATACGATTCGATAACGCCGCGCTCCTCGCCGGTGAGAATTTCTACAAGGGAAAGAGCTTCATTCTTTGCAGCCACAGAATTGTCAATCTGCTCATTGAGCCTTTGCTCGAGCTGAGTGAGCTTTGACAGGTATTTTTCGCTGTTGTCGCGATTAAGACGAGGCATATTCATTATGCGATGAAGGCGCTCTATGTGTTCAACCTGTGCGCATAGTTCCAATTCATTTTGGCGGGCGCGTTCAAGCACCATAAGAATGTATTCCTTGGTATCTTTCTCGCTGTCTGCAGTGATAGTATTGTGATGCACCATTTTATTGCACTTCCTTTCGTTAAGTAGATGAAATATCGTCCTCGGTAAGCACGCGCTTGCCGCCAACATAAAGCTCGCCGTTTTTGAAGCTCAGAGTACCGCCACGAGAGGTCGTGCTTTCGTTTATGTGTATTGAACCATCTGCTGGCGAAAACCTAAATCTACCATTCGGCCATCTAAAATCCAGTCCATCATCGTCAACGTCAAGGTAAACCGTTCCAGCTGTAGGATTGATATTTATGCCGTAAGTCTGCGCATAGACCGTAAATTCTTTAGGCAATGCAATAAGCGTGGTCGTTTTTCCCGATATTCTTAAACCGCCGCTTTCGGGTATTATAGAACCCATGTTTTCACCGTCAGCGTTTTCCATGCTTACACCATATTTCGATGTAGTCACCGCCAAAGCGCTGTCTGTAGTCTGGAGTTTTGTCGCTGTTCCGTCGCCAAGCTTTGCCTCCAACCCGTCCATGCGCTTTTCGGTTTGGGATTTTACTTGCGATGATAACGGTGCTTCACTTTCTGCACCATCGTCGCTCAAAGTAGCGATTGCACTTTGCGATTCGTTGTCGTTATATTCTTGGAAATTATTACATATCAGCGTGCCGACACTTCGATACTTCCAACGTATCTCAGTAACAACCGAAATAATTCCACTTTCAAGGTCAATATTGCCGCCTTTAAAGCCCAAAAGGTCAAGCAAATCAATAGACGGGTCTACCCGACCTGTCATTTTTATATATCTTGTTGGATAGCTCGAATTGTTCAAATATGCGCTATTTATCGTATCTTGCTCAGCTGCGGTGAGCGATTGAAGCAACGGGTTTTTCGGCAATGCCAGTGTTCCCGAAGCAAAATAATCCCCCGTGGGATCATCAAACTCGCGCTCTTTATGATAAAGCTTCGGGCTTCCGCCGCTGTAAGATGTTAAATACGACAAGTATGTGCGCACATCGGTAAATTCAATGCTTTTTCTCTCCTCAGCGCGTATTATCCTATCGCCGTCGCTTTCAGACATACCGCCGCCTTTATAGTAATAGCGTTTCAGCACCAAAGTGTCATTACGGTCTATATATGCATAGCTGTTTGTGGTCTGCGCTATCCACATTACAAGGTCGCGGCAGGATTGTATCTGCTCACTTGTGATGTCAGGGGTTATTGAGGAATTCGGAAGCTGCAAAAACTCCTCCTCGGTTATTCCGAGTTGTGTGCCTTTTGCTCTCGCACAAGCTTGGCTTAAAGCCCCCCAAAGCGTTGTAACGGTACTGTATGGCGTAAATTCAATATCAAAATTTAATGTGCGGTCATAAGCTCTGAGATAGACAACATCTTTCACTCTTGTTGTCTGCTGCCCGTCCACCCAGAAAACGCCCAACGGTACACTCTCCCAAACTTCGCCGCCATCTTCTGTAACAGCCGTTCTTATCGAATAAGTAAGGCTCACGCGTGCGCGATGGTAATTATGCTCATAAGCGGAGCTGTCTTTGATGGTTATAGCAAGCTCCGCCGCATTGAAAGTACCTACATCAAAGGACGAGCCGCACACTTTACGCGTGATAGAGAGCTTATTTCTGACGATAACATCATCAGTTATTGCTATAACAGTGCCGCCGTAAAGCGTTATCGTGCCCTCGACCTTATCAACGCGGTAAGGCTTACGCAACGCGGCGATATATTCTGCTGATACGCTGTACATATATACCCCCTTAAAATTCGATAAAGGAAAGCTCTATCGTCCATCTTATATCCTCGGGACGTTCGCTCTGCAATGTCATTTCTGGCTGTCGGGTAGCTTGCGCATAGCCTGTGAATGTGTGCATTGCACCGTTGTTCTTTACATAATACAAAGGGTCGAAAAAGGTCACTTCCATTGACACTTTGCCATCAATAGCGGTCAATATAGTTCCGAGTGCCTCTGTCGTTATATTCTGCCACTTAAATTTAGGCGCCACCTGCCCCGTTCTGATACAGTTGCGGTTAAGAACACCGACTTCATTTCGCACACTATCGTCACTGTCGAAATCGGAATAAACAGGCGTGTATTTACTCGGAGTCGGCATGGTAACTCCGTCGATTTTAAGATATGTGATATTTGCCATGTACCCTCCGGAAACAAAAAGAGCCACACAGCCGATTATATCGGTCGCATGGCTCAATGGCTCTTGGTTATTCTGTTTTTATTATAGCATATTTTTGCAATAGGAAACTGTAAACTTTACGGAATCCACGCGGCAAAAAGGAAAAGCACCCGTTTCCGAGTGCTTAGTTATCCAGTTGTTATCCGATGCGGATAGTTTCAATATCTGAACAATACCCTCTCAGACCCTTAATGCGATTAATGAGGTCTTTGCGATAGTTGTTCAGAACTTCGGTCGTATTTGTTGTAAGCATTAGATTGGATATCCAATCAATTTGTTGTATTTCTCTCTGTATATATCCCATAAGGCGGTGCATAGATTCTGAAGGAGCAGCTATAACAGGCTTTTTCTCCTCAATAAAGCACTTCGGAGTATCCGTTTTACAGTCGCAAAATTTCATCAGCTTTACAAAGCCCGATTTTGTCACAACGAACTCCGCAGAAGCGAGTTTGCTTACATTCGGATTCTGCGCCTTGTACTGCGCCAGCCACGGACCCTCTAACAGGATATAGTCAATGTGCTTTTCGCAGAATGTTTTGAGACATTGCCTTATTTTATGCAACTTTATGCCTGTGAAATGCTCCACATCAGCCGCCGACAGGACGGGTTTACCGTTGTAACTCTTGTCATAATAGAAATATTCCGAGGTTTCAAGGGTGAGTTGTTCGCCTTTGGTGGGAACGGCTGTCTGCGGCTTGTTGCGGAAATAGCAGTTCACAAGTTCGCGCTGTACCGTCCATGCAAGGTCGTCAGTGAATGACTTTGCAAGCATGAGGTAGCCGCTTTCGGTGATAACAATCGCACCATTAGGGCTATTTATTCCAAAGGGACGAATTTCGTCCTTTTTCAGTCTGTAATAATCGACACCCTCTATAAAGCGTTTTCTGTTCGCCTTGAAACTTCTGTGCGCAGTGCCATCTACTCTGCAATGTGCCTTATCAATATCCTTGAATGTCAGCACACGCTGTCCCTTATACTCCTTGATAGCCATTGTCTGATTGTTTACTGTTGCGAGTTCCATAATAAAATATCCTCCTAAAAGTCTTGATTTCCCTCGGAGGATATGCTATAATGTATTTAGCAATCCTCTTTGGGTTGTGGGACATAAACCGTTGCAAACTGTGGTAGGGGAGCAGCGGTTTATTCTTTTATATCAGGCTTTAGCTTTGAAATTCCTCTACGAATAGCCTCAGCCTTTTCGATTTTTTCTTGTTCGCAATACTGTTTCAGAATATTTGCATATTCACTATCGAGCCGCACTGTTATTCTTTCGCTTTTGGGATTTTCAATTTTGGGTCTGCCTGTTCTTGGTGACATTCTTTCCACCTCACTTTCTGTCTGCCACTAAATATATTATACTTTGCGTCTGCCAATAAGTCAAGAGGTTTTCAAATATTCTACACTCCGCACAAAAGCGGGGTTTTCTTTTTGTACAAACATAACAAACCGACTTGTCAAGTCCCTTTTAAAAGATTACAGTTTTCGGGCGAAAGTTTACAGTTTTCAAAGAAAAATCTGTGCTATAATGAATATAAGGCAATCAATAGAAAGCGAGGTGAACACAATGAAAGGCTCAGAAGTCAGAGCGATGATAATCGGCGAGGGTATCAGACTTTGGAAAGTTGCTGATGCATTAGGCATTACCGATAACTACCTCTCACGCAAGCTAAGATACGACTTTACCGATAAAGAGGTAGAACAGATCAGGGCGGCAATCGAAAAAATCAAGCAGGCAGAAAAAGAAGAACAGGCATAATAGGAGGTACATTTATGAACAAGTTACAGGTATTTAACAATCCGAATTTCGGTCAGGTCAGAACAATCGACGAGAACGGCAAGGTGCTGTTTTGCGGCTCTGATGTCGCAAAGGCGCTTGGCTACGACCAGCCACACAAGGCTATAGAACGCCATTGTAGGTATGGTATGAAATGTACCGTACCTCACCCACAGTCGGCAGATAAGACTATTGAGATGACTTTTATCCCCGAGGGAGATATTTACCGCCTGATAGCACACAGCAAGCTCCCTGCGGCAGAGCAGTTTGAGAGCTGGGTGTTTGACGAAGTTCTCCCAACGATACGCAAGACAGGCGAATACAGCACACGCCCGAAATCCAACAAAGACCTTGAAATCAGGGAAAGCAACGCCCGTGTGCGGTTGTCCAACCAGTTCTTAAAGCTTGCAAAGGTTGACACGCTTTCTACCGAGTACAAGAACATATTGGTCTCCAAAGCAGCGGAGGCGCTCACAGGCTTCACTATTGTACCGCTTCCCGTTTCACAGCAAAGAATGTACACCGCAACGGAAATCGGAAAGATGTTCGGTGTTTCCGCTCAGAGGATAGGCAAGCTCTCCAATGAATACGGGCTGAAAACCTCACAATACGGCGAATGGTACCGCGATAAGGCTCAGCACTCCTCCAAGGAAATCGATTCATTCAGATATAACGATACAGCCGTTGAAAGATTTAAGACTATATTAAACACATAATTATTAAGCGCTCCTCTCCACGGGGCGCTTTTGTAATGGAAAAGCACCCATTGTTGCGAGCTAGCTCTATCACCAGTATAGTTTTTCAAGGCTAACATGAGCCAAAAACAACTCAATATCCTGTTTATTTGCTTCTTCTTTTACATCTCTAAAGTAAAAATTATACTCAACCTCTTCGCCTTGTTCAAATGATCCCACATAATCTTCAACAGTTAAATTTCCATACACATTTTCAATACTAAAAACAGCCCGTACATTTCTATAAGTGTTGTTTGTTAGATTTTTTATTTTGTACTTATGCACTCCACCCAACACATCTTCATATCCAACATACTGTATTTGAAAATCCCTTTTCCATGACGTAGAATTCCACACGAATATCCCTATAACAACTATAAGCAAAACAGTGCCTATAGCTGCACTTATTACAAGTCGCCTTTTTGTCTCTACCTTTGATTGTTTTTTTGTATATTCCAACTTTTCGTCAGGACAGATAACGGGTTTGTATGCTTGATCTCGTTCTTTTTCTTTTCTTTTAACATACCACCTGTGTGCGTAAATTACAGCTCCAACAATTAGTATTGGCACAACAAAAAAAAGCCACTCCATAAAAATACCCCTCTCATAAGATTATGCTCGCGGATTTGTTCCACAGTATTATTAGTTGTTTCATTCAGCTTTTTCTCCATTCAATTCACTTAACAAACTTTGGTTAAGCGGATCAGAATTCAAATGCTCATACTGCCCACTCCAATGAGCGTACGCAACATTACCAAACGAATGGTTGAAATAACTAATATTTCCTACAAGCTCGCCCGATTTGTGAGCAAAGCAGAACTCATTCAAAGATTCTAATTCGTTTTGCTTGTCATGCACTGCGCTGTAAGCATAATATAGCAGTTCGTCATCGGTTAGGTTGTCATATGTGCCATCGTCAATGTACGTAACAAAAACCTTATCGCCATCATTATCCAACGAATACCACTTATGCGTAATCGCTTTATCATTGTACATGACAGTTATATCATAGGAAACAACATCACTTGGCAAATCTTCAAACTTTATCAACCCTCTTATCGCAATAGATTCACTGCTGTCTTTAAACAGTTCCATGTTTTTTAGTCTGCTCGAATACGCCGATTTAATGCTCCTGTCACCATACACTATACTAGCCCCGTAAGAACTGCAAGTAATGCCTATATCCACGATCCCTGACTCCGTTGCGTTGACGCTGATAATATATTGTTCGCGCCCGGAAATATCAATCGCATTTTCACTTATAAACTCTATATACCTCTTCAACGTTTGGAAATACTGGTATTCATCTTCACAATATATATCCAAGAAACTGATTAAAGCTCTTTCATCTTCATCGTTGCCAGTAGCCGACACTACATAAATTTTAGATAGACTGTACGCATCATCTTCGTAATTCACTCTCGGCACAGTAAGCTTTACATCGAAATCTGTTGATTGGGAAGAAGTCATAAACGAGTTTACAAGGGTATCACATTTTTTCTCAAACCCAACTTTTAGTTCCTCTCTGTTCACATGTTGTGTAATTGATGTTTCTCCGCCACTAGATGAATTGCCCGAACAACCCGAAAAGCACAAAACTGCCGCCAATACCATTGCAAGTATAGATTTACGCACGAAAATGCCCCTCCTAAATGTTAATGTTATCCACATTATACATCTGAGAGGGGATTTTTGTCAAGAGCAAAATTACTTACCGTTAGTCACGCGAGCCTGCCTGCTATCATAGCGTGCAGCTGCTTCGCCTACTGCATCGCCGTCTATTTCGACTGTAGAATGCAGTGTGATAGAGATAGGTATTTCGTCATCTTCGTTGCTCGTGCCGCCGAAAGCTTCAAATATGCTGCTCAAGCCTTCAAACACACCGCCTTTGACATCAGTTTGGTTGTCGCTTACACGGTAATCAAACTTGCTGTCTGCACTGAAACCACTTGCGAGTTTCTGAGCAATAAGCGCCTGATGCACCGCAACCTCAGCGATCATCTGACGGTAAAGCTCGTCTATAGCCGCTATTACAATAACGGTATTACCGCTAATGCCGTTTGCAAGACCTTCAGCAATATATCCTCCAAATTCAGCATACACCTTAGACGGAGAAGCGATTCCATTTACACGCTTAAATTCGCTCCACCCTTGCTCGGAAATGTCATCAAGCGCAGTATAAAACTCCGATGCATTTTCAAACAAACCGTCTTTCAGCCCAGACACCAGCCAAGCGCTCGCTTCCGAAGCGCCAGAAACATCGAAATCTCCCAGTATATTGTCGATCATCTCTTGAATACCCGAGAATTGTTCTTTTACTCTTTCGTCTTTGGGATTTTTCACTATTGAATGCCCTTCAATCTCAAAAGTACCAAAACTCTGAATAGCCAAATCCTCATACCATAACGGATTGATTGCTTCTTGCGCTTCGCTCACACGTCTGTCAAGCTCATTCTGCACCATCGAAGCGAATGCCACTGTTCCGAGATCAATTTTATCGAGCTCAGACTGGTAACCCATATCTAAAGTTTTTCGCGTATCAGCAAAAAGCTCGTCAAACGCTCCCGCACCGAGTTTAGCATCGAATTCTGCATCAATGCCTAAACCCTCATAGAACGTTTTAAGGCTGTCAAGTTCCAATACTTGACCCGCCCAAGCATCGTTTATAGAGGATTTTGCAGCTTCTGCTTGGGCGTTAATGCTATCAAACGCCTGCTTCACTGCATCTTCATCACCAAAATCGATACCTGCATAGTCAAAGTTTTGCAGTGCCATTTCAAAACCAACGGTCTCTGTGGTCTTGGTAGATGCGCTCCCGCTCATTTTTTTGACGACATCGTTAAGCTCCTGCAGCTTTTCTTTGCTATTGTTGCCGCCCAGAATGTCAGCAATGATCGTATCTGCTTGTCGCCTTAATTCCGTTACAGCCGAGCCGCCCATTGCTTCAAGCAAATAGAACTTGCCGACCATATCGTCAACATCTTTTCCCAACGACTCAGCAAGTGTATTGAATTTAGTTTGGAGACCTTCGATAATACTCTGAGTAGCCGTGCCTAGATTAGTGGTTATACTATCAGCTATCATCTTGATGTTTTCGCTTATAGTGCTCGCATCTTCCGCGGTCATCTCATCGCCCAACGCCTGATACTTGCCTGTGATGTTATAGATTTCGTCAGCCGCGTCCTCTATCTTCTGCTGATTATCTTTAAAGGCGTTTGTGTTTGCTATGATATCGTCATAGCCCTTTGTTATTGTATCAAAATACCCCGAAAAACCATCAGCAAGCGTGTTTATAGCAATACCGCCTCTGTCGGAATACATAATACTATCAGCAAGCTGTCTGTCAAGCTCATTTTGTGCCTCAGTAACACCCCACAATGCGCCCGCAAGGCTTCCTACACCTGTTATCAGCCAACCTACAGGACCCATCGCTTTGCTTAATGCAGCGCCGATTCCCACCGTTAGCGGCAGCGTTGTAGCCAAAGCCGAACTCCAATCGCTTGTGCCTTTTGTTACGCTTTTTAAAGCGTTTTTCCACAAAACAAAGCTACCAAGGCCACCCGCAAGACCGACAGCAAATTTTTCGGCACCAGTACCTAACCCGCCGAAAATTCTGCTAAGACGCGCAAAAGCAGCTCCGCTGGCAGATATTTTATCAGCAAGAACTATTATTCCTGCACCAGCTATAGCAGCACCAAGCAACTCAAACAGAGGAATAAGCTCACTTAGAGTTTTCTTCATTCCCTCAAATATCTCCTTAGTCTTGCTCTCAACACCGTTGAGGAAGTCATAAGACGGAAGATCGATGTTAAGGTCATAATTCAAACCTGCGCCGTCGCCCGCGCCGCTTTCGTTCTTACTGCCGATGATATTGAGCTGGTCTACGCCCGCAAGGCTGCCCTTGAACTTTTCTGTGGCTTCGGTAGCCGCATTTGTAGCGTCTGCTATATCATCATAACCGTTTGTGACACTGGCCGTATTAAGGTCTATTTTCGGCAGCTCAAAGCCGAGAAATTCCGCGATAGCCTGCGCACCCTCTGTAAGAAGCTGGATAAACGCGGTCATGTACGGCAGGAACTGCGATAAAACAGGCATTACCATGTTACCCACAGCTCGCGCAAACTGCTGTAAACGCGCTTCCAGTATTCTTAACTGGTTTGCGGAAGTGTCGATTGTCCTCGACATATCGCCAAGCACACCGATATTACCCGCCTGCTCCAGTATCGCCACATAGCGCAGTTGTGCTTTCTGCGCCTGTGTCATTGTTTCAATGCTTTGTGTTATGCCCTTTTCGTAGGCTACCTGTTTCAGAGTAGCTTCGTCAAGAGCGAATCCGTAACGTCTTACCTTTATACCCTCGGTTTCCCGATATTTTTTAGGGGAGTAGACCATATCACAGACTGCCTAAGCAGCCCCATAGCACTTCGATTTAAGGGGGTTTCACCCAGCAGGGAGTTTCGCCCTGCCCCTACTTCTGTTGACGAATTTCACGTCCAAGGAATGGTCGTTAGACTTCCGTTTCCGAAAGCACAGGATTAACATATCTGAAAGTTAAGCCGCAAGTTTTTCGGTTATGCCTTATAGCATTTTGAACAAGGCTTTTCTTAACGCCGGCCTTATCCCCAAACAGTTCCTTTGCGACTGCATAAATTGATGGGTATTGCACTCCTGTTTCAACGCAATAAACAGGTTTGCTGATTGCCTTATGTAGGTTTTGCCTTACTTTGTCAGTTCCGTCGTAATTCCAGTGCAGACCGCCTGCAGTTACATTTTTGCCGCTTGCTGCTTTTTCCACGCTGCTTTTGGCTATGTTGTTTTGTCGTTCTGCTTCGCTTATAGAAGGGTACCAACGCTTCTGCTCTATGCAATATACTGGCCGACTTGTAGCTTCGCAATTCATATATTTGCCCTTTAGGCTTTCCGAAACGCGCTTATATATCTGCTCTTTGTCATAAGTATGCGGCGGCATTTGTGTGCCTCTTGAATAGATGTTATAGCCGTTAGGCACCACCGAATTTCGTTGTTTTATCCAGTATTCTTCACGATCAACAAGAAGCGCATTAAGCTCCTCAACCGTGTCTGCTTCGATCGTTTCAATTACGCTATAACCCTTTTCGGCACATTCCCAGCCATATTTTCGTATTGCTCTGGAAAACGGTGTTTGTTTATTGAGCGTAAAAGCCTCATATTTGTGCTTAGATTTGCGTTTTCTCTCAGCACCATAAGTTTTCCCTACATAATATTTCGCGTTGATTTTGTATTGGTAGATAACACCAGTCATATCAATTCCTTTTCAGACTTAGTTTTTCCCTGTCAGCACGCTTCTTCATCACCATTTCCTGTGATTACTAAACGTGAAGCGCACACCTGCCATTTGGCAGTTCACTATGTTATTCGAGATACATCACTGTATCAAGCCGCTAAGTTTAACGGTTCAAGTTCGCCGGAAATCGCAGACACAACCTTGTTATAAGCTTCGTCCACCGATGTGTTATAGAACGAGGACAAATCATAAGAAAGCTGTGTGAGATTTTGCGACATGAGGTCTGCTTTTTCGGTCGCAATTCCGAAGCCCTTTCCGATAGATTGGAAAAAGCCCTGATACCGCACCCAATCGGAGGTATCAATACCCATAGCGTCGTTCACCGCTTCAGCAAAACGGTATGCTTCATCGGCGCTTTCCCCCATTGTAACGGTAAAAAGGTTTATGTTCTCTACAAACTGGTTAGAAACATTTGTACAATCAGCAAGCTTGCTGTAAAGTCTGCTCAGCACCGCCACCGCCGCGACCGCTCTTGTTTTCAGACCGCCTAATGTACCCGACAATCCTGTCAAGCCGCCTGCGTTTCCGCTCACTCCCGTATTTGCACGTTCCATCTGTGTAATGTAGCGTTGAAGCTGCTCGGGCATTGCAGAAAAGCCCCTCGCGACCTCGTTCATTCGCTCTGCAAGCGGGGACATTGCCTGCGCAAGTCTGTTCATATCATCGGTGAACTTATCCAAATCCACGTTCTGAAGCTCTGTAGCTATCTTAGGAATTTTCTTCAGAGCGTTAAGAAAAGAATTCACAGATGTTATATTCGTGCTTTGCAACGGCGCTACCGCTTCGGATAGCATTCCTATCTTAGCAATGTTGATGTTAGGCAGCGCGTTTATCTGAGGAACGACCTCCGAAAACTTTCGCAGCGACCTAATTATAGGATTGATATTTGCAGCCGTGGAGCTGCCCGCCCCGCTCAATGTATTGAGGGAGTTAGCAAGCTTTGTGATATTATCAAAGCCTGTCATGGTTTGCAACTGCTTGCTTGCTTCACTGAGCTTCTTTATCTGCTTTGATATTTTTGTAATTCCATTGCTTCCTGCAATTTCCGCAACAGGTGCTTTCAGCCGTTCAAGTCGCTGTATAAGGCTATCAAGGTTACTTGCCGCCTGCTGTGATTCTGCTTCAACCTCTATCCGCAGCTCGTCAATAGTAGCTTCTGCCATTCAATCACCCCTTTTTCTTAAAAGCATTAACGAAGTTTTTAAGAGCCACGATAGCTTGCATACGCTGAAGCTCACCCTCGCGTTCTTTTTCCTCATCAGACTTCTTATGTTCTTTTTTGAGTTGGCTCATGGGTTTATCGTAATACGTCTGCATCGGTGTACCTTGCTTGGAAAATGCATTTGCCAGCACTACCTCATACGCACGTTTCGTATATACGCCATTAAGCCATGCGGCATAATCTAACTGTTCGTGCTCCTGCTCGGCTTTCATTCTGTGTGCTTTAAGATAAAAAATTGGGAGAGCGACATTGCCCTCCCAAAATTCTTCATAGCTCATGCCTATCGACATATAAAACGGGCAGGCTTTTTCAAACAGCTCTATTATGGGAGCGTTTACTCGCCGTCCCAGTTCTGCTCCCATGTCACGTTTCCCTCGTCGCTGCCTTTCTCGTCGCCGATAAGGGAAGTGTAGGTATCAGTAAACATAGAAACCAGCGCAGCCACAAATTTAGGCTTCTGCTTATCAGAAAAGCTGTCGTATATCTCCTCTACCTTAGCCTTAGACATCTGAGACTGCTTGCTCTTGAACGCGCAATGAATAAAGGGTATCATTGCGATAGGAGCCTTGTCATAAATGTCTGTTATACCGAAGCCCTGTCTGATAAAATCACCCGCAGTTGCGCGTGTGAATTCGAGAGTATACGTTTTTCCCTCATGAGTAAGTGTGATCTGCTTGTTCATATTGATTTTTCCTCCTGTGATTTATATTAAGTATGATTTAAGGTGTGTTCGTTCCTGCTACTGTAGGAATAGAGTCTGTCCAACGAGGCTCGCCTGTGGGAGTTATGTATACCGATGTTTCGTATACCGCGTTTACACCGACACCGGGCAGACCCATCTTTGCAGGCTCTCCGGTGAACGCGCAGCAGTTCTCCCACTTGGGAATAACGATAAAGAACCATGTGTTGAGACCGTTCTCCTTACCTGCTTCGTGCGCTGTGACAAGCTTGTCCCACTCTTCAAGCAGCTCCTCTGTAAGGTTTGCCTTGTAGGCAGAAGCGCCCGAGAGATCTTTCAGACCGTTGATAAAGGTCTTGTAATCAAGGTTGTCGAATGTGGTTGTTTCCAGCTTTTCAGGCTCAACGTTAAAGTCGGGCAGCTCCTTGATATCAGGAATCTTTACTGCGTCGGTTGTAGGCATTACGCCCTTTGTGGTCTCTACGGCGTACAGCACCTTAATGCCGGCCGAGGAAATTGCAATACCCATAAATTACCTCCTAACTTGTGTAGATCGTGTAGTCCTTGCCAACTATGCCCTTGTACCGCAGTTTATAGCGATATATGGACGTGTCAGCAAAATTGTCTATTGGCTGTCCGAATGTACGGATAAAGCCCATGCTTTCCATAAGCGCGTCTATTTCAGCCGCTATACCCTTTGCTTGCTGCTTTTTACCGCTCGCAAGGTTGGAATATATGTCTATCTCATACATCAATGCAGCGTGATTTTCGCGGCTCTCAGCAGTCTGCGTCTTTGCGTATGCAGAGTTATCTTTCTCAACGATCGTCACTGCAGGAAACGTAGATGGCACATCGACCGCCTCGCCGCTTATAAAAATATCCTTGTGCTTTGTGCGAAGCGGCTTTGCGACAGTATTAAAAACAATGCTTTCAATATCGATCATTTAAGCAGCTCCTTTGCAATAGGGATTATCAGCGAACGCATTTGTTCAGCAGTGTTATACATAAACGGACGTGATGGCATACCTTTTGTCCATGCATAAAGTCCACCGTCCTTACCGCGCCGCTTTGTTGGATTAGTGTCGCTTTCGTCAGTGGGGTACCACCAGCCAAGCTCGCCGTGATTGTTCACATCGTAGCTCCACCCAAGTATAGCCACATCAGGGTGAGGCTTTGCCCGTCCTTTTACACCGGTACCAAATTCAACAAACACCGCATAGCCGCATTTGCAAGCCACAAATCCCGCTTTGCCGTGCGTGTCGTGCATAATGCTCTTTCTGAGATCGCCCGTCATGCGAATATCAGCCGTTTCAAGAAGAGCGATCTGCTCGCCCTCAGCACAAAGCCTGTCGGCAAGCATTTCAGCCATACTCGCCACCTTATAGCGGTACTCTTTCAGCTCAGAAATAGCCTTTTCGATACCCGACTTAGACAGTGGTACTTGTATTATCTTCATTGATCTCCTCGCGCTTAATGGCAATCTGTATCTGATTGATGGACACAGCACGCGCCTTAACGGTATAAGTTTCATTGCCGATGTAAACAATGCTGTTTTCGTTAATCTCGCAGCTCATATCCGATGTCATGAGAGTGCGGTCATAGTCAAGCTGTGCTCCAAAGCCCTGTACTTCGACATCGCCCCGATTAGCGGAAACGGATATATAAAGCTCTTTGACATCGCTGTAAATGCGCTCATAAGAGCCTGTCGCGTTACCGTATTCATCGGTTATCTCCTTTTTATTAACAAGATTTTTATAGGAGATCTTCACCTGATTTCTTTTGAGGTCACGCATTATATCACCGCCGCTTTCGGGACAATTTCGTTTAACAACTCAGAGCTTACCCACGCCGAGGAATAAGCGCGGCTCACGCCGTTTTCGCTGTGTGAGGTCTGACCCTCCGCGCCTTCCTTATTGAAAAGCTCCACAGCCATGCGTAGTTGAAGATCGTTGTATCTCGGTTCTATCTCCTCGGGGATCTCGCCGAATGGGTTTCTGATGTTGTTGATAATAGCAGCAGTGCTATCCAGAAGGTCCTCGATATCCGTATCACTCGCTTCCGGAAGTCTGCGCTTCAGTTTCTCCGCTTGTGTCATCAGCCGCACCTCCGTCCGTATCGTGAGGAGTGTCGGCGAGCGGCTGCTCCTTGACCTCCGCGTAGCCGAGCTTCACAAGCTTTGCGCCGATCTTATCATCGACCTTTGCGGTGCCGTCCTTGCTGAACTCTGCGATAACCTTGCCCTTATCTGTCACAATACGGGGCTTTCCGTTCCGCTTAATAATCATGATCCAAACACCAGCTTTCCGTGCAGGAATTCCGCACCGTAATCAAGGCCAAGCTGACCGAATATCTCGCCCTCGTTTGCAGCACCCTTCTTTCCGAGTTCCTCATAGAAGAAATTGCCCTTACCGGGAGTGGGCTGCTCAACGAGATGACATATCTCAGGTCTGAAGCAAAGCAGCGTGTTGGCAGGTATCGTGGGAGCAAGGACGATATGCATAGTGCCATAATCGGTCATGAGATCCTGAATATCAACGCCCGCGAGCTTAAAGCCGTTGGAAACAACGAAGTGCGTTCCCTCATACGCTTCAGAGATAGCACCCTTGATAGTAGAATTCACCATGATAGTGTGGCCGTTGAGATACTGCTTTGTATTGTCGTACATCGACTTGAAGAAGCTTTTCAGTACGCTGCGGATAGTAGAGCTGGAAAGGCCGCTTGTTTCAAGCATAGCGTTCGTTTCGATAGCTTCAAGAATACCTCTGGTCTGGTTTGCGGTATTGTCGTCCAGTGCCTCCACAAACTTACCGTTGATGCAGGTATACTCGATATCATTCATGATCTTCTGCATAGTTGCAGCTTTCTGGAAAGCCAGTTCATCAACGGGAGCCGCCTGCTGTCCTGCAACGTTGATACCGCTCAGCGTTCCCATGTTTGACTGCTTTGCGTAAGAAACAGATACAGTTTCCTGAAATATCTGAGTAACGTTATACTTCTGCTCTCTGCCTGTGGGCTTTGCCTCCGGTGCGTTCACGGACGCGATCTCCGAAATACTGGGCTGAGAGGGTGCGACAAGCGCATATTCCTGATTCACCGCGAATTTCACACTGTTTGTCTGCTTCGGCGCACCGATAAGGTTAAGGAACGGGGTCTGAGTATTGCTTCTGGTGTAAAGCACGCCACTGTAATTAGGGCACGCAAATGAAGTTGCTGTAGCCATGTGATTTCATCTCCTTTACACAAAAAAAAGAGCCAACTGCCGCTTAAAACGGTAATTGGCTCATGGCTCTGAATATTAAGTTGTTGTTATGAGTTTGTAGCTGCCATAGCGTCAGCCGAATTGATGATATCAAAAATATTTCCGCTTTTTACAGCATTCTGATAATTCATCTCAGGCGTTGCGGGCGGTGTACCTGCAGCAGGAGGAGGTGTGCCCTGAATAAGCTCCTGCTTCGCTTCTCCCTTGGCGGCGTCACGCGCCGCTGTTATAGCCGCAATGATGCTTGTTGTGAGCGCCGCGGTCTTTTCCTTGTCCTCAAAAACAATGCCTTCAAGAAGCGGTTCATACTGCGAAGCGGCAATTCCTGCTGTAGTAAAAGCAGATATCGCAGTTGCTCTGTTCTGAAGCTTCGCATTTTCCGCTTTCATGGTATCAAAGCTCTGCTGAAGCTGCTGAAAGCGCGTTTCGATATCGACCTTTTCAGCCTTGCTGTCATCTGCCTGTTTCTGAACGTTTTTGAGATTCTGGAGTGCTGTGTCGTAGGCTGTCTGCGCCTGTTCTGCGGCCGTCCTTGCAGCTGCCGCGCTCTCCGCTTTCACATCATTATGATGCGAATTAAGGATAGCACTTATCTGCTCGTCGGTAGCGTCAGGGAAAATAGCCTTGACATCATCTCTTGACATAGCCATAGTCTTGCTCCTTTCAGTTTACACACCTGTTTTACGCCGTGGTGCGCGGTCTTATTTTTGCCATTTATCGCATGGCTGCATTTTGGTTGCTAGGGCAGGATTCGAACCTGCGACCTCCTGCTTATGAGGCAAGCGAGATAGACCACTTCTCTACCAAGCAATATGGTGGGAACGACAGGACTCGAACCTGTGACATCGGGGTTTCCTACAACGCATTGCGCACTGCGTTGCAGTACCGCTCCGTTTTCTTTCCAACTGAAATACGTTCCCATATCGTGCGACTACATGAGCAGCCGCACGAAACAGTAATAAAACCAAAGCAAACACTCGGGATAGAAGCTAAGGCTCATGCGCCCTCGCTCCCATAAACGCGGCAGAAAGGCTACAACTGCCGCGCCACAGAAAGGACACCGATAACAGCTCGTGCACTGCTCTCGGAGATATGCCGCAGTGTTGACGTACTGCAGCACGTTTAAAGAAGTATATTATGGAACAATCACAGCTCATGCGCTGCTTTTGCTCGTGTTGCGGCGGTGTATCAAGCCGCCGCTATAAAAGGAGAAAACCGAAAGGAGTCTAATCAAGTTTTGCCCGTGTGATTACACATCGGCAATTCACAACCTCCTGTGGGGGTGCGCCAAGAGAAGTATCGCCCGGGAACATCATCAGATAACCGCCAACTGCAAAAGGCTCGTGTATAGGCACGGTTTGCCCGTCAGCTTTTGCATGAGTAGGTCTTGTAAGCTCGTCTTTATGCGATTTCCACATTTTGATCTTTTCCCCGCTATCAGCAAGAGCACAAAACACGGCAAGATTACACATCGCGTTCACTTCTGTTCGAATTTCCGTGCGCAGACGGCTCATAACCCCGCCCGAAGAAGTGCTACGTACTGTATTTGCCAACCACGCAGAAAGCCTTGTAGAGTGTGTATTGCGCCATTCTGCCTCATTCCCTCGTGGATCAGTTCCGTTGGAAACTTCATCATAATATTTGTAATACCACTGATTGAAAAACTTCCGATATTCGCGCGAAAATGCTATCGCTGCCATAGCTACCATTGCATCTTTTTCCTGCTCTGGCTTTGCCGAGGTGAGTATAGTCTGCAATGTCAGCAAATATTTTCTTACTAAAACCTCAAATTCGGTCGCTATCCTTACGCGGAGCGCCTTTTCCTTTGCGGAAAGCTGCATATCTCCGAAATAGAGGATATTCAGTCGGTCAACCTCTGCCAACGTCAAGCTACATCACCGCCGTTTTTGTCGGGGTTTGAAGAAGCGCCCAACATTGACATTATCTGTTCTAACTCTCCGTCAAGGACATCGGGAACATTCTCTGACTGCTCCTGTAATTTCCACTTTACAAGATATTCCTGACTGTCAAGGTAAACTTGTTCGGGATCACTGTACAAATTACAGTTAGCTATTGCAATTCTCGGGTGAACGCCTGCTTCAAGCTGATTTATAAGGCCCTGTGTCTTTGTGAGAAGATTATCTGTCTGATTGCGTGTAAATTTCACATCAACATCGGAAAACGTCAGCGAGGACAGTTGTTCGCCGTATTCGGCAGTATTTTTGAGAATATTCAGCGCAGACCTCAGAAAGCGCTTTTCCGCTGCCTTAAATTCAAGCTCCATAGCTTTTGCCGCACTCTCCGCACCCGTCCAGCCTTGCCCGATAACGAGAGCCTGTCCCGTGTTGCCACCTGCCGAAGCCTTGCGATCGGGAACAGCGGCTATCGTCAGCACCATCTGATACAAGTAATCAACGTATGTCTGACTTTGCTGCTGATCAAGATTTGTGGTAAGTATCTGAATACTGGCCTGATTTCCATTTGAAGAGCGTGTTTGAATAGCGCCCTTATCTTTAAGCTGATCCAGCTTCTCGGCGTCCACCTCGCAGTTATTAAACCAGATAAAATTCTGGATTATCTGCTCAACGCCGTCCATGCGGTTCGATTCCATGTTATTCAGCGCGTCCAGCAACGGCAGCACTTTTTCAAACGCTCCCTGTCTTGACGGACACAGCCTATATTCTATGATGGGTATTCCCGTAAAAATGTCGCAGTCCTCAATTATCTTTCCGTCAACGATAAGCCAATAATGGTCATCGCTGTATACAGAATACTTCTGCTTGGAATCAAAGCCGTTAAGCCCTTGTTCCTCACAGGTATATGTGACCGCGAGCTTTGGCTTTCTGCGATAATCAGCCGTTTTTGCTACAAATGTATATCTCGGGTCGCATACATAGGATTGTATCTTTGCCTCATTCGTCAAATCGGGAAGAATTATCCTATAGGCTTGACCGCAGATATAAAACCACTCTGCAAGCTCTCTGTCCTTTGTGGATTTATCCGTCATATCCATTATGCGGTTGAGCAGGCCGATTCCATTATCATCATTGGAATTATCGTCGTGCTGACTTTCGCCGCGATAAATATATTGCACAGGCTCACCGAATGTAAATCCTGTTTTAAAATCCACTATCTCAGCCGCATGGTTTTCAACGATCTTGTTGCATATCTCGGGACGTATCACCTTAACGCGGTTAAGAATAGCCTGCTTTCCGGTATAAGTGTCCCAAAGGGTTTGAATGTCTTGGCTGTTTTTCTTGTGCTGAGCCAAAAGCTTGTTGAGTGCATCGACAATGTTGCTGTTATCGTACTTTTTATCCTCAACGAGCAATTCAAGCCTACCGAAATTGCTAAGCTTGGTGCGTATCAGTTCGCTTTGCACCGCACTTTGCGGCATTGTCAACACCTCCCAATCGTATATTTACAGGAGACTTACAGCCCTTGCAGTATGGTTGAATAACGCCCGCGGCGTTTTCCGACACATTAAGCAGATATCTGCCACACTTAGGGCAGAGCAATTTGTAAAAACGCAAAAGCCACACCGCCCTCCTGAAATTAGTTCTATTATCATTATAGCGCAAATTTTCTCTCACGAACTGTAAACTTTCGCCCGAAAACTGTAATCTTTTCAAAGAGGGCTTGACAAATTAACATGGTCTATCAACTACCATCAGCTCGGAAATACCGTTCAAGTGCTCGTCCACCGCCATAGAAAGACTGTCGGGCGCGTCGTCATGCTGCTTTGATGCAGTTATCGTGTAGCGCGTAAGCTCATTCATTGCCGCGTCATATTCTTTGCCGCGCTTCTTATCGTTGCGGAAATACAGCATTTTCTTGATATCGGGCGCGTCACGCTGTATTCTTGCCATCTTTCCCATCTTCGTATCGGCTCTTTTGGAATAGATATATGGTCTGTCGCCTATTTTTTTCAGTTGTTCACGGATATTATCCGCATAAACATCGCCGCCTGCGTTGGCTTCAAACCTCGCCTTGATTATCTTGTGTCTGTGATAAGCGGCAACTATAAGAGGCTGTGTAATGTTCTTCGCACCGCGGTTGAACACCCAGTCGTGCACATATCCGACATCGCCGTACCAATAGATTATCGGAGAAGATAAGCTGTCACCGCCGCCAAAAGCCACATCACACACCGTTGTAACATCGGGGGCGCCGTCAGGTAACACGCCGTTGTAAAAATTAAGCTCCGTTTGTGGGAACAAAAGTCCCTCTCTGGGCTGAGGGTCGCCCATGTACTTAGCATTCCACTCCGCGGGGTCAATACTTGCTTTCATATCCTCGTAATAAGCGGTCGAGAAGCCCAAGCCGTAAGGATAATCAAAATTGCTCTCGCCGTTCTCATTCAGCGCAGGAACCACGCGGAAACGCACAGTGGGATCGTCTTTGTACTGTTCTTTCAGTTTTCCGATAACGTCAGTAACAGCCCAGCGCGTTCCAATGTGAAGCTCCATTGCACCGTCTTTTTTACGGTCCTTAAGCTGATTAAGATAAGCGTTATATTTATTCTGCAATCTCTGAGGGCTTAGTGCTTCTTCTAAGTCTTTGATGATATCGTCGACATACAGCAGTTTAGCTACCTCGACCGCACCTGTCAGCGTACCCTCGATGGCTCGACAGGTAAGCGTAGGAAATCTCCGCTGTTTGTTGATACAAATACTTTCGTCCTCCGCAGAGGTCGCAGCTATCTTGCAATCTGGGAACACATCGCCCCACAAATATTCCTCGTCAAGCAAAATTGACAGCACTTCCTTGTAAAATCCCTTTGTCAGCGTGTCGGAGTGCCCGCTCATGAGGTTAGCAAGGTCGGGATATTTGCCCATCAGCCAAGTAAGGAAGAATATTCCGAGGGTGCTGTTATGCGTAGGTGTAAGCCTCTTTCCAACACAATAAACGCCTCCCTCGACGGAAATACAATTGCCCTGTTTCGGCTCTATTTTTTCTATGTCAGATACAGCAATCCTACGCTGTTTTGAGAACTCCTTAAGCTGTTTCCTTTCAAGCTGACACGGAATATAACAGTTTGGATTAAACCCAATGACCCAATATCTATGTTTACCTCTTATTCCGCTTGATGATGTATGCGGTTCGATTTCCTGTACAGAGCAACGCCAGCCAAATGTTGAAACAAGAGATATAAAATCCTCTTTGAGCTGTTCTTCCGCAGTCGTGAATTGATATCTGCGCTCTTTTCGCATCAGGCATCCGTCGGTGTCAAGCAATCCCGCAAGCAGATGCAAACGCTGGTCAAACCTTGCAGTCAGATATTCCGCGGGGATATGTTTAGGCAATCTTTTTCTGCTATGACACATACCCAACTGCTGTAAAGGCTTTCTAAGTTCTTTAAAACCATAATACTTAACACCTGTGTCTTTGTGTGTGGTATGCCAAGATATTGCATAGCCGTCCGCAATTATTCTTTCCACTATCGCAACATCATCTTTATCTCCGCAGATATCAGGATTATTGTTGCGTCCATCACCGAGCCACGCACCAAAAGTGTAAGGCTCAACAGGCAATCTCTTATATTCGCCTATCAGATAATTTTTCGGAGGAAGCATATAATGATATCTATGACCTCTGATTTTTTCGCTGCCGTCCTGAAAATCCTCTGCCATCTGCTTCGTTTCCATTATGCAGTATTTCTGCGCGTGTCGATTATACACAAGCCATTCGTGATTTTCGTGGACGTCAATAAACGTGCCATCTGTAAAACGCACTCTTGTGTTTGCATAATTTTTCGGAAAAACATAAGTAACAGGCACAAAAGTGCCGTTAGGACTTATAACATAATCGCCCACAGCCAACTCTCCATGAGTTTTCCAACCGTCTCTTGTGAGCACAGGTATTTCGTCTGCAACAAGTTTTCCAATTCTTGGGGGCAACGATACCGTCAACAGTTTGATAACGCCATCTGCGAGGTCTTGCAGGTCGTCCACAACTACTCTCAACGCTTTCATACGCGGAGGATAGAATTTCTTCTCGGGAACTCTGTTCCATTCTACATACAGCAGATAATAGTGGAAATAATCCTGTGCCAGTGCGTGTGCGGTCTTTTTCGCTATATCCGAAAATTTCAGCGCAGTATCAATGTCAACAGTGGCGTATTTTATCTTATATTCGATGGCTTTGTTGTAGATATCCTCAAAAAACGGCTTTTTTGAGATCATATCGGGCAAAAACTGCCGCACCGTCTCAAAATAAAGCTCCAATCCGTCAACGCTGCCTTGAAATCTGCGTTTTGCCAGTTCGACAAGCTCAAGCCCTGACATCTCGTCTCTGCGTTTTGCCATAAATTCCTCCAAAAACAAAAAAGAGCCACTCCGAGAGAAATTCTCTCAAAATGGCTCAATGGCTCTGATATATTCAATTTTATTATATCACGGATTTATAGGCGCGAACTGTAAACTTACACAGCGGCGCTCTTTTTTATAATTTTTTTAATTTTCAACAGGCTTTCAACCGACGCTCAATAGTGCACCTGCTCACCGAGCAATCCCTCGCCGCCTGTGCAATGCTCAATCTGCCCGCGCGGACGTCCTCAATAACGCTCTCAGGCACACTCAGCCTTTTGCGCCCCTCACGGTAATCGGGATTAGTTTTCCGCGCCTGTTCCTTGCCTGCCTGTGTACGTTCCAGAATGGTTTCCCTCTCAAACTCAGCAAATGCAAGCAGATTTGTCACAATAAGCCTGCCCATCGGTGTATCTTCGATAAGTCCCATGTTCAGAATATGCACACGCACGCCTTTCTCGCGCAGACGGTCGATATATTGCAAACCATGCTGAACAGACCTAGCAAATCTATCCAGTTTGCACACAACAAGGGTGTCCCCTTTTTCAAGCTTGTTTATCAAACCCTCAAATATCGGGCGCTCCCTTGCCCCGCTGTATGCTTCGGTCACTATCTCCGCGGTAGGGTACATCTGACGTATGCGCTCCTCTTGCTCGGGCAAAGAATTGCCGCAGCGCTCCTGTCCCCTTGTCGATACTCTCGCGTAGCCGTATATCATGCCGTCACCTCACTTGTTTTGCCTTTTCGCAGCAAGCAACAGAATAATTGCAGGACCCGCCAGTATCGCAAATAACCAAAACATAGTTATTCTCCTTTCTTCTTGCTTCGTCCATCAGGAAGTCCGCTAGGTTCCAACACAATAGACCCCTCTTTGCGTTTGCCTTGTGTTTTCGGCTGTATCACAACCTCATAATCAAGCTTTTCGAGCATTTCAATTAAGAGATCGCAGGAGATTTTACTGTTGAGCCTGTTGCCAACAGCTGTTTGACCAGAATATCCCATCATCTCAGCAAGCCGCTTTTGAGTAACTTTCTTATCTGCCAAAGCTGCTTTTATAGCATCTGCCGCATTCATAATACACAATCCTTTCTGCGTGTTTGTATTTCGTTTATCATATTTTACCACGTTTTCGTGCGCTTGTCAAGCTTTTTTTGAAAAAATTTTACTCGGAGGGTTAAGACACCCCTACCCCCTGCACCTATGCAGCCCCCCCGGGGTACCCTTCCAGATCTGCGCAGGCTTGCGGGTATTCCGTTGTCTTGCTGCTGATACGTTTATACTATCGCATACACATACACGCGCATATATTTATATAGTGCAGCTTGTTAAATTGCACAAATCAAAGTGCGCAAAACTCTTGAATTTTGATGTATTTGTAGAACTCCACGAAAACGTGGTATTTATTCACGAAAACGTGTTGACAACTCCACGATATCGTGGTAGAATACAGACAACAACAAAAAACCACGGCAAACGCCGCGAATTATAGGAGGATTCACCATGTTAGAAATACTTAATATCGAACAAGCTAAGAAGTGGGCCGACGAAAATTTATACGAAGCGGATTTGTACTTGTTCCCGCTGTCCGCTTGTGTTAAAAATGGATTACTGATAGATATTGACGGTGAGCATTTTGCAGTAACCGAAACCGAGTGCTTCGGCTGCACTTGGGTCATAGACGAAATAAAGCGGCTCAGTGACGAAGATATGCGTTGTTATGGTTTATCCTGCCGCTACAGATACAAGGCGCATACAATCGCAAAACCTAACGACTACAGCGGTATTACAGAAATAGATGCAGGATTTAACATATAAGGAGGTATAAACACCATGACAGAGACAATCAAAAACCAGCTCACCGAAGCGTACAACCGCAGCGCATTCCGCTGCACTCTGGACGAATACATAGCGATACAGTGCCGCCATTGCGAGCGCTCCGAGAAATGCCCGCATAAAAACGCCTTTAGGCGTGCGCCCGTCATTGATGGCGGTTTGGGACTCTGCCCCAACCTCAAGGAGGTGACCGCATAAATGTTTATACTCATGATCTTAGCCGCTCCCGTGCTGATCCTGTTGTCAGCAGCCAAAAAGCAATAACAACCGCCCCGCCGCTTTGGTGGGGCTTTTCCTTTGCTCCGGAACTGCAGCAAGCCAGCGCCGCCTATAACGCGCAGCAGGTGCACCAGATACCGCCGATAATATCCCAACACTACCCCGACAGGCTGCGCAGCTTCTCGGGGCTTTTCTGCGTCGCTGTGCGCACGTTTTCGGCTGATACTGACAGCGGCAAGCACAAGCCAAAATCAAACATACCCCTATTTCAATCAAAATCGCCCCTAAAATCAATTTTATAGCTTTAGGCATAAAGGGATATACCCAAACGCACAAAACGCAAAATAGGTACATTCTCGCTCGAATTAAGCACATTCACAAATAATGCCGCGCACATATTACACGCCGCCGCGCTGCTGTTGTCCGAGAAGCCTATATATTATAATAATGTAGATTAAAAAGAAAAAGGTTTTATTATATAACTATATCTATCCCCCCAACAGAAAAACCGCCCGGAATTCTCAGGCGGTGTGATTCTGTAAAATAGTCGATGAATAGTCGATAGTCGATTATTCTTTGACCTCTGCTGTGACTTCAATAGTCGGTGTATCTGTGATAGTCGGTGAAGCTTCGGAACTGGAGTCCTCCAATAGTCGGCGGCGTATTTCGTCTTGCGACATTCCGTCCTCTATTCGGGTTGTATGAGTGACCGCAAGCTCTTGCTGATCTCTCATGCCGTAATAGTTCTTGCCTCGGAAGATATAGACCACTGGATTTATAAGCCCTCGAATAGCTAAATCCGCGTCAATACTTGCCAAAATTCCCTTTGCATTTTTTATCAATTCCGCTCGCTTGCTGGATTTAGACCCATTCTGCCAATCCCAAACAACTTGTTTTGATGCACCTAAGCAAAGACACATTTTCTCTACGGTAGGGATTCCGCCTGTTTTAGCGTAATAGTCGAAGAACTCAACAAGGCGTTCAAGGCATTCGTTATCGTCTTTAACTATGGGGCGGTTAAACCAATGGAGGGAATCGGAAATTATTTCGGACATCACTTCGGGAGAAGCTTTGCAGTTAAGTTCAAGCGAAGCTGATTTTGAACCGCGCTTACCCTTGACGGGCTTATTTTCCTGTGCAACTTCAATCTCATCGGATAAATAGTCGGTTTTCTTTTTGGTTGGCATAGTCGATTAATTCACCTCGCTTTCGATAATGCGTTGTAATTCCTCAACAGCTTTTCTGCGGAGGACGTAAATATTTTCTATGCTGTAATGATATATAGCCGCAATCCTTTGCCACTCTACGCCGTCTATGTAATGCAGACGCAGCATTTCAGCGGTTTTACTGTCGGATAGTCGATCAAGCAGTTCAGGGTGTTCGCTGATTTTTCTATGAAGTTGAAGTCTTTTCACGCTTTAATCTCCTTTCAGCAATTCGGGGTTGTCGTGAATGTTGCCGATAACCTCAACACTATCCATATATACCGATTTATCAATCCGCAAATGTGGCGTTCCGTCATAAAGTATAGCCCATTGTTTGCAACCGTTATTTTCATGAAATGCGCAAAACTTTCCGTTATGAAATACTACGGTTTCTATAAAATCTGATTTCGGCGCATTGGCGTAATGGGTTTTTACAATATCCCCCTCGAAAATCTTCTTCCCGTTCCTGTCGGTAAGGCCTGTGAACTGTCCTACGGTTTCGGGAATAACACTTGTTGCGTTGGGCGCGGCGGTTTCGGAGAGTATGAAATAATTTGCCAAATCCAACCTATCAGGCATAAATCTTTCCAAAGAACCGTATTTCCAAATCCCGTCATATTTTCCTTTGCCCCTAAACAAAATCTCACGCATTATGTACCCTCCATCTTCTCCAGCATATCGTCCATGCTCACGCCGTCTATCTTCATATCGACAATATCCAAAATAGGGTGATAGTCGATTTTGTTGGATTTCAGTGCGCGAAGTATTCGGATAACTGCTGTATCTATATTCGACATCTTCTTTTCGCCGCGACGGTGAGGATTATCGGTCAAGCGGCTCTCGTTGGTAAACTCGTTGTACATCTTCTGCATGGCTCTGCCGTACCGTTCAAGACGTTCCTGCCCGAGTCCGAACTCGTCGTGAAGTACAACGATAGTCAACAGCTCCCATACTATGCGCTGTTCGTCGAGGGTTTCTGCTATTTCAGCGCATATCTGCCGCTTAAGTGAATCTTTAACATTGCAGTTCATGTTTTCATTCCTTTCCGGTCGTTTTATAAACTCATTACACATAAATACCGTATATCGGTTCCTCTTGGTATCGGCTAAGATTAAGTATTCCGCCATTTTCTGCGAAGTTTTCTATCATTGCCACAAATTCCTTTGCAACCTCGTCAGAACTTGTTATATTGATTAAAACCACTATCTCCTTATTGTCGTATTTTACAACAAAGTGCCTTAGGTCTTGTACTACAATCATTTCTGAAAGATCAATTACTTTTTCAAAATGAACGTGTCTTACACCGCCTTTTGTTGAAGCTGCTTCATATTTCACAAAACGTTCCATGATTTAATCTCCTTTCAGCCTCTCGCCGTGGCAGCAGCAAGCGTTGTAAAATCTCGGTAAGATTATTTTGCCGTTAACCTTACAATACAGGACGTTGTCAATCTTCTTCGAGTTGTGGCACTCGGAGCACGGAGGGCACTTCTTTCTTTGTTCCTGCCTGAGTTCGGCTTTTTCGAGCGGGGTCATGTTGCGGCGCATAAGTGTTCACGCTCCTTTGCAAGTCTGCGCTCGGCCAAAGCGACATAATCTGGATTGATCTCGATGCCGATGCCGTTACGTCCATATCGCTGAGCTGCAACCAACGTCGTGCCGCTTCCGCAGAACGGGTCAAGCACCGTTCCGCCATCTGGACATCCTGCGAGGATACATGGTGTTATCAGCGTGTCAGGAAACACCGCAAAATGTGCTTCCTTGTAAGGTTTTGTACTGACATTCCATACCGAACGCTTGTTCCTTCTAGCTCTTGGCTCATACATTTTCCCACTTTTCGTTCGGTTAAACACTTCGGGAGTAGCAGTATATTTCTTCCCTCCGTATCTCGGTGCGCAAGCTTTCATAGGCTTATTCAAACCCGGTACCCGCATCGACCCCTTTTGATTATCGACATCCTGAAGCAAACGTCGGCGCGTACTTTCGGCAACAGGCTCAGATATCGCTTCGGCATCGAAAAAGTAATGCCGAGATCTCGAAAGCAAGAAGATATATTCATGCGATTTTGTGCATCTATCTTTAACACTCTCAGGCATTGGGTTTGGCTTGCTCCATATAATGTCTTGCCTTAAATACCATCCGTTTTCGCGTAACGCAAAAGCCAACATCCAGGGAATCCCGATGAGGTCTTTTGGTTTGATTGATGCATGTGTAGCAGGTCTTGCAATTGTGCCTGTCATCTGACCTGCGCTATGTACGTTGTGGCAGGATTTAGGATTACACATGCCGTCTTTATTCCTGCCGTTACCGCTGTTCATATAGCTATCCGCAATGTTTACCCACAGTGAGCCATCAGGTTTTAGCACCCGATAGACCTCATCGAAAATAGCAACTAGCTTGCTTATGTATTGCTCAGGAGTATCTTCATGCCCTATCTGTCCGTCAACACCGTAATCTCTGAGGTGGTAATAAGGCGGTGATGTCACACAACAGTCAATGCTATTCGACGGCAGTGTGCAAAGCTGTTCCAACGCATCGCCCATCAATATCGATATACTCATCCTCCACCGCCTTTCAGTGGTTCTCTGAACACCCACACGGGACAACCACGCATGGATTTTTCTCTGACAAGCCACCAACCGTGATAATGCTCGCCGTCATCGTTTGTGCCGAAGCCGTAATATGCCCAGCAGATATCAGGCTCATATTCAACGCTATCGGTCATCAGCTCGCGCTTTGCAATTTCAGCTGCTTGTTCTTTTGTGTAACGTTCCTTGCTTACGGCTACTCGGTATTCATCGCCAACAAAAGCGTCATAGTCGAATTTGCTCATTCTACACCCACCATTTCTTTCACGAGCGTATTAATATCAGCCACGCGCACGACCGCCGAAAACGTGCAATATCTCACCTCTACCGCATCAATTTTAAGCCTTTCCGCAAATTCTGTTATTGCATCGGCTTTTACAAGCCTCTTGAATTTATAATATTCATCACTGTCCTTTGCGTGTATTTCTATGCCATTCGCAAGGAAGGTAACGCCTTGAGGCTTGCTCAACTTCTCAATCTCTGCCTGATGTCGCTTGATTAGGTCAAGAGCATTTTTCATAAGTTCATTGCAACAACCAACCGTGCCTTTTTCATATTCGCTAGGTTCATATTTACACGGAGTACAATTTTGTGCTGTACTGCAACACTCCAAAGCCTTGATAATCTCATTATCTGTCATTGTCTGCCTCCTCATGAATCCTGCGGATCTCGTCAACCTTGTCGGCGTAGTAGGGGCAGACCCTCTTATGCCCGTTCTTACCGCATCGCACACACTTGTGATTTACGCAATACGTAATATCACGGGTAATCAACTGACCGCAATGTAGACAATGAATAACGCTATTATTTATGCAAATAACATCATGACCGCAGTTGGGACAGTCGGAAGAAATACTATTGCGCTTGTAGTTTATTCCTGCCCTCGGCACCTGCTTTTTCATGGCTTCGATAGCGGTCTTTGTATGCTCAAGCGCTCCCAAAGCAAAATCGCCTCCGCGCTTGCAATGCTCTTCAAGTGCTTTGCACTGTTCTTCAAAGTATCTGATAGCCTTTTCGTATTTGTTCATGATTTCTGTCCTTTCTTCTTGGAAGCAGCATAAAGCTGCTGCTCGTGTTCGTAGATGTTCACTGTGTTGCTCTCAAAGCAGAGATACTCGCCGCGAAATACATCGGTGTCGATACACTCCTCACCGTATTTACACCTATCGCGCTTCGGGCAAAGCTTGCTTTCTACCAATTCACCCATGTTAGACCTCCGTTTCTTCAAATGACGTGTAAACCAAGCACCCTGATGTTAAGTCCTGTAATTCCAGTGAATACGTCCAGCCTTTTTCGGGGCTGTATCTAGTAAGAACGCCGTGTATTTTGTACATGCAGGTTATACCCAAATGAGTGTGCTTTACGGTCGAGCCGTTTATCATTGCGGCATTCACTTCATCGAAAGTAATCACTCGATCACCTCAATTCGTATGAATATCCCCGGAACGTCGCCGTAAAACTTCTCGATTATTTCAGAAGCTACCTGCGCATCGTCTTTCCAATAATTCAGTTTTGTCATGCAGTCTTTCAACAATTTGTTAAGATTGTCGGTGTCGGGCTTTGTAAGCTTATATTCGCCATCGTTGTGCTTACCAGTTCGGGGGAATAACCATTTTGCTATCAGCCGCACGCCTTCGGTATAGGGAGATTTCGGCGCGAATTTCGCAAGGTGTGCTGTAAGCTTAGCGCGGGCGTCAGCAAGTTCGGGCGGCTCATAGACAACGGGCTTGCCGTTTTTGACAGTGATATTCTTTTCTTGGTGTGTAACAGTCGGCGGTTTCATCGGCATAAAAAATTGAAAAGCGTTGTTTTCCATTTTATGTATTTTCCTTTCTTTCTCAGGGGTAGGGGTCACTCGTCTTGCCCGTGTAGGGGAGAACGCCAGCCCTCAAGGCGTTCTCCTACCGTACGGGCGTGACGACGCTTGCGGCGGATTTTCATATATACGTAGTATATATGTTTTCCCCGCAACCGTTGCAGAAAACACGTACGTGATTTCCGCAACACTTTTTGCTAATGTTGCAAAAAACATAATTTTATGTATTCCGCAACCGTTGCGGAAATCATTAATCTATGTTTTCCGCAACACTTTCATCTTTGATGATAGTGCCGTCGTTTTTGTCGATTTTATACCCGTATCTCTTGATCCAGTCCCTCACTGTGCGTCCGCTCATATCCAGATATTCGGTCAGCATTTCGAGTGTCGGCGGCTCGCCCATATTTGAGAGATTCACAGCATTTTCGAACTTAACACGGTTTTTATCACGCTTTTTCTCGGCGCTTTGCTTATGACGGTCAGCAGCTTTCTGCCATGGTGCACGCTCGCCTTCAGTGTCTACGTTCTTCAGCACCCCTACTATGTCAATACGGTGTACAGGGAAGTCAAACCATACGTTTACGGGAGAGAATTTCGGAAATTCTCTCAGTGTGCCCTCAATGCGCCATGCTGTACGGCTCTCTGCAGCTTTTTCAGCGGCCGAGATACGTTGTTTCACATCTGCCAGTAAAGCGGCAGGAAGGCGCTTTTCAGCGTGCTCAAGCATTGCCTTTGCTGTTACCATATCATCTTGAGATATGTCGCTGTAGCCGTTACGCATGAGCGCGTCATAGCAGATATTGCAGACAGCCTTGTTCTTCTCTTCTTTAAGTAGCGTATCGGGGATATCCAGTTCAATAAGGTCAAGCAGTGCGTCCGGGTCACGCGCGAACACTCCCGAGCCTGAGGCTCTGTCCATGCTTCGCTTGCCGCCCTGAGCGCCCTTTGAGTGATGGTGACAGTATATGACCGCACAGCCAAGCTCCGTGCACACCTTATCAAACTGGTTGCAGAAGTGTGCCATCTGATCTGCGGAGTTCTCATCGCCTGTGATGACCTTATATATAGGGTCAACTATGACCGCGATATAGTTTTTCTTTACCGCACGGCGTATCAGCTTGGGAGCAAGCTTGTCCATCGGGACGGACTTTCCTCGGAGATTCCAAATATCAATATTGGCGAGGTTGTTAGGAGGCAGGCCCAAAGCGGTGTATACGTCCTTGAAGCGGTGCAGACAGGAAGCTCTGTCAAGCTCCAGATTGACATACAGCACCTTGCCCTGTGTACATTTCCAGCCGAGCCAATTGCCGCCCTCCGCGATAGCGCAGCACATCTCTGTCAGCGCGTAGGATTTACCCGCCTTTGATGGGCCTGCTATCAGCATTTTATGCCCCTGACGGAGTACACCGTCAATGAGCGGCGGTGCAAGCTCGGGCAGGTTATCCCATGCCGCAGCCATGCTTTCGGTATCGGGGAGATCGTCATTCACACCCTCGATCCACTCGCGCCATTCGTTCCACGAAGCCTTTCCGATGTTTGTGTCAACGATGTACTGACGGCTGTTTCCGCGCTGTACGCCCGGAAGCCTTGACAAGCGCGAGGGATTTCTGTTCTGTGTATCGGGAGATAAACCGTTCTTTTGACAGATGTTATAGAGAAAGTCCACGCGCTTTCGGTATTCGTCGTAGTTTGCGGCTTCTATGCGGACTATCGCATGAAGTGATTTGCTGCCGCTGTACACCAGCACCGCAACAGGAAGCTCCAACTCGCGTATAATGGCGTTTTGCCGTTCTATGTCGATATTATCGCTTTCGACAAGAGCATAACGGTATTCCGTTACGTTGTCGTTTTTAACGCCCTTGCCGTCTAGCGGATTGAAGCGTATCCATGCACCGCCTTGAGGGCTGCTGTCGCCAAGAACACCGCCGATATCTCCGCACTTGCTGAGAGCTTCAATAAGCTGACCTGCCGTGCGGTCGTAGTTACCCTTATTCGCGGGGAGAAATTTGCCCTCGCGTTCCCACGACTGCATAACGTAGCCTACGTTTTCGTTCTGTTCAAAAAGGGTTTCAAGGTATGTGATGATCTGCTGTGCTGGATTCCACACAGCGGGCGAGGATATCTCCTTGCCCTCAAGCCATTTCTTATCAACGATAACATGATCGTCACGTTCTATGTAATCGTCCCATTCAAGGATATGTCCCTCGCCGCAGCCGAACGTCATACCGTTATCCTTTGCAAGCTGTACGATGGTTGCACCTGTGACGGGGTTAGCAGAGCCGTTGAAGCTTTCCCACTTTTTTTCGCATTCGCCCGTGTGATAGCGGTAGATATCGCGTCTGCTCCAGTTGTCCCAAACGCTTACGGAATATCCCTCGTATTTTAGCGCCATTCCTACATTGACCCATGTCTGATAATCCAATTCTGCCGGGTCGATGTAGGTTAAAGCTTCGTTTAAATCAATCTCGTATTCCATTATTCACCTCGGTATTCTGATGGAATTATGCTGCTGGGCACTCTCCAACCATTAGCTGCTATTCGTGTAATAAGCCTGTTTGCCGCGTCAAATGTCCATTCTCCCACGTGCTGAAAGCCTTTGTTTTCAAGCAGTCTGATTTGTTTCGGAGTTGCAAGGCCTGCGGCTTTGCGCTTGTTAAGGCGGTCAAGCAGAAGCTTTGCTTTACCCGAGCATTCTATCTCATTCGGGAATATGCCGTACTTTTCAAGCGCGTCAAGCTGCTTTTGCGACGGCGGCATCATCTCCCAGCCGAACGCGGGGACATAACTCGAAAGATCTTCTGCTTGAATGGACATTTCGAACTGCAGCGGATCCACAAGCTTTGATTTGCGCTTTTTCATTTCGGCAAGCTGCTGAGCAAGCGCCTCCTCGCGCTGTGCAACAACGTCCTCGGAAGCCTTGACTTCGGCTTCTTCTATATCTACAGGCATTCCCGCAGCGGCGATATTCTCGGTCATCTTCTGAGCAACTTCCTCGTTTTCGCAGATAAGATGTGCGGGTCTGCAAAGCTCGTGCCGCTCAGTATGCCAAAGGAAATCAAGCAAAAGGAGATGGTCTTTGCCCTCGCAAAGCCTTGTGCCTCTGCCTACCATCTGACAGTAGAGGGAACGCACCTTTGTAGGACGAAGAACGATAACACAGTCAACGGATGGACAATCCCAGCCCTCAGTCAAAAGCATGGAGTTACACAGAACGTTGTATTTACCGCTGTCGAAATCAGCGAGTATCTCTGCTCTGTCATCTGAATTGCCGTTGACCTCTGCTGCGCGAAAGCCTTTTCTGTTGAGTATCTCACAGAACTTCTGCGAGGTCTTTATGAGCGGCAGAAACACAACGGTTTTGCGGTCTGAGCAGTATTTCAGCATTTCCTCTGCTATCCCGTGCAGATACGGGTCAAGCGCGGTGTCGATATCGCTTGCCTTAAAATCTCCCGCTTGCGTAGCAACGCCCGAAAGGTCAAGCTGAAGCGGGATAGTCAATGCCTTTATCGGGGAAAGATAGCCCTCCTTGATGGCTCTAGGGAGTGTATATTCATAAGCGAGGCTGTCGAACACCTGACCGAGATTTTTCATATCACCTCTGTCGGGGGTAGCGGTCACCCCAAGCACCTTAGCGCTGTCAAAATATTTAAGTATCTTCTGATAGCTGTCAGATATGCTGTGATGCGCTTCGTCAATGATGATGGTATCGAAATGTTCGGGGTCGAAGCGTGCAAGGCGCTTTTCCCTCATGAGGGTCTGCACACTGCCAACGGTTATCCTGTTCCACGAATCAAGGCAGCTTTCCTCTGCTTTTTCTACAGAACAGCTTATGCCACAGGCTTTAAGTATCTTATCTGCCGCCTGTTCAAGCAGCTCGCCTCTGTGTGCGAGTATGAGAACGCGCTCTCCGTGTCTTACGCAGTCCTCTGATATCTTTGCAAAAACGATAGTCTTTCCGCAGCCCGTAGGCAGTACGAGCAGGGTCTTATTGTTGCCCTGCTCCCACTGCTCAAAGACCGCCGCTTTTGCCTCTTCTTGATACGGTCTTAAATTCATGATATCTTACCACTGACCGGGAGTGTACACTCCCTGAGGCGCAGCAGGCACTGTCTGAGGTGCGGAATGTACGGCGGGCTGCTGGGGTGCCGCATACTGGGGTGTGGGCGCGTACTGCTGAACAGGCGCAGGTGTGCTCTGCGTGGAAGCGTCCGCAGGATCATAAAACTTCTTGATATCGTTGGAGTCGCCTTCGCCCTTGTCGTTTTTCCAGTGACGTACATTGATCTTACATCTACCGCGCGCACCGATGATGTTGTTCCAGTTCATGCGGAGCTTTTCGCCATGCTTTTTTTGACCTATTCCCACAAAGAACGCCGAGAGCAGACCCTCGCATTTACTGTGCAGGAAAAGGTTGTGTGTAAGTTCCTGTGTTGTGCCGTCGGGCATATCCACTCTGAGTTTCACGATAGCCTTAGGACAAGGCGGCAGCTTTTCGCTTCCCTCGTGTCTGCCGCGTTCAAAGCCTGATACCGTGAATGTGTAGTCGCCTTCGGGAATAATGACGAAGTCGCTGTCCTTTTCAATTTCGTCGTCCCATGCAAATTCTCTGTCAAAAACTTCTGCCATAATGATTGTCCTCCATTAAAAAAATATTTTCTTTTGGGATTTCCTCCCTTGCCGATTTTAACATAGGGTCTGATGCAAAAAACTGCATTATCTGTTTTCAAGTATCATCTGATGCACCTTGTCCCATGCGCCTATAAGTACGCCGTTTACAAAGTCCATAGGATAGTCTTTTATGGGCATATCTGCCGGAAAATAGCCTTTCATGCTTACAACTTTGCATATTTCTTCCTCGGTAACGCCGGTTGCTGTCATGAGTTCTGCAAGCGCAGGGGGTACATTCGCCGCAGACGCTTCATTCAGCGTTTCAGGAAACTGCTGCTCATAATACTCCGCAGGAGGCTCTGTAGGGAGCGGAACGGGATAGCTTTCATTTACAGCAGATATTGGCGCGGCCTGAACAGGCTCGATGATATGGCGTATCTGCTCATAGTCCATCGGGATCTCCTCGGGAAGACCGTGCCTGTTCTTGGCGTCCCAGCAAGGGTGATGCGAGGTGTAAATAACTCTCCTGCCGCCTTGTGCCTTATGCTTTTTTCCTTCCTTATCAACTGCAACGGAAAGGGTCTTGTAATTTGCAAACAGCACCATATCCGCCCATTCCTTTACAAGAGGAGCAATAAGGTTGGTAGTCTTTTTGCCAAGCTTCAGCTCCCAACGGTCATATGCTCCCATTTCGTCGGGCTGTTCGAATTTGCGCAGAATAGCATGAGCTGTCAGCACCACATTGATGCCGCTTTCAACAACCTCGCCGAGAAGATTGAGAAAGCGTCCAAACTCCTCTTTTTCATAAACATAACCATTACCGTAGCCGAAATCCTCAATGCCGTTCTTGCCGTGCTGCTCGCATACAGCGGTGATGCAGAGTGCTTCTGCCCAGTCTGCTGTGTCAATGATAAGAGAACGGCAAGGCTTGTGCTGCTTAACATATTCAACCTGTGCTTTCAGCATTGCCCATGAAAGCGGTTTATCCATTCGTGCAACGTCCATATCGCTTGTGCTGCCCTCGGTGTCGATAAAGATCGCGTCGGGGAATTTAGCCGCAAGACTGGATTTGCCTATACCCTCAGGACCGTAGATGACTACTTTCTTTGCGTGATGAAGCTTTCCTTTTGTGATATTCATTAGAATGTACCTGCCTTCCATGTTGTAGGCTGCTCAGCAGGAGCAGCGTTCTTTCCGTCCTCGATAATTATACTGCACTCGCCGCCCGTGCTTACTCTTGTAGCGATGACCTGCAAGCCCTCCTGCTCAAGCCATGCTCCGAACTCCGCGAGAGTGTCTGTATCCATCTGTTCAAGCTTATCAAGCAGCACAAAGCCGCATTTGGGATTAAGTCTGCGTACTATGGCAGTAGCCACGCGAAGCTGCTCAGAGCCACTCATGCAATCCCAACGACAGCCGTTATAAAGAAGCTCTCCATTCTCAACAGATAACCCCGAGAGGGGGAGATCTGTGCTGCTGAGTAGGTCTGTTTTCTGTCTGCGAATATCGTTTATCTGCTCGGTCAGCTCGTCGTACTGCTTGCCGAAGTCCTCTGCCTCAATCTCCGCACGCTGCCTGTCAAGATTTGCTCTTATCTTGGCATTTGTAGCTTCTATCTCAGCAAGGCTGCGCTCTATCTCGGCAGTGCTTTCATCTTGGAGATCGGTTGCTGATTTTCTTGCTATATCCAAATCAGCAGATAGCTTTTCAAGCTTCGTTCCGAGTTCTTCAAGCTGTGCGGAAGTGTGATCGTATTCCTGCTGAAGCTGTGCAAGCTGATTTCTCTTGCGCTGATTCTCGCCGTTGCGCGCGAGTATCTCTTGCTGCTGCTTTATAAGTTCTACAGCGGAAACAGGCTCGGCAGGAAGTCCCGAATATATAGGCAGCTCCTTTGCATATTTCGATTTCTGATCGCGTACTCTGCCTATCTCGGTGCGGCGGTTATACAGCCTCTGTTCGTCCGTTTCAAGGGTATACAGTTTATCTCCCACACCGATTATGCGAAGCAATATATCGGCTTTCTCCTTTGAACTGCTCTGCATGAATTTAGGGAGATTGAGCGCAAATGCCTCAACGAACTCATTAAGCAGCTGCTGACCGCCTTTATTTCCGTTAGGGTCGATTACTTTAAGGTTTGAGTTGTTGCCCGAGCGTTCCACGACAAGACCGTTTGAAAGCTCTACTTTCAAATGCGGAGGAATGACCGAGCCTTCTCTGTTCGGCTGTGAGGGCTTGAAGCGGTCACCGCCCAGCGCCCATGCTATAGCGTCAAGCACGGAAGTTTTACCCTGACCGTTCCTGCCGCCTATCACTGTAAGTCCATTTTCGGCAGGGGCAAGGGTTACCGCCTTAACGCGCTTTACGTTCTCGATTTCAAGATTGTTGATTTTAACCATTGTTATTACTCCTTAGTATTATTTGTTGATGCACACATCTCCGGCAGATTCGCCCTCACCAGCGCGGCGGGAACGGTGTTGGTTGTGAGTTCTGTCATGTGAGCACCTCCGCTTTCGGCGGATATCCGTTCTGTATGAGCATTTTATTGATTTCGTCCCAAGAACGCTTTCCGAGGTTGCGTATCCGCGTAAGTTCCATACAAGAAAGCTTGGCAATATCTCCGAGCGTGTTTATGCCTGCTCGGCGCAAACAGTTATATGAGCGCACCGACAGATCAAGATGTTCAATTGGAGTGTTGTCCTTTTTCTGACGTTCACGATCTGATATTTTTTCGACTATATGCGGAGCACTTTCTCCGATAAGCTTTTTCAACTCGTATATTTCTTCTTTCAGAGAAAGTTGCTGCTGCTCCGAAAGCATAGCTGCGACACCTTTTTTAAGATACTTCGCTCTTGACGGGTGACGCAGTTTTCGCAAGGCTCTTGCAACGATCTGCCTAATTCTTTCCCTTGTTATGTGCTCGGCTTTTGCTATCTGTTCATAGGTCATGCCATTGCGATAACGCATTGAAACACATCTCCGTTCGCGTTCCATCAGCTCCGTAGCAATTACGTATTCTAGCGAACCTTCCACATCAGCTGGGTGTTCGAAATCTTCTCCCATGATCTCATAGAGTAGATTGAATGGATATTCAATTATATCAGCCATACTTGACAATTTCCTTTCTTTCGGTTATAATAACCTTGTAAAACATTTTGTTTGCGCCGTTTCCTAACTGCAATTAGGGGCGGCGTTTTCCTTTTTTCTCGGGCTTATCTTTCGAGACCGCGCCCGATACGATAACACTCGCCACTGCCAAAGCCGTGCCGATTAAGCCTTGCACCAAAAAGGTGCTTGTCCATATCATGGAATATTCGGCCTGTGCACACGCATCAAAGGCTATGATCAGCCCTACCGCAAGCATGGCTATGGCTATTTTTTCACGTTTCAAGACTTACTCTCCTTTGTCATGGTAAGTACATAAGGACAGCCCTTGAAGCGTATCTCATAAGCGGCGTTCGGCTCATTTGCCTTGTGGTTATTCATAAACCACTCAAAAACCGCTCTGATAGCCTCGTCAGTGTAGTCCTCTTGGCTGCCTGTCGAAACGAACACCTCTGGATCCGTCTTACTGGGCTTCACATTTGTGAGATATATCCTGTTCCCTAAGGCTGATACCATTAATTTCTTTGCCATGATTTTTTCCTCCTGTAATTGTTGTTTTATTTCATTCGGCTGTGTCGCCGAGTGATTGCTTGTAATTGTAATCAAACGCCATCAGCTTGCACGCCCTGCATCTTACCGCAAGCGTGTTACCGCGCTTTGATACTGCCGCCGCAGCCTTTTCTTCGCCACACGCGGGGCAGCGAAATATACACGTCGCATCGTGCGATAATCCGATACGCGAGCGACGACCCGCTTCAAGCAGTTGCTGTTGGTTGTGGCGGCGGTCTATTAAAATCTCTATCAAAATTCCCTCCTATGCTTGTCCGATATTTTTGAACGTCCATTGTTTATTATGTCTTGGCTTTTTCCGCAGCCTCTCTTTTGCGCTCAATATCTTTCATCGCCTGTTTGAGCAGCAGACGGCTCGCTGTGTCCTCAAATATTTTCCTGTCAAGAGCCTGCTGTTCGGGGGTACGATTAGCATAGTAGCTGTCATCTATCTTGCAGATACAGCCGTCAAAGTTGTAAGTTGCTACGATTGCCATGATATCACCTCCGTTATAATGTATGCTGTGGGGTTTGTACAGGTTGCTTATTCCTGTCCCTCAAAAACGACCTCTGTATTTGCCGCAGCGAACTCGATCATCTTACTTGCGATGTAAGTGTTTGACAGTCCTGTCCGCGCGGATATCTCCTCGACAGCGTTGTACGCTTCGGGTGTTATCCGCATCACGGGGCGGTCATTCGCGTTCAGTTTCTTTGCGGGGCGCGGAATTTTGAAGATGAGCTTGTCCATGTTATCACCACCTTTCTGTTTTTTTGTGCATTTTGCACAATGACACTTTTAAAACTACCTTTAAAAAGTCTTTAAAGCCCCTTTAAAATAAAACAATGTAGAAAATCCACAATATGAAGTGTTACCTATTGAAATTTTATCCAATATGTTGTATAATTGTAATATCAACATAAAGGAGGTGTCACAATGGCAAACACAAAGCAGACAAGCAAGTCTGTGGCTTCCAAAGCTTCAAAGATACTGTCTGACAATCGTTACAGTTCCAATTCCAAAAGCGTAGCTGCTAGCGCATTGTCTCAGACCAAAACTAAGAAGTAATCGGGCACTCGGGGGTAGACGGAAGTTTATTCCCGAACTTCTTTGTCCGAAGCGAACAGATACTTCATATCCGTTTCGGGGAAGAATTTATCCTGTATTGCGAACATCTCATCGCGCGTGAATTGTGTTTTTTCAGTTACCTTATGCGACATGGCTTCTTTTGATATACCGATAGCCTTAGCAATTTTATTGCTCGATGTTTTTGTTCGGTACATCTCGGTTTTAAGGTTTAGTAACATATCTCACCACCTTATTGTTTCTCTAGTTATCGGAAAAGCAACTTTTAATTCAAAAAAAAGCTGCAATCGATACCGAATTTGTTGCAGATAACACATACTTCTGAAAGATAGAAATCTGATTGACCATTGATTTTCTGACTTATTGTTGACGTTCTCACAGCAAGCAATTCAGCTAAATCGCTGTATGTAAGCTGCTTTTCTCGAAGATAACCCTTAAATTTCAAGTAGGGTTTATGCTTCATAGTTTCAATACTTTTCAATTTCTCACCTCCTCTGCGTTGCTTTTGCGATAACATAATAATATCACATTTTTGTTGCTTTGTCAACAACTTTTTCAAAAATAAATTTATTTTTTCATAAAAATATATTGATTTATCGAATTTAATGTGATAATATATAGTTATCGGAGGTGATAACAAATGTTCACAAAAAATTTGAGATATTTTCGGAAAAGCAACAATTATTCGATGGACAAATTATGTAAAATATACAATGAACGATACAATGGTAGAATGAATAAAAGCACTTTAAGCCGATATGAAAACGGAATACAAGAACCTATGTTTACTGTTGTGAAGAACCTAGCTGAAATTTTTGGGATTTCCGCAGACGAGCTTATGGATGATAAAACATATGAGCCATACGTTCCTGTTAATGAACGTGTGCCATACTCCGAACCCAGCAACATCGCGGCAGTCATCCCGAACAGCAAGATATACCAGATACCTGTATTTGAAAGCGTTTCTGCGGGCTTTGGAGCATATGCAAGCGACTGCGTGATAGATATGTTGCCAATGGTGATAGAAAATACCTACGATGTCCCCGACACTATTGCAATCAAGGTCACAGGCGATAGTATGTACCCCAAGATTGAGGACGGTGATATTATAGTTGTCCGCAAGCAGGAAAGTGTTGACAGCGGTGATGTAGCAGTGCTTCTGCTTGACGGCGACGAGGGTCTTGTGAAAAAAGTTACCTATGGTGAAACATGGATAGAGCTGCACAGCTTCAATCCCGAATATAAGACGCGCCGCTTTGACGACGAGGAAGTGCTTAGGCTCCGAGTTGTCGGCAAGGTGCTGAAAGTGGTCAAGTCGCTGTAAAACAAAAAACTACCCTGCTCGAAGGAGCATGGGAGATTAGTAATAAGGAGGATACATATGGAAACTCAAGAAAAACAAAACCAGGATTTTTCCGAGAAAACGCCAAAAGAATGTCGTGATCTGACCTCGCACAAAGAAATAGAAAAAGAAATTAAGGCTTATAAAGTATTGTGCAAAAAAAAGCAGGAAGCCCCAAAAGCGAATGCCACTCAAATTGACACTCCAAACACAGCAGGGGACAAAACAGACAAATATACGTCTTTCGCCGATATGAAATCCCAATTATTAGATGAAATAAAAACCTATGATAAAGACGAACGCGCAAGAGTATATGAGTGTTATAAAAACTACGTTGAACAAACGAATGTTTTTATTTCCAGCATAATTCCTATGCTTGCTGCATTTGCAATAGGTATTTTTTCTTTAGCTTTCACTATTGAAAATAGTAGCATTAGCGAAAGTACACATTATATTGCTGAAATATGCGATATTCATTCGACGCGTTGCTTGGTTGAGTATAATCAAGACAACAATATACTGTCATGGATTACACTTTTAATAACATTAGGTGGATTGGCTTTTGTTATTATTTCTATGGTTCGTGATTCCGATCGTTGTATAAATAAAAAGGGGTTTTACCAAATGATAATACAGTTAATCGAGTCTATCGAAAAAGGCGAAACCGAGAATAGTACTTCAAACCCTACCAATAAGGATTGTGCTGCTCCTCAGGACGAAAATTCCGATAAAGACTCAGAAAGGAGCACCCCATGCCAACCGAATACGCCATCTACCTCCGTAAATCTCGTGCTGACCGTGAAGCAGAGCAGCGCGGGGAGGGTGAAACGCTCGCACGTCACGAGCAGCTCTGCCTTGAAGTCGCAAAAAAGCAAGGTCTTACGGTCACGGATATCTACAAAGAAGTAGTTTCGGGCGAAAGCATTGAAGCGCGTCCGCAGATGCAGCGGCTTCTTGACGCAGTGGAGCAGGGCTGTTATGCAGGCGTAATCGTGGTAGAAGTGGAACGTCTTGCCCGCGGTGATACCATAGACCAAGGTATTGTCGCGCGTGCGTTCTCCCTGTCCCACACTAAGATAATAACCCCAATAAAGACCTATGACCCCGAAAACGAGTTTGACGAGGAGTATTTCGAGTTCGGCTTGTTTATGAGCCGCCGTGAATACAAGACCATAAATCGCCGCATCCAGCGCGGCCGCGTTGCTTCCGCAAAAGAGGGTCGCTTTATCGGCTCAACACCGCCTTATGGCTACGATAAAGTGAAGATCGTTAAGGATAAGGGCTACACCCTCGCTCCAAATGGTAACGAAGCCCCTGTTGTACAGCGTATATATGATATGTACAACAGCGGTATAGGTATGATACAGATAGCAAATGCACTCGACAAGGACGGCATAAAGCCGCGCAACCGCGACTACTGGAGCAGAAGCACTATCAGCGATATTCTTCGTAATCCTGTGTATATCGGCAAGATACGTTGGTCCTATCGGCCCGATGTCAAGCAATCGACTGGCGGCAAGCTAACAGTGCGGCGCATTAAAAATCCCGAATGCATAATGGTCGATGGTCTGCACCCCGCGCTTATCAGCGAGGAATTATTTGAGGAAGTACAGAATAAACTTCAAAACCACAAAAAGCCGCCGCTGAAGCTTGAAACAGGGCTGCAAAATCCGCTTACAGGGCTTATCTTCTGTGCAAAATGCGGCGCTACCATGACGCGCATAGGAACAGGCTCACATAACCCTCATGCAACACTGCGCTGCTCAGACAGGCGCTGCACGACCGTTTCAGCAAGACTTGATGTGGTAGAGCGCTATACTATAAAATCGCTCGGAGAATGGCTTGAAAAATACAAGCTGAAAATAAAGCGCGAGCTGCCGACCGTCATTGAGTTCGGTGTGAACGAACGCGCGCTTAACACTGCACAGGCTGAGCTTGAAAAGATCGATAAGCAGATAGCAAGCACCTACGACCTGTTAGAGCAACAGGTATACGACATCGAAACGTTCCGTGTGAGAAATCAAGCCCTTGCAAAGAAAAAAAGCGACCTCACAACGGAGATCGCGCATATTCAGAATGATATTGAAAAAGCTGAACAAAACCGCATAGCTTACAGTCAGATAGTACCGCGTGTTACAAATGTCCTCAACACATACTACACCCTTGATAACAACGAGGACAGAAACGCTCTGCTGAGGTCGGTCATTGAGAAGATACTATATCGCAAAGATATGCCTAACCGAAAGGGAGAGGGCACTAAGGCGACGTTTGAACTTGTTGTGATTCCACGTTTTTACAAGAAATAACCTATATCATTCATGTGCGTATGTGTAGCCCCACTCATAAGTCATAAGTATAACATAATCCGCTATCTCGCCCTGTGCGGCGTAATCGTGTGCCTCATAAAGCAGCCCCTGCTGATCTGCTGAAATCTTCGGCGCAAGCGCCACCGTCAGGATATATCCAAGCCCGCGCACGCGCTCTGCAAGCTGCCGCAGAAATTCATTGTATATCTCGCGGTCAGTAGGAGCTATGTACTCCATATCCATGTTTACGCCGTAATAGCCCTTGTTCTGAAGCTCCTCAATGATACCGTTAATAAGCTTTTCCCTTAGCGCCGCGTCATTAAGAACAGCTGAAAGCGCGTCAGTGTCGAAGCTTCCGTCATACAGATTTGTAACCACCATCAGCGGCATTACTGCCGAGCGCACCGAGCGGTAGATAAGGTCATCGTCTGCGGGCGCGATAAGGTCACCCTGAGGGGTCAGTGTGTAGCTGAACGAGCTTAAAAAGGTCAGAAACGGCAGTACGCAGTTCAACGAGCTTTCCGTTATCGTGGGATATGCATAGCCGTTTACTATAGCATCGCGGCGCTCGGTATTCATTCCTACGGGTATCATCACCGTGTCGCCCACGCGGATATTCAGCGGATTGAGGTTTGGGTTAGCCTCCAAAAGCGCCTCCAGCGGCACACCGTATTCCTGCGATATGGAATACAACGTCTGCCCCTCCCTAATAATATAGCGTATACTGTCTGCCATTATCAGCAGACTTTGTCCCACAACAAGCTGCGAAGCGTTTCTAAGTCCGTTGTCCGCCGCTATCCTCATCGGCGGAATACCAAAACGGCGAGAGATACTGTTCAGCGTGTCGCCGCTTTCTACTGTGTAGATTATCATCAAAGCACCTCCAAAACAAAAAAGAGATACCAACAAAGATTGGTATCTCAGAGACAGTCAAAAAAGTCGTATTTTCAGGCGAACGAGAAAGTGCCGAATGCTAGGAGCCTGCGCTGCGACTAGGCTTTGTGCCTGTTGCAGTGCAAAGCGACGACGCAGACGGTGCTTTATCGGCAGCCTGAGAGATACCAACAAACATTGGTATCTCATTATATGCAGGAAATGCCGTTTTGTTACACCTCGGCGTAGACCTCGTCAGCTTCGTCGTAGTCGGGGTGCTCCTCTATCGTATTCAGCGTGCCCTCGCCCTTGAACAGCAGCTTCAAAAGAACAGGCGCAACAATGGACGAAATTATTATAAGCAGTATTACCGCCGTAAAGCTTTCGGGTGCAAACAGGCCGCACGCAAGTCCCTTTTGGGCGACGATAAGCGCGACCTCTCCGCGCGTCATCATGCCGACGCCGACTTTGAGGGCGTCCTTGTTGCTGTATCTGAACACCTTTGCCATAAGTCCGCAGCCGATTATCTTTGTTATCAGCGCCACGCCGACAAACGCAAGTCCGAACCACAGCAGCTCAAGCGTGAAGCCGTCCAGCGTGGTCTTAAGTCCGATACTCGCAAAGAACACAGGGCCAAACAGCATATAGCTGCTGATGTCCATTTTGCCTGCTATGTATTCCGCGTCACGCAGATTGCACAGGATTATTCCCGCAACGTATGCGCCCGTAATATCCGCAATTCCGAAGAATGCGTCTGCGCAGTACGCCATAGTAAAGCACAGCGCAAGTCCGAAAATGGGAATACGGCGCTGATGGAAGAACTTCTTGTCAAGATACTTGAACAGGAAATATATCAGAACGCCAATGCACAGGCTGAATACTATAAACAGCAGCGTTTTTACTATAACATCTACGGGGTCGGCGTCAGCGCTCTTGAAGCCGATAACGAATGTCAGAACGATAATGCCGATAACGTCGTCTATTATCGCGCTGCTCACTATCAGCGTACCTATCTTTCCTTTCAGACAGCCAAGCTCGCGCAAGGTCTGCACCGTAATACTTACCGAGGTCGCCGTCATTATCGTGCCGACGAATATCGCCTTGAAAAACTCCTCCGAGCCTATCGGCGCAAAGCCGTAAAAGCAGGAATACAGCACCCAGCCGCCCGCAAGCGGCACCAGAACTCCCGCGCAAGCGATACATACCGCAACGGGGCCTGTTTTTATAAGCTCCTTTAAATTGGTTTCAAGTCCCGCCGAGAACATCAGCAGCACAACGCCTATCTCCGCCATGACAGCGAGAAATTCCGACTCGCCGACAAGTCCGAGAACGCTCGGGCCGATAAGCAGTCCCGCCACTATCTGACCCGCCACTTGAGGCGCTTTCAGTTTTTTTGCGCCAAGGCCCAGCAGCTTTGCCGCGATGATTATTATTGCAAGATCCTTAAAACAGGTTATCGTATCCATATAATTGCCTTTCATAAAACCTAATTTAATCCTTAACAATTATATAACTAATCCCGTATTAATTCAAGGCTAATTCTTAACAATAATTTACGACTTTGCGGTATTTTTTTGGTCAGTCTAGACACAATAAATACAATAATAAGGCGGGAGGCGGAATATGGCGATAGATTTTTCAAGGGGCGCAAGAGCTCTGCGCTGTACGGCAGACGGCAGAGTGATACCTTTAAACGAGCTGTGCGACGGAGTGTATTCACATCGGCTGAAAGGCGACGGCTTCGCGGTAAGGCTGAGAAAGCGCGGCACTGAGCCGCAGGGCGACGGCTTCGGAGCTTCGCTGAAGCGGCTGCTGTGGCAGCTTATCCAGCCATCGGAGTATGTTGAGATAGTTGCTCCCACGGACGGCGTGGTGACTTCTCTTGCCGATGGTCTGTCACTTCGCACAGGCGATGGAGTAAGCGTCACTGTTTTCACCGAGGCGAAAACGGGGTTTCTGCCGCAGGTCGGAGAAAAGGTGCGGCGCGGCTCAACGATATGCGTTGCAACACGCGAAGAGCTTCAAGACAGCACGCTCGGCGGCGCGATAGCCGTGCTTTTTACACAGCCTCAGCAGATAACAGAGCTTCATATTGCGGCAGGAAAACGCCGCGCAGGTGACCGCGCGGCGTTCTATAGGATAAATAAAGTATAGCTTATACTGTTGCCGCCGCCTTTTTCTCGGCATTCACCTTTGCGGCGCTTTTCGCTGTGTATTCCGTAACGTTCAGAACTGTTTCGCCGTCTATCTGAAGCGCGCACGGCCTGTCAAATCTGACAGTGATATCATGTCCTTTGATAACATCGATACATTCGGTATGCTTAATATGCTCGCCCTTGAAGATGGACGGAAATGCCATAAGCGTTTTAAGCTTGCCAGATGTGTGCCAAACCACAAGAGACAAGCACGGCTCGGCGTCCTCTCTATCCTGATGCGGCGCAGCGTTCATGCCGCCGCCGTAAAATCTGCCGTGCATCGCAGGCGCTATCCACACCTTTTTATATCTGCGCTCCACGCCATCGACAATAACAGTAGCACCCGAGGGTTTGTAAGCATAAAGCAAGCCCTTTATTGCAATAGAGGTGTAGTTCACGGGCTTTCCGTTGGCGGTCTTGCGCTTTTCATCGCCCGCCTCACAGCAATAGCCGTCAAGGCCGAAGCCGATAGCATTTACAAAAATGCTCTCTTTACCGTTCACCGTAACACGCGGAAGATTGCTGAGATACTTATTTATCTTGAACGGAACACAACCCTTTTCCTTGCCGATATCATGCAGAAAATCATTACCGCTGCCTGCCGCAAAATAGAGGATATCATTCTCGATGGTAATATCCTTTGTTGCGTTGACAAAGAAATTCAGCGTGCCGTCGCCGCCGCAAAGCACTACCTCATCAGACGGAACAAGTCCGCTGAAAAAATCCGCATAGCTGTCTATCTCTGTCATACTGCAAAAACGAAGCTGTTTATTTGACAAAAGCTTTTCAAGCACCTGCGCCTGCTGCTCACAGGTGCTGTTTCCCGCAAGCGGATTATAAAGCACATATGTGTTCATTTTAATTCTCCTTTATCATTTCACGCATAAGCTCTGCCGCATATTCGCCAAGCGCAGAGCTTTTCATATTTTTAACGTTTTCAGCGTCCATCGTTTCAATAATGGTTATCGTAACATCAGACCTACGAAAATGAGCAATGTTCCTCGCTATTTTTTCCGTCCCCTCAACTACTGAGATAACAAGCGGCTTTTCAGCCTTTTGCGCTATCTTCAGCACTCCGTTGTGAAACGGCAGCAAAACGCAGGTCTTGCTTCGCGTTCCCTCGGGATAAACGCCTACGCAGTTTTCGGTGTCGCAAAGCAACTTTGCCGCCCTGTTTACCGTAAGCATCGCGTTTCGCGGATTTTTGCGGTCTATCACCATAAAGCAGCATCTTCGGATAAGTCTGCCGAAAACAGGTATCCTGAAATTCGCCGCCTTTGACACGAATGACAGCCTGTGCTCCCTCAGCGCATACCACTGCACGATAGGGTCGTAATTCGAGCGGTGATTGCTGATAAAAAGGAAGTTTCCCGACTGCGGCAGCTTTTCCCTGCCCCTTACAGTCACCCTCACGCGCAAAAACCACAGTATAACGCCTGTCGAGCCGTTAAGCAGTGCACGGTAGAACCTGCTTTCGCTGTCGTATTCCTTTCTCGGGCCTACCAAAAGACTGCATACAACAAGAAAAAGTATCGGCAGCAGTATCAGCGCCGCTATGCCGACAAGCACCCAGAGCAATATCTCTATCTTAAACGCCTCCCTTGGCAGAAATATACCAATATAAGTATATCACATAAAACCTGTTTTTTCAAGCACAAAATGCTCCTCCCAAGGAATTTTTTTCCTAGGAGGAGCATTGATATTATTCTGCTTTTACGATTACTTTCTTCCTGCCATCTTTATCATATCGCTGAACTTGATTCTGTTGCCGTTGTGGAGGATTATAGCCTCATACACCTTTGCAACGAGAACAGCTACCAGAACAACGAACACCGCAAGTATAAGCACCGCGATAACGACCTGCGCCATATCCATCGTGCCGAGCAGCAGTGCTGAGGGCAGTGCAAACGGCGAGGATATCGGGAAAAAGTAGGAGAATATCTGCACGGGATTTACAGCGGCAGCACCTGTTTCCATGGAATCCACATTTGCGATTATGGGGAAATACGCGAGATACAGACCAACTACGCCGAGAATGGAATAGGGCTGCATTGCTGCTGTAAGATCCTCCATACGGCTTACGCTTGCACCGACAAGCGCCGCAATAAGCGCGAAGAACAGGAAACCGAGGATAAACATAACAAGGATAAGGATTATCTCGATCGCGCCGATATTGCCAACGGTGTTCTCAATAGCCTCAACTATCTGCGCACCCTCGCCGATAAGCGGCTCTGCGCTGTTCATCATATCCATTATCTCGCCGCCGATTCCAAACGGAGCCGTCATCACGAACGCGCCTACGCCCACAAGAATCACAAGAATAAACTGCAGCACCGAAACCAGTCCCATCGCAAGCACCTTACCGATGACTACAGCAAGCGGTCTTACAGATGTCAGCAGCAGCTCCATAACGCGCGAGGTCTTCTCTGTCGCGATGGACTGAGCCACAGTCTGACCGTAAACAAATATAAGCAGGAACAGAACAAGCGATACAACAATGGGAACAAAATAGTTGATAGCGCTCTCAAAAATATTCCATTCGTCGTTGCCTGCGGCAATTTTAGATGTGGTGACATATCTCTGAGAAGCTGCGTAGTCCTCAGGGGAGATTCCGCAGTTCATCATATTGCGGTAGTTTACAAGCTGCTGCACCGAAAGTGTGACATAATCAACCGCCTTACCTTCTGCGTCGGGCGAATAGTAGGTCTTGACATTATAGCCGTAGACCACACCTTCTGAGCTAAGCTCCGAAACAGCTACCATCGCCTCGTTTTCAGAATTGATGAGCTTGTCGATCATCTCATCGACAGAAAGCTCTGTCTGAGCTATCTTAAGACCCATAGCTTCAAGAGCTGCGATGTCCTCGTCCAAAAGGATAGAGCAGTTGTCATAGATGTACACCGCGTTGGTAGTGGAAGCCTCAGTCTGACTATCACCGCCGATGACCTCCTCTTCTCCGCTGATAAGTCCCGGCAAAATATTCGCGCCTGCCGCAAGCAGTGCTACGATAAGGCACATAACTATCGTGCCGACTATGAATGACTTTGTTTTTATGTACTGAACAAAGGTAAAGCCAAATACCTTTTTCCAACCCTTAGTTTTCATTCTCAGCACCTACCTTTTCAATAAATATCTCGTTGAGCGTCGGCTCACGAAGCTCATATCTGATAAGCGGAATACCCTTTTCCATTATCTTGTTCAGTAGCGAATGTGCCTGCTGCTCGCTCTCAACGTTGTAGCTAATACCATTCGGAGTTATCTCTGTCGCATTGAGCCTGCACTCGTCTGCAAGCGATGTTATATCACCCTCACACTTAACGGTGAGCTTAACTCTGCCGTAGCCCTTCTTTATCTCGTTGAGGTTGCCGTTAATCACGGTCTTACCCTTGTTCATGATAACGATGTCGCTGCAGAACTCCTCGATAGTGGGCATCTGATGGCTGGACATGATGATAAATTTGTTTTTCTTTATCTCCTCGCGGATAACGGTCTTGAAAAGCTCCGCATTCACAGGGTCAAGACCGCTGAGCGGCTCGTCAAGAATGATAAGCTCAGGGTTAGGCGCAAGCGCAGCGATAAGCTGTATCTTCTGCTGATTACCCTTGGAAAGCTGCTCCGCGCGCTTGTCACGGTACTCTGTGACGTTAAGACGCTCGAACCAGTAGTCAAGCGCTTTTATCGCGTCCTGCTTCTTCATTCCTTTAAGCGAGCAGAAATAAATAAGCTGATCCATTATCTTGTATTTCGGATAAAGTCCGCGTTCCTCAGCGAGGTAGCCTATCGGCTGCTCTGCCGCAAGAAAGCTCTTGCCGTTCCAAGAAACGCTGCCGCTGTCTGCGCTCAGCATTCCGAGGATTATTCGGATAGATGTGGTCTTTCCCGCACCGTTCGTGCCGAGAAGCGCGAAAACGCCGGGCTTTGTTATCTCAAAGCTGAGGCTATCGACCGCGGTGTATTCGCCATACTTTTTGACGATGCTGTCAACCTTTAAAGCCATGGTAAAATCTCCTTTTTTATGTATTTGGCTGATACACTGTGTTCAGCCAACTGTTCATGTGTTGTATATACAGTATAATCTGTTTGTGCAGATTTGTCAAGAGGTTTTGTGAAATTTTTATAAAAAATTTTTCATTCAAAGTAAACTGCATCAAAAGTTCGGTGCACAATTAATATATATTGCAGTCGGGAAGCCGCTCTCTAGACAACATCGGCACCGCGCGTCAGAAACAGCACCGCCACTGCCGCTGCCACTATCAACAAAGCCACGAGAATGACCGCGCTCCGCCTTGAAGAAAACAGCTTTCTTTCGTTTTTACTCATACGACCACACCTTTCTTTATCTAATGCAAGTATATCATATAGCGCTTCATAAGTCAATCAGACCTCTATAAACGAACCTATCAGCACAGCTGCGATAAACAGCGGCGCTATCCATTTCACGATAAATTCAAAGCTTTTGCGCCGCTTGAACACGCCGTCCTGCGCTATCTCCTCCGACAGAACGCGCGGCGCTACTACCCAGCCGATAAATATGCAGGATATCATCGCGACGATTGGCGTTATTATCGAATTTCCGATATAGTCGAGGAAATCCAGCAGCGCCATATCCATAGGTCTTAAACCGCTCCAAATGCCATAACCGAGCGACGACGGCAGACCTAAAATAAGAAGCACCGCGCTCATAACAAGCACCGCGCTGAAGCGCTTCATTTTAAATCGACTGATAAGATTTGCAACGTTTACCTCCATCATCGAGATAGCTGAGGATATCGCCGCAAAAAACACCAGCACAAAAAACAGCGCGCCGACCAAGCCGCCAAATGGCATAGACGCAAACATCGCAGGCAATGTTTCAAACACAAGTCCAGCGCCCGCCGAAAGTGCGGTGCTTTCACCACCCGACATCGCAAACACCGCAGTGATTACGATAAGTCCGCTGAGAAAGGCTATGCCCACATCGAACATCTCAATCTGCTTTACAGATTTTTCAATACTGTCCTTTTTGTGGAGATACGAGCCGAATGTCACCATTATTCCGTTTGCAAGCGAGAGAGAATAAAACATCTGTCCCGTTGCCGCAAGTACGGTCTTGAACGAAAATTTCGACCAGTCGGGAGTGAGATAGTATACAACTCCGTCAAAAGCACCGTTGAGCGTCAGAGAATACACAGCAATTATTATCGCAAGCGCTACCAGCGCAGGCATAAGGAAACGGTTGGCTTTTTCGATACCGTTCTTTACGCCGCATATAAGTATCGCTGCCGACATCAGCAAAAACAGCACCTGATACAAAATGGGCTCAAACGTCTGCGAGGTGTACTGCGGAAAAAAGCCCTCTGCCGCAGGAAGCTCCCACTGAGCCGTACAATACATCACCGCATATTTCAGTACCCAGCCGCCGATAACGCAGTAATACGGCAGTGTTACAAGCGTTACGATAGCGGTAAGGATACCGATAAAGCCGCCGCGCTTATCAAGCTTGCCGTAGGCTTCAATGCTTGCCGTCGCGGTCTTTCTTCCGATAGCTATCTCCATAGCCATAACAGGGAAGCCGAAAACAAGCGTCACCGCGATATATACAAGCAGAAAGATTCCGCCGCCGTATTCCGCGGCAAGAAACGGAAATCTCCATATATTGCCCAGCCCTACAGCCGAGCCTGCCGCCGACAGCACAAAGCCAAGGCGATTTGAAAACGTAGATTTGCTCATAACAGAATATCTCCATCAAGAAAGTAATATAATTAATAACCGCAAAGACGGTTTACACAAATTCGCTTTTGATTAATTTACCACAAATGCGGCGGATTATTCCCTTACATCAGAGCAAGATATAGCTGCAAAGCACTGAAAGACCAAACTAGCGGAGGAACTTAATGGCTGACTTTTTTATAGGTACTCAAAACAGGCTTCCGCTTTTCGGTGCGCTGCACATAGGACTTACCGTGGGAGCATTTATTCTTTATGCGCTGGTGTTCGCTTTCAGAAAAAAGCTTTCGGACTGCGCACATTTAAAACCAATTCGCATTTTTATGGCGCTGGTTCTGCTGCTGAATATGGCAGTGCATTATTCGTCAAGGCTGCTGCTCAGAATATGGCGCTTCGAAGAGGACTTGCCGCTTCACCTGTGCTTTATCGCAAACTTTTTACTTATTTATATAATGCTCACCGACGACCGCAGAAAACTTTACGGCACTGTATACTTTTTCACGCTGATAGGGCCGCTGCCTGCAATGCTGTTTCCCGACCTCGCGTGCTCATACGACAGCTTTATCTTCTACCAGTTCGTGATAAGTCACCATTTTATGCTGCTTTGCAGCCTTTTCTGCCTGCTTGTTTTCGGCTATAAAAGCTCTATCAGAAACGTCCCGTCGGCGCTTATCGCGGGGAATCTGCTGGTAGCTTCTGTTATGGTTTTTAACAAGGTGTTCGGCACAAACTATATAATGACGGACGAGCTGCCAATTCAGCTTTATGAGCATTTTCCGTTCCTCGCGGCACTCCCACCGCTGTTTTGGCTGGAGCTTTCGGGCGTAGTCTGCATACTCACCGCCTGTATTCCGCTGATTTTCCTAACTCCCAAAAGCGTACGCATCAAAGAGAGAGTGCATCATAGCTGACTATTTTTTCAAAAAGCTATTGCAATTAATTTGAATATATGTTATTATTTTAACAGAAGTGTTTTTAACCAACGGAGGTGACTTTATGCAGATAGGAGTATCCACCGCGTCGCTGTATCCGCTTCATGTGGAGGACGCTTTCAGAGAGCTTGCCGTGCGCGGCGTAAAAACAGCGGAAATATTCGCAAACTCCACCTGCGAGGGTCAGGAGCCATACATCTCCATGATAAAGGATAACGCGGAGCAGTATGGTATCAATATCCCCTCATTTCACCCGTTTTCTTCCCCGATGGAGTCGGTGTTTCTGTTTTCCACCTATGACCGCAGAGTGGAGGAGATGCTGACGCTTTACCGCGGATTTTTCGAGAGTATGCAAAAGCTCGGGGCAAAGATATTCGTGCTCCACGGCGCTATCCAAAGCAGCAAATGCACACCCGAGCATTATGTGAAGCAGTTCCGTCTGCTTGCCGAGATCGGACAGGAATACGGCGTTACGGTAGCGCAGGAGAATGTTTGCTACTGCCTGTCGGGACGGCTGGAATTCTTAAAGATGATGAAGCGCGAGCTTTCACAGTACGCAAAATTCGTGCTTGACTTAAAGCAGGCACGCAGAAGCGGCGAGGATATCTTTGATTACGTTGACGCTCTCGGCGAAAGTCTTATCCACTGCCATGTAAGCGACGGAAACGCAGAAAGCGACTGTCTGCCCGTCGGAAAGGGCTGTTTTGATTTTGCTGAGCTTTACAATAGAATGAGCGCAAACGGCTTTGACGGCAGCTACATCGTAGAGCTGTACCGCCATAACTACGGCGATTTTGACGAGCTTAAACAAAGCGCGGACGCCCTCTCCGAGATATTCGGAAAATAATAGGATACGGTATACAAAAATTCGCCATAATTGTTCATTTCATACTTGACATATCGGGAAAAATGTCATATAATAAATATGTTATGTTATAACTAAATAAAGCGGTAAAACGCTTAAATTTACAGGAGGCAAACTTATGAGTAGAGTTTACAACTTCAGCGCAGGCCCCGCTGTTCTTCCCGAGGAAGTCCTCAGAGAAGCAGCAGAAGAAATGATGGACTACCGCGGAACAGGCATGTCCGTTATGGAAATGTCCCACCGTTCCAAGGCTTATGACGAGATCATCAAGGACGCAGAAAAAGATCTGCGCGAGCTGATGAATATTCCCGACAACTACAAGGTACTGTTCCTGCAGGGCGGTGCTTCCCAGTTCTTCGCAGAGGTTCCCATGAACATGATGAAGAACAAGAAAGCAGCTTACATAATCACAGGTCAGTGGGCTAAGAAGGCATGGCAGGAAGCTAAGATGTACGGCGAGGCTATCGACGTTGCTTCTTCCGCAGACAAGACCTTCTCCTACATTCCCGACTGCTCCGACCTCGCTATCCCCGAGGACGCTGACTATGTATACATCTGCGAGAACAACACCATTTACGGTACAAAGTTCTGGGAGCTTCCCAACACAAAGGGCAAGGATCTCGTTGCTGACGTATCCTCCTGCTTCCTGTCCGAGCCTGTTGATGTAAGCAAGTATGCTGTTATCTACGGCGGCGTTCAGAAGAATGTAGGCCCCGCAGGCGTTGTTATCGCAATTATCCGTGAGGATCTCATCACTGATGACGTTCTCCCCGGCACTCCCACAATGCTGAAGTGGAAAACACAGGCTGACAACGACTCCCTCTATAACACTCCTCCCTGCTACGGTATCTACATCTGCGGCAAGGTATTCAAGTGGATCAAGAGGATGGGCGGCCTTGAGGCTATGAAGGCTCACAACGAGAAGAAGGCTAAGATCCTGTATGATTTCCTCGACAGCAGCAAGATGTTCAAGGGCACTGTTGAAGCTAAGGATCGCTCTCTGATGAACGTTCCTTTCGTTACAGGAAACGAGGAGCTTGATGCTAAGTTCGTTAAGGAAGCTAAGGCAGCAGGCCTTGAGAACCTCAAGGGTCACCGTTCCGTTGGCGGTATGAGAGCTTCCATCTACAACGCTATGCCTATCGAGGGCGTTGAGGCTCTTGTAGCATTCATGAAGAAGTTCGAGCAGGAGAATTCCTGATTTACTAACGTAATTATAGCGGGCGACCTCAGGTCGCCCCTACATATATCAATTAAGGAGAAATCACAATGTACAATATTCTTACACTCAACAAGATCGCAGCTTGTGGTACAGATCTCTTTGACAAGAGCAAGTACGCTTTCAGCGAAGATATGGCTGATCCCGATGCAGTTCTGGTACGTTCCGCTTCCATGCACGAGATGGAGCTTCCCGCAAACCTCCTCGCTATCGCTAGAGCAGGTGCAGGCACAAACAATATCCCGATCGACAAGTGCAGCGAAAAGGGTATCGTAGTATTCAACACTCCCGGTGCTAACGCTAACGCAGTTAAGGAGCTGGTTCTCTGCGGTCTGTTCATGGCTTCCAGAAAGGTTGCAGCTTCTATGGATTGGCTCAAGACACTCAAGGGCGAGGGCGACAACGTAGGCAAGCTCGTAGAAAAAGGCAAGAGCCAGTTCGCAGGTCCTGAGATCAAGGGCAAGAAGCTCGGTGTTATCGGCCTTGGCGCTATCGGTGCGCTGGTTGCTAACGCTGCTGTTGACCTCGGTATGGAAGTATACGGCGCTGACCCCTTCCTCTCCATCGACGGCGCTATCCACCTCTCCAAGAGAGTTCACTATGTAAAGAGCAACAAGGAGATCTTCGAGCAGTGCGATTACATCACTCTGCACGCTCCCGCAACTGCTGAAACAAAGGGCATGATCAACGCTGAGACCATCGCTACAATGAAGAAGAACGTTCGTATTCTCAACTTCGCAAGAGCTGACCTCGTTGACAGCAAGGCTATCATCGACGCTCTCGCAAACGGCGGTATGGCTGCTTACGTTACAGACTTCGTTACAGATGACCTCATCGGTATCGACGGCGTTACTGCAATGCCTCACCTCGGCGCTTCCTCTCCTGAGTCCGAGGACAACTGCGCAGTTATGGCAGTAAACGAGATCAAGGCTTATCTCGAGAACGGCGACATCATCAACTCCGTAAACTTCCCCAACGTTTCTATCCCCATGACAGGCGACGCAAAGATCTGCATTCTGCACAAGAATGTTGAGGGTATCATCAACAACTACACAGCTGCTGTTTCCAATGCAGGTCTGAACATTGAGAACATGGTTTGCAAGTCCAGAAAGGATCTCGCTTACACAGTGCTCGACGTTACAGGCAACACAGACGGCATCGAAACTGCTCTGAAGGGCATCGCTGATGTTATCTCCGTAAGAGTTATCAAGTAATTCCGTCTACATAACAAACAAAGCTCGGTGTTTATGCACCGAGCTTTTTGTTTTATGAAATTTGCCAAACAAAAACTCCCCCTGTCGGGGGAGTCTGTTGCAATTCAGTTAAGAATTAAAGCTCAGCAAAGTACTTGATTGTTCTTACCATCTGAGATGTGTAAGAGTTCTCGTTGTCGTACCAAGAAACAACCTGTACCTCGTAGAGGTCATCAGCGATCTTAGCAACCATTGTCTGAGTAGCATCGAACAGAGAACCGTATGTCATACCGATAACGTCGGAAGAAACGATCTGATCCTCGTTGTAGCCGTAGGAAGCAGAAGCAGCAGCCTTCATAGCAGCGTTGATGCCTTCCTTAGTAACATCTGCACCCTTAACAACAGCAGTAAGGATTGTTGTAGAACCTGTGGGAACAGGAACACGCTGTGCAGAACCGATCAGCTTGCCGTTCAGCTCAGGAATTACAAGGCCGATAGCCTTAGCAGCACCTGTGGAGTTGGGAACGATGTTAGCAGCGCCTGCGCGA
>SVMX01000008.1 GCA_015067175.1 Oscillospiraceae bacterium | reverse complement strand
GTGTAGCTTTCCTAACGGAAGCAACGATTACATCGCCGATATTCGCATACTTTCTGCGAGTACCGCCGAGTACTCTGATACACATAAGCTCCTTAGCGCCTGTGTTGTCGGCAACCTTGAGCAATGTCTGCATCTGAACCATGGCTTATAAACTCCTTTCGTTTCTTGTACGAGCCAATTACTTAGCGCGCTCGATGACGTTTACAAGGCGCCATCTCTTATCCTTGGAAAGGGGGCGAGTTTCCATGATCTCAACTCTGTCGCCGATTCCGCAAGTGTTCTGTTCATCGTGTGCCTTGAGCTTGATAGTGCGCTTTACGATCTTCTTGTAAAGAGGATGACGAACATTATCCTCGATGGCAACGACGATTGTCTTGTCCATCTTATTGCTTACTACTCTACCAACTCTGGTCTTTCTTAAAGCTCTTTCCATTAGTTCTTATCCTCCTTCCTCAATTGTTTGCCGCAAGCTCACGCTGACGCTGAATGGTCTTGATGCGAGCGATGTCCTTCTTGACAGCCTTGATTCTTGTGGGGTTGTCAAGCTGATTTACGGCAAGCTGGAAGCGCAGATTGAAGAGCTCCTGCTTGAGTTCAGCGAGCTTTGTTTCGAGCTCTGTCTCTGAGAGATACTTGATTTCTGATGCCTTCATTAAAGCTCACCTCCGTCTTCCTTCTTAACAAATTTGCACTTGATGGGGAGCTTGTGCATTGCAAGACGCATAGCCTCGCGAGCTGTCTCCTCAGCAACGCCGGCGATCTCAAACATAACTCTGCCGGGCTTAACTACTGCTACCCAGTACTCAGGTGCACCCTTACCGGAACCCATTCGGGTACCAAGTGCCTTGCCTGTAACGGGCTTATCGGGGAATATCTTGATCCATACCTGACCGCCACGCTTGATGTAACGTGTCATAGCGATACGGGCAGCCTCGATCTGGTTGGACTTGATCCAAGCAGCCTCGAGTGCCTGAAGACCAAACTGACCGTTTGTTACCTTGTTGCCTCTTGTAGCAACACCGGAACGACGACCTCTCTGTACTCTTCTGTACTTAACTCTCTTTGGAAGCAGCATTATTCGTTACCTCCTTCTTTTCTGGGCTCTCTGGGTCTGCGGGGACGACGATCGTCACGACCCTTGCCTGCTCTATCATCACGACGACGTCTGTCGGGGCGCTCTGTTCTCTGAGCGGGGATCTCACCCTTGAGCACTTCGCCCTTGTAGATCCAAACCTTAACGCCGATAACGCCGTATGTTGTATTTGCTCTTGCTACACCGTAGTCGATGTCTGCACGCAGTGTCTGCAGCGGGATTGTACCCTCGTGGTAAGACTCGCTTCTAGCGATCTCGGCACCGCCGAGACGGCCGCTTACCATTGTCTTGATACCCTTAGCGCCGCTCTTCATTGTTCTGCCGATAACAGACTTCATAGCACGTCTGAAGGATACACGACCCTCAAGCTGCTGTGCGATGTTCTCTGCAACCAGCTGAGCGTTCATGTCGGGGTTTCTAACCTCGATGATCTTAACGTCAACCTTCTTGCCTGTGAACTTCTCCAGCTCAGCCTTGAGCTTGTCTACCTCTGCGCCCTTAGCGCCGATAACCATACCGGGCTTTGCGCACTCGATAGCTACTGTAACCTTATCACCGCTTCTCTCGATCTGGATCGAGGGAACGCCGGCCTTGTAAAGCTTCTTCTTCAGAAGCTCACGAATTTTGTAGTCCTCAACAAGTGTATCACCAAAGGTTGCCTTGCCCGCAAACCAGCGAGAATCCCAATCCTTGATTACACCCACTCTGAGACCATGTGGATTAACCTTCTGTCCCATTGTTATTCTCCTCCTTACTCTGCTTCTTTGACAACCAGTACGATGTTGGACGTTCTCTTCAGGATTCTGTGAGCACGGCCGTGATCCTTGGCTCTGATACGCTTAAGTGTAACACCTGCGCCAACGTGGCACTCTGCAACGTAGAGGCGGCTTACGTCCATGTTGTGATTGTTCTCAGCGTTAGCTACTGCGGACTTGAGCAGCTTTGCGAGAGGCTCGCAAGCGGACTTGGGTGTGTTATTGAGTATTGCCATTGCCATTTCAACAGGCTTGTTTCTTATAAGGTCGAGTACGATGCTGACCTTACGGGGAGAAATACGAACCTGTCTGAGTTCTGCTCTAGCTTCCATATTTCTACCTCCTTACTTCTTGCCTGTTGTCTTGCTGCCTGCATGACCCTTGTAGGTTCTTGTAGGAGCAAACTCGCCAAGCTTATGGCCTACCATGTCCTCTGTAACATATACAGGAACGTGCTTTCTGCCATCGTGAACTGCGAATGTATGACCAACGAAGTCAGGGAATATTGTAGAAGAACGGCTCCAAGTCTTGAGAACCTTCTTCTCGCCTGCTTCGTTCATCGCGAGAACTCTCTTCATGAGAGCTTCCTGGACATATGGTCCCTTTTTGATGCTTCTTCCCATCTTAAATTATTTCCTTTCAAGTTACGTTGCAAGTTAATGAGCAGCGGAGTCGGCTAGCCGTTTTACGCACAACTTTAATCATGATGTGCAACGCTGTTCTTATTAACAACAACTTTTCGGTTAAATTACTTAGTTCTTCTCTTAACAATGAACTTGTTGGAAGCCTTCTTGGTAGAACGTGTCTTGTAACCAAGAGCGGGCTTGCCCCAAGGTGTAACAGGGCCGGGACGGCCGATGGGGGACTTACCCTCACCACCACCGTGCGGGTGGTCATTGGGGTTCATTACAGAACCACGAACGGTAGGACGAATGCCGAGGTGGCGTGTTCTACCAGCCTTACCAAGGTGAACGTTCTCGTGGTCGAGGTTGGAAACAACACCGATTGTTGCCATGCACTCTGCGGGAACGTATCTCATCTCGCCGGAGGGGAGACGTACCATTGCAAGCTTGCCTTCCTTACCCATGAGCTGAGCCATGTTACCAGCGGAACGAACGAGCTGTGCGCCCTTACCGGGGTGAAGCTCAATGTTGTGGATAACTGTACCAACGGGAATGTCTGCAAGTGCAAGAGCATTGCCGGGCTTGATATCAGCGTCGCTGCCTGCGCGAACTGTGTCGCCAACCTTAAGGCCATCGGGAGCGATGATGTATCTCTTCTCGCCGTCCTCGTACTGAACGAGTGCGATGAATGCGGATCTGTTGGGATCGTACTCAAGAGTCATAACAGTAGCGTTCATGCCGAGCTTGTTTCTCTTGAAGTCGATAACGCGGTACTTTCTTCTGTTACCGCCGCCGTGATGTCTAACGGTGATACGACCGTAGCTGTTACGGCCTGCAGTCTTCTTAACGGGCTCTAAAAGGCTCTTTTCGGGAGCTACTTTTGATAAACCGCTGTAGTCAGTAACAGTCATGCCACGACGGCTGTTATTGACAGGCTTGTATGCCTTAATAGCCATTGTATTTCACTCCTTACTTAAATCATTCCATCGAAGAACTCGATTGTCTTAGAGCCTTCTGCCAGAGTCACGATAGCCTTCTTCCAAGCGGAAGTATAGCCTTCGTGTCTGCCCATTCTCTTCTTCTTGCCGCGAACGCTGATGGTGTTGACCTTAGCGACCTTAACACCCTTGAACAGTGTTTCAACTGCCTTAGCGATCTCGATCTTGTTAGCGCCCTTAGCAACCTTGAATGTGTACTTACCAGCGGCCAGACACTCCATGCTGTGCTCTGTGATGATGGGCTTGATAATGATATCCTGAGCTGTCTTTACCATTATGCGTACACCTCCTCAAGCTTCTCCACAGCGCCCTTAACGATAACGAACTTGTCGCAGTTAAGGATATCGTAAACATTGAGAGTGTTTACCTGAGTGGTCTTAGCGCCCTCGATGTTTGCTGCGGACTTGATAACCTTGTTGTCAACGCTGTCCAGAACGATGAGAGTCTTCTTCTCAGCGCCCAGAGCCTTGAGCATTGCAACCATGGTCTTTGTCTTGAACTCGTCGGTCTTGATAGCGTCTACAACGATCATCTCATTGTCTGCAACCTTGCAGGAAAGAGCGGAAAGCATAGCGAGCTTCTTAACCTTCTTGTTCAGTGTAAATCTGTAGGAACGGGGCTTCGGTCCGAGTGCGATACCACCGTGTCTCCACTGGGGAGCTCTTGTGGAACCCTGTCTTGCGTGACCTGTACCCTTCTGTCTCCAGGGCTTCTTGCCGCCGCCGCTTACCTCTGTTCTGGTAAGTGTGGACTGTGTGCCCTGACGCTGATTTGCGAGATAATTCACAACAGCGGAGTGCATTGCGGTCTTGTTAGGCTCAATGCCGAAAACTGCGTCGTTAAGCTCGATTTCGGAAACGACCTTACCCGCCATATCTACTACGTTAATCTTTGACATGATAGTGTCCTCCCCTCTTAAGCTTTAACAGCGTCGCAAATTGTAACAACGCCGCCCTTAGGTCCGGGAACAGCACCCTTAACAGCGATAAGGTTGTTTTCAGCGTCAACCTTAACAACTACCAGGTTCTGAACTGTAACCTTCTCAGCACCCATGTGACCTGCCATGCCCTTGCCCTTGAAGATTCTCGAGGGGCTGGAGCAAGCGCCCATAGAGCCTGCCTGTCTAACTACAGGACCGGAACCGTGGGACTCGTCAAGTCTGTGCTGGTTGTGACGCTTGATAGCGCCTGTGAAGCCCTTACCCTTGCTGATACCAGCAACGTCGATAACGTCGCCCTCAGCAAAAACGTCAGCCTTCAGAACATCGCCTACGTTCATGTTGGAGATGTCGTCAAAGCGGAACTCCTTAAGGGTTCTCTTGAACGCTACGTCATTCTTCTTGAAGTGACCAGCCTCGGGCTTGTTCACGTGCTTGGGAGATACATCTCCGAAGCCAAGCTGAACTGCCTCATAGCCGTCGTTCTCGGTTGTTTTCTTCTGTACTACTACGCAGGGACCCGCTTCGATAACGGTTACGGGAACAACCTTACCTGCCTCGTCGAAGATCTGTGTCATACCGATCTTCTTGCCGATGATTGCCTTTGTCATTTCGGCTTTTCCTCCTTTTGGTTATTGGTTGAAGCTTTCGCTCCAACATGACCAAGCACCTTTTGGTGCATGGTTAGTGGTTGGCTTGCGCCAACATAACTCCAATGATCTATATTAGATATCCATTGAAATTTCTACGCCTGCGGGAAGCTCTAATGTCTGCAGAGCCTCAACAGTCTTTGCGGAAGGACGGATAACGTCAATAAGACGCTTGTGAGTTCTCAGCTCGAACTGCTCACGGGAGTCCTTGTACTTGTGTACCGCTCTCAGAATTGTGATAACTTCCTTGTTTGTGGGGAGCGGAACGGGACCTGCTACTCTAGCACCTGTACGGGTTGCTGTTTCAACGATCTTCTTAGCCGCTGCGTCAACAACGCTGTGCTCGTAGCCCTTGATCTTGATTCTTACCTTCTCGTTTGCTGCCATGATTTTTCAACTCCTTCTGTAGTTTTGTACTGGCAAAAGCTTATTTTGAAAAATCCACTGTACCGTGTGTTTCATATTTGCACCGCCCACCTGTTAGTTATCCGAAACCTTTCGGACACTTTAACAGCAAGAGGGAGCACCGAACATCACGTTTTCTGTAAATCTTCTGCGCCCGATTTCAAATCGGACCTGCTCCGTCGAAATTACCGCGGAAACCGCGCAACCTCCGACCTCAACGCCTATGCCGTTTGTATTATGGCGCATAGCTGTAGCTACACACCCGCAAAAATAATTGTATCATATCCCGCGAACAATTGCAAGAACTAATTTCGCAGCCAAAAGAGAAATTTGCAACATTTTTAAGCCATGTTTTGTGCACCTTGCACAAAACACCCAAAAATCGCAGTACAATGCGGAATATCGCGCTTTAATATTCCATTTTGTATATTTTTTCTGCTGTGATACGACCCCTATATACTATTATAATATATACTCAAACAATAAGCCCGTTCACCGCCGCCGCGATAACCTCCGACCACTGTGCTGTCAGCCGCTCCTCATTTGCATGGGATATCAGATATTCCTTGTGCCGCATATCGCTCGTCAGACCGCTTAGCTGACTTACCATCGGCACACCAACCGCCACAACAGGGATACCGACAAATTCACTCGTGAGCGCCGCCGTTCCGGACGAAACGCCCGAACCCGGCTGTATTCCCGTATCAGTTATCTGAACAGTCGCACCGATGCGAAGAGGATCTTTGCAGGCGAGAGCGTCTATCGCTAGCACACAGGAGGCTTTCATTTCGCGTGCGACCGCTTTTACCATCAGCGCCGTGTCTATTCCTGTGTTTGCAGAAACGTCCGTTTCTATCGCGGCAAGGCTTCTGCGGCCTGCGCCGCACGACAAAAGCCGCACGCTCCTCGCCCCAAGGCTGTCATGAGCAATATCAGGGTTTCCAAGACCCGCCGCCAGAATAAGTCCTTTGCGGGGAATAAGCTGTTCAAGCGCTTTCTGAAGCAACCACGCCGCCGCGTGTTCTGTGGGCCTGCCCTCTATAGTAATATAGCGCCCTGCAGCTTTTCCAATGTTCTCAGCATCTGCCGCACTGACTTTCACATCGCAAATCTTTACATTCCCAAAGCGCCTGCGCTTTATGGTCGTTCCGCCGCCATTCGCAGAAAGCTCCGCCGCCTCAAATGCAAGTCCTGTTCTGTACATGGTATTCCCCCTTACTTTTTTTAAAAAATTATTAAAAAACTATTGCAATTTATTTTAAGATGTGCTATAATTAAGTGTATTATGAGAAAAAATAAACCGAGCTTACAAAATTTTAACCTTTACGGCGATCTTTTTGGTGAATATAGATAGATTTCCCATGATCAGCGTAAAAATACAGAATAATTTGCTCGTAATTACGATACGGAGGTGAATCATAATGCCGAATATTAAATCCGCTAAGAAGAGAGTTCTCATTGCTAAGCAGAGAACAGAGGCTAACAAGGCTGCCAAGTCCAGACTCAAGACCGTTCTGAAGAAGGCACACGCAGAGGGCGCTGACGCTGCTGCTGTTAAGACCGCTGTTGTAAGCGTAGACAAGGCTGCAGGTAAGGGTCTTATCCACAAGAATAAGGCTGCCCGCCTCAAGAGCCAGCTTGCAAAGAAGGCTAACGCATCCGCTTAATTTCCTATTATGGAACGTTCACCCGCTCGCATTGTCGCAGGCGGGTGCTTATTTTATGTGTAGACAAAATTCGACGCAATATATAAACAGAATGCGCCGACGAAAGGAGAAATATCATGAGAAGAGCAGAAAAAGAAATAAAAGACATCGCAGAGATAGAGCGTATCCTGAACGAAGCTATGGTCTGCCGAATCGCTCTGGTAGACGGGGATTCGCCGTACATCATACCCATGTTCTTCGGATATACGCTGGAGGGCGGCAATCTTGAGCTGTACTTCCACAGCGCAGTTCAGGGCAAAAAGATAGACCTGCTGAAAGCAAACAACAACGCCGCATTCGAGATAGACAAAATGGGCGAGATAATTCCCGGCGATATTGCGTGCAATTTCAGTGCCTCTTACGAATGTATCACAGGCAGAGGCACAGTTGATATCATCAACGGCATTGAAAAGCTCACAGGGCTCAACTCCATAATGGATAAGTACGACAAGAGCGGCAGAGAGCACAAGTACAGCGAGCAGATGCTGAACAACGTTGCCATTCTGAAGCTTACCGTTGACGAGTTTTCCTGCAAGGCTCACAAGGCTGATTGACGCAAAAACGCATAAAGCTTTCAGCACAAAAATTCGACCTAAAAAACGAGGCACACCCGAAAAAGGTGTGCCTCTTGTTATTTTCGGAAAACCCCGTTCCCGCCCTCGCTCTATGTCAATGTCAGGTAGTAAAAGATCAATTGTTGTCTGTATAAAGTTACTTATTCGGGCATAACGATGTCCATTTATGGTGACCTGCCCCAAAGCCTATACATTAAATCATAAGAAATGATTTTTGCAACTCATTCTCAGTTGCCGAGATAACATTCGCCCATATCGCTACCGCTGTCCGAAAATCAAGGTAATACCAACAAAGATCGTGCGGTGTTACCTCAAATGTCAGTCGTCCAGTTAGTCATCTGGATCTTATTGTCCAGCTCTCGAAGCTGCTTCGACAGATCATCGATCTGCTTTTGAAGCGCCCTTACATCGATCGTGCTGAATATCTTTATCTCCGAGCGAGTAGCGCGCATTGCCGCCCTGCTGGCCGAGTTCACCATATCACGATAAGCGTCTATACGGCGAATAAGCGAATCCCTGCGAGATATCATAGAGGTAAGGCTTTCGCCGTCTACAAATGTACTGCCGTTTTTGTGGTTTATCAAAGTAACCAGCTCTCCCATACGGGAAACGCAGCCGTCGAACTGCTTCATCAGCTCCTGAGGATCTTCGGCAGGCTTTTCGCCCTCCTGTACCAGCATATTTGTCACAAGTCTGTATTTAAGCTGCTCGATATTCTTTTTAAGATCGGCACGCTCCTGCAAAGCTTCCGCAAGCTTCATGGCAATTCCTCCTTTAAAAAAATAATTTTTACGCTAAGCTAATTATAGCATATTCATTGCCATGAAATCAAGGTGCTTTACGACATTTAAGCCTGAGAGGATACCCTCTCAGGCTCAGCTTGTCGAAAAACTAAGTTTATGCCCGCGAAGCGGGCATTTTTGATAACTTTTTTGACCGAATTCACTTCGGTCAAAAAACACTTCTATCCGCACAACTGTACTAACCGAGCGCGTGCTCGGCTATGACGCGGGCAGTGCGGATGTTTCGGCGGCGACATGGATGTCGCAAAGTCGAAGCCAAAAGGCGGCATGGACGCCGCCACAAAAGCTTCGACGAGGAAAACTTGTCCCAACGGGACTTTTTCGACGGTCTCAGCCTGAGAGGATACCCTCTCAGGCTTTTGTGTTTTACAGATCGTCTGCGTCCTGAACAGGCTTTTCGTAAGGGTCTGCGGGAACTCCCGTGTACATACCCTGCGGGTCGGTCTCGACTGATGATGCCGCCATAAAGCCTTGAAGCTTTTTGTTTATACGCTGTATTTTTTCATTGGAAGGGTGCTTATCCATAAGTTATCCTTTCTCAAAAAAAGGACGCACGGAACAACTCCTGCGTCCTTTCTTATTCTGCACCGAAGCCAATGCAAGATACGCGTTATTTTTTTCGCATATCATTGGCTGTATATACCACCTCGGCATATATCGCCGCAACTATCTGATACAGCTCTTTCGGGATAGTTTCGCCCGCATTCAGCATTACAAGCAGTGCTGCGATGCTGTCATCGCGATAAATGGGAACGCCCGATTCGTCTGCGATATTGACTATTCTCTGTGCAAGCTCGCCAAGACCCGACGCAACCACAACAGGCGCATAGTTCATATCGGGATTGTATTTAAGTGCGACCGCGGCATTCTGCCCGTACATTCTTTTGTTGTTTGCGGGCGGCTTGGGATGTTTGCTCTGCATCGTGGCCCTCCTTTATACTCTTGTGTTAAGCGTCGTGCGCTTATCCATTATCTTCGGGAATATCTCGGTAAGATTGTGCGGAGCTTTCAGCGGCGCCGTTTCAAAGGCGCGCGCGCTGTAGCCGATACCTCTAATAACCTTGTTTATACGCTCTTTCATGGGGTCTATCTCTTTTTCAAAGCGCGGCGGATAAAGCAGCGCAAGATTTACCTCGTCGCCGAGAGCATACATATCCAGCTCGAATCTGCCTATACTTTCAACATCAAACGTTAAAAACAAGTGATAGTTTCTCTGCGTTCCGGGTGTGTTGTTGGGATTGTTCTCGTCATTGTCTACCCAAAGCTCTCCGAATGCCTTTGTGCCGTTTACATCAAGCGGCAGCACATAATGCGCAAGCGGCGTGAATACTCCCGGCGCATTCAGCAGGCTTTGCAGAAGATTTGTCGCGTTGAAACTGTCAAGCGACTTCAGCGCAGGGTGATTTATGTTCTCCTGAATAAACTCCGTGAGGCAGTCCAGCGTGGAGCTTACAGGCGGACGCACGCCGTGCTGCGGCATCTCGTTTCTTATCGCCATCTGCTCGATAACATCAACAAACGCGCCGTAAAGCCTTTCTCTTACAGGAATATCAGGCATCGCACGAAGCATCTCGTTAAGCTTGTCGATAACCTCCTGAACCGTGTTCAGCTTTGAGAAGTCAGCCGCAAACAGCTTCGCCTGCTCGCCTGTTTCATCATGAACAAAAAGTCCCTCAACCATCTTTTGAAGCGTCTGCATACCGCTCACTTTTCCTCTGCTGTATGCGGCAAGCATAGACTCGATATTATAGCCACTGTGCTTTAAAAGTGGCATGAAGCTCTTTTCACTCATGCTTTCAAACAGGAACTTATGGTAGCCCGTCAAAGCTTCCTCTCCATCAGCTTGGGCATTTTCGCCAAAATCTGACGCCGAGGATTCAACAATCTGCTGAATATCTTCGCCAGAACCAACAAAATTTGAATTTTTCCCTGTCAAATTGCCCGTTAGTGGTTGATTTTGTGAAAGATTTGTAGTATAATTATCTAAAGACGCATCTGCACTCGGCTTACTTACATCTTGCTTTGTAAAAAGTGCTGAGTAAAGACGCTGGAAAGAGTTTTTCAGCGACTCTCTCAAAGTACCCGAGGATATCTGCGACATAAGCAGATTGAAATACTCTTTGCACATATACGGGCTGTTGTTGTACTTCGAAAGATTATGTACGATCAGCGGTATAAGCATCTGAGTCTTGTCGTCGTTGAGCAGGCTTCCGCTTACGTCTTTAAGGACGGCGAGCGTTTCGCCTTTCAGCATATCGAAATACTTCTGTGAATCGTCCGCGCCCCACTGCTGAGAAAGATTCATCAGCCTTGCGGAGAGCTTTTCGTTGGGAGAAAAATATTCCGACAAAAACTTCATGTTGGCACGAAGCGCACCGAGTATCTCGTTCTTGTTCTGAGCGAAGTTCAGCGACTTCAGAAGATTACCTATTATCTCCTTGGTGGAAGGGTCTGTGGTGGTCTTAGCGACCTCACGCAGAACGTCATAGAACTCATGACCGCTGAACATCGTGTTCTGCTGCTCTTGGTTCTGTATCTCCTGCACCAACTGCTCGGGAGTAACGTAAAGGTTCTTCGCAAGATCCTCAAGCTTACCGTAAAGCTCGGTGTGACCTGTTATAAGGGCTTGATTTAAAACCTCAACATTAAGCAGGTCTTTAAGAGTTTCAACTGCAAGAGTTGGGTCCTTGGCGACCTGTACCGACAGCGGAATAAGCTCTCGGTTGCCCATTTCAAGACGGCTGCGCGCTCCCGCATCGGAACCGCCGCCCGCTCCGCCGACGCCTGTCAGCTTGACAATGTCAAACGGCTCTGTATTTTCGTCCATCGGACGAGAGCTGTAGTTATAGTTTTTGGCGGTGATCGGGTTATTGATCTGCGGTATTTGTGCCATGGGCTTCACTCCCTCTCAATAATATCTGCTATTATTGTAGCATAAATTCGCAGAATAATAAAGTGTTTTTTAAAAATTTTTTGCATTGCAAAACAAAATAATGGAATTTGTGCCTAGCACATCGGAAAGGACTGTTATTATGGCAAGAATCGAACCAGGCATGGAAGCTATGCTCGACATGTACTTCTATGAGACCAACACACTCCTTGAGCAGCTTGATGAAATCCTGCTGAGAACAGAACAGGCAAATTGCTTCGACAGTGAGGACATTAAGGAGATCTTCCGTATAATGCACACTATTAAGGGCTCGTCCGCAATGATGGGCTTCGATAATCTGTCGGTGCTTGCTCATAAGGCGGAGGATATGTTCTTCGTTATACGCGAGAACCCCGATGTTATTACAGACGTAAGCTTTGTTTACGATCTCGTTTTCCAGGTATCCGACTCTTATAAAGCTCAGATAGAGGCTATCCAGAATAATGAGGACGGCGAATATGAGAGCACAGACTTTTCAGAGCTTATCGACAAGCTTCTTAAGGCAAGAGATGTTCTCATGGGCGTTGCAGAGGCTCCCGCCGCTGACAGCGGTGCGGCTGCTCACGCGGCAGAAAGTGCAGCAGAAGCTGCTCCTTCCGCTGACCCCAACAAGACCACTGTAAAGGTGTTCTTCGAGGATGGCTGCCAGATGGAGAATCTGCGTGCATTCCTCCTTATTAATACTATAAGAGATGAATGCTCTTTCCTGGAGTTTACTCCCGCCGATGTTGAAACAAATCCCGATTCTTCGAAGCTTATCGTTGAAAACGGCTTTGTTATCACATTCACACCTATCGACAATGTAGATTTTGTTTTAAAACAGATAGAAAGCGCACTGAATGTTCAGTCTTACGAGATAGTATCTGCTGCCGCTCCCGCAGAAGAAGCACCCGCTGCGGAGCTTCCTCCCGAGCCTAAGGCAGAGGCACCTGCCGCTATTGCAGCTCCCGCTGCTGTCGAATCGCCCGCCGCAAAAGAGCAAAGCGCTGTCGAAAAAGCTCAGGCTGCCGTTGAAAAGGCTCAGGCCGCAAGCGGTATGCAGAAGCAGAACCTTATCAGCGTAAACCTTGCAAAGCTGGACGCACTGCATGATATCGTTGGTGAGATCATCACTACCGAGTCTATGGTTATCTCCAACCCCGACCTTGAGGGTCTGGAACTTGAAAGCTTCAACAAGGCCGCAAGACAGCTCAGAAAGCTGACAAGCGAGCTTCAAGATACCGTTATGTCGATCAGAATGGTGCCGCTCGCAGGCGTGTTCCAGAAGATGAACCGTATCGTTCGCGATATGCGCAAGAAGCTTGGCAAGGAAGTTGACTTCCTTATCGAGGGTGAGGATACCGAGGTGGACAAGTCCATCGTGGACAGCCTGCAGGATCCGCTGATGCACCTTGTAAGAAACTGTATGGACCACGGCATCGAAGAAAATGTTCAGGACAGAATAAAAGCAGGCAAGCCCGAAAAGGGTACGCTGAAGCTTATCGCACAGAACGCTTCGGGCGAGGTTATCATCACTGTTTCTGATGATGGTAAGGGTATCGACCCCGAAAAGGTATTATCAAAGGCAAAGCGTCAGGGTCTGCTTACAAAGCCTGAGAGCGAGTATACCGAGAAGGAGATCCAAAACATGATACTCCTGCCCGGCTTCTCCACAAACGAGCAGGCTACCGAGTTCAGCGGCAGAGGCGTTGGCATGGACGTTGTTAAGGCTAACGTTGAAAAGTGCGGCGGCTCTATTACGATCGACAGCAAGAAGGGTCATGGAACATCTTTCATTATCAAGATCCCGCTCACTCTTGCTATCATCGACGGCATGGAGGTTACCTGCGGCGGCATGGTATTCACAGTGCCGATATCCACGATCCGCGAGAGCTTCAAGGTTGAAGCAAGCCAGATCGTTCGCGACACAAACAACAACGAGATGATCATGATAAGAGGCGTATGCTATCCTATCCTGAGAATGCACGATAAATTCGGCATAGAAACAAAGGTCACCGACCTTGAAGACGGTATCCTGCTGCTGGTAGAGACCGACAACAAGAGCGTGTGCATCTTTGCCGACAAGCTTATCGGAGAACAGCAGGTAGTTGTTAAGCCGTTCCCGAAATATCTCTCCAGATACAATATCAAGAGCGCAGGTCTTTCGGGCTGTACTATCATGGGCGACGGCAGCATTTCGCTTATCGTTGATACAAATACTCTTATCGGTTAAAGGGAGGACAATAACATGACATATGATGTGATCAAAGAGGCTGTTGCAAAGCAGCAGTCCGGAGATAAAAAGCTCTCCAACGAGAACCACATTCTTGGCAAGGTAATGACCTTCTATATCGGTGAGCAGATCTACGGTATCGAAATTCAGAACGTTGTCGAGATCATTGAAATGACCCATATCACAAAGGTTCCTCATGTACCTCCTTACATAAAGGGCATGATAAACGTTCGAAGCAAGGTCGTTCCGATAATCGACATTCGCACACGCTTCGACAAGGAAGAGATCCCCTACACAAGCAGGACCTGCATCATCATACTTTCACTTGATGATGTTACTGTCGGAATCATCGTTGACAGGGTTGCAGATGTTGAGGATATCCACTCCGGCGATATCTCCGCAACACCCGAAAACAATTCCGTAAACGTAAACGCGTTTATCCAGTATATGATACGCTCGGGCGATATCGTAAAGCTTATCCTCGACGTTGAAAAACTGTTAGGAGATGAGATTTAATCCATGGATATCACTGATCGCGAGTTTCAGCGCCTTGTGTCATATATGCACGATAACTACGGCATAAATCTTGCCGCAAAGCGCGTACTTATTCAGGGACGCCTCGGAAATATGCTCAGAGAGCGCGGCTTCACAAGCTACGACGAATATCTTGACGCTGTTATCGCCGATAAATCCGGCGCCGAGGTAACCACTATCCTCAACAAGCTCACTACAAATCACACGTTTTTCATGCGTGAGCCTGAGCACTACACCTATTTAAAGGACGTTATTCTCCCGTATGTGGTATCAAACGCAAAAGCCAACGAGATACGCATATGGAGTGCAGGCTGTTCCTCGGGCGAGGAGTGCTATACAACAGCTATGCTGCTTCACGAATATTTCGGCAAGGATAAATCCCGCTGGGATACAAGGATACTCGCCACTGACATTTCCAACAACGTTATGGATAAGGCAAAACGCGGTATCTATCAAGCAGACGGAATGAAGGGTCTCAGCCCCGAATGGAAAAGCAAATATTTCAAGCAGGTCGATGACGACAAGTATGAAATATGCGATATGATCAAAAAAGAGATCATATTCAAGCCTTTCAATCTTATGGATCCTATGCCCAACAGCTACAAAATGCGTCCGTTTGATCTGATATTCTGCCGCAACGTAATGATCTACTTCGATCAGCCGACAAAAAATGCGCTGGTCAACAGATTTTACGACGTGGTAAAACCCGGCGGTTATTTCTATATCGGTCATGCCGAAAGCGTGGCACGCAATGAAACACAATTTGAATATATTAAGCCTGCGATATACCGTAAGCCTATAAAGTAGGAGCTTCGTTATGAAAAAAATCAAACTGCTGGTCGTTGATGACTCTATCCTGTTCCGTGAGGTGCTTGCACGTCACATACGTCAGGACGAGGAGATAGAGGTTGTTGGAACAGCAGGTGACGCATATTCCGCAAGGGATATGATAGAAAAATATGAGCCCGACGTAATGTCGCTCGATATCGAGATGCCGCGAATGGACGGTATCGCTTTCCTAAAAAAACTTCTTCCGCAATATTATATTCCCACTATAGTTATATCTTCGCGCGCGGACAAAAACGCCGACGCACTGAATGCGGGCGCCGCTGAGTTCATCGCAAAGCCGCTCACCCGTACCAATGCAGATATGCTGAGATTTGCGGAGTTGGTATGCGAGTCGATAAAACGTGCATACACCAAGGGTAAGCTTAAAGCAAACGCCAAAAAAACAACCAATGATATTCCGCAAATGCAGGTGCAGACACCGACACCGACGCAGATAAGACCGCAATCACAAGTGCAGATGGATACGCAAAGTATGTCCAAGCGTATCGAAAACATTTCGCAGTCAATTGCCGCGGAAGTCGGCGGAAAACGCAAAAGCGATATCGTTGTTGCTTTGGGCGCCTCAACAGGCGGTACCGAAGCACTTGAACAGGTTATCAAAGGATTTCCCGCAGATATGCCGCCCGTTATCGTTGTTCAGCATATGCCCGCAGGCTTCACAAAGCTTTATGCGGAGCGCCTTGACCGCGGCTGTAAGGTCAGCGTAAAGGAAGCGGAGGACGGCGACAGGCTTCGCAACGGTCTTGTTATAATCGGTGCAGGTGAGCACCATCTGAGATTATGCAAAGACTCGCGCGGATACTACATCTCGTCTAAGCCGGGAGAAAAGGTTTCTGGTCACTGCCCGTCCGTCGATGTTATGTTCACAAGTGTTGCAGAGGTCGCAAGACGCAACGCAATCGGCGCGATACTCACAGGAATGGGCAAGGACGGCGCAGAGGGTCTGCTCAAAATGCGACAGGCAGGCGCTTTCACCGTAGGACAGGATAAAGAGACCTGCATCGTGTACGGTATGCCGATGGAGGCATTCAAGATCGGCGCAGTCACTGTTCAGGCGCCGCTGTACAAGATAGCTGAGATAATCCTCAATAAGCTGTCATCATAACTTAATAGCATAGCCGCCTTGACAATAGCGTCGGGGCGGTCTTTGTCTTGATTTAAAACAACTTAGTGGCGGCGTGCTTTGCGTCGCCCTGTTTTTAATTATAAATATCATACGATCTGCAATATTTTTTAAAAACCTCTTGACAAATCATCAAAAACAGTATATACTGTATATACAACACATAAACACTAAGCAGAAAGGGGGGCATGATTTGAAGATACTGCAAAACTCAGATATCCCGATATACAAGCAGATAGCAAGTCAATATAAAGAGGATATCATGAACGGCAGGATAGCCGAGGGCGAATATCTGCCATCTATCAGAGGACTTGCACGCGACCTGAAGATAAGCGTTATCACAACAATGAAAGCGTATGAACAGCTCGCAGAGGAGGGACTTATCGCGCCTGTGCAGGGCAAGGGCTACATCGTAAATCCTCAGGACAGACAGATGGTCAAAGAGCAGCATTTAAGGCTTTTGGAGCAGCACCTGCAGAACGCTATCGAATCGGCAAAGCTCGCGGGAATGAGCCGCGAGGAGCTTACGGACATGATAAATGTGCTTTACGACATAGATTGAGAGGGCCGTTATGATAATCTTTACGCAGGACAAAAAAAGCATCGTTGATTGCGCAAGAATAAGCATTGAAAGAAACCTCGGCGGCAAAAAGGACGAAAAATTTCTGCTGATAGGCTGTGTGTACGCGATTTCAAATCTCCTCACTCCCACGCTTGGCGCATATCCCGATGAGGAGAGCGCTAAGTCAGAGCTTGAAAGGATATACGAAGCATTCGCAAACGGTGCTACCACTTATCAAATTCAATAACATTCGGTAATATATGGAGAAAATATTATGGATAGTATTTTGACAACTAAAGGTTTGATAAAGAAATACAATAAATTCACCCTAGGCGAGATTGACTTGGAAATACCCAAGGGTTTTGCTACCGCTCTTATCGGCGCTAACGGCGCAGGCAAGACCACGCTTATCGACACACTTTGCGGCGTTATACGCAAGACCGAGGGCGAGGTCACATATTTCGGAAAACACAACGACATTGATCTCCCCGAAGTGCGCGAGAGAATAGGCTACTGTGCAAGCAACGAGTTTTTTCCGCAGGGCTGGTCAGCAAAGGACATCGCAATGTCGATGGAGCTTGCATTTGAAAGCTTCAATCGCGAAAAGTTCCGCAGCCTTTGCGAGCAGCTTGACGTTGACAGCGATATCACAAAAAAGCCGAAGCCTATGTATAAGCAGTCGGACGGAAACCGCATGAGAATAAGCCTTGCCGCTGTTTTTGCAAGAGAAACAGACCTGCTTATCCTTGATGAGCCGGGTTCTTCGCTAGACCCGCTTATGCGCGACCGTCTTTGTGACCGTCTGCGCGAATACCTCGACGACGGCGACGGAGAAAAGTCGATAATCTTCTCCACTCACAACATCGCCGATATGGAGAACGCCGCAGACTATGCTATCTTCATGGATAAGGGCAAGATAATCGAACAGGGCTTTGTCGAGGAGCTTAAAGAAAAATACATGATAGCTCACGGCGCAGCAGAGGACTATGACAACGCAAAACATCTGCTTATGTCGCACAACAAAAATCGCACTGTTTTTGAGGGTCTGATACTTGCGGAAAACGCCGAGGAGCTTGCAAAGCTTGGCGTTGACAGCGAAGCTCCCACACTGCAGCAGCTCAGCATCGGTCTGCTCAAATACGCGGAGGAAATACGATGAAAGAGATGTTCCGTTCGTTCCGTATCTTTACGGGAAACTACACGATAAAAAACGTGCTGCAGCTGATATTGGTCTTTTGCGCGGTATTCGGTGCGATGTCGCTGATGAATATGATAGAAGTTCCCGAGGATAGCTTTGCGGCAGGCTTTTTAGCAAGCTTTGTGCCCGCGTTCGGTATGTTCATACCACTGTCGGGCGGACTTATGCTTAATGCGATTTATTCCTACAATATGCAAATAACACCCGGATATAAATATCTGCATTCGATACCAAGCAGTAAAAAAAGCTATGTGCAGGCGATACTTGCGGGAAATCTCGTAGCGTTTTTAATAATGCTGTTTGCTATGGGACTTCAAATTCTGCTGTTCTCGTTATTCCAGCTTGGCGCGTCACCGATTTATTCCGCTGTAATATCTCTGATTGCAATAGGTTTGATCAATCTGCTCGGAAACACCAAACGCCAATGGCTCAGATTGGTGCTGCTTATGCCTGTTTTCGTCTTAGCGGGAGGACTGTTCGGCTTTTCCGCGGCGCTTGCCGAGGACGGAGAGCGTATTCCTGATATAGTATTGTGGATAGCACTTGGCGTTTCTGCCGCAGTGTATATCATTGGTCTTATCTACACGCTTACAAGCAGTGCGAAAAAATGGAGGAGAAGCGAATGAAAGGTTTAAAATTTCTGTTCAAACGCGGATTTTGCCACATTGTGCTGAATATCATTTCAATTGTTTTTATGCTCGGCATGATGGTCGCTGTTGCGCTTGCTCACGAGCCTGTCGGCGTTGAGGACTATATCATGTGCAAAATCGGTGCACATCTTGGCGTGATGCTGTCTGTGATGCTTAATCTCATGTTCCTGTGCGCAGATGTCACAGGCAACCGTCTTATGCGCAGTGCACCGTTTTCAAAACAGCTTAAACGCTTCTCAATACCGACCTACTGCGTTATTCTAGGCGGAGGAGGAACGGTGCTGGTAAATGCAGCCTATGCAATATTCTGCATCGTATCGGGACTTGACATGAACAATCTTTGCGATATGCTGATAGTTTCCGCGCCGCTTATGCTCTGCTATATAATCATGGGTACTATCGCGCTGAATATCAACTACGGCATGATACTGGGCGTTTATATCATATTCCCTGTGATGGGTCTGTTTTTTGCAATACCTTTGGAAGTATGGGAATTCGGCTTCGGTCTGCCGCTTTGGGCAGGTGCGCTGATATTTGTCGGAACGCTTGCCGTTTCCATTACAGGAGCCTTTACAATTGGCCGCATTTTCCACGAAAAGGTCGATTTCAAGCCCATTCAGCAAAATGCGACATATGTCAAATAACTCTCACATACTTTTCACAAAACGCACTTTTAAAATTCATACAGCATGGTTATAATAAAGTTGTTGAATGAGAGAAGTTCAACATTAATTACCGATACCGATCCCTTTTCATATAATTACCAACCAAACCAGCATCAAAGCCCTGCGAGAAATCGTGGGGCTTTGATGTACGTATAGATTTTTGCCAAAGGCAAAAATCTATACTGACAGTTTTTCACATAGTCCGCCAAATGGCAGACTATGCGAAAAAGTCCTTGCAACCGCAGGTTAGACTGCCCTTATGGCAAGCAATTTTGTTTCGCAAAAACTCTTCAATTGCCGTTAGCGATACTTTAAAATGCCTTTTGCATTTCCGAACCATAACAAAAAACTGCCGTACAACCACTTGTACGGCAGAATTTTTATAAATTGCTTATGCTATCATGCACGCTTCTTGGAAAGAACCAGTGCGCCTGCTGCTGCGATAGCAACGCCTAATGCAACAGTACCGTGTACACCTGTGTCAGCGGAAGCCTTTTCAGACTCGTCAGCAGGAGCGTCTGTTTCACCGCTTGCGTCTGTATTTTCGTCATCTGCCGCACCGTCGTCAGTTGTGACATCATCAGCGCCTTCATCTACGATTTCATCGTCTGCTGTGCCGTCATCTGTTAAACCGTCGTCTGATGCTCCATCTTCTGCAACGCCGTCATCGGTTGTGCCATCTTCGCCGCCCTGTGTATCCTCTAAATACTTTAAGAATATAACGATTTCTCTGTTGTACTCACGCGCACCCTCAGCGTTCAGCTCATCGTAGCCGACAACGTCAGGCAGCGAGTCCTCGTTAACAGTGTATCTCTCTCCATCAACGGCTGTGATCTGATCCTCTGTATAGAAAACATTCAAGCTCTTGTTAAATTGCTCCAAAGTGCAGTCCTCAGGAATGATCAGCTCCATTGTGTAGTGTGAGTAGTAACCGCCCTCTTCAAAATAGTAGGTAGCAATTGAGGAGCAGCCATCTTCTGTTTCCCATACATGAACAAAGGAATCATAACCATCAGCAGTCACAACATCATACATTGTGCCTTTCATGCCTGCCACTTCAAAGTACTCGGTCTCTGCCGATGCTGCAACAGTCATTGCTCCTACAGCCGCAGCTGCGAGCAATGCGCTTAAAATCTTCTTCATAATAATTTTCCTTTCTTTTTATGTGTTATTGAAGTATCAGAGTACTGTAAATAATATCCTATTCATACATTTATACGCAACAATTAAAAGAAAGTAACACCATTATTTAAAAATTTACCAGCTCTTTTACAATTTCAGAGGCAATGATAAGTCCTGCCGCCGCAGGTACAAACACAGCGCTTGCAGGAATACTGCGGCGATGCTCGTTTTCCTCCTCTGAGGGCTTAGCCTTTATCGGCTCTTCCTTTGAATACACCACTTTAAGCTTTTTTATGCCGCGCTTTTTAAGCTCCTGCCGCATAACTCTTGCAAGCGGACACACCGAGGTCTTGTAGATATCAGATACCTCCAGCATAGCAGGGGAGAGCTTGTTTCCCGTTCCCATGCTGCTGATTATCGGCGTGCCCTCGCGGTCTGCTTTCATAACAAGCTCTATCTTCGCCGTCACCGTGTCCACAGCGTCTGCGATATAGTCATACTGCGTGAAATCAAACTCGTCGGAGTTTTCGGGCAGGAAAAAGCAATCATGCACCGTCACCTCGCACTGAGGATTTATTTGCAGTATACGCTGCTTCATAGCCTCGGCTTTCGGCTTTCCAACGGTATCGGAAAGCGCCTCTATCTGACGGTTGAGGTTGGTTATATCCACATCATCGCTGTCGATAAGGTGCAGATGTCCGACTCCGCTTCGTGCAAGTCCCTCCGCGATATAGCTGCCAACGCCGCCGACACCGAAGACCGCAACGCAAGCGTTTTCAAGTCTTTGCATACCCTCTGCACCGAAAATGCGCTCGGTGCGTGAAAATCTGCTGTCCATATCAGCTCTCCTTATAAGGTCTTACATGATATCTGTCAGCTTTCACTCCGTCAATGGCGTTTATGAAATCCGTAAATCTGTCGAAGCCGTAGTTACGGAAATCGAAATCCTTGAAATTCTTTTTGAGCTGCATTCCAAGCGCCCTTACACTGCGCTTTCCGTCACTGTTTGCAAAGTCGATTACAAATTGCTCTATCTCCTCAGTCTGCTTTGCAAAAGCCTCGTCGATATACAGCTTGTTAGCCTTTATCACAACGCCCTTTATCTCTGCGGCAAGCTTTCGCATGGAGGTGAAGCCCATCTCTTTAAGCGTACCCTTGCCGTATTTTTCGTCAAGCATTTTTCCAAGCGCCGACAGACCGCCGCCGTTTTCCGCTGTCGCAGTGAAGTTCAGCACATCGCGGCGAATTGCGTTCATGTCAGGCTTTTCGGGGAGAGGCTGTACGATTACCTGCTGAAGCTCCTGCTCGGAAATCTGCACAGTTTCTTCTTCAGCCTGCTCTTCACGGGGCGCGACTTCTATTTCCTCTCTGTGCTGCTGCTCGCTTACTATCGCAAGATAAATGCGATTGCGCTTTACAGTTACTCCGCCGATAGCCGCAAGCATTGACTTGTAGTCCGCAAAGCCTAGGTCTGAGCAATAGCTCTTGCCAAATCTTGAGATAAGCTCATTGTTGAGCTGTCCGATATTTCCGCCCTGCGGCATATTATCCGCGGCGTATGCTTTTACCGCTTCAGCCGCCTTGTCTGCATCTATCATCTCATAAGAAACGGCAGGGCGCTCCGCTTTTAAGAAGATGAGGTTGTTGTCAACAGCTATTTCCTCAATAGACTCCAGTGCCTTGTGGAAATCACTGAAGCCAAGCGCACGATAATAATTCTTGCCGTATTTTCCGATGAGATAATTGTTGAGCTGTCCTGCGTTTCCGCCCTTAGGAGAGCTTGCCGCCGCATAGTCCACAGCCTCCTGCTTCAATATTTCGGCAGTAAGCTCAGGTGTGTTCACCTCAACAGGCTCTACAAGCGTGCCTGTGCGCTTGAAGCAGCTATGCTTGTCTATAAATTTTGCAAATCTCTTTGAACCAAAGCGCGAGAAATCTACCTTGCCAAACCTTTGTGCAAGATAGCTTTCAATCTTCATCATGTTGTCATTCTGCGGCGCAAACTCACTGAAATAGTCCTTTATCGCCGACACGAGCTGCTCCTCTGTGATATCCTCGGAGTTTACAACGGGCGCGAGAATAGCCGCTTTTTTCTTCTTAACCGAAACAAAAGTATTGCTGCGGCGAAGCTCCTTAAAGCTGTCGATAAACGAGGAAAAACGCTTGTAGCCAAGCTCGTCAAAATTTATATTTCCAAAGCGCGAGGTAAGCACAGCGCTGACCCTTGCAAGGTCGATGCGCTCGCCGTCATGCTCTGTAACATAGTCAAGCACAGCCTTGCGGATAGTTTTTTCGTCCTGCATTCCCTCAGGCTCGCAAAGCTGATTGAGATAGCAGAAATGCTGACAGCTAACGGTAAACGCGCGCGGAGTTTTCAGCTCGCCGATGCCCACAACAAGCTTTCCCGCCTCGCGCAGTCTTATTGCAAGACGTGTGAAATCGCTGTCGCTTGTCACAAGACAAAAGCCGTCAACATCGCTTGTATAAAGAATATCCATCGCGTCGATTATCATAGAAAAATCGGTCGCGTTTTTGCCCGCGATATAGCTGCACTGCTGAACAGGCATTATTGAATAGTTTATCGCCGCGTTGTGCCAACCGTTGCCGCCCTTTTCCCAATCGCCGTAAACTCTTTTATAGGTAGGAACGCCGTATTTCTCGACCTCCTGCATTATAAACTGCGCGTATTTTGCGGAAACGTTATCGCTGTCGATAAGCACCGCGATCTTTTTTTCTTGTGACATAGCTTTTTCCTTTCGCTTAGGGCAATACCGCACAAAGATTTGTACACGCATTATACACTTCGTGCAAAACGCTATTGCGCCGTCAGATTTTTCGTTAGATTGTACGTATTGTCGCAAGCGACAACACTACAAACTACGTTTGTCTTGCGCAGTCAGGCTAACGCAGCGTTTTGGCGAAGCCATAATGCGGTCAAGGAGAATTTGTGAAAGATAACGGAAAAGATGCAAGCAAGATGCGTGCAAAACCAAAAAGTGGTCTTTGTGCTGTATTGCCTTAAATCGCAACAGGTATCTTTTCATTGAAATCGTGGAATTTATAGTCGATCGCCGTGAAGCTGTTCTTAGTGAACTGATAAAAATCCGTTATGTTCTCCACTGTCATTTTCGGGGCAGGGAACGGCTCTTTTTCAATAAGCCTTTTTACTATATCCACATGACGGTCATATATGTGAGCGTCGGCAATAACGTGTACAAGCTCGCCCGCTTCAAAGCCTGTGGACTTTGCAAACATTATCAGAAGCGCAGCGTACATACATACATTCCAGTTGTTTGCGGTAAGCATATCCTGACTGCGTTGATTAAGTATTGCGTTCAGCTTATTTCCTGAAACATTGAATGTCATGGAATAGGCACAAGGAGCAAGCTGCATCTCGTTAAGATCTGCATGATTGTATAAATTGCAGATTATACGTCGGCTTGCGGGTGTGTGCTTTAAGTCATACAGCGCTTTGTCGACCTGATCGAAGTCGCCCTCTTTATAGTGGTGCTTCACGCCAAGCTGATAGCCGTAAGCCTTGCCGATAGTGCCGTTTTCGTCAGCCCATGCGTCCCAAATATGAGTGGAAAGGTCTGCAACGCGATTGGATTTCTGCTGATATATCCACAGAACCTCCTCTATCGCCGAGCGATAGTATACCCTGCGCAGGGTCATCAGCGGAAATTCCTTTTGAAGATCATAGCGATTTACGATGCAGAACTTTTTGATGGTGTGCGCAGGAGTTCCGTCCTCCCAGCGGGGACGTACCTCTTCACCCTCGTCAGAGATTCCGTTCTCAATAATATCGCGGCAATTCTGTATAAAAAGCTCGTCTGCAAGGCTCATAAAAATCCTCCTTTAGTCGTTGCAATTACCTATAAAGGGCGGAATTGCTCCCGCCCCCTTGTAAATGTTAAATTCTTGTGAATATGGACGCCGCCGAGAAATCGATGTCCTCGTATTTGATCTTCTCAAACATCGAAAATCCTGTTGTTTCGCAAAGGCTGTATACCTTGATGTTATGTCCGTCCGCATAGGAGCGTACACGCTCAAGTATCTGCTTCGCCTTGTCGGGGAAGCCCGCAACACTGCCCTCTTGCACTGTTCTTCCTACGCCCTCGCCGTCAATATCAAGCGAGAAAACTCCGTCAAATCCATAAATGTATATCTCGCTGAAGCCCATATATACCGCAAGCTGCAGCATTTCATATAACGGCATTATAACTGATGTTTCATACATACCGTATGCAGTCTGAAGCGTAGGCAGAGCCTCAACCAAGCCGTTTCCGAGCGGATTGAGATAGGTAGGCTTTTTCTTGAATTTATCCTCAAACACCTTGACATCAGCGTTTACAAAGCACTCCATACCCTCGATATACTTGCCGTTTCCAAGGTAAGCAGCAGGGTCTGTAAGCAGATAATACGCAGGGCGTTGAGGTGTTCTGGAAAAGAAATCACAGAAGCCGTCTGCCGCAAAGGTGCGCTCGTTCATAAGCGTATTCAGCTCGTCAAGCTTGCCGTTATTTCCTAGGATAAAGCAGCGCTGTCCGTTCATCTTGTCTTTGTAGGAGGAGAGCTGCTGTGCAGTTGCCGCCTCAAGTCCGCCGCAGCGCTTAGCGTCCGCAGCGATAGCACCCGATATCTTCTTATTAGCCATGCTAAAGCCAAGACCCGCAGGCTCGTTCATCTCGCAGAAGTCGCGCTCTGTGTAGCCGCACTGAGTTTTGAGCGCCAATGCAATGCCCGCAGATGTTCCCATGACCTTATCCATAGCCGCAAGCTGTATCTCAGCGCTGTAATGCGGAGCAAGGATAAGCACATAAAACGAGGAAGCCTTGCCGCGAAGCTCTTCAATAAATCTAACCGAGCCGTCGGCTGTCGCCTTATCCTGCTCGATAGTCGCCTTGAAAACTATCTCGGGAACTTTAACGTTCTTTTTGCGCAGCGCGCTTATGGTTTCGTTCAGCAGCTCGATATCCTGATCAACGCCGATAACAACGAGCTTTCTCTGACCGATGATCTCAATATTCTTTACTAAATAATTTTTATATGCTCCTGATTTTGAGCTTGTAATTTTTGCATCATGCAGATATGTTGAATAATCCATGATAATTCCCCCTTTTTAAAGTTAAGGTATTTCAGCAGTATTATTCGCTGAGCATGAACATATTATAGATGACCTTGATAGCCTTTTCAAAGTCCTCGCTCTCAATACCTACAATGATATTAAGCTCACTGGAGCCCTGGTCGATCATTCTGATGTTTATGTTTGCGTGAGAGAGCGCAGCAAATACTCTTGTAGCTGTACCCTTTACAGAGCGCATTCCGCGTCCAACTACCGCGATAAGTGCAAGACCGTCGATTATCTCGAAATGGTCGGGCTTAACAACGTCGATAAGGCGCTGTGCGAGCTTCTCGCGCTGACCCTCAAGCTCATGCGAATTTACGATAACGCTGACAGTATCAATACCTGTGGGCATATGCTCAGGGAAAATGCCGTGGTTTTCAAGCACCTGGAGCAGTCTGCGCAGGAAGCCCTTGTGGCTGTTCATTCTGTCCTTTTCGATGGAGATTACAGAGAAATCCTTCTTGCCTGCAATACCTGTGATAACGTGCTCTGCTGCGGGATTCTTCTCGGAAGGAACGATAAGTGTTCCTGCGTCCTCGGGAGCGTTTGTGTTCTTGATATTGATGGGAATACCCGCACTTCTTACGGGGAAAACAGCGTCTTCGTGCAGAACGCTTGCACCCATGTAGGAAAGCTCACGCAGCTCGCTGTAGGTGATAATGCTGATACCTGCGGGATTTTCAACTATTCTGGGGTCCGCTACCAGCATACCGCTTACGTCTGTCCAGTTCTCATACATATCAGCCTGTGCAGCCTTTGCAACAACAGAACCTGTAAAATCAGAGCCGCCGCGGGAGAAAGTTTTGATAGTTCCGTCGGGCATAGCGCCGTAGAAGCCGGGAATAACTGCCTTTTCTGTCTTGTCAAGCATTGCACCGAGGCAAGCATTTGTTATATCATCGTCAAAATGACCCTTATTTGTGAAGAAGATAGCCTTTGCAGCGTCGATGAAGTCAAAGCCGAGGAAATTCGCGAGAATGATACCGTTGAGGTACTCGCCGCGGCTTGCAGCGTACTCTCTGCCTGCAGCAGCCTTGAAATTAACGCCGATCTTTTCAAACTCCTCGGAAAGATCGAGTGTAAGGCCAAGGTCGGAGATAATGCCGTTGAAACGCTCCTTAATGCCTGCAAAGGACTTGTCGAAATCCTCGCCGTTCTGCACTGCGTCATAGCAGGTGTAGAGCATATCCGTAACCTTGATATCGTCGGAATATCTCTTACCGGGTGCGGAGGGAACGACATAGCAGCGCTCGGGATCTGCGTGGATTATGTCAGCGACCTTTCTGAACTGATTAGCGTCAGCAAGGGAGCTGCCGCCGAATTTAACTACTTTGCTCATGATATATCACCTTTCTGTTTGTTTTTTTTACATATATATTTAATCATACCACATTTTTATGTAAATTGCAATAGAAAAGGACAAAAAAATGACTCCCGAAGATATTCGGGAGCAATTGAAACAGCCCCCCGAGTATTCCCGAGGGGCTGAAATCAGTTATTTGCTAGTCAGCTATCAAGCTGCCTGTGCATTCTTTGCTCTTGCTATGCCGCGTTAAGCGACAAGCCCGACATTCGCGTCAGCGAATGTAAGCGTTGAATTTTCGTGAGAAAATTCAATTCGATTAGCCGAGGAGCTGGAGAATGCCCTGGGGCTGCTGATTTGCCTGAGCGAGCATAGACTGAGCTGCCTGCTGCAGAATGTTGAACTTGGTGTAGTTCATCATCTCGGAAGCCATGTCTGTATCACGGATTGTGGACTCAGCTTCTGTCAGGTTCTCAGCTGTTGTTGTGATGTTCTCGATCTTGTGCTCGAGTCTGTTCTGGATAGAACCGAAGGAAGCACGAACCATGGAAACCTTGTTGATAGCCTTGTCGATCTGGTCGATAGCGTAGTTAGCATCTTCCTGAGAAGCAAGGGACAGGTTAGCTGTGTTCAGACCGTCAGCACGTGCGGAGCAGTTGAGGTTAGCCTTGAGGTCGCCCATGTCAGCAGAACCATCGGTGTTGTACTTGAATGTGAAGTTTACACTATCCTTTGTACGAGCGCCTGTCTGCAGAGTGATGTTATCTGTGTAAGTCATGATAGCTTCAGACTTAGTAAAGGAGTTGGAGTGAGAAACAGATGCATCAGCGGGTTCCTTAAGCTCTACATTAGCCTTATTGGAATCATCGAAAGAGCTGTGCTCAACACCGATTGTCCAGGACTTTGTACCTGCTGTATCATTAGTGGTATCAGCAGCAACCTTGGAAGCAGTGATTGTCATAAGGTTAGTACCAATAGCATCACCAGCTGCGTTTAACAGACCAATCTTGAAAGTACCATCTGTACCATCAAACTGATAACCAAGCTTTACCTTTTCGCCGTCTACATACACTTCAAGTGACTGAACGGTATTAGCTGCGCTCTTAAGCTCAGTATTGTTATCATCAGTAAGCTTAATGGAAAGGCTGCTATCTGTATCTGTAGCTGCTGTATTTGCTGTAATCTTCTGTGTAAAGGTAGCGCCATCCATGATATTATAAATAGCGTCTGTTACCTTTGTTGCATCTGTATCAGCTACAGCGTCAACAGCAACAGTGATATCGATATCGTCTGTATCAAATGCTGTTGTCTTTACGCCTGCAACCATAGAATCATTGCTTACCTCAGCACCTGCGAGAGTAGCAGCTGTCTGAGAATTCTTGGGGTTGTTGAGAGTAAGAACTACCTTATCGCCATTTGTAAGAGAATTCTGGTCAATAACAGTCTTAGCAATCTCGATGTTGCCTGTAGTTGTCTTGAGAGTGAAACCACCGTTGCGTGTAGATGTAGCTGTGATATTTTCAACAACTGCACCATTTGTTGCGCCGGTAACCTTCCAGAATGTTGTACCATTATCGCCGCCTGTTGCGTCGTATGTGATCTCTACATCAACGCTCTCAGGACCGTCGTTTGCAACAGAAGCGTCTGTTCTGTTCCAGTTTGTGTTCAGCTTTGCCCAAACGCCGTCCATATTTACAGCAGTATCGCTGTCGTCAGCATTCTGACCGTCGATAACAGTTACGAAAGAAGAGTCAAGCTGCTGAGGATCACGAACATATTCCTTGTAGTTGAACTCGCCGTTAACTGCCTTCAGACCATCAGCCATCTCACCGCCGTTAAGAACGATTGTGCCGTTGAAGTCTGTGTCAGCGATCTGGTTCAGCTCGTCGTTGAGCTGATCGAACTCGAGCTGGATAGCTGCACGGTCAGTAGCGTTATCGTATGTACCGTTAGCAGACTCAGCAGCGAGCTCCTTCATTCTCTGAAGAATGGAGTGGGATTCCTGAAGAGCACCCTCAAATGTCTGGATCATGGAGATACCGTCCTGAGAGTTTCTCTTAGCCTGGTTGAGGCCACGGATCTGAGATCTCATCTTCTCAGAGATTGCGAGACCTGCAGCGTCGTCGCCTGCGCGATTGATTCTGTAACCGGAAGAAAGCTTCTCAGAAGACTTCTTGAGACCGTTTACGTTTACGTTCAGCCTGTTGTACGCGTTGAGCGCGTTCATGTTATGCTGTACTACCATTCCTGCCATAATAATTTCCTCCTTGATTTCGCACCCCATTGTCGGAATTCCTTTCCTGTCGGGGTGAGTTTAAAGTAATAAAATTTTTCGTAGTCCCTCTGCCTGTTTGCTCCTTATGTACACTTGGGAGGACCCGCAAGCTTTGAGACCTTAGCTTAAAAGCTTTTTGCTTTTCAGCTATCACGTATATTATATCGACCGATTTTCCAAAAACTTTAGCGTTTTTTTGAAAATTTTTAAAATTTTTTTGAATTTTTTATGTATTGTGCTTTCATTACCTCTCCATATAAAAGAAAATACCGTCAAACAGCGGTTTATGAAAGAATGTTAAAATCCCCTGTAGCGTCTACCACAGGGGATTTTTGTGTTTGCTTTTGTTAAAATCACAGCGACAGATTTCTCCACACGCGTGCTGTGGTGTTTTTTTCCGACAGCATAGCAGAAATTATGTCGCTCATGGTGCAGAATATCTCATCCTCGTGCTTTGCGTTAGCCACTGCGCCGTCTGCAGCGATCCTTATTGCCTTTGCAAAGAACAGAAAGCAGCTTAGATTCTGTGATATGGTGAGGTCGCTGTCCCAGCCTGTTATCATCCACTCCCAGAACGCGGCTTTTATTATGTTATTCAGTGCGTATTGTCCGAATTTCTTGGTAAAACCGCCTCTTCTGCCGCGTATAAGCTCGATACTGAATATAGTATTAAATCTTTGTGCTGTGCCGTGTTTTATCGTTCCCTCCAGAGCAACTACAACCTGTTCAAATGCGGCTATCATATCAGCCGACGAAAACATATCCTTTATAATAAGGAAAAGCCTTGCTCTTCTTGCGCCGTCCTGCTCAGGGGAGACCACCGCGTGAAGCTCATGCGCAAGACATTCCTCTGTTTTCATGCAGCTTTTGCTGCGGCATAGCATTTCCATCACGGCAAAGCACGAAGTCTTGCAGCTTCTGAGGATTACATCCCCGCATACGCGCGCGATTTTAGGATATTCGCGGCAGGTGTAGGAAAGATAGCTTTCGCCGACGGTTTTTTGTATCTCGCAAAGACCTTTTTGTGTGAGAAACGGACATTTGCCGTTTTCGTCCATAACTATATGCTGATAATCTTCCTCGCCGCTGAAGCTTTCGGGAATTTTCGCGCAAAGCTCCTTATTTCCGCATGACCTGAGACGGTTTATCTCCTTTTCACGCCACACGACATTCCACCCCTGACAGCAATTTGCGGGGCATTTGCTAGCAAGACATTCAAATTTATCTGTAAGAATGGGCTGAATAAGGCGCATTTCGTCCTCCTTAGTGCTAATTTAAAAGGCGGCTATTTTTCGGAGCCTTCAAGAAAATATGACGCCTCCATATCCGCCACCGACAGCGCAAACGCCAACGGGAACATCTCTAAAGCCTTTCCGACAGAGTTTTTATCCTCTATTCCCGAAAAGCCCATATGCCAGCGTATTGCCATAGCCTCCTCACGGGAAAGCCGCATAAAGCCGCTTACCATATACACGGATTTTTCACCGTGCCCGTAGGGGAGGGTGTCGTTTATCTCATAATACGGAACCTTTTCCCACTGTCCCGTTTTGTCGTTTTTTGCGTTGCGGTAGCTTACACGATAGAAGTTCACCTTGCAAACATCGTGAAGCAATGCAACAACTGCAATGGTCTCGGCGCTTGCGGTGAGCTTATACTGCTCTTTTATCCGCGGGCGTTCCATATAGTCGCAAAGGCAATCGTAAACATTGAGCGAGTGACGGAGAAGTCCGCCCTCAAATGCGTTGTGATATCTTGTGCTTGCGGGTGCTGTGAAAAAGTCGCTTTTGTTTTCAAGAAAATCAAGAAGCTTATCAGCGCCCTCGCGCTTTATGTTCTCATTATATATATGTATAAATCTTTCCTTGTCTGTCATTCCTCAACCCTCAAAAGCCTTTTATGCTTAACATCAAATGTGTATTCATATTTCAATCTCTTGTGGCTTCCGCTTCCGTCGTCTTTCGCAACGACTATGACCTGTTTCATTATGCCCGCTTCCTCCATAACAACGTGTGTACCAAAGGGAGCAACTTCTTTGCCGTCTGCATAAATAGGTATCTCTGTCAGCTCATCATCATATATCGCGAAATATCTTGCATACTGCGGAGCTTCTACCTCTGTTATGATATGAAAATCTAACTGTATAAGGTCGGGATATTCGTCCGCACCGTACTGATCTTTGTTTGATAATATCTCGCAGCCGTAGGAAAGTCCGTCTGTCACGCTTTCAAGTATCAGAAAACGGTCGTCACGCGGCACGTTTATTTTAAGCGAATCTATTATCTCGCCGTCTTTCACAAGCTCTAAGCGAAAATCACCGTAAAGCTCATCTTTTATATAAGTAGTGTCAATATCAACTTTTGTTTTGGAATCAAGCTTTTTACCTGAGATAATAAGATCATAATATTCGTTTTCCGAATAGATATTTTTGATTTCAAACGATAATCTGTCACCGTCAAGCTTATCTGTTTGTTCTGCGGGAGGTATCACATCTTCCGGCTCCAATACTGTTTCAATAACAGTCTGAGTTGTGGTCTGTGAGGTGGTGGCACTTGAAGCAGTAGTCTGTGTTGTCACTTGAGTAGTAGAAGTTGTTGTCTGTGTGGTTACAGCTTCTTCTGTCTGCTTGCTGCTTTCTTCCTTTATCTCGGTATTATTGCAACCGGTAAGAACGACCGCTAATATGATCGTAAATATCGCAACGTACTTTTTCATGCTTCTCGCCTCCCTATATATAAATATGTATATTATATATTATAATAGAAATCCGTCTAAAAATCAAGCGGTTTTATATTTAATAATTTTATTATTTCAACAATCAACCTTTATTTGTTAATAAATTTTGGTTTTAAGAGCAAATCAACCTGTTTTCAACATTGTTTTCAATATTTCAACATAATAAAAAATTGGTATTAAAATACGAAATATCAACATTTTCAACTGAGTTTTCAACCAAATTTAGAGTTTTTACAGCTTTCAACGTTAATAACATGCCTTGAAAAGAGGTTGAATAGGCATTGTTGATATAAATTTCAACTTTAATATCAGTAATTATTATTAAAAAATTCAAAATTTGCTTTTAAAACTTGATTTTTTAAAAATCTACAAAATGTATAATTCTTGCTTTAAACTCACTTTTAACACAAAAATCAACCTTCAAAAATCGTTTCAGTTAAATATTTCAATATGGTGTTTTTGATTAAAACGCGATTTTTTCACAATTTCAACCGAGTTTTCAACTAAAATGCAGTGTTTTACACACTTTATACGCTAAGTTTTTAGGTTTAATGTTGAAAACTTGTTAAAATTGTGTATAAATTCATATTTTAAATCAATAATGAATGGTGAGGTGTTGAAAATGATAAAAGGCGTAAACAAAAGTATAATTGAGATTGATCCGAAAGGTCACAGCTATTTTGAAAAGCTTATTGTGATCCTTAAAGATATTCCAGAGCTTCCAAGTGACGAGGAGATTGAAAGCTGTGCAATGCTTATGCTTGGCAAAGCTCCTTTATCATTCAGAAAAAGAAGCTCTGCGCTTAAAATGCTGCTTTGCGGCTTACTGGGCGCTGTTATCACAGCAGGTGTTTTGCTTATACTGTATTTGTTTGTTTAATATTCACAGAATACCGCTTAATATTTATCGTTATTTGTGCTTGAAAAAAATTGCGATTTGTGTTATGATTAATTATATAGTTTATATTTTATATTATATATTTAAATAAGTTATATTATCTAATTATTTTGATCAGACGCTATTTCAGCGTCAAGTAGAATTTATGGAATGGTGAAAAGAATGGATAGGTTATCTTCTCTGTCAGATATTTATAATCTTGTTATTGATAACTGCGTTAAAGAATACGGTATATCCGAATCTGCGCGCGAGCTTTGGCTGGACCCCTTAAATCCCGTTGAAATGAAGGGAAATAAGGTAGTTCTTTCAACAGATCTCGAGTTTAAGCGCGACACTTTGAACGGACTGTATCTCGATAAGCTTCAGGAGCAGTTTACCAATATTTTGGGATTTCCTATAAATGTTGAAATAATCATCAGCGGCGATACTCCCACTGCCGCTTCTAAATTTGATAATATCAAAAATAACGAGGATATTTCAAATCAGATTGAAAATATAGTAAACGACAAGAAGATTACATATACATTTGATACTTTTATAGTAGGCCCGTCAAACAATCTTGCTTTTGCAGCAGCAAAGGCTGTTTCACAAAAGCAGCACGAAAAATACAATCCGCTGTTTATTTATGGCGATTCGGGTCTTGGAAAAACGCATCTTCTCTCTGCAATACAGCATGAGATGGAAAGAAACTACCCCGGCATAAACATTATTTATATATCTGCCGAAACATTCACAAATGAGTTTCTGCACTCAATTTCCTCTAACAGCACCGAGAAATTTGACGATAAATACAGAAGCGCCGACGCACTTCTTATCGACGATATCCAGTTTATCGCAGGTAAAGAGCAGACAGAGGAAAAGTTCTTCCATATTTTTAATGAGCTGTACAAGCTGAATAAAGCTATAGTTCTCACCTCTGACCGTCCCGCTAAGGAAATAAAATCCATCTCTGACAGACTGAAAACAAGGTTTTCGTCCGGTCTTGCCGCAGACGTAAGAGCGCCCGAATACGAAACAAGACTTGCAATTATCCAGCGCAAGGCAGAGCTTCTCAATTTTAAGATTCCCGATGATGTTGTAGATTTTATTGCAACAAAGCTTAAATCCAATATCCGTCAGATAGAGGGCGTTGTAACAAAAATGAACGCTCTTTATATGGTATCGAAAATGAAGCCTACCATCGTTGTTGCACAGACCGTTATTAAGGATATAGTATCCGATCACCAGCCTATCCCGATAACAGTTGATAAGATAATCAGCGAGGTTGCAAAGATCTATAATGTTCTGCCCGATGAGATGAGATCGGCAAAGCGTTCTGCCTCTATATCCAATGCTAGAAAGATAGCTATGTATGTCATTCAGGATATAACAGGACTTTCCTATCAAACTATAGGTCAAGAATTCGGTGACAGAGATCACTCCACTGTCGTTTACGCTATAAAAAACGTAAAAGAAACTATGGAACGCGACAGCGGCACACGCTCTCTCATTCAGGATCTTATCAAAAACATCAAAGCTAACCAATGATCAATATAAAAAATAAAGGCAATAACCTTTCGGCAGTTGCCTTTATTTTTAGGACGGTTTTCAATAGATTATCAACAAGTTTTGCTCAGTTTTTAACTTTCAGTTGAAAGAAAAAACGTTTTTCAACTTTTCACCATTTTTTTAGTAAATCAAGGTTGAAAAAAATCGATCAAAATTGGCTTTATAAAGCCGAAATCGTGGTTATCCACAAAATCAACCGCCCTTATTATTATGATTATATATTATTATCTTATATTATATTATTCATTTTAAATCTCTGCTGTGAAAGGAGTTCATTATGAAATTTACCTGTCAAAAGGAAATAATTTTAAGTGCTGTTCAGACTACGTCAAAGGCAGCAGCAGGAAAATCAAGCATTCCCGCTCTTGAAGGAATACTTCTGGAGCTTGAGGGTAATAACCTTACCGTAACAGGATATAACCTTGAGATAGGAATAAAGACAGATATCGGTGTAAACGGTATAGAAAACGGCAATATCGTTATAAATGCAAGAATGGCAGGCGATATTATAAGGAAGATGCCTTCGGGCGATATAACCTTCAGCTGTGACGGAAACAACATGGCGACAATAACAAGCCGCGAAACTGAATTTTCGGTTATGTGCATGAGCGCTGATGATTATCCCGTTGTTCCGCAGGTCAATCCCGAAACAAGCTTCTCTGTTCCCCAGAAAATGATCAAGAGCATGATCAACCAGACAAAGTTTGCAGTTGCAGTTACCGATACAAAACCTGCACTTATGGGCTGTAAATTTGAAATATGCGATAATATCCTCAGCGTTGTTGCAGTTGATGGTGTGAGAATTGCTCTCAGACAAGAGCCTGTTGTTTATGATAATATCGAATTTATCGTTCCCGCAAAGACTCTTGATGAGCTTGTTCATATACTCTCTGATGATAATGATAAGAATGTTACTTTCTGTATAGATAAAAATCAGATATCTTTCAGCGTTGGTGACTATATTATGATATCCCGACTGATCGACGGCGAGTTTATTCCTTATAAAAATCACCTTGTTTGCAGCGATGAGATATTCGCAGAGGTAAACTGCCGCGATATTATCGAGATGCTTGAGCGCTCTATGCTGATAATAAATGAAAAGAATAAAAATCCTATCCGCTGCGAGCTTAACGGCGATACCCTTTCTATGAGCTGCACAACAGGTCTTGGAAAGATAAACGATAAGATAAGCGTTAAATATAACGGCGAGCCTATTACAATCGGATTTAACGCAAAATATATGCTGGACGCTTTCAAGGCTTGCGATTCTGATGCTGTAAAGCTTATTATGAGCAGCTCTGTTGCTCCTATAATCATAAAGCCGCTGAGCGGAAATGAATTTACTTTCCTTGTGCTTCCTATGCGCCTTAAATGAATAGAACACTGGGAAAAAATATGCCGCATAAATATGCGGATAGACTGATATCGAAAGGAATTTTAAATACATGGAAGAAATAAAGATAGTTACACCTTTTATTAAGCTTGACCAGCTTGTAAAATTTGCTGGTCTTGCCGAAACAGGTGCAAAGGCTAAAATACTTATAGAGCTTGGCGAGTTCAATGTGAACGGCGATCTCTGCACTAAGAGAGGAAAGAAGATAAAGCCCGGCGACGTTATTGATTTCAAAAACAAAAAATATAAGGTAGTTTTTGATGAGGCTGCTGCGGCTGAACAGGCTGAAGAATAATTAATGATAATCACTAAGATATATATTCGGAATTTCCGAAATATCAAGGAAGCAGAACTTTGCTTCGACAAAAATTTGAATATCTTTGTTGGGAAAAACGCACAGGGTAAGACTAATCTTATGGAGGCTTTGTCCGTCTGTTTAGGCGGAAGCTTCCGCCATGTGCGTTTTTCTCAGTATTTGCCTACTTGTGACCCAAAAGCAGAGGTGCTGATACGCCTTAATTTTACAGACGATGAAAATACCCGCGAAAATACTGTAGAATATTCGATTTCGTGCAATAAACCGCTTGTGACATACAATGGACTGAAAATGAATGACGCTGCGGAATTATACGGAGTGTTAAAATATGTTGTTTTTATACCGGAACACCTCAATCTTATAAAAGGCAGTCCCGAACTTCGGCGCAGCTATCTTGATGATGTTGCGGTAATGCAGACAAAAACGCACTTGAAAAAGCTGTCTAGATATAACAGAGGGTTAAAACAGCGTAATAATATACTGTCGTTTATTAATTCTCATACATCTGCGGCGGAGCTTTCCGCGCAGCTTGCAAGCTGGAATGAGGTCTTGGCAGGCGAGGGGATAAACGTAACCTACGGCAGGCTTAAATATTTCGCTTTTCTGAAAGAATATGCAGCGGAGATATATTCGCTTCTGACAGAAGGCGCAGAGCAGCTTGAAATGGATTATTGCAGCTCTGTTTTTAAAACTGAAAGTATAAATTTTGATAATGTAAACCAAATGTTTACAGATTACGTTAAAAAATTGGAGCAGGATATAGAAACTGAGATGAAGCTTCGCTATACTTTGAGCGGAGTTCACCGCGATGATGTGAATTTCTATATCAACGGTATGGCGGCGAGAGATTTTGCGTCGCAGGGACAGCTCAGAAGCGCTGCATTGGCTCTTAAATTGTCCGAAGCGGAAATTATCCGCCGAAAGAACAAGACCTGCCCTGTGGTCATTCTGGACGATATTCTGAGCGAGCTGGATCATATACGCAGAAGCTTTGTTATTAACAATATTGAAAAATCTCAGGTATTTATTACTTGCTGTAATATTGACGACCTGTCATCTCTTAAAAACGGAAAGACATGGATAACTGAAAACGGTACTTTCACGGAGGTGTGATATGTTTCTTTTCCTCGGCTGTGATCATACAGTAAAATGCAGTGATATTATCGGTATATTTGATATTGAGGAATGCTCGGTCAGCCGAACTACCGCGAATTTTCTGAATGCCTGTCAGAAAAAGAAAAAGGTAGTGTATGTTTCGCAGGATATGCCGAAATCTTTCGTAGTGTGTTCGGATAACACATACGTGACGAATGTTGCAAGCTCAACTATAAATAAGCGAGGAAAGATATGAAAAGAATTATTTGTATAATATTCATTTCAGTATTGTTATTGTTTTCTTTATCAGGCTGCTATTCATATAAAGAAATTGACAGTATATATGTTTATAAACATGAAAATTATTTCAATTATGATTATGAACGATTTGTTGATCTTAAAAATTGTAAATTGTTTATGTATTCATCTGAAGAAACAGGAAAAAGAAGAAATATCAATGAAGAAAATCAAGGATACAAAGAAATCGAAGATCTGGATTCTGTAAAAGTAGAACAGTTTAAAAAAGATATTTCAGAACATGGTATAAATTCATGGGAAGAATCTTATTATAACGATGGTACTATGGACGGAGTATCTATTGAAATAACAATCAATTATTCTGATGGTACTCAAAAAACAACTTATGTTTATTATGAATATCCTGATAATTGGGAAGCAATAAGAAATGATATGTTTAATTTAACAGGACGTTACTTAATATGAATAAAAAACCTGTGCGAAATTTCAATATTCCCGCACAGGCTTTTTATTGCCTTTTTTAGAGATTTTTATATCTCCTCTGTATAGGTATATATTTTTTGCTAAAAATCAAAATTAGGGGCAAAAACGCTTGAAATTTTAACTTATTTATGGTATACTATATATAATATAGGCAAATATGTTTTTTAGAGGCAAGGGTGACTTGTTCGTCCTTGCCTGTTTTATTCACGGAGGGTAATATGGCAGAAAACGAAAACGCTCTTGACGTCAACTATGGCGCGGACGATATACAAGTCCTGAAGGGTCTTGAGGCGGTAAGAAAGCGTCCCGGTATGTATGTCGGCTCCTCGGGTGAGGGCGGTCTGCATCATCTGGTTTATGAGATAGTGGATAACTCTATCGACGAGGCTCTTGCAGGCTACTGCACTCAGATAGATGTGTCTATTCTTCCCGATAACGCTATAAGAGTTATTGATAACGGTCGTGGTATACCTACTGCAATAAATCAGTCTGAGGGTATATCTGCCGCAACTGTCGTATTTACTATCCTCCATGCGGGCGGTAAGTTCGGCGGCGGCGGTTACAAGGTAGCCGGCGGTTTGCACGGCGTTGGTGCGTCTGTTGTAAATGCTCTGTCCGAGTGGCTTGAAGTTGAGATACACGACGGCAAGAATGTTCATTTCCAGCATTTTGACCGCGGTGAATATACCGAGCCGATAAAGATCATAGGTGACACTGACCACACAGGTACGCAGGTAACCTTTAAACCCGACAGTGAGATATTCCATACAACTGAGTTCAAATATGATGTCCTGCAGGAAAGACTGCGTGAAAAGGCTTTCCTTAACGGCGGTCTGAAAATTACTCTTTCCGACCTGCGCGACCCCGAAAATCCCGTCAAAGAGGTTATGCAGTACGACGGCGGTATCATGAGCTATATCGAATGGCTCAATCAGAAGCGCGGTGCAGATGTTCTTCATCAGGACGTTATCTTCTTGCATGGCGAAATGAACGGCATTGATGTTGAGATCGCGTTCCAGTATACCACAGACTTTAACAGTGAGGTATTCCGCAGCTTTGCAAACAATATCCATACAGGCGAGGGCGGTACTCATGAGCTTGGCTTCAAAAAGGCACTCAGCAAGGTAATAAACGACTACGCAAAGGCTTATAAGGAAGCTAACGAAAAGAATAAGGTAAAGAAGAACGCAAAGAAAAAAGAGGACGAAAAGCCGTTCACAGGCTTCAGCGGCGAGGCTATCAGAGAGGCGATAAACGCTATCATCTCCGTAAAGCTTCCCGAATGTGAGTTTGAGGGACAGACAAAAGGTAAGCTCGGTAATCCCGAAGTCCAGCCTATCGTATATAAGATCGTAACAGAACAGCTTACTTATTATTTTGAAGAGCACCCCGAAACCGCTCAGATAGTAATGAACAAGGCAATAAATTCGCAGGCTGCGCGTGACGCTGCAAAGCGTGCAATGGAAGCAAAGCGTAAGTCTGTTATGGACAGCAACGGTCTGCCCGGAAAGCTTGCCGACTGCTCAGAATCAGACCCCACAAAGACCGAGATTTACATCGTAGAGGGTGACTCTGCGGGCGGCTCGGCTAAGAGCGGACGTGACAGACGTTTTCAGGCTATACTTTCGCTTTGGGGCAAGATGCTGAACGTTGAAAAGGCTCGTGCAGATAAGGTTTACAACAACGATAAGCTTTCGCCTGTTGTAAAGGCACTGGGCACAGGTATCGCAGAGGATTTCGATATCGAAAAGCTGCGCTATGGCAGAGTTGTTATTATGGCCGATGCCGATGTCGATGGTATGCATATCAGAACACTGTTGCTGACATTTTTCTTCCGCTTTATGCGTCCGCTGCTTGAGCAGGGTCATGTTTACTGTGCACAGCCTCCGCTGTTCAAGGTGTGGAGAGGTAAGCAGGTGAGATACGCTTTCTCCGATGAAGAAAGAGATCAGTATATTGCAGAGCTTATGGGCGATAACCCCAACGCAAAGGTCGATGTTCAGCGTTATAAAGGTCTTGGTGAGATGGATCCCGACCAGCTCTGGGAAACTACCATGAACCCCGAAACAAGAACGATGCTTCGTGTAAGCGTTGAGGACGCGGCAAAGGCTGACGAGATTATGACTATTCTTATGGGTGATAAGGTCGAGCCTCGCCGTGAATTTATCGAAAGAAACGCAAAGCTTGCGGTAAATCTTGATATATAACGCTTTGTTTTTTAAGGAGTGATTGTTATTTCAGGTCTTATTCCGGATCTCGGCGGCGAAGCTGAGGTTAAAAAGGACAAGAAACAGGATATAATTGTTCAGTTCAGCTATGACAACACGCTGGAAGAGATAGACGGCGCAATGAAGTCTTTTCAGATGAAATTCAGCGGTAAGCGCTGGAAGATAATGATAGCTGCTTATGCGCTGCTGACAGCCGCCGCTTTGACTTTTGGTATTTTCTTTGCGACAAATCCTATTTCATGGCTTGCACTTGTTGTGTGCGGCTATGGTCTTGTGTATACCGTTACCGATAAAAAGCGAATGAGAAACAAAACTATAAATGCGCTTAAAAATATGCCTCCCGAGGATTATACGGCGACGGTATATGCTGATAAGATAGAGATCGAAACTGTGATAAAATCTGAAGATAACGCGACAGAGAGCGATGATTCCGATACAGAGAATATCCCGCCGCTGAAAAGCACGTTTTTATTCGGACAGGATCTTCTTGATTTTGAGGAAAACAAAGAATCTCTGCTGCTTATTGCCGCAAGACGTCAGATCTACTGCTTCCCTAAGCGCTGTCTTGACAAAGAACAGCAGGATAAGCTCAGAAATATCTTGGAAACAAAGCTTGATACAGCATTTTGACATCTGGGTCAGAAACAGGATATACACGTTTTGACGATGATATCCGAACGGAGGAAAAATGGATATTGATTTCAGTTCAGAAAAGCTTATAAATATCGACCTTGAGGAAACGATGAAGGACAGCTTCATTCAGTATGCAATGTCGGTTATAACATCGAGAGCGCTGCCCGATGTGCGCGATGGCTTAAAGCCTGTGCACAGACGTATCATCTATACGATGAACGAGGCAGGAAACACTTCCGATAAACCTACTCGTAAGTGTGCATATACTGTCGGAGAGGTGCTCGGTAAATATCACCCGCACGGTGACGCTTCCGTTTATGACGCGCTTGTAAGACTTGCGCAGGATTTCTCTCTGCGTTATCCGCTTATTTCGGGTCAGGGCAACTTCGGCTCGGTAGACGGCGACCCCGCAGCGGCTTACCGTTATACTGAGGCAAAGCTTGCGAAGATATCCGACGAAATGATTCGTGATATCAACAAAAAGGTCGTTGATTTTACAACAAACTACGACGATAAGCTTCAGGAGCCTGTTGTGCTTCCGTCGCGCTTTCCTAATCTGCTTGTAAACGGCAGTAACGGTATCGCGGTAGGTATGGCGACGAATATTCCTCCCCATAATCTTGGTGAGGTCATCGACGCTATACAGCTTCTTATTGATAATCCCGAAGCAACTATTGAAGAGATCATGGGCGTTATTCAAGGCCCCGATTTCCCGACAGGCGGTATCATAATGGGCTACAGCGGTATCCGCTCGGCTTATTATACGGGACGCGGCAAGATAATTCTCCGCGGCAGAGCAGAGATAGTTGAAGAGAGCAATCATACAAGGATAGTTATCAACGAAATTCCTTATATGGTGAATAAGGCGCGTTTGCTTGCAAATATAAGCGACCTTGTGCGCGATAAGCGTATTGAGGGTATTTCGTTCGTTCGTGATGAGTCCGACAGAAACGGTATGCGTATCGTTATCGAGCTTAAGCGCGACGCAAATGCAAATGTTGTACTTAATAAGCTGTATTCTTACACTCAGCTTCAGGATACTGTCGGCGTTATCATGCTTGCGCTGGTTGACGGTCAGCCTAAGGTACTGCCGCTTCGCGATATGCTGGAGCAATATCTGAACTTCCAGGTTGAAGTTGTTACACGCCGCACAAAATATGACCTTGAAAAGGCACAGGAGCGCGCTCATATCCTTGAGGGCTTCCTGCTTGCTATCGACTTTATTGACGAGGTAATTTCTATAGTTCGCCACAGCAAGACTCTTCAGGAAGCAAAGGAACGCCTTGTTGAGCGTTTCAAGAATGTTGATGTTTCGAGAACAGGTCTGTTCCCGTCAAACACATATTCGCTTTCTGAGGCGCAGGCTGACGCTATCGTTCAGATGCGTATCGGACAGCTTACAGGTATGGAGGAGAGCAAGATCGCTGATGAGCTTGGCGAGAAGAGAGAGCTTATCAAGGAATATTTGGCTCTGCTTTCCGACCATAATAAGATGCTTCACCAGATTGGCGACGAACTTGAAGTTATCAAGAAGAAGTATAACGACGCAAGAAGAACTTCTATCGAGCCTGTAAGCGGTGAAGTGGATATTGAGGATCTTATCCCCGAGGAGGACTGCGTTGTAACCTATACAAATATCGGCTACATCAAGCGTCAGCCCGTGGAGATATACAATATCCAGAAGCGCGGCGGCCGCGGCGTTTCGGGTATGAAACAGCGTGATGAGGATTTTGTGGAAAATATGTTTATTTCTTCCAGTCATGAAAATATCCTCTTTATCACAAATCAGGGTAATATGCACCGTATAAAGTGCTACGAGATACCTGAGGGCGGCAGACAGTCACGCGGCATGAACATCGTGAACCTTTTACAGCTTAACGAGGGTGAGCGTGTTGCGGCAATGATGACAACTATTGACTTCGCTGAGAATAAGTACTTTATCTGCGTTACAAAGAACGGTACCGTTAAGCGCACAAAGCTTTCTGAATATAAGAATATCCGCAAGAGAGGACTTCGTGCGATAACCGTTGCTGAGGACGATGAGATAGTTTCTGCGTTCCTTACGGAGGGTGACTGCACGGTGCTTATCGCTTCCAGAAACGGTATGGCGATACGCTTTGATGAAACTAAGGCAAGACCTCTCGGACGTACCGCAAGAGGTGTGCGTGCTATCAAGCTTCGCGAGGGAGACTATGTTGTCGGTGCAACTAAGATATTCGACGACGAGGCAACAATTCTTACTGTTACAGATAAGGGTATGGGACGCCGCTGTGCAATCAGCAGCTACCGTGAGCAGAACAGAGGCGGCTTCGGTCTGAAAAACTACCCCGTAAGCGATGAAAAGGGTTATGTCTGCGGTATTAGAACGCTCGGTCCCGATGATGATGTTATACTTATAAGCACCGATGGCGTTATCATTCGTTTCCGTGCGAACGACCTCAGAACGATGGGTCGTCCCGCTTCGGGTGTAAGAGTAATGCGACTTGGTGACGATAGCATCGTTGCTTCGTTCACAAGAACTCCGCATGACGAGAACGAGGAAATTGCCGAAATTGAAAAGGTATCCGACGAGGAGATTGCGGCTTCTCTGTCCGAGGAGGCAAGCGAGGTCGTTGAACCCGATGTTGAGCCTGAGGACGACGGCGAGGAAGTTGAAGAAGCTCCCGCTGACGATGAAGAATAATTGAATATATGCGCCCGAGCGAGTTTTTGTTCGGGCGTGTTTTGTGAATTGTTCCACATGGAACAATAATGTCGAAAGGAAGATAACTATGGGATATACTCTTGAGGAGTATGATGTTGTGGTGATCGGAGCGGGTCATGCGGGCTGTGAAGCGGCGCTTGCGGCGGCACGGCTTGGAATGAAGACCGCTATATTCACCCTGTCGCTGGATTGTATCGCAAATATGCCGTGCAATCCGTGTATCGGCGGCTCTGCAAAGGGACAGATAGTTTGCGAGATAGATTCTCTTGGCGGCGAGATGGGAAAGGCGGCAGATGCTACCTTTATACAATCCCGTATGCTGAACAGGGGAAAAGGTCCTGCTGTGCATAGTCTGCGCGTGCAGAGCGACCGCGAGAAATACCATCAGTACATGAAAAAATGTCTTGAAAGCACGCCAAATCTGTATGTAAAGCAGGCAGAGGTAACTTCTGTTGACGTTGAGGACGGAAAGATAACTGCTGTGCATACAAAGCTTGGTGCAATACACCCTTGCAAGGCGGCAATCATCACGACCGGAACATATCTCAACGGCAAAATTCACATCGGCGAGCTGAATTATGAGGCAGGCCCTGATAACGTTCTGCCGTCTACCGAGCTTACAAAGTGTCTGAAAGAACTCGGCTGTACTATGCGCAGATTTAAGACCGGTACTCCCGCGAGAGTGCATAAGCGCTCTATAAATTTCGATGTGCTTGAAAAACAGGTAGGCGATGAGCAGATAATCCCGTTTGCTTTTGATAATGAGGAGAAGCTTGAAAATATCGTTGACTGCTATGTTTCCTACACAAATGAGCAGACCCACAAGGTAATTCTTGATAATCTTCACCGTTCTCCGCTGTATTCGGGTAGAATTGAGGGTGTTGGTCCGCGATATTGTCCGAGTATTGAGGATAAGATTGTACGCTTTAAGGAAAAGGAGCGCCATCAGCTATTCTTAGAGCCTATGGGACTTAATACCGATGAATATTACGTTCAGGGAATGAGCAGCTCGCTGCCCGAGGACGTACAGCTTAAATTCATGCGGACAATAAAAGGTCTTGAGAATGTGGAGATAATGCGTCCTGCTTATGCGATAGAATATGACTGCTGCGACCCGTTGGAGCTTTTGCCGACGTTAGAGTTTAAGAAGATATCGGGTCTCTACGGCGCAGGGCAGTTCAACTGCACGAGCGGTTATGAGGAGGCCGCGGCACAGGGTATAATTGCGGGAATAAACGCGGCAAGAAAAATAATAGGCAAAGAGCCTGTGATACTCGACCGTGCATCAAGCTACATCGGAACGCTGATTGATGACCTTGTGACTAAGGGCTGCACTGAGCCTTACAGAATGATGACATCGCGCAGTGAATACCGACTTATTTTAAGACAGGATAACGCGGCTGAGCGACTTATGCCGCTTGGTCATGAGATAGGTCTTGTATCTGACGAGCGTTATGGCAAATATCTTCTTGATCAAAAACAGCTTGAAGATGAGCTTGAACGCATTAAAAATACTACAGTTCACCCGTCTGAGGAGCTTAACAATCTGCTTTCCGAGCGAGGTACTTCTCCGATAACCAATGGTATCCGCATGGTAGAGCTGCTTAAACGTCCGCAGGTTGCTTATGAGGATCTGAAGCCGTTTGACAGTGAGCGCCCGAAGCTTAAAAATTCTATAGTTAATAAGATAGAGATTGAGCTGAAATACTCGGGGTATATAAAAATTCAGCAGGAGCAGATTGATAAAATGCGCAAACTGGAAGCGAAGCTGCTGCCCGCTGATGTGGATTATCGCGATATTAAGGGACTACGCCTTGAAGCACAGGAGAAGCTGAATAAATTCAAGCCGCTGAATGTCGGACAGGCAGGAAGAATTTCAGGCGTTAATCCCGCAGATGTTTCGGTGCTGCTGATATGGCTTGCAGGAAAGGGAGGCAATAATGGAGAGAATTAAGTATGTGATAGACACCTTTGCCTCTGCGAAAATCGAGATTTCAGAACAGCAGGCGGAAAAGTATGTTAAGCTGTGCGACTTTATGGTTGAATACAATAAAAATGTAAATCTCACTGCGATAACTGATTTTGAGGACGTGGTGATGAAGCATTTCGTTGACAGCGTTCTTCCATTCACTATGGTCCAAATTTCTCAAGGAGCGAGCTTTATTGATGTGGGCACGGGCGCGGGATTTCCGTCGCTGCCGCTGCTTATCTATCGTCCCGACCTCAAAGGTACGCTCTGCGACAGCCTTGCAAAGCGCTGCACTTACCTTGAAAAGGCTTGCGACGAGATATCCGTTGAGGCTGAGATAATCCATGCGCGCAGCGAGGAACTTGGACGAAAAAGGCGCGAGGAATTTGATTTTTCTACCGCGAGAGCGGTTGCGGCTATGCCTGTACTGATGGAATATTGCCTTCCGTTTGTAAAGATAGGCGGCAGGTTTATTGCACTTAAATCTGTAAACGAGGATATGAAATGTGCTGAAAATGCCGCAAAGCTTCTGGGCGGCTCAAAGCCCGAGGTCACTGACTATAAGCTTCCAAATGGGGACGACAGACGGCTTGTGATAACAAAAAAAGTAAACCAAACTGCGACAAAATACCCCAGAAATTCAGGAAACATTGCAAAGAAGCCGCTTTAATGCGGCTTTTTTCGTTGGCTAAGGTCGTATAGTGTCGGGAAATGCGATAAATTCTTGTGGATATTATTTCCTTTTGATGTTACAATGGAGTAAAGACAACACCCGAAAGGAGTTACATATATGATGAGGACGATATTCGCAGGAAAAGAAAAGCAGGTGCAGCGCGTTGTTATGATACCTTTGCCAAATATAGTGCCAAACAAGGCGCAGCCGCGAAAGCGGTTTGACGAAAGCGCAATATATTCGCTTGCGCAAAGCATAAAGGAAAACGGTGTTATTCAGCCCGTGTGCGTAAGGAAAAACGGTGTACTATACGAGATAATCAGCGGTGAACGAAGATGCAGGGCGGCAAAGCTTGCAGGACTTTCAGAGGTTCCGTGTATTGTCATGGAGGTTGACGATGAAAAGTCCGCGGTCTTGGCGCTTATCGAAAATATTCAGCGCAGCGACCTCAGCTTTTTTGAGGAGGCAATGGCGATAAGCGAGCTTATCACGGTCTATGGACTTACTCAGCAGGAGGCTGCAAAAAGATTGGGGAAAGCGCAATCGACAGTTGCAAATAAGCTTAGACTGCTGAGATTTACAGATGTAGAGCGCAATATTCTCGCAGGAAGCAGTATTTCGGAAAGACAAGCCCGTGCGCTGATAAGGATCGAGGACACGCCGCTGAGAATAAAGACTTTGCATGAAGTCGTGCGCCGTGATCTGAACCTTGAGCAGACAGAACAGCTCGTCAATGATGTGCTTGAGGGCAGGGAAGCAGCACCTCAGAAGAAAAAATCTATATTTGATATTTCTTTGCCTAAGGTCTATATCAATAGCATTAACCGCATTGTAAGCCGCATGAAAAGCGCAAATATCAATTGCGAAACCGTTACAAACAGAAACGGTGACTATTTCGAATACACAATAAAAATACCCGTTACCGTTGATATGTGCAAATAAACCTGTTCCACGTGGAACATTTCGATTGAATATGTCGAAAATTGTTCCATGTGGAACAATTTTTTGCAAAAACCCTTTATTTTTCGACAGAAGTGTGCTATACTATATAAGTAATTAAATGCTTTGAGAAAGGGGAAAATATATGGGTATTGTTATCGGTGTTGTCAATCAAAAGGGCGGCGTCGGCAAGACTACAACGTCTGTAAATGTGGCGGCAGGTCTTGGCGCGCTCGGCAAAAAGGTTCTCATCATTGACTTTGACCCGCAGGGAAACGCGACAACAGGCTTTGGAATTAAAAAGAGAACACTTGAAGCCACTACATACGAAGTGATAATGGGAGAAAAACGCCCGCAAGAGGCAATAATCCCGACAAAATACAAGAACGTGAAGATACTTCCCGCGACAAATCAGCTTTGCGAAGCAGAGCTTCAGCTTGCTGATTTTGAGCAGAGAAATCACCAGCTCAGAAAGGTGATACTTCAGGTTAAGGACGATTACGATATCGTTATCGTTGACTGTCTGCCCTCGCTCGGCGTGCTTGCAATCAACGCGCTCGTTGCGGTTGACAGGATAATCGTTCCGATGGTGTGCGAGCCTTTTGCACTTGAGGGTCTTGCTCAGCTTATGCAGACTGTGAAAAAGGTGAAGCGCGCGGCAAACAAGGATTTGAAGCTTATGGGTATCGTGTTCACAATGCTGGACAAGCGTTTGGTTGCAAGTAATGAGATAATGCGTGATATCAAGCGTACTTTCGAATCTGACGTAGTATTCAGAACCGAGATACCGCGTAACATTCGTATTTCCGAGGCGCAGAGCCACGGCGAGCCTATACTTTATTACGACAAAAATTCAAAGGGCGGCGACGCATACAAACGTCTTGCTAAGGAAATACTTGAAAAATGCCGTGAAATGGAGAGATCAAATGGCTAAAAAACGAATAAAGAGTGATTTCAGCAGTATTTTTGACGACAACATAATGGCAGAGGACAGCGAGAATATCGGCACTTTAAGGCTCACTGAGATAGAGCCTAACAAAAACCAGCCGCGAAAAAACTTCGATAAAGAGGCACTGGAGCAGCTTGCTTCCTCAATACTCGAGAACGGCGTTTTACAGCCGCTTCTTGTAAGGCCGCTTGCAACGGGCAATTATCAGATAATCGCAGGTGAGCGCAGATGGCGCGCGTCAAAAATAGCGGGTCTGACAGAGGTTCCTGTTGTTATCCGCGACGACCTTTCGGAAGAACAGGTCATGCAGATAGCGCTTATTGAAAATCTACAGCGTGAAAACCTCAACCCCATTGAAGAAGCGCTCGGCTATAAGGAGCTTATCGACAACTACAAAATGACACAGGACGAGCTTGCAAAAACGCTGGGCAAAGCACGTTCCTCTATCGCAAACAGCCTTGGCCTGCTGACACTTCCAAAGACAGTAAAGGATCTGCTTGCTGAGGGCGAGCTTTCCGCAGGTCACTGCAAGGCACTGAAATCAATTAAAGACCCCGCGCTTATGACTGAGATAGCGCTTCGTGCCGCAGACGGCGAGCTTACGGTGCGCAGTATTGAGAACATCGCAAAGCGCGAGGCAAACAAAAACGAAGAAAAGCCCGAGGCAAAGCCCCGACTTGCGTATTACACCGAGGTGGAATTAAGCCTTGCGGAGCTGCTCGCAACCAAGGTAAAGATCACCGAGGGCAAAAAGACAAACACCCTGCAGATAAGCTTTGACAGCAAGGAACAGCTTGAGGGTATAATGAAAGCACTTATTAATAATTAATCACATAAAGGAAGGCAATCAACCATGATAGACATCAAATTTTTAAGAGAGAACCCCGACGCAGTAAAGGAAAACATCAAGAAGAAGTTTCAGGACGCAAAGCTTCCCCTCGTTGACGAGGTGATCGAGCTTGACGCAAAGTACCGCAAGGAGCTTCAGCGCAAGGAGTCGCTTCAGGCTGAAAAGAACAAGGTATCAAAGGAAATCGGCGGCTTCATGGCTAAGGGCATGAAGGACGAGGCTGAGGCTGCAAAGGCTAAGGTAAAGGAATATTCCGAGGAGCTTGCACAGCTTGACAAGACAGTTCCCGAGATGGCTGAGCGCATCAAGACCATCATGATGACAATTCCCAACATCATCGACCCCACTGTTCCGATAGGTAAGGACGACAGCGAGAATGTTGAGATACAGCGTTATGGCGAGCCTGTTGTGCCGGATTTTGAGGTGCCTTATCACTCCGATATCATGGAAAAGCTGAACGGTATCGACCTTGACAGCGCAAGAAAGGTTGCAGGTAACGGCTTCTACTATCTCATGGGCGATATCGCAAGACTTCACTCCGCAGTTATCTCCTATGCAAGAGATTTCATGATAGACCGCGGCTTCACCTACTGCATTCCTCCCTTTATGATCAGAAGCAACGTTGTAACAGGCGTTATGAGCTTTGCTGAAATGGACGCTATGATGTACAAGATCGAGGGCGAGGATCTGTATCTTATCGGTACTTCCGAGCACTCTATGATCGGTAAATTTATCGACACCATCATTGACGAAGAGACTCTTCCCCACACACTCACAAGCTACTCTCCCTGCTTCCGTAAGGAGAAGGGCGCGCACGGCATTGAGGAGCGCGGCGTATACCGTATCCATCAGTTTGAAAAGCAGGAGATGATCGTTGTCTGCAAGCCCGAGGAATCCCCTGAGTGGTTCACAAAGCTGTGGCAGAACACAGTTGATCTGTTCCGTTCTATGGATATCCCCGTTAGAACTATCGAGTGCTGCTCGGGTGACCTTGCAGACCTCAAGGTAAAGAGCTTCGACGTTGAGGCTTGGTCGCCCCGTCAGAAGAAGTATTTCGAGGTAGGAAGCTGCTCCAACCTCGGCGACGCACAGGCAAGACGTCTTGGTATCCGCGTGAAGTGTGCAGACGGCAGAAAGTACTTCGCTCACACACTGAACAACACTGTAGTTGCACCTCCCAGAATGCTTATCGCGTTCCTTGAGAACAACCTTAACGAGGACGGCAGCATAAACATTCCCGAGGTACTCAGACCTTACATGGGCGGCAAGGCAAAGATAGAGGTTAAATAACAGTCAGCTTGGGCTGTTATATTGGTAAAGATATGACAGGGTAAGACATGATATGGGCAGAGCTTATATTCACGGTCTTACCTTGTCTTTTTTCAGGAGGAGACATGGCTTTTGTAACACTTGACAGCGTATATAAGCGTTATCACATGGGTGAGGTAACGATAAACGCCGCCGATGGAATGACGTTTGAAATAGAAAAGGGCGAGTTTGTTATAATCGTAGGCCCAAGCGGCTCGGGCAAGACCACTGTATTAAATATGCTTGGCGGAATGGACACCTGTGACGACGGAATAATCAGCGTTGATGGTGCGAGGGTAGACGGCTACAACAGAAAGCAGCTTACAGAATACCGCCGCCACGACATCGGATTTATATTTCAGTTTTATAATCTTCTGCCAAACCTCACCGCAAAGGAGAATGTAGAGCTTGCTGTGCAGACCACAAAGGATTTTATTCCCGCTGCCGAAATCCTCGAAAAGGTAGGTCTTGGAGAGCGCCTTGATAATTTCCCTGCACAGCTTTCGGGCGGTGAGCAGCAGCGAGTTTCCATCGCGAGAGCGCTCAGCAAGCGTCCGAAGCTCCTGCTTTGCGACGAGCCGACAGGCGCGCTCGACTACAACACGGGTAAGATGATACTGAAGCTTTTGCAGGATACCTGCCGCAACGATGGAATGACCGTTATACTTGTAACGCACAACTCTGCGATAGCTCCCATGGCTGACAGAGTGATAAAGATAAAAAACAGCAAGGTGAGTAAGGTGATACTTAACGAAAATCCTACTCCCGTGGAAGAAATTGAATGGTAACGCGGGGGTAGACGGTGAAAGCGATAAACAAGAATATATTCCGAGAGATATCACATTCCAAGGGTCGCTTTATGTCGATATTGCTGATATGCGCGATAGGTGTGGGATTCTTCAGCGGAATAAAAGCCACGGGCAACGACATGAAGATATCCGCGGACAACTTCTACGATGAGCAGGCGCTTTTCGACCTGCGCGTGCTGTCTACATTCGGACTTACCGAAGACGACGCGGCGGCTATCGCAGAGGTTGACGGAGTATCCGAGGTATACACATCGAAATACAGCGACCTTGCCGTGCACTATTCTGAAAAAGAATACCTCACGCGCGTTTATTCGTGGAATAACAACGAGGTCAATAAAATACTTCTGCATGAGGGACGTTTCCCCGAGGCGGAAAACGAGTGCCTTATCAGCGGAAATAGACTTCAGGACGGCTTTAAGATAGGCGATAAGGTATCGCTTGTAGATCTTACAGATGCAGAGGAGTTTCCGCTTGCGCATGACGAATATACTATCGTCGGAGTTTTCGACACGCCGATGTTTATTTCCATGACGCAAAAGGGAAGCACTACTATAGGTGACGGCGCGCTGGACGCGTTTATGTATATAACTGAAAGTAATTTCACACAGGATATTTACACAGAGGTATACGTCAGATCCGACAAGCTGACCGATATGCAGAGCTATTCCGACGAATATGAGCAGCTTCGCGAGGATATATCAGACAAGCTTGAGGAGCTTGGTAAATCCCGAAGCGAGATACGCTATGACGAGGTAGTGGGAGAGGCTCTCCTAGAAATAGAGGACGGCGAAAAAGAGCTTGCAGAAGCAAAAGCCGAGGGCGAGCAGGAGCTTGCCGACGCCAAAGCCGAGATCGAGGACGCCGAAAAGCAGATAGCAGACGGCGAAAAAGAGCTTGCTGACGCGAAGATAGAGCTTGATGACGGAGCGGTGCAGCTTGCAGATGCAGAGCAGCAGCTTAAAGATGCAAAGGCTGAGCTTCAAAAGGGCAAGAACGAGCTTCTTTCAAACAAGGGCACGCTTGTTGAAGCAGAGCAGCAGCTTCAGGACGCAAAGCTTGAAATAATAAACGGTGAGCTGGAACTTAAGCAGGCAAAGGATACCATTGATGAAAGCAAGGCGCAGCTTGAAGCGGGTCAAGCGGAGATAGACGAGAATAAAATGCAGCTTTATGCAGGTAAAGCAGAGCTTGAAGCGGCAAAGGCTCAGATATCACAGGGCGAGGCTGAATATAATGCCGGACTTGCTCAGTATGAACAGGGTATCGCACAGCTAAACGAGGGAAAAAAGCAGCTTGAACAGGCTATTTTGATATACGGCGAGGATAATCCGATAATAATTCAACAGAAAGTTGAGTTAGAAAACGCAGAAGCGCTGCTTGCTCAGACAAAAACACAGCTTGATATGGCAAAAGCTCAGCTTGACAGCGGCAAGGCTGAGATAGCCGCAAACGAGCAGGCGATAGCAGAGGGCGAGGCTCAGCTTGCGGCGGCACAGCAGCAGATCGACAATGGCTGGGCGCAGTATAACGAGGGCTATGCTCAGTATGAAGCAGGTCTTGCGGAGTTTCAAAAAGGACAGCAGGAGTATATCAAGGGCTATAACGAGTATCTCGAGGGTCTTGAGCTTTACAACGACGGCTTGAAGCAGCTTGAGGAAGCCGAGCAGCAGTATGAGGACGGCGTGGCTACCCTTGAAGAAAAGCGTCTTGAATACGAGGACGGCGTAAAGCAGTATGAGGACGGTCTTGCCGAGCTTGCTGACGCTAAAAAACAGCTTGCTGACGGTAAAAAGGAGTATGAGGAGGGTCTTGCGACCTTTAATACAGAAATAGCAGACGCCGAAGAAAAGCTTGCCGACGCGAGAAAGCAGATAGAGGACGCGGGCGAGGCTAAGTGGTATATCTTCACGCGCGACGACAATTCGGGCTACTCAGAGTATGCGAGCAACGCCGATAGAATAGACCAGATCGCAATGATATTCCCTGTGTTCTTCCTGCTTGTTGCGGCGCTTGTCTGCCTTACCACAATGTCAAGAATGGTCGAAGAGAACAGAACTCACGTCGGAACGCTGAAAGCACTCGGCTATTCAAGTAGCCGTATCATGGCGCACTATATGTGCTATGCGCTGATAGCCGCAGCTGTGGGGAGCCTTATAGGCGCATTCGGCGGCATGGTTCTTTTCCCTAATGTTATCATCTACGCATATTCCATTATGTATATTATCACAGAAGTATACTGTGTGTTTACGTTGGATAATATTCTGATATCCGCAGGATCTATGATAGCGGCTATCGCGCTGACGGTATTTTTCAGCTGCAAAAAGGTGCTTGCGGAAACTCCCGCGGCGCTTATGAGACCCAAGGCTCCTAAGGCAGGAAAGCGCGTTATTTTGGAGCGCATTGGCTTCATCTGGAACAATCTCGGATTTTTCGGCAAGGTATCGGGCAGAAATCTGTTCCGCTATAAGCGCAGAATGTTCATGACCGTTGTGGGAATTGCAGGCTGTACCGCGCTGATGATGGCGGGTTTTGGATTAAAGGACTCTGTTTCGGATATAATCAATCTGCAATACGGCGAGATATACCAGTACAGCGGATATATCGCGGTAGAGGACGACCGTTCACCCGAGGACGTTCAGGCACTTTATAACGAGCTGCTTGAATATAACGCGGATACTGTCTACACTCCCGCGCTAATAAAGCAGTACACCACATCGTATAACGGCACTAACGTACAGGCTTATGTTACGGTAGCAGAGGACAGCGCAAAGCTTGAGGGAATGATAGACCTCCATGAGCGCATAACAAGGGAAAAGCTTTCTATCTCAAACGGCGCAATAGTAACGGAGAAGCTTGCAAAGCTGCTTGGCGCTGCCGAGGGCGACGAGATATCGGTGCAGATAAACGATAAGGAAACACGCACCGTAAGGATAAGCGGAATAACCGAGCATTACGCAAGCCATTATCTCTATATGACAGAGGGGATGTACAGCGAGATGTTCGGGCAGCTCCCCGAATATAACATGGTGTATTTCGACAACGGAATGTCGGACGACGAGGCAGAAGCAGAGGCATTCTCCGAGCGCATAATGGAGTGTGACGGAGTTCTCAGCGTGCTTTTAAACTCCAAGTCCTCCAGCAGCTTCAGCGATATGCTGGGCATGATAGATATGGTAATCATCGTGCTGATAGTGTCGGCGGGAGCGTTGGCGTTTGTCGTGCTGTATAATCTTACAAATGTAAATATAACAGAGCGTATACGCGAGATAGCGACCCTAAAAGTGCTTGGCTTCTACGACAGAGAGGTATCGAGCTATGTATTCCGCGAGAATATTATACTTTCCGTAATGGGAAGCGCCGCGGGGCTGCTGCTTGGAATAGTTCTGCTTCAGTTCGTGGTGCAGACGGCGGAAATAGACGAGGTAATGTTCGGCAGAGAGATACACCCGACAACGTTCATATTCTCGTTTATCATAACCGTGGCGTTCTCGCTTGCTGTAAATCTTATCATGACAAGGCTGCTCAAAAAGATAAGCATGGTCGAGTCGCTCAAATCCGTGGAGTAACACTTGACGAAATCGGCAGATTATGTTATTATTTATTATATAAACAGTTGAAAGGCGGTCAGACATGAAAGAGAGAATTCTTGAGTCGGGTGAAGATTACCTCGAAACTATCCTTGTGCTGCAGCAAAGAAACGGCTCTGTTCGTTCTATTGATATAGCGGCTGAGCTTGACTATTCAAAGCCCAGTGTCAGCGTTGCGATGAAAAATCTGCGCGAGCGCGGCTGTATCACAGTGGACAAAAACGGATTTATCTCTCTCACCGATGATGGCAGAGCTATTGCAGAGAGAGTGTATGAGCGCCATGTTTTATTTACGAATTGGCTCACCTCGATGGGCGTGCCTGAGGATATCGCAGCGGAGGACGCTTGCCATATTGAGCATTGCTTAAGCAACGAAAGCTTTGAGGCGATTAAAAAATTCGTGCAAAACAATTCAAAATAATAAAAATTGCCGTGCTGCTGTATGCGGCGCGGCATTGTAGAATAATCAAAAAGGGGGGCAGACTGCGTGAAGATAATATGCCTTATCGAGAATACTTCTGTAGATGAAAAGCTTTTTCATGAGGACGGAATGTCGCTTTTTGTTGAATACAATGGCAAGAATTATCTCATAGATACAGGACTTACGGGCAAAGCTATTGAAAACGCAAGACGAATGCGTTTGCCTGTAAACGAGATAGACGCTGTGGTGCTGACCCATAATCATGATGCGCACATCGGCGGAATCGACGCGGTCATGCGATTAAACCCAGAGGCTAAGATATATCTGCGTGCTGGCGCGCTGTCAGAGGTGTTCAAGCGCAACGGCTTTTTCAAAACTCCCGCAGGAGAGGGAAAGGGCTTTTTCAAAAAATACGCGGACAACCTTGTGCTGTTCAACAGCTTTTCAGAGGTCGCAGAGGGATTTTATCTTGCCTCATGCGAAAACTTTGAGGAAAAGAACGAAAATCCCGACAAGAGCTATCTTGTTATGGACGGAAAAAAGGCAGTGCCGCACAATTTCAATGATGAAAGCTTTGCGGTGATATTCCCGAAAAGGCGCAAGGCGGACGGGCTTATTCTTGTGGGAGGCTGCTTCCACTGCGGTGCGGCAAATATCATGGAAACTGTAAAAGAACGCTGGCATGGTGTTCCTATACTGGCTGTAATAGGCGGTTTTCATTTTACGGGAAGTAATCCAAAAACGCTGAACTGTGCGGCTGAGTATGTAACGGCGCAGTCGCGTGCGCTGAAAATGAGCGGCGCGGAAAAGATATATGCGTGCCACTGCACGGGCTTCCGAGGCTTTGATGTCATGGACGAAACGCTCGGCGACAAGCTTATGTATTTTGGCGGTGGCGAACAGATTGACTTTTAAAATAACGGCGATAAGCACGCAGCTTACCGCCGTTTTTCATTGTTGAATTGTTGAAAAAACACTATCTCAGCCTTGCGGCAAGACAGCCCGATTTCAGTCTTATCCAATATGTTTTTTTCTTGCTTCGTTGGACCTTTTATATGGAACAGGCTCGTTGGTAAGCTCAGCAATATAATCAATTGGGACATTGTAGAATTTTGCAAGCTCTATTATCTGAAAAAAGCGTATCTCTCTTTTACCGCTTTCGTAAAGCTGGTACTGCTGACGGGTGATGCCGAGAACCTTTGCAACGTCCTCCTGTTTCAAGTCTCTGTCCTCTCTGAGGTCTTGAAGTCTTTGGTATTTTTTCATAAGCTCACCCTCTCCTTTTGTTTGATTTTTACAATTGTATCATGATTTTATATTTTTACTCTTGACAAGCATTCATTTGAATGCTATAATGTATATTAGCATTCAAATGAATGCAGATTTTTAGGAGGGAAATGATTATTATGAAGAAAATGAAGAAAATTCTTGCCGTTTTACTTACGGCGGCGATGCTATTTATGCTACCTGTCAGCGCGATGGCGACCGATTTGGGTCCACGTGCTTATGCGTATATGTCAGACGATGGCTCATACTGTTCGCTATATTTGGAAAATTTCGGTTTGGACACAACCCTTGCATATGTAAATCAATATGCATCGGAGCAGTCATGTGAGATCAATGATGTTATAGTGCGTATTTTGATTGATAGAGCCGATGGACAGGACGTATTTCATATTACGTGTAACTATGTCACGGGAAGATATAATATCGACGTATCGGGAATAGATTCGGAAGGCACATACTGTAATTGGGATGAAGGCGCTGATGCTCCCGTTGGTGGAGGAATATATCTTTCTGATGAAGAGCACAATGCTTGTGTTCTTTTAGATACAGGTTCAGAATATATCACTAAAATCGCTAATGCCGATACAGTGGTATTTAAAGTAGAGATCACTACATCTGACGGTGCTGTGTTTAAAAGTGAAAACTGGACAATCGTACCATTTGACAATGAATTAGGTGATTTTAGAACAGCAGACGATGAACCCTTAGTTGGCGATGATACATCTTCCGATACAACAGGTGATGATACAGTTTCTGACATTCCTAACGATGATGAAACAGGAAATGATGATACCGCTTCTGACATTCCCACAGAAGATGAAACAGGTAACGATGACGCTGCTTCCGACAAAACAGATGAGGAAGCAAACAAAGACGACACCGACAGCACAGGCAGCACCGAGGGCGCAGACGACGATAACAAGACAAGCGCCGAAACAGGTGCAGAGGGCGTTGCAGTGGCAGCGGCTATCGCATTGACAGCCGTAGGCGCGGCAGTGCTTTCAAGAAGAAAGAGATAAAAAATATCAACTTCATAGTTATATCCTATTTAAAAACGCGGAGCTGAAAACTCCGCGTTTTTTCACATCCTCAGCGCGTCCGCGGGCTTAAGCGTTGCCGCCTTGTACGCGGGATAAGCACCGAACGCCGCACCTATCAGAATAACTGCCGTAGCGGAGAACAAAAGCGCGCCTATATCCGCGGTGAACGGCACAGACAGCGCAAGGCAGCCGACCCATGCCGTAAGCAGACCGCAGGCTGCGCCTAAAGCTCCGCCGAGAAGCGTCAGCAGAATGCTTTCCGTCAGAAATTCCATGCAGATGTCGGTGTTTTTTGCTCCAATGGATTTTTTTATGCCTATCTCATGGGTGCGCTCGTTTACGCTCATCATCATCGTGGTGGTGACTGAGATGCCCGATACTACCAGCGATATTCCCGCAACAAGCGACAGCGAGACCGTGACTATCCCCATAATATCGTCAAGCTGCCGCTTTTGTGAAATGAGATTGTTTACGATAAAGCCATCTGTGCAGTTGTTTTGCTTATTAAGCGCAGCTTTTACGTCCTCAACTATCTCAGTATTATCGGGGTCGGAGATCTTCACCGCAAGCTTATCGTAGGTGGAGCGCCCGCAAAGCTGCTGCATGGTCGTGATAGGGATATACATAAAGTTTGGCATGATGTTTGCAAGCGCCGTTTGAAGTCCGCTGAGACCTGTGCTTGCTATGCCGATTATCTCAAATTCGTGGTATCTTCCGCCGAGGAACAGGCTTATGCTTTTCCCGACGATATTGCTTCTGCCGTAGGACTCCAGTGCGAACGCTTCGTCAATAACGCAGACCTTTGAGCAAGCGGCGGTATCGGCTGCGGTGACGAGCCTCCCGTGCTTTGCCTGTAAAGAAATAAGCCTGTCTGCGCTTCGGTCAACGCCCCAGATGTATGCGTCAAGACGTCTGCCTATCATCTTGGCTTCGCTTACCGAAGCCATCAGCGGCATTACGTCAGCAACTCCGTCAACTGCGCGCACAGTGGTCATGCTTTCATCAGTAAGCGCAGCGCTCACGCTTTTGCCTGCGGATTGCACCAAAAGGGTGTCAACTCCCATTGAAATGAGCGTGGAGCTTACCTGCGCTGTCCCTACAGCGCCCACTGTGGAGATAAGCACGACCGACATCACTCCAATAGCAATACCTGCTATCGTAAGTGCAGAGCGTGCGCGGCTGCGCAGAATATTTATCATGGATCCGGTTAGGCTCATTTTCACTCCAATCTGATATAGCTGCTTTCGCGGATAGTATCGGGCGCGGTGAACACAAGCTCGCCCTCGGATACGCCTTTGATTATTTCCGCACCATCGGGAAATTCTGCGCCTGTGAATATTTTTCTGCGCACAGCTTTGCCGTCTTCATAGACATAGATATATTCACCGCTCTCGTCCTGACCAATTGCGTCATAGGATAAAACGCAGATGTTTTTCGGCTGCGTCAGTGTGAAGCTTACGGCAGCGGTAAGTCCCGACCTAAGTCTGGCGTCGTATTTATCGGGAGCTATCGTAACATCTACAACAGTTTCAAGCACCGAGCCGCTGTATTTATTCCTCGCCGCGCCTGCGATGTCGGCAACCGTGCCTGTAAATGCTTCGTCGGGGTAGGCGGTGAGTGCAAAGCTCACTGTCTGCCCAAGCTGTACATTTGAAATATATTCTTCGCTTACGGGCACAGTGAGAACAAGGTCGTCTGTTGCTGCCACAGTGCATATACTGCTGCCTGCTTCAACGGCGCTGCCGTTTCCTGCGGTGCACAGCACCGTTCCCGAGTATTCCGAGGTTATCACCTCTGGGATAAGGCTCACTGCTGTGGAAATATTGGCGGCTGCGACAGCAAAACCGCTGAGCTGACCGAGGCTTTCAACCATTGAACGGGAGCCGTCCTTGTCAACGGTGGCTATCACATCTCCCGCACTGACGGTATCGCCCTCCGCTACATGGTATTGCTTTATTATCAGCGGCATGGGAGAGGTTATATCCGCCTGACCTATATATGACAGCGTGCCGCTGCCGTTAAGCGTTTTGCTGTAGCTGACGACCTTTGGCGAGGTTACGCAGGCATAGGGAACAGAGGCTACCGCCGCGTCGGGCAAGGTGCATATTGCAGCCGAGATCACCGCAGCTCCCGCAAGCACCGCAATGGCTTTTTTCATTTATATCAATCCTTTCGCGAAAATTACTGTAATAGTTTGATGTAATCTTGGCGAAATATTCTTTGGTTTTTGCTCATATTTTTCTGAGGAAAAGTTACATTTAGCTGTTTTTTGTGAATAATGTTCATAATTTGTGAAAAATTCACTTCATTTTCGTTATTTGTCTGATTGACTTTATTTTCAAATCGTAATAAAATTATTATGTACACTTATGTGCGGCGACATAAAGTCCCGTCACACATTTGTTTGTTAGTGAAAGGAAGAAAGATATGATTTGTAAATTATGCAATTCGGAAAATCCCGATGGCGTAAAGTTCTGTTCAAACTGCGGCAGTATGCTTGAAGCGGCTGAACAGAAGACCGCTCCTGCGGGTGGTTTTTGCGCTCAGTGCGGCGCTCCCCTCGAAGCAGGAACAAAATTCTGCGGCGTATGCGGAGCTTCTGCAAGCGGCAATGCTCCTGTTGCTGAAAGTGTGCCTGCACCTGTAGTAGCACCCGCTCCTGCTGCAGAAAGCATACCTGCACCCGTTGCAGCTCCCGCTCCCGTGAGCGAAACACCTGCTGCGCCTACAGCGGCTTCTATGGCAGCCGTAGCAATGAACAGCAGTGTTGAGCCTGCAAACCAGCAGAGCTTTGGCGGCGCTCCCGCTGCTGATGTCAGCGCATTCTCTCAGAATGTTGCTGCAGAGACTGCAACTGCAAGCAGCTTTGGTACAGCTCCCTCTACAATGTCCGGAGTTGGCGAGCTTCCCGCATTCGATATGGGCGCGGCTGCTGTTGCAGTTAAGCCTGTTAAGAAGAACAAAAAGGTCGGCAAGATAATCCTGTTCTCCGTAATAGGTCTTGTTGTTGCTGCCGCAGTGGTTGTCGGTCTGTTTTTCAGAGGTCCTGTAATGAATCTGTTCATGGGTGATCAGGGCTACGCAAGAATGATCGAGCAGGGCAGAATAAACACTGTTATGAACGATGAGAGTGTAAAAACTTTCACAGCAAATTCGGGCAAGATCGCAAATACTGCGTTCAGCTCCGCTTATACAGCGTACAAGAATAATCAGAGCACAGATGGATACTATGAAGATTCTGTAGACTCTCTGTCTTCAATTGCTTTCTCCGGTCAGGATATCGTTAAGATGTTCTCCGAGAACTATGCACTCTTCATGGAGATGTATGGTGTAAACGGTGCAGAGATGACCATTGACGCTGATGTACAGCTCACCGAAGCAGGCAAGAGCATGATGGGTCTTGGCGACGCAGCAGACGAGGTACTCTCCTACATCAACGATACTGAGATTAAGATGGCTGTTGGTGCTACCGAAACAGCAGAGGGCGTTGAGATCGCACTTACCGACAAGAGCGGCTTTACTGTTAATGCAAGAGGCATTATATGCAGCGACGGTACTGTTGCAGTGATGTTCCCCTTTGGCAGCAACAAGTGCATTAAGATGCAGCTTGATATGCAGGGCGAGGTCGTTTCTTCCGAAGAAGTAGATATCGACATCGACTCCGCAGAAGTAGAGCGTCTTACAAAGGCTATGACCGACATCTACCTTGACTATTATAACAAGGCAGACGTTACTATCGAAAACGGCGATCTTTCCATCGGCGGCACCGATATGAAGGCTTCCGGCAGACTTATCGTAACAAAGATCAGCCCCGAGAATGTTGGCGCTATGCTCGCTGATATGCTGAAGACTGCTGCAAACGATCCTTATTTCCGCGGCAAGGTTATGGAGATGGCTTCCGAGTTAGAAGCTGATATCTCCGACAGCGACTATGCAACTGCTATTGAAGAGGCAGGCAATGCTATCAAGGACAGCATTCCTTTCGGCGTAGTTGTTAAGACCCTCGTTGACTTCAACGGCAATGTTCTCGGCGGTGCATATGGCATCACCTCTGTTGATTACGGCACTTACAATGTTAAGTACATAAGCACAGGCGATGATTTCGGTCTTGCTGTTGATGTATACGGCATGGAAGTGGTTTCCATCATTGCTGACGCAAAGAACGATACCGACGGTACAATCAGAATGGAGATCTACGGCGGTACAGGCGTAAACATCGACTACACAGGCGTAAAGAACGAGAAGTATTTCAACAGCGAGGTTCCTGTAGGTACATATGAGATCTATCTCGCAGGAACAGCGGCAAGCGACCCCATAACAAGCTCTCTCAAGATAAAGATGAGCAGTGCTGTTGAGGGCGATTCCTACATCAACAAGATGAGCGTTGAGGTTGCTGAGTACGGCAGCGCCGCACTGACAATGACAACAACTCCCAAGGATATGACATCGCTTGTTACTATTCCCTCGGACGCTTTTGATATCGGCAACCCCGAAACCGCTTCCGAAGAGAAGCTTATCGAAGCAGGTAAGTATGCGCTTGAGATGCTGGAGGAGATCCAGGCTGTTTGCCAGAACAACACAAACTCCATGTTTGCACAGCTTCTCGCTCCTGTTCTTCAGGAGTCGGCAGGAAGCCTCGAGAGCTTAACAACACCCATGGCTTCGGCAGAAGCTATGAATATGCTTGTTGATGATCTGGATATGATGCTTTTCGAGCTTATGGACGCATACGAGGCAAATTCCAATGTGCTTTCTGTTGGGCTTGTAGAAGAAATGGGCGATCTTTACAGCAGAATTGACAGCTGCTACAGTGATCTTGCCTATGTAGACGAGATGACTCTCAGCGACTATAATGAGTATGTAGACCAGGCAAAGGGCTTCAGAACAGAGTGCGATGCGCTTCTGCAGCGTGTAGAAGAGGAGCTTGCAAACGTTCCTACTACTCCCACAGATCCTTTCAACCCCGGCACCCCCTCAGCAGGCACAGCTGATGCCGCTGCTGTCTTAGGTCAGTGGGATCTCAGCTACTGCGAAATGAGCGGATACTCCTTTACAGCAGAGGATCTTGGCTATACCAGCTACTATTTCACATTCAATGCAGACGGAACAGGCCTGTTCGTTTACAATGATATTTCTGCACCCATTACATGGACCTTTGACGGTTCTGTTATCTCCACCAGTGCAGATGTTCAGCTTACTTATACCGATGGCAAGCTGAAGGTAACACAGAGCTCTATTGATCTGTACTTTGAAAAGTATTGATGTTTTATAGCTGAATATGATACCGCCGTGCAAAAGCATGGCGGTATTTTTTGTGAAATTTATATGTTTTCTATTGATTTTCGCAGGGAACTTTGATATAATTAAAGTAGCTTTTTTGCTAAAACGTTTACATCACGAAAGGAAGTATCTTATTATGTTACCAAAGATCGGTATAAGACCTGTCATTGACGGCAGACAGTTCAGTATCCGCGAGGGTCTTGAGGAGCAGACCATGAACATGGCAAAGGCTGCCGCAGCGCTCATTTCTTCAAAAGTGCGCCATGCAAGCGGAGAGCCTGTTGAGTGCGTTATCGCTGACACAACTATCGGCGGCATCGCTGAGAGCGCAGCTTGCAGAGATAAGTTCTCTACAGAAAACGTAGTCGCAACGCTCACTGTCACACCCTGTTGGTGCTATGTTACACAGGTAATTGATGAGGATCCCAACACTATCAAGGGTATCTGGGGCTTTAACGGCACAGAGCGTCCCGGCGCTGTTTTCCTTGCAGCGGCAAACTCCGCTTATGCGCAGATAGGTATGCCTTGCTTCTCGATCTACGGTCATGATGTTAAGGACGCGACCGACAAGGAGATACCCGCAGATGTTGAGGAAAAGATACTTCGCTTTGCGCGCTGTGCGGTTGCTGTCGGCGCTATGAAGAACAAGAGCTATGTCAACATCGGTGCGGTCTCCATGGGTATTGCAGGCTCCTACTGCAACGAGGATTTCTTCCGCAGCTATCTCGGAATTCACCCCGAATGGGTAGATATGTCGGAGATAATCCGCCGCGAAAAGCTCGGCATTTTTGACGAGGCTGAGTTCAAAAAGGCTCTTGCTTGGATAAAGGAAAAGTGCCCCGAGGGCGTTGACATCAACCCCACTCCCGGCATGACATATATGCGCCCTGTTCTTTCCGCAAAGGAAAAGGAGGAGAACTGGGAGTTCATCGCAAAGATGACCTGCATTATCAGAGATATTCTCCACGGCAACGAAAAGCTTGCCGAGATGGGCTGGCTTGAAGAAGCTAAGGGAAGAAACGCTATCTGCGGCGGCTTCCAGGGTCAGAGAAACTGGACAGACTTTATGCCCAACGCAGACTTCACCGAGGCTATACTCAACTCCACTTTCGACTGGAACGGCGCACGCGAGCCTATTCCTTTTGCGACAGAAAACGACGGTCTCAACGGCGTTACACTGCTGCTTCTGCACCAGCTTACAGGTAAGGCTGCTGTATTTGCCGATGTACGCACCTACTGGTCGCCCGACGCTGTAGAGCGCGTTACAGGCTGGAAGCCCGACGGCAAGGCTGAAAACGGCTTTATCCACCTCATCAACAGCGGCGCCGCTGCACTTGACGGCACAGGCGCAGTTAAGGACGAGAACGGCGAGAGCATTATGAAGTCTTGGTGGGATATGACCGACAAGGATATCGACGCTTGCTTAAAGGCTACCACATGGCCTTGTGCAAACCTCGGATATTTCCGCGGCGGCGGTTTCTCCTCAAGCTTCTCTACACAGGGAATCATGCCCTGCACCTTTGCAAGAGTGAACCTTGTAAAGGGTCTTGGCCCGACCATTCAGATAATTGAGGGCTACACTGTAGAGCTTCCCGCAGACGTAAACAAGACGCTGCTTGAAAGAACAGACCCCACATGGCCCAGCACATGGTTTGCTCCCATCTGCACAGAGGGCGCGACACGCGACGTTTACAACGTTATGGCAAACTGGGGCGCCAACCACGGTGCATTTGTATACGGACACATCGGTGAGGATCTTATCACTCTTGCAAGTATGCTTCGTATTCCTGTTTCGCTGCATAACATCGCAGACGAGCGCCTGTTCAGACCCCACGCTTGGAGCTGCTTCGGCACCAAGGATTACGAGGGTGCGGACTACAGAGCTTGCGCAGCTTACGGCAGCCTGTATTGATTTGAATAACCCGAAATAAAAAATCAGCCGCTTTTGATGTGAAAGTCAGAAGCGGCTGTATTTGTTTTATAAAGAAATGTTATCTCACTTCAGACAGCCACACGCGCATTTGATTTTCGCCGCGGTTGCCCCATGTGTAATAGGGAATTGCGACAGCCTCGCACGGCTGCTCGGTCAAAGGCTCGCTGCTGTATAGACTGCCGCAGTCATCGGCTCTTACAGCCTCGGCGGTAATTCTGAAAGCGCCGTCAAGCGCTGTGTCGGCAGTATCGGAAACGGTAAGCTTGCCGCCGCGCTTGAGGGACAGGGGAAGCACCTCGCCGTTGTCTGCGCCCTCAAAGCAGTAAACCAGCGGGCCGCGCTTCACAGCCACACAGCCCGTAAGCTCGGGTACCTTTGTGCTTGCGTATACATAGTAAGGTGCGCTGTCGAGTGTGAGTGTTATTTTGTCGCCTGTGCTAACGTCAAAATAAGCATAGCCCTTAACGACCTCAGCAGATAAAGCTTCGCCGTTTTTCGTGATGGAGTAGCTTTTGCTCCATGCGGGAATACGCAAAGCAAGCGTTTTGCCGCCCTGTATGATGTCGTAATTTACAGTAAAACCGTATGGATATTCGGTGGAGCAGGTGAGCTTGACGCCGTTTTTAAAGCTTACTTCGCCGTCTGCATAAAGGTGACAGAATGCGGTGGTCGTGTTTTCACCATAGGCGTATTTTCCGAACGAGGAAATAAGCCTTGCCGCATTAGGAGGACAGCACGCACAGGTGTGCCAGCCCGGGCGCTGCGGCAGAGCGTGCCAGTGTGTAGCGGCGATATGCGAGATACCCGGGATTATTTCAAGGGGATTTGTGTAGAAGAATTTTTTGCCGTCAAGCTGAACTCCCGCAAGCACGGTGTTGTAGAATGCAAGCTCCATCACATCGGCGTATTCGCGGTCGGGGTCAGCTTCAAGCATTTTTGCCGCGAACATCATAAGACCGATAGACGCGCAGGTTTCATTATAGGCTGTATCATTCGGCAGGTCGTAGTCAACGGAAAACGCTTCGCCGATAAGCGTTGAGCCTATGCCGCCCGTAACGTACATACGGCGTTTTGTTATGCTCTCCCAAAGTCTGCGGCAGGCGGAAAGAAGCTCGGTATCGTCCTTTTCAGCGGCAAGGTCGGCGGCACCCGTGTAGAGGTACACAGCACGTACCGAGTGACCGACAGCGTCATTCTGTTCTTTAAGCGGCGCGAAATTCTGCGCATAGTGATGGTTTGTTGCGTCGTTGCCCCAAACAGACCAGTCACGTTTTGCGGCTTCTTTTTCAAAAAAGTGAGGGTCAACGCCGCGCACATTTATGAAATGCTCGGCAAGCTCAAGACAATGCACGTTACGCGTAAGGCGGTACATCTTCATGAGCGCAAGCTCTATCTCGGGGTGACCGGGGTAGCCCTCGCGTTTTTCGGCTATGAACATTTTGTAGATATGCTCAGCGTTTCGCTCCATAACTTCAAGCAGTTTTTTCTTGCCCGTTGCTTCGTAATAGGCGCAGGCGGCTTCCATCATGTGACCCGAGCAGTAAAGCTCGTGGCCCTCCATAAGATTTTGCCAGCGCTTTTCTTTATCATTTATGGTGAAGTATGTGTTGAGATATCCGTCCTCGTCCTGCGCCTCAGCGATAAGGTCTATAAGTGCGTCAACGGTCTTTTCAAGCACCTCATCGGGATAGGAGATAAGCGAGAATGCCGCGGCCTCGATCCACTTTGCGGCGTCGCTGTCCTGAAAGACCATGCCGTAGAAGCCGTCGCCGATATCCTCGCCGCGAAGCGCCTTGGCGGCGTTTTTAAAGTTAGCGATGACGTGGCTTTTTTCCGCACCCTCGGCACGGTCGTTCAGTACTTCGTACTGATAGGGGATAATGGTGTCCTTTACAAGCCGCTGCCAACGGTTGATAAATCCGCCCGAAATATAATGTGCCGAGCTTATCTGATGCTGTATTTTCATGTTTTTATTCCTTTCTTGACAAAGTTGTTTATATGTATTATAATCTTACTTATAGCGAAAAACAATAGAAAATTGTCGCAGTTATATGGAGGATAATCTTGAATACGGTAGAGATAAGCAACGATTCGCTTCCCGTTGTCTGCGGGTGCGACCTTTTGGCGGCATCAGAGCCGTTTTTTCACGTTGACAGGACAGCGGATTTCAACATTCTTATTTATGTGACGGAGGGTGTTATTTACGTTACCGAGGACGAAACAGACTATGCTGTCGGCGCGGGTGAGCTGCTGGTACTGAAAGGCGGAGTGCACCACTTCGGAAAGCACGAGATACCGCGCGGCACAAAATGGTACTTTATACATTTCACCTGCGGCGGCGCGGGCGGTCTGCCTAATTTTTTTCCTGATGGCTCTCCGATACCGCCGTACACCTCGGCGCAGTATAAACTTCAGCTGCCAAAGTATCTTACGGGGCTTTCGGGCAGCAGCTTTGAGCGTGCGCTTAGTTCACTTGTGGACTATTTTCATTCAGACGATATGTATAAACGCTGGAGGCTTAATCTTCGGCTTTTTGAACTGCTGGGTATGCTTGCGCTGTCGGATTTTTCGCACAAGGCTGCGCCGCAGCTTTCGGACAAGGTATGCACATATCTTGCGGAGCATATATGTGAGCCGTTTTCGGCAGAAAAGCTCAGCCGCGAGTTTTATCTGAGCTACAAGCGCCTTGCGGCGGTGTTTAAAAAGGAAAAAGACGTTACTATGCAGCAATATCACAACACCTTGCGAATGAACGAGGCGTGCCGTCTGCTGCGTTCCACGCTTATGTCGGTAGGGGAGATAAGCGCAGCATTGGGCTTTGCGGATATGCTGTATTTCAGCAGGTGCTTTCGTGCCGCGCAAGGCTGCAGTCCCACGGAATACAGGCGTAAGCCGCCCATGTGTTAAAACACAAAAATATCGCCCCGATCATATCGGGGCGATATACTTATTTTGTGGCTTCGCCTTTGTTTTTCTTGTCTGTTTTGTTGAGGTCTGCCGCGCTTTGCTCGATTATATTTTCGGGAGTTGCGTCTGTGGGCACTTTGATACCGAGGTCAGCGATAACGGCGAGCACCTCATCGGGAAGCTCAGCGCCGTTCTTAATCGCTTCAGCCGCCTGTGCCATCTGCTCGTCGGTAAAGCCTGCGGCGGCTATTTCATCGGAGTATTGCGCAATTACTGCGTCAACGTTGTCGGCGTTGATATCAATATTTGCTTTTTTGTTTGCTGTTTGTGTTCCGTTTGCGTTGATGGTGTAGTTGTCGTCATAAACAAGGTCGCTCACCGTTACAAATTCAAAGCCTTTATCCTTTAGCTGTTTCAGCAGTTCGGGCAGGGCCTCGGTAGTATTTTTGAGATCGTTGTGAAACAGCAGTATAGAGCCTGACTTTGTGCCGCTCACTACCTTGCTTATGATATCCTGCGGAGATGGCTCCTTCCAGTCTACGCTGTCAACGTCCCACTGAATCACCTTCATGCCCATGCCTTCAACGGTCGTGATGAGCGAGTCGTCGTATTCGCCGTACGGCGCGCGGTAAAGCGTAGGCGTTTCGCCTGTTATCATCTCTATCTTGCGCGAGCATTCCTTGGTATCGGAGATAAGGTCGTTTACGTTAATACCCTCAACGTGCGGGTGCTCGTTGGAGTGGTTTTGTATCTCGTGACCTGCGTCATAGAACATCTTTACATCCTCGGGATAACGGTCGCACCAGTCGCCTGTAATAAAGAATGTAGCCTCGGCGTCGTATTCGTCCAGTATTTCGATAAGCTGCTCGGTGTTTGAGTTCTCCCATGCAACATCAAACGTCAGCGCTATTTTGTTGTCGCTTCTGTCAACGTTGTAGATGGGGACAAGCTTTCCCTGTGCCTGAGTGCCCACTGAGGTGACGACCGCAACAGCGGCAACGGCTACCGCAGCGGCAGCCATAGACGAGATGGCGGCGATTCTTTTGATCTTCTTTTTGGTGAATGTTATCATGCGCATAATATATACCCCCTGTAACGGATAGTCGTTTTGTTTATAGGAATATATGCGGCTAAGCGGACAAATATGACAGGCTTGCAAAAGTAAAAGGCTGCACTTTGTGCAGCCTACATTTCGGATTTGAAAAGGATTTACTTTTTTGCCTCGCTCGGAGCAGGGGATCTTTTGTGCTGCCGTGTCGCGACACGGCTTCGTTTTAGTGTCAGCGGTTGTTTTTCAGATCCTTTCGTTTTAACCACAGCAATAAAGGTCGGTATAACCACCAGCAATAAGCAATCAAAAACATCTTCAATTTCATTGATATCTTCACGCCGGAAAACAATACACATCTGAAATTTTCCCTTGCATAACTGCGCATTTTATCTATCACGTCCGGCTCATTCTGATCGTTCCGAACGATTATTGAGCAGATAGTTGCACAGGCGGTAAAAGATTCATGATAGTAAAAATCATACAGCTTTTTATTTTCGGAAAACAGTGACATAGCAATATTTGAAATATTGAAATAGTTCATTAGCTGTTTCTTTGGAACAGCACTATGGCACATGTTCTTTTCCTGCTGAACATAATGATATAAGGCTTTTGTTCCCAGCACAGCACCTCGGAATTTGTTGAGAACATATATGTTAAAGAACAGATCCTCGCCGAGCGTATACTCAGGTGAAAAAAACAAGCCGTCAAGCATCGAACGCCTGTAAAGCTTGTTACAAGTGCTATTGGCCCAAAATTTCATTTCTTTTTTTTGAATCTTACCACAGCCTCCGTCCCAAAAAATCACTTCTTTGGGAGCGTAGCCTGTCCATTGCCTATCCGACTCTTCAAAAATAATTCCGCATTGCACAAAGTCAATATCGCTGTTTGTAAGGGATATCAGATATTCATACATTGTGGGATCAATATAGTCATCGCTGTCAACAAAGCTTATCCATTCTCCTGTTGCGTGCTTCATGCCTTCGTTTTTTGCCGAAAACAGACCGCCGTTATCTTTATGTATGACTTTTATCCTGCTGTCCTTTGCTGCGTATTCATCACAGATCTCGCCGCACCTGTCGGGTGAGCCGTCATCAACAAGTATCACTTCAAGATCGGAATATATCTGATTCAGCACGCTTTCAATGCATTTTCTCAAAAACTTCTCTGTTTTATATATCGGAATGATAATTGATATTTTTTGATTATTCATCTATAAACCCTTTCAAAAAAATATTCCGGATCGTTGCCGCAGTGTTCTTTATATCAAATCCTGCCTTTATTAAAGCCGACTTATTGCTATCAGAATATGTTCCCGTTTTCTCACACGAAAATATAGCTTGCGCCCATTCTTTTGCGCTCTTTTCCAAAGCGACCGCTTTTATACCCTCGCCCACGAATGTTTCTTTCGCAAGTCTATCGGAACAGACGATTGGCAGACCAATACATTGAGCCTCGATCGCAACGATCATTAAGCCTTCAAACAGACTTGGCATTGCAAGGCAATCAAAGCCGCATATCAAACGATTTACTTCATTTGAAGCACCGTAAAATATTACCTTATCACTGATACCAAGCGCTTCGGCTTTTTTGCGCAAAACTTCCTCTAGTTCGCCCTTGCCGACCAAAACCAGCCTGCAATCCTTTATCTTTACAGCCTGCGCAAAAACGTCAAGAAGAAACAGTTGGTTTTTCTCTTCGCAAAGTCGTCCCACACAGCCGATTACAAAGGTGTCTTGCAGATTTAATTCTTGCCTGACGTTGTTTCTGTGTTCTTCATTAAAGGTAAATTTATCCGTTTCAATGCCATTCGGGATAAACACATAACGACCGTTTGCTATCACCTTTTTGGGAAACATAAATTCTGCCGCAAGCCCTGAACACGCCAAAAAATCCGTAACATATTTAGAGAACACTCTAGATGACAGCTTATGCGCCCACACCTTTAAAAAACGGGTGCAGCTTTTTTTTATTGCAGAGCAATGGCTGTGTACTATTATTTGCGGTATATTCAGCGAATGAGCGAGCTTTGCATATATCATTGATACAGCATGATATGCATTGATATAAATCACATCATAATCATTGTTTTTCAGCAATTTTTTGAGAAGCCTGTAATTGCTCATCAATTTCCATCGGCTGCCCGAAAGCTCATAAAAACTAACCCCAAGCTTTTGCAAAGGTTCTGTAAAAATGCTGCCACACATCTCTGATGCGATGATGTCTATCTGAAACAAAGAAATATCTAAATTGTGAAAAACATTGTTCGAGAAAGATTCAATGCCGCCTGACACCCATTTTTCGATAAAACAGCACACCTTGATTTTTTTCATCTTATCCTCGCTATCTAGTTTAAGTCAGCACTTGTTACCAATGATTTTTTATACTGATTATTTCTCCCAATCGGGCGAGAATGATTCACCGACCTGAATAAATGATTCTTTTTTGTTCCAGTTGCAGTAAGATGACTGGTAGCATCTCTTGCAGGGAGGATCCATATTTTCGGAATTAACGCTCCGGCGGTAATGTTGATATTCGGGAGAGTTCCAAACGTCCATAAAGTCCTTTGTTCCGTCATATTTAAAGAATTTGACAGGTGTTGACATACAGGGACGAACATATCCGTCAGAGCCAAGCAAAAAGTCACGCCAAGCCACAAAACAATTCTTATGGTATTTGTCACCTGCAACATCTTCTCCGGAAATGTGGGGGAGCTTCATAGTGATGCCAAGATCTTCTCCCGCTTTTATTGCATCGCTGAAAACAGCGCTTACCTTATCCTCCATACCCCAGAGGGTTTCCTTGGCAAGAGCTTCGTAAAATGCGGTAAGATAAACTACCTTTACTTCGTCAATACCGATATCCGCAGCAAGTCTGACAAGGTCGGGAAGCTCGTGGATATTCGACTGCATTGCGCAGAACACGAAATTTATCCACGGATATTTAAGACCTCTTGCATTTTTTTCTGCAACAATATCCTTTAAGTCGGCGATGATCACATTGAGGTCTGAGCCTCTTCTTATTCTTGCATTTGTTTCGTATGTTGCACCGTCAACACTGACTGCAAAAACATCAACATTGTAGTCAAAGATTGCGTTCTTGATTTTTTTGAGGTTCATTCCGTTTGTGCAGAAGTATTTTCTTGCACTGTGTCGGTTGATGATCTCAAGCATTTCGGTAAAATTGGGATGAATGGTAGGTTCGCCCCAGCCCATAAGAGTTACTTCCTCGATAGTATCCATCATAGGCTCAAAAGAACGGAACAGCTCCATATCGAATGCTGTAAGCTTGAAATCAGCAGCGTTTCTGCCGCACATTACACAGTTGAGATTACAGGCATTAGTAAGCTCAAACACCAACCTTCTGGGATAAGATCTGATTATTGCCTGTTGTGTATCAATCTCACTGATATTTAATTTTGAATTTGCTTTTTGTTTTTCGGTAAGCGGCTTTCCCTCAAACAGCATTTTGGTTTTCGCCCTTACGACCATTTGAACACCTCCCGAAAATTACTGCACTTTCCATGGAGAATTACCATTGATCTATGCCGCGTGCTCTCGTCATATTTCGGGAAGCACTCCTGTTTTCAAAAATTCTTCGTACTTATCACAAAGCGCATCGGCGTTCCCGAAAGCTATCTGCTTTCCGTGGTCGAGCCACAGCACCTTGTTGCAAATTCTGCGCACCTGAGGTATCGAATGGGATACAAGTATAGTAGCCTTTCCGCTTTTTATGATCTCTCGCATCTTCGTTTCGCTTTTTTCGCTAAAAGCTCCGTCGCCAACGGATAAAACCTCGTCAAGAATAAGTATTTCAGGCTCTACCATAGCTGCAATTGAAAACGCAATTCGCGATTTCATGCCGCTTGATAAATGCTTGAACGGGAGTTGCTCATATTCCTGCAGCTCGGAAAATGCGAGTATTTCAGGATATTTTTCGTCCATGAATTTACGCGTATAGCCAAGCATAGCTCCGCGCAGATATGCGTTTTCTTTTAAGTTAAGCTCTTCGTCAAACCCGCTTGCAAGCTCCAGCAGAGCTGCGATCTTACCGTCTGCCTTCACATAGCCTGTGGACGGCTCCATTATCTTAGTCACCACTTTAAGCAGCGTGGATTTGCCTGCGCCGTTCGTACCGATTATGCCCAGCATATCGCCTTGCTCAAGTGTAAAAGAAACTCCGTTTACAGCCATGAACTCCTGCACCTTGTATTTGCGTGTCAGTTTTTTCATGACATATTCTTTAAGACCGATGTTTCTAAGGTCGCCTGTAATATATTTTACAGATACATTGTTTACTTCAATTATTGGTTTGCTCATACACAGCCTCAATCAGATATAGTACAGGAATTTGTAGTTTTTCTTTTTATAAATTACAGCACCGATTACGAGCGCGATTATTGCATAGCCTGCCGCAAGCAAGTGCAATGAAAGTTGCGGTATTTCTCCGTCAAGGATTATTTTTCTGAAATAGCTGATGTAAACATAGACAGGATTTAGATGGAAGATGTTTTGATAAACCTGCGGGAATGTTTCAATTGAGTAGAATATCGCTGATACATACATAAGTAAAAGAGTAAAAATATCGTACAGATATCTAAGGTCGCGGAACATTAGATAAAGCGCTGATAATATAAGTCCTGCGCCGAGGTTGAATACAACAAGACAGAGTATGGGATAGAGCAGAAGAATGAACTTCCATGTGAACACAACTCCGTCTATTGCAGAGAAAGCCAAAAGTATCACAAGGTTAATGCCAAAGTTGATAAGCGAAGATACATTGCTTGACAGCAAAAACAGATATTTTGGAACGTTTACCTTAGAGAATATCTCAGCATTGTAATACAGCGCCATCATCCCTTGATTTGTGGACTCTTTGAAATAGCTGAACAGCAGATTTCCGCAGAACATATATACTGCAAAATGCTCGATATCTCTGCCAAAAAAATGTGTGAATACCAGCGCCATAACGCCAAGTGTAATAAGTGGTCCGAGTACGCTCCAGAACATTCCCAGTATAGTGCGCTTGTATTTTTTGGTGAAGTCACGCTTAACAAGCTCTTCAAAGAGAAATTTGCGTTCTTTGAGCGTATGAATTATTTTTGTGAACATACAATTCTCTTTTCGTATATTGATAGAGAAATTATAACATCATTGTTACGTTTTGTCAATTCTTGCGTATATAGTTATGCACATATACTTTTGTTATAATACAAAAAGCGAGTAGTATTTGCAGTATATCGGAATGAACTTATGAAAGCGTTTGGCAGAAGAAAAAAATTTTTTACGGGTAACGATCTATTCATATTCTGAAGGGAGATAAATTGAAAATCAGTGCTGATATGTCTGCTCCTGTAAGGATAGCGCAGATATTGGGGAAAATGGAGGGCGGCGGTGTCGAACAGGTGGTCATGAACTACTATCGACATATAGATCGCAGCAAAATTCAGTTCGACTTTTTTGTTTTTGACAGCTCAAGCCGCGTGCCGGAGGCGGAAATTGAAAGTCTTGGCGGCAGAGTGTTTCGTTTATGCGAATTGAAAAATGCGCCGCGCTACATAAAAACGCTTACAGCTCTGCTTACGGAAAACAAATATTCCATAGTGCATTGTCATTTGAGTACGCTGTCAGGTCCTGCATTAAAGGCGGCGAAAAGGGCAGGGGTACCGATAAGAATTATTCACAATCACACCACCTCAGGCGGAAAAAGGGAGTTTGTGAGAAACCTTGCAAAGGCTGTCTTGAAGCCGTTTTGCGGCAAAAACGCAACACATAGATTTGCTTGTTCAAGGTATGCAGCAGAGTGGCTGTATGGAAAGAAGCCTGTGTGCGATCTGTCCCATACGAGTGCGTCAAAAGAATCGGTATATATACTTAGAAACGCTGTTGATGGCAGCGTTTTTGCGCGAGATGAGGAAAAGCGCATTTCGCTCAGAGAAGAGCTTGGTATTCCTCATAATGCGTTGGTGTTTGGTCATATCGGGCGTTTTTGTCCGCAGAAGAGCCAAAGCTTTTTGGTGGATATATTCTCAGAAATTTTGAAGATCCAGCCGAACTCCTACCTACTTATGGCAGGAACAGGCGGCGATGTTGAGTTGATACGCAACAAAATAACCGAAATGAAGCTCTCAGACAGAGCATTGCTGCTGGGACAACGCAGTGATACTGACAGGCTTTACAACGCATTCGACTGCTTTGTTCTCCCGTCGAATTATGAGGGGCTTGGTATGGTTGGCGTAGAAGCACAGGCGGTTGGAGTAGGCTGCGTTTTTTCGGACAGAGTACCTACTGAGGTAAAGTTTTCCGATGGAGCAAGCTTTGTTTCACTTAAATGTTCTCTTAAGGATTGGGCTAAAGCCGTATTAAATGCGGTAAAAAACGCTGCCGCCCCCGCTGATTTAGCAGCGCAGGGTTATGAAATAAGCGTTGAAGCCGAGCGGCTTGCTGATTTTTACTTAAAAGCAACAGAGGAGCTATCATTACGAAAGGAAGAAACATGATCAAGGAAAACCAGAAGCTGTTTAATGCGATCAATGTTATAAGTGACGCACTGCTTTCCGTTGTCGCGGTGGTAGCGTCATTTGTTATCGTGTTTTATCTTCTCGCTTTTGAGAGGAATTTCCTGCTTATTGATTATATAAAGCTTTCCTGTATTTTCATTCCCGTGCAGCTTGTAACATATAGCTGTATGGGTCTTTATGAAAGCTATCGCACCGCTACATTCGGCAAAGAGCTTGCAAAGCTTGTCAGCGCGTTCTTTATAGATGGCCTCTTAATAATTGCTATGCTCTACATAGTAAAGCTTTTTGACTTTTCGCGCTGGGCGCTTGCTATATTCCTTGTGCTTGACCTTGTTTTTGTTGCAGTAAAGCGAGTTGTTATGCGTTATATCCTGCGCGGACTGCGTAGAAAGGGACACAACCAAAAACACGTTCTGTTGATTGGCGGCGGCGCAGCTGCTTTGAATTATCTCGAAACTATAAGAGCAGAAAAGCAGCTTGGCATTAATTGTGTGGGATATCTTGCTGACAGGGACAGTCTTGACGCAAAATGGTTAGGCGGTTTTGATGATATAATCAAGCTGCTTGATGGCAACTGCTATGACGATGTGGTGTGCGCGCTGGATATGAATGAGATGCGCTATATGCAAAGCGTAGTTGAAGCGTGCGAGATAACAGGCACAAGAGTATCTGTTATCCCTGCCATGTATAAATATATGTCGCCTACATCTGTGATCGATATGGTCGGCGGTATTCCTGTGATGAACATACGGCGTATTCCGCTGGACAATATGGGCAATGCGTTTTTGAAAAGAGCGATGGATATTATCGTAAGTCTTATAATGCTTATTTTGTTTTCGCCTGTTATGTTGGTGTGCGCCATAGTGATAAAGGCGACGATGGGCGGCAAGGTCATTTTCCGACAGCAGCGTGTAGGCTACAACAAAAAGATCTTCACAATGTATAAATTCAAATCAATGACGGACAGCAGCACTTCCGATACGGCATGGAGCACTGACAGCGACCCCAGAAAAACGAAATTTGGCGCGGTGATCCGCAAGCTTTCCATTGACGAGATTCCGCAGCTTGTCAATGTGTTGAAGGGAGATATGAGCCTTGTCGGCCCTCGTCCCGAGATACCGTTTTATGTCGACGCATTCAAAAATGAAGTGCCGATGTATATGATAAAGCATCAGGTAAAGCCCGGAATAACAGGCTTGGCACAGGTCAATGGCTATCGCGGCGATACCTCGATAAAGCGAAGGATAGAGCTTGATGTTCAGTATATAGAAAACTGGAACATTTTCCTTGATATCTCCATTCTTTTCAAGACTGTTTTTCGCGTGGTCAACAAGGAAAAGCTAAGATGCAGTGAATTAAGAGAAGGAACACAACATCAATAGGAGCAAACGAATGATAACGACAAGCAAAAAACAAACGCTTGATTACATAGCGCTTGCGATATTTTTTCCTGCGGTAATAGCGATGGCTGTTATACCTACCCTTATGCGCGTGACGATGGTCATATCAAATTCTGAGATCATGCGACAGTTTTTTAATGACATAGAAACACCAACATTGGGGGTGTATGGCTATGTTGACAAGTATTCTCAGATAAAGGGATTTGCAGTAGCGTTCATTGCGGTAGTTATGCTTGCTTTGGCGTTTTTCTGCTGTCTGTACCTTTTTAGGGGGATCGAAAAAAGGAGCCTTGTCTATGTCGGAGCGTCTGTGGTTTATGTTATCATGACGCTTGCTTCAGCTCTCGGTTCACCTTATAGTGATGTTGCTTTTTACGGTATATTTGACCGTGCAGAGGGCTTTTTCACGCTTGCGTGCTATTTTGTGATGTTTCTGTTTACAATGTACGCATTCAAAAAAACTCAGAATTTCAGCATTATCGTACTTGCACTGATGATATGTACGACAGTCAATCTTGTTATTGGTCTTTTTCAGTATTTCGGAAACGATCTGCTGAATTATGAGTGGTTCAGAAATCTTGTTGTTGATAGCAACATCAAGGATAGCTTCAATGTGAATACAGATGTCACTCAACAGAATCAGCAAATGTACGGTGCGCTGTATCACTACAACTATATGGGAAGCTTTGCGGGAATGATCGTTCCGCTGTTTACGGTGCTTGCATTTACAAGCAAAAAGCTTTTGTATAGAATAGTAACGGCGTTTTTTATGCTTATATCGATATTTATGCTGCTTGCAGGCGGGGCAAGAAGTGGCTTTGTTGCGGTAGCCGCTGCGGCTGTTGTAGGAATCGTTGTATTTGCACGCGTGCTGATACGCCGCTGGAAGATAACTGTTTCGGTGTTGTCTGCGGCGCTTGTGGCTGTGGTGGGAATTAATTTTGCTACAGATAATTCTGTTTTTGACCGCATACCGTCATTGCTTGAGGATATAGGTGCTCTGATCGCGCCTGCTGAGCAGACGGATCTGTTTGCCTCGCTTCCTGTTCGCGAGATAACGCACAACAAAAACGGCAGTGTTTCTTTTACAACGCAGACCGATGTTCTGACATTGACGTTCGACGGCGAAAGCAAAGAATATGTGTTCACGGATTCTGCCGGAGAGATTATTGCTACTGAGAAAACAGATGATGGTATTACGATAAACGATGAGGATTTTGGCGGAATTAATTTTGATTTCGCTTCCTCGGACGAAGAGTTAAAATACAGCGATTTTGTATTCCTATGGTTTAATGACAATGATGACAGTGTATTATCGTTTCATCTGTTCAAGGAAGATGATCTGCACATGATAGACCTTGAAACAGGCCGCCGTGCTTATCCGATAAATGCCGAGGCTATCGGCTTTGAGGGCAAGGAGAGAATAGGCTCGGCAAGAGGCTATATCTGGTCGAGGACGATCCCTCTTCTGCGCAAATGCTTTATTACAGGCTATGGGCCCGATACGTTTGCGTTTGTTTTTCCTCAGAATGACTACCTTGCAAAATATTATGCTCATTTTGAGAACTTTAACATTACCATGGATAAGCCGCATAATCTTTATTTGCAGATATTCTTTAGCAGCGGTCTTATTGCGCTTATCGCATTCCTTGCAATATGCGTGTTCTATCTGGTGGATTGCTTCAGATTGTATGCGCTTAAGAAGACCTATCGCTCAGAGCAGTGCTTTGGCATATCTGTTATGCTGGCAGTAGTGGGTTATCTTGCGGCGGGTGTGTTCAACGACTCTGTAGTATCAGTCGCTCCCGTGTTCTGGATACTTCTCGGAACAGGCGCGGCGCTCAATACCATCAATCGCCGCATGGATAAGCAGGAGTGCGAAGCCGCTGCTGCCGCAGAAAAAGCTTTGCAAAAAGAGCAGGTTGCTGCAAAAACTAAGCCTATGGTTCAGGTGATATTTCCGGCTTCTCCAATTACGGCAGCAGCTCCTAAAAAGCAAGCGCCATTAGATGGCAACAGAGTACCCACTGAAGCGGAATTCATAGCTGCGATGGAGTCGTTGATAAAAAAAGCAAGGACATCACCTGACGGAAACGTACCCACAGAAGCGCAATTGCGTGCTATTATGAATTTGGCGCTGAAAAAGAAAGCACAGGTAGAGCAGATGGAGCAGCCATCTCAGCCGAAGACAGATGGCGAACCTTCGACTGATTTGTAGAAGCAATATAAGAAGTGTTTCCCAAAGAGCCGCAATGAGGCGAACTAAGTCTTTTCGATAAGTAAAAGGCTGCACTTTGTGCAGCCTTTGTCGTTATTTGATTTGATGGATTTAATCCTGCATTTCGCCCAGCGTTTCGCGAAGCTCCTCCAGTGCGTCGTTAAGCTCTTCGATTGCGTCGGATATAGAATCCTGAGTGCTTTCCATGCTATCCTCGATTATCTCCTCCACTTCGTCGGCGGAGAGGTTGGGATTGCCTGACAGTGAGCTTTGCAAAGATTCTCTTAACGCATTGAAATCGAAGTTGTTAAGCGATTCGAGCGAGGCGGTTATTCCCGCTATGGATTGAGCTATGGAGCTTGCTGTAGCGTCGTTAGTACCTGCTCCGTTGAACGGAAATCCCTGCGGCACCTCAAACGGGAAGCCCTTAGGCGGCACAAAGCCTTGCGGCTGAGCTGTTGGTGCGTCGTTGTTATCGCCCTGTTTCTGACCATACATCTGTTCCAGACGAACAGTGCTGTAATTGGTGTTTGTGGGCCAGCCGTCAGCGAATATGATGTTGTGGCGCTGCGGACGATATTGCTCATACGGGTCTGCGTTGTCGGGCAGGTCGGCGTATTCGGACACGTCCTTAGCGTTGAGCACTGTCATATAGGCTCTCTGAGCGATAAATTTGAACTGAGTGTACTCATTGTCGCTTGTGCGGAATGGTATCTCATAAAGCTCCCAGCCGTTGCACTTTTTGACGGGTTTTATAAAATTGCGGTTGAGATTGTAGGTGTAGCGGTTTTCGTAGTCGTTGTTGAATATAACTTCAAAACGGCATATCTCGTTGCAGTTGTCGTTTTCGCCGCCGTTGAGCCAGAATGTAAAGGTGTTGAGCGTGTTTTTGGGCAGCAACATTATCTTTGAGATTATCTCTGTCCAGTCCCAGCTCCAGTTGCCTATCATGAACGCCTCGTTTATCACGCCGTCGGGGCCTTGCATGAATGATCGGCTGCCAACATTGTTTTTGCACTCTTTGTTGAGTATCCACTCTCTTGCGTCAAAATACAGCTTGTTGACAGGCTCGGTGTTTGCAGAATTGTTTGTGTTTATATTGTTATCCATCATGGTGTTTTCCTCCGTAAATGTTGTTACGTCGGACACATTTAGACGAATATCACAGTCGTTCACAAAATGCGCCCGACCTTTTTTGACAAGCCCTGCCGCCCGTTTCGGGTAGGTAGTGCCTATCTCGTTTCCCTCCGCGGAATATACGCGGACTGTTTGTTTCGCGGTGCTGTCGTTTTTTGTCATGGGTGTCCTCCCCTCAGCGAAACGATATATGCTGTTTTTTGTTATGGGTGCCGTCCCCGAAATCAGTATATCACACACGGATTGGTTTGTCAATATAAATAATTACAATGGGCAGAACTATGCAGCAAAATAAAAAGCCACTTTCGACATTTCATCAAAAGTGGCTGATTTATATTAAAAGGGAACTTCGCTATTATCCGTTGCCCTCGGAAATAATATATACATCGCAGTAAACAGAGCCCCAGCGGCAGCTGTCGTCAAAGTGGTCGTATTTGTTGCCGAAGTAAAGGTCAGCAAGTATTCTGCCCTGCATAAGACCTCTGCCTGTGTCGGAAGCTATTGCATAACCGTAAACCTTGCTACCGTCCTGAGAAACGATGTAAAGCTCGCTTCCGTAGGGGATAATGTTGGGGTTTACCGCAACAGTACCTATTTCGCAATCTCTGCCGCTTGCACCGAATGCGTTGTAGCCTCCTGTGTAAGCTGTAGTCTTGCCCGATAAAACTCTCACATACTCTGCAGGGAGTCCGTTTACAAGCTTCAGGGTTTCGGGGTTTTCCATCTTTGCGTAAGGCTCAGCGAGAGCTGTTCCGCGCTCTATAACCATTGTGACAGGCTCTTTTTCTATGGTGTCGGAAGAAAGTTCCTTTTCTGTGAGCTGACCATCAACGTACTTTTCCTTGATAACGGTCGTTCTGACGCCGTTTTCGCCCTGTGTTGTGATCTTCTCCTCGCCGATGACCATGTTGGAGTTGTCAACATAAATGGTCTCAAAGGGAATCTCGGTGCTGTTTGCGCGAAGCTGATAGTTTACGCGGGTGACGGTTATTGTCATGCCCTCTGTGGCTTCTGCGTGCATATCGAGGTCAACAAGGTCAAACTCATAAAGCTTTACGCCGGACTTTTCGATAACATCGGCAACGGTTCCCTCAACGATGGGAACGATCACTTCCTTACCGTCTACCTTTATGATAACGTCAAAGGCACGCTCAATGGTAACATACGCGGTGCGCTCGTCCTCGACCTTGTAGGTCACGCGGTCATGCTCGCCGATGGTGTAGTTGCCGAAAGCAAGTATCGCGTCAAGCTCAGTTTTAGATGTCATAAGCTCCTTTGTAACACCGTTGTCAGTGATATATACGCGGTCACGGAAATAAAGCGAGCCGCTAAGCATTACGACCATCATTATCGACGCTGCAAGCAGCACGATCTTGATAAGCTTGCTTTGCTTTATAAGCTTGTTCAGCTTATTGTTTATTATTTGCGGTTTCATGTTTCCTCCAAGAGATCGGTGGCGGACTATCTATCATCTGCGCTAGGGCATATTTCCGCCAGTTCTTTTGCTCTTGGCTAATTATAGCGTTTTCCTCTGTAAATGTCAAACGAAAACGGCGGCGCGTTTTTGTTGAAGATGCACAAAATACTTTTGTAACCGTTTTGTAACCTTTTGATTTTGGGGAGTTATATTGCAATATTTTGTAAAAACCAAGTTTTCTTTTTGTAAATTTAACTAAAAATCGTTTTTGATTTTTGACCGTCAAATTAGCCAAAAAGACGTATTTGCGGAATTTTATTAATGTGCAAAATATCCTATAAAAAGAAATGTTTAAAAACGCGTGACAAATAGCGGAATGTGTGTTATAATAGTATCAATACATCATTTAGAAAGGAAATACAGCATGAACTATGAAAAGTCATGCGGTGCTATTGTTTACCGTAAGCATTACGGAAACACGGAAATTCTGCTGATAAAGCATATCAAATCGGGCTACTGGTCGTTTCCCAAGGGTCACATGGAGGACGGCGAGAGCGAGCTTGACACTGCGGTACGCGAGATAAAAGAGGAAACAAATATCGACATTTCAATTGATGATTCCTCATTTCGCGAAACTGTATCGTTCAATCCACGGCGCGACACCCGCAAGGAGGTCGTGTATTTTGTGGCGCGCGCCACAAGCTTCGACTGCAGACCGCAGGAGGAGGAGATATCCGATATCCGCTGGGTGGAGATCGGGCAGGCGGCTTCGCAACTTGCCTATGACAACGACAGGCTTATTGTAAACAAGGTACGCGCATTTCTGGCTAAATCGAAAATATAAAAAGGGAGCATCGGCTCCCCTTTTTATTATAATAGTATAATAATATATAAAAAAACACCGCCGTTTACTTGAAAACGGCGGTGCGTTGTAAGCTTTATGCGTAATTACTTTACGATGTAGCTCTTGATCTCGTCCATGAAAGCGGAGCAGTCGTCGCTGTGGATATTCAGTGTAAGCTCCTTGGAGAGGTCGAGGCTGAAGATGCCCATGATGGACTTTGCGTCGATGGCATATCTGCCGGAGATGATGTCTACGTCGTAGTCGCACTTAGTTACGATGTTAACGAAATTCTTTACGTCGTTGATTGTGTTGATGCAGATCTTTGTGGTTGTCATAATACATTTTCCTTTCTTTTCTGTTTTGGTGCTTGTACTTTTATGCTATCACACCATAATTTTTTTGTCAATGGGAATTTTGTCGTTTGCTGTGTTACTTTGCAATGAACTTTGAAACTTCTTCATAAAGCTTCTCGGCAGCGGCCTCGCCGCCTCTGATGACCATATTAAGGGGCTTTGTCAGATCCAGGCTGAAGATACCCATGATCGACTTTGCGTCAACCGCATATCTGCCGGAGATAAGGTCGCACTCGAATTCGTATCGGTTTGTGATATTCACAAATTCTTTTACGTCCTCGATGGTTTCAAGCATTACTTTGAGTTCCTTCATAGAAAAATCGCCGCCTTTCATTTGTTTTGTTTGTTGTCTTTGTGTACAAGTCTTTCTCTGTCTTTTGAGGCTTTTTTGCTATCCTCAATATAAATATAGCAACAAAACAAAAAATAGTCAATAGCTTATTGCAAAATTCGGAATAATCAAGTATAATAAATGTATATCGAAAATCTTTTTGGTGAAAATGTCCAGTTTCACCGTCGATAAATAGGGCAAAACGCCATATAAGTGCGGAGGAGGGGAGCAAAATGACGTTTACGGTCTACACGCTTGGCTGCAAGGTCAACTCCTGCGAAAGCGCTGCGATAACCGATGCTATGCTTGCGGCAGGCTTTGAAAAGGCGGGCGTTATCGGTGCTCCCGATATATGTATAGTTAATTCCTGCGCGGTGACGGGCATGAGCGTGAAAAAAGCGCGGCAGCATATTTCCCGCCGCAGAAGTGAAAATCCCGACAGCGTTATCGTGCTTTGCGGCTGCTTTCCTCAAAGCTACCCCGAGGAGGCTGCGCAGACCGACGCTGATATTATAATAGGTAATGCGAAGAAAGCGGATATCTCTCAGCTTATATGCAAATTTATCGAAAAGCGCACGCGCACGGTATGCGTTGAGCCTCTTTCACGAGAATTTGACGAGGCTGCTTCGGGTACAGACCTTGACAGAACGCGCGCGTTTATCAAGATAGAGGACGGCTGCGACAGGTTTTGTACTTATTGCATAATTCCCACGGCGCGCGGCAGAGTTCGCTCAAGACCGCTTGATAAAATAACCGAGCAGGCGCGGCTTGCCGCGGAGAGCGGCCACAAAGAGGTCGTGCTGACGGGAATAAATTTGAGCTGCTACGGCGAGGATATCGGCGCAACGCTTGGCGATGCGGTGATAGCCGCAGATGTTGAGGGAATAGAGCGCATACGTCTTGGCTCTCTTGAGCCTGAAATGATGACGGACGCCGAGATAGAAAAGCTTTTGAAAACGCCGAAGCTTTGCCCGCATTTCCATCTGTCTTTGCAGAGCGGCAGTGATACAGTGCTTAAACGCATGAGGCGGCGCTATGACACAGCTCTTTATAAAGATGTGTGCGAAAGGCTTCGCGAGAAATTTCCGAATTGCTCGATCACTACCGATATAATGGTAGGCTTTGCGGGGGAAACCGACGAGGAATTTCAGCAGAGCATGGATTTTGCAAAGGAGATAGGCTTTGCAAAGGTGCACGTTTTCCCTTATTCAATAAGAAAGGGAACGCTTGCGGCGATGTATGACGACCATGTTCTGCCCCATGTGAAATCCATGAGAGCAAAGCAGATGACAGAGCTTGCAAAGCAGCTTGAGCAGGAATATCTCAAAAAGCAGACAGGCAGGGAATACACCGTGCTGATAGAAAAGCCGCAGTCGGCTGAGTACAGCAATGGCTTTACCGAAAGTTATATTCCTGTGAGAATATACGGAAAGCAAATCGAAAGACACTCGCTTGTGCGGGTGAGGATAACAGGCGCCGAGGCTGATTATTGTACGGCGGAATTGATTTGATATTTTTATGGAATATCCATTTCTATAAAAGAACATCAGGAGGAAACAAAAAATGGCAGTTTATCGTATCTATGTGGAGAAGAAGCCGCAGTTTGCGGTTGACGGCAAGGCAACTCTCTCCGACCTTACCGTTGCGCTCGGCATAAAGTCGGTTGAAGATGTGCGCATCATCAACCGTTATGACGCTGAGAAGCTTCCCAAGGAGAATTTTGACAAGGCTATCCCGACAGTATTTTCGGAGCCGCCCGTTGACGAGGTGTTCGAGCAGCTTCCCGCGCTCGGCACTGACGAGCGTATGTTCGCAGTGGAATTTCTGCCCGGTCAGTTTGACCAGCGTGCGGATTCCGCGGCTCAGTGTATCCAGATGCTGTGCAAGGGTGACAGACCTGTTGTAAAGTATGCTAAGATATACATTTTAAAGGGCAAGATTACCGATGAAGAGTTCGACAAGATAAAGCACTACCTCATCAATGCCGTTGAGTCCAGAGAGTGCGGCTTTGAGGAGTATCAGACGCTTGAGGTGCAGTATGATATCCCCACAAGCGTTGAAACTCTTGATGGATTTATCGACAAGACCGACGCAGAGCTTGCCGATTTCGTTGTGAAGTACGGTCTTGCAATGGATAACGACGACATCAAGTTCTGTCAGGATTATTTCAAGAGCGAAAACAGAAATCCCACCATCACAGAGATACGCATGATAGACACCTATTGGTCTGACCATTGCCGTCACACCACATTCGGCACTATCATCGACAATGCTGATATCGCGCCCAAGTACATTGCCGATACATACGCAGAGTACAAGGCTGACCGTGAGGAGCTTGGCAGAGGAAACAAGCCCATCTGCCTGATGGATATTGCAACTCTCGCTGCAAAGAAGCTTAAGGCTGACGGCAAGCTTAACGACCTCGACGAGTCTGAGGAGATCAATGCTTGCTCTGTAAAGATCACAGTTGACGTTGACGGCAAGGACGAAGAGTGGCTGCTGATGTTCAAAAACGAAACTCACAACCACCCCACCGAGATCGAGCCTTTCGGCGGTGCGGCAACCTGTCTTGGCGGCGCTATCCGCGACCCGCTTTCGGGACGTTCCTATGTATATCAGGCAATGCGTGTAACAGGCGCTTCCGATCCGTTGCTACCCGTTGAAAAGACCATCAAGGGCAAGCTGCCCCCCAGAAAGATAACAACGACTGCTGCCGCAGGCTACTCCAGCTACGGCAACCAGATCGGTCTTGCAACAGGTCACGTTGCAGAGATATACCACCCCGGCTATATGGCTAAGCGTATGGAGATCGGCGCTGTTGTAGGTGCTGCTCCCATCGAGAATGTACGCCGCGAGCGTCCCGCTCCCGGTGATGTGATAATCCTGCTCGGCGGACGCACCGGACGTGACGGCTGCGGCGGCGCTACAGGCTCTTCCAAGTCCCACAGCGTGCAGTCCCTTGAAAGCTGCGGTGCAGAGGTACAGAAAGGTAATGCGCCCGAGGAGAGAAAGCTTCAGCGCCTGTTCAGAAACCCCGAGGCTACACGTCTTATCAAGCGCTGCAACGACTTCGGCGCAGGCGGCGTTTCGGTTGCTATCGGTGAGCTTGCTGACGGTCTTGAGATAGACCTCAACGCTGTTCCGAAGAAGTATGACGGTCTTGACGGCACAGAGCTTGCTATCTCCGAATCTCAGGAGAGAATGGCGGTCGTAGTTGCTGCTGAGGACGCTGACAAGTTCCGTGCGCTTGCTTCCAAGGAAAACCTTGAATCCACACCTGTTGCGGTCGTAAAGGCAGAGGCAAGACTCCGTATGAACTGGAACGGAAAGACTATCTGTGACATCAGCAGAGATTTCCTTAACTCCAACGGCGCAGAAAAGCACACAACAGTTGCTGTTCCCGCTGTAAATGTATCCTACTCCACAGGCAGAACCAACGCCGCAAAGGATTGGGAGAGCCTTGTGACAGACCTCAACGTATGCTCTCAGAGAGGTCTTGTACAGCGCTTTGACTCCACGATCGGCGGCGCAACGGTTCTTATGCCGTTCTCGGGAAGAACACAGCAGACACCCGTTCAGGCTATGGCTGCAAAGATCCCGATGATAAACGCTACAACAAGCACAGCTTCTATCATGGGCTGGGGCTTCAATCCTGCTATCTCCACACAGTCTCCCTACCACGGTGCTGTATGCGCAGTAGTTGAGAGTATTGCAAAGGTAGTTGCTGCAGGCGGCGACAGCGAGAAGTGCTGGCTGACCTTCCAGGAATACTTTGAGAGAACACAGGGCAAGGCAGAGCGTTGGGGCAAGCCTTTCTCCGCACTGCTCGGTGCTTACAAGGCACAGCTTGAAATGGGCTGCGGCGCTATTGGCGGCAAGGACTCCATGAGCGGTACATTTGAAGATATCGATGTACCTCCCACACTGGTTTCTTTCGCAGTTTCCACAGCAAAGGCAGAGGATATCATCTCCGCTGAGTTTAAGTGTCCTTTCAGCAAGATCGGCTATATCGCTCCCGAATACGACGAGAACGGTCTGCCGAACTTCGACAGCGTTAAGGCTGTATTCAGAAAGATAACAAAGCTTATCAAGGAAAAGAAGATCATGTCCGCATGGTCTGTTGCAAACGGCGGTCTTGCAGAGGGCGTGTTCAAGATGACTCTCGGCAACCATGTCGGCGCAAAGCTTGTTGACCTGACAGATGACGAGCTGTTCACACCTGTATACGGCGCATTCGTGCTTGAAATGACCGAGGATATCGACGGTATCCGCACCATCGGCGAAACCGTTACTGAGTATGAGATCACCTGCGGCGGCGTAAAGCTTGATATTGCTTCCCTCGAAAAGAAGTGGAACGATGTTCTGGAGCCTATCTTCAAGGCACAGCTTCCCGAAATGCCCGCTCCCGAGGTTATTGCATACGATAAGGGCTGTGAGCTTCTCGAAACTCACACCTGCCCCAAGATTGCAAAGCCCAAGGTGCTTATCCCTGTATTCCCCGGCACAAACTGCGAATACGATATGGCTAACGCATTCAACCGTTACGGCGGCGACAGCGAGATATTCGTTATCAGAAACCTCTCCGCAAACGATATGGAGGAGAGCGTTGCAGAGTTCACACGCCTCATCAAGCAGTCGCAGATGATCGCGATCCCCGGCGGCTTCTCGGGCGGTGACGAGCCTGAGGGTTCTGCTAAGTTTATAAATGCATTCTTCCGCAATCCTGCCGTTAAGGAGGCTGTAGAGGAGATGCTCTACACCCGTGACGGTCTGATGATCGGTATCTGCAACGGTTTCCAGGCACTTATCAAGCTGGGTCTTGTGCCTTTCGGTAAGATAGTTCCTCTGACCGAAGAAAGCCCCACTCTGACATACAACTCCATCGGACGTCACCAGTCGCAGCTTACTATGACAAGAATATGCACAAACAAGTCTCCTTGGCTGATGCATACAAAGGTCGGCGATCTGCACAATATCCCGATATCTCACGGCGAGGGACGTTTCGTAGCTCCCGAGGCTGTTATCAAGGAGCTTATTGCAAACGGTCAGGTTGCAACTCAGTATGTTGACCTCAAGGGCAACCCCACAATGGACGTTGCGTACAACCCCAACAGCTCCATGTACGCTATCGAGGGTATCATCTCTCCTGATGGCCGTGTGCTTGGTAAGATGGGCCATACAGAGCGTCTTACACCCAACTGCTGCAAGAATGTTGACGGCAACAAGGAACAGCTTCTGTTCAAGGGCGGCGTTGACTACTTCCGCGGATAATTTTTATAATAACAAATTTCGCTCCACCTTACTAAAGGTGGAGCGTTTTTGTCTATAGTGATTTTGTGCATAATTGCCAAAAATAATACACTTAGTTAAAATCTATTGTATTTTTTGAAACTCTGTGATATAATTGTAATAAGTTAAGACAATGGTTTTGACAAACAGAAAAGGAGTTGATCTTTATGAGCATGACGCATGGCGCGCAGACAGTACAGGTGTATATGGATAAGCACGCAGTTAAATCTTCAGCGGTAGGACACACAAATGTTGAGGAAATCAAATGGCTGACAAAAACGCTGGTTTCTTCTGCTGCAGCTTGGAAAAGCACGGGGTGGGCATACATATGTGATATAAGCCATATGCCGCCTGTTTCTCCCGATGTAAGCCAGGAGCTTGTAAATCTTCATAAGGAGCTTGCTGCAGCAAACTGCAAGGCAATAGCTTTTGTTGACGGAAGCGCTATTTTTACCGCGGCACAAGCCAAGACCCATCAGAAGCAGTCGCATTCAGCCTTTCAGGAGGGTCATTTCAAGACCGAGGACGATGCGCTTGCATGGATAGCAACAATAATTCGTTGATTTCATATAGTGCTGCTTCAAAAATCGTTGGAGCGGCACTTTTGTTTAACGTGAAAGACCCGCTTTCGATACAGTGTCGAAAACGGGTCTTGTTATGTCAGTTAAAGCAAATCAAGCTCTTTTTTTGTGGCTCTTTCTGCTTGTCCACCAGATCCACAGCGGGCCTGCAAGGCACACGGAGGAGTAGAAGCCTACGCCCATACCGATAGCCAGAGGTGTTGCAAAGGAGATGATGGAGGTTACGCCCATAAGCCAGCATACGATACATACAACTACCATTGAGGAAGCTGCTGTAACTGTTGTGATGATGGAACGCGACAGCGTCTGGTTGATACTGAGGTTAACCAGCTCGCGGTCGTTCATAGAGCCGTATCTTGCGCGGTTTTCACGCAGACGGTCGTAGATGATGATGGTGTTGTTGATGGAGTAGCCCAGCAGTGTGAGCACAACTGCCATGAAGTTTGCGTCAAGCGGCATTCCGCTGAACAGGTATACAGCGTATGCTATCGAAACGTCGTGAAGCAGACAGATGATTGCGATAACGCCAGAGGACCAGCCGCCGATGTTCTTGAATCGCAGAGCGATATAGATAACCAGAAGCACGAATGCAATTGCAACTGCCACAACGCAGTTTACAACGAATCTCGAACCCGAGGACGCACTTACGTTTGTGGTGTCGATATTCTCTATCTGATTGTCGGGATAGGTTGCCTGCAGTGTGTCGCCTATCTTTGCGAGCATATCGTCGTCCATTTTTTCGTCAGCAACGAACGAGATAACGATAGTGTTGAGGTCGCCTGTGAAGCTTGTACCTGTTGTTACAGTGGGAGTGGGAGTGCCGAGAGCCTTTACAGTTTCAGCGATATCGTTGGTGTCAACATCGCCTGTGTAGCTGTAGGTAACCATTGTACCGCCCTTGAAGCGGATATCGATCTCGGGACCCTGAACAAAGGAGAATACCAGTGTTACGAGAAGGATAGTGCCTGAAATTATTGCGAACACCTTTGTTTTCTTAACGAAATCAATATGCGTTTTGCACTTTACGTCCAACATCTTAACGGTGTCCTTGCCGCGCTCTGCGACAGCCGCAGCAGCTGCGCCTCTTGCGCCGCCGTAAAGCCAAGGCTTTCTGAAGATCTTGAACTTGGAAAGGGATATTGTCATAAGTCTTGTTGCCCAGCAGCCCATTACGAAGTTCATAATGATACCTGCGAGCAGCGTGAAGCCGAACGAGAATATGGTTGCGTCGGTAGTAACGCCGAACCAGTTGCCGAACACTGCCATAAGGATAACGGCAACGATGATAACTGTAACATTACCGTCGAGGATAGCTCCGAAGCCGCGCTCAAAGCCGTTCTGAAGTGCGCCGTCGATGGTTCTGCCTGCTCTGAGCTCCTCACGGATACGCTCACCCGAGATAACGTTCGCGTCAACACCCATACCGATAGAAAGGATAATACCTGCGATACCGGGAATGGTGAGGGTAGAAGCGTCGTTGAATGAGAAGAATCCTGTTGTTGCAGCAAACATACCTGCTATCTGACCAATAAGCGCAATAACTGCGACAAAGCCTGTCAGACGGTAGTAAGCTATCATGAATATTGCGATAACGATGAATGCGATAAGTCCTGCAATAGCCATTGCGTCACGTGCGCCCATACCGAGGATAGGAGAAATTGTGGAAAGATTCTCTATCTCAAGCTTGAAGGGGAGCGAACCGCCGTTGATCTTGTTTGCAAGGTCAAGCGCGGGCTGATAATCGCTGTATTCGGGGGAGGTGATCTGTGCTGTACCGCCACTTATCTGCTGCTTAACGTTGGGAGCGGAAATACAGATATCGTCCATCCAGATGGAGATCTGATTGCCAACAAGTCTGCCTGTAGCCTCGGCGAAGGCTTGTCCGCCTGCATCGGTAAGGTCAAGACCAACGTAATACTGGTTGGACTCCTGGTCGTATCCGACATAAGCCTGATCTACGTCTGTACCCTGAAGAACGATCTTTTCTGTTTCGCCTGTGGGAAGACCGTTTTCGTCTATCTCATAGCCCTCGCGGAAGGTGAGCAGCGCTGTTTCGCCGATCTCCTTTACGGCAGCCTCGGGATCAAAGCTCTCGTCGTCTGCCTGCCAAGGGAAACGCACGATGATGGTGTGTGTGGTGTTATCCAGATACACCTCATAGTCGTTGATGTTTTTGTCAACAAGACGTGTTTCGATTATCGACTTTGCCGCCTCAAGATCATTGTCGGTGATCTCATTGTTTGCGGCATAATCTGCGGGAACGCCGAACGATACGTTTACGCCGCCGCGGATATCGATTCCCCATCTGATATCGTCGATTCCCCAGATGATGTGCTGCTCTGTGTCACCGTAACGGGTGCTGAGTCCCGCGGTGGAGAAGAATGTGAACACAAGTATCAGGATAGCGACAATAAAGAAAACGGGTTTGGTTATTCTGCTTTTCAATTGTTTCACTCCGTTTCAAAATTGCTCGGCGAAGCCGCCGTTTATTCAAGACAAGGCTGTAAATCTAAAAAAGACGATAAAACCTCAGTCTATACCAATTATCTATTATAATATATTTTGCCGAAATAGTCAATACCCAAAAGCCTGCCAATGCAACAATTTCACACAAAATCATACCTAAATGAACGTTTTGGGAGTTATTTTACTTCAGCTTCGGCGCCGACTGTTTCAAGGCGTCTTTTTAGCTCAACAGCTTCTTCAAGCTTAAGCCCCTTTTTGAGCCATTGCGGAGCGTTTTCGGTTATCTCCTTCGCAAGCGCAAGACCGTAGCCTGTTATCTCTCTGACCTCTTTTATTACCGCTATCTTTTTGTCATCGGGGAAAGATGTAAGCACTACCTCATAGCCTCCGATATTTTCAAGCTCGGGTCTTACATAGCGCACCTGCTTCCAAAAACCGTCTTTATCTTTCGTGCTGGTGAAGCCGTCAAAAGCATTGCCGTCAACATACATACCGCGGAATATTCTGCCGTCGGTGTACCACAGTATTCCCATGCCGTTGAGCTTATCGTTTATCCACTCGCCCTCGAAGCGTCTGCCATCGGAGCAGGTGAGCGAGCCTCTGCCGTTGCGCTTTCCATCGACATAAAAGCCCTCAAATATATGACCTGAGTGGAATTTCATTCGTCCATAGCCGCCGAGCTTTCCGTTAGTCATCTCTCCGACATAGTGATCTCCTGTCGTGGTGAAAGTAAATTCGCCAAGCCCGTGCATATTTCCGTCTCGCCAATCACCCTTGTATACATTTCCGCTTTTGAATATCATCGTGCCTCTGCCATGTCTGACTCCGTACACAAGATCGCCCTCATAATGATCCTCTGCCGCAGGCTCAGCTTTTTTCTTATCAAATAGTGCCATAAACGTTGCTCCTTTCGGTGTCTGATAACATATTCTACCACAACACCGCAGTTTAAGTCAAGGTTTGATGGCTGAGTGTGCGTTGCGTTTCGATTTTCTGACAAAAAACCTGTAATTTAAGGCTTTGCGTGGTTTTTGGCTTGACTTTTATTATAAATAGTAGTACAATATAAGATAACCGTAAAAAACGGCGGCGAGAAGTGAGCTGCTGCGGCATACCTGTATGTATGCGGGCGGCTTATGACAGACCATGTCCGTTATGCGGTGATAAAACAATTTCATCTTAGGCCGCATTTGTGAGGCTATAGGTGAAAAATATTGAACGGCGGGGCATTTGTTCAGCCCTGTTAGGAAAGGATGTTCACAATGATAAAAGTAACAATGGCAAACGGCGAAGCAAAGGAATTTGAGGCAGGACTTCTTGCATTTGATGTTGCAAGAGAGGTCGGCGAAGCAAAGACAGCGTGTCTTGCAGAGATCGACGGCAATGTGTGCGATCTGCGCACAGTTATCGACAAGGACTGCACCGTGAAGTTCATCACATTCGCGGACGAGCAGGGCAAGCGCTGCTTCAACCACACAGCTTCCCACATTCTGGCGCAGGCTGTAAAAAGACTGTATCCAAACACAAAGCTTGCTATCGGTCCCGCTATCGACAACGGCTTTTACTACGATTTCGATTTTGAAGAGCCTATCAACGCAGACGCGCTCCCCAAGATCGAGGCTGAAATGAAAAAGATCGTCAAGGAAGCTATCAGACTTGAGCAGTTCACAATGGCTCCCGACGAGGCTATAAAGTATCTGGAGGAGCAGGGCGAGATCTACAAGGTCGAGCTTTGCAAGGAGCACGCAGACAAGGGCGAGCCTATCAGCTTCTTCAGACAGGGCGATTTCACTGACCTGTGTGCAGGTCCTCACATGATGTCCACATCGCCCATCAAGGCGTTCAAGCTTACATCTGCAACAGGCGCTTATTGGCGCGGCAGCGAAAAGAACAAGATGCTTACCCGTATCTACGGCACAGCGTTCCCCACAAAGGACGAGCTGAACGCTTACCTCACAGCGGTTGAGGAGGCTAAAAAGCGCGACCACAACAAGATCGGACGCGAGCTTGAATATTTCACAACTGTTGATTGCATCGGTCAGGGTCTGCCCGTGCTGCTGCCGAAAGGTTCCAAGGTAGTTCAGATACTGCAGCGTTGGGTAGAGGACGTTGAATATAAGAACGGCTGTCTGCTGACAAAAACTCCGCTTATGGCAAAGAGAGATCTGTATAAGATAAGCGGTCACTGGGATCACTATCTTGACGGAATGTTCGTTCTGGGCGATCCTTATGATGAAACTAAGGAATGCTTTGCGATGCGTCCCATGACCTGTCCGTTCCAGTACCAAGTATTCCTGAACAGACAGCGCAGCTATCGTGATCTTCCCATGCGACTGACTGAAACATCTACACTGTTCCGCAACGAGGACAGCGGTGAGATGCACGGTCTTATCAGAGTCAGACAGTTCACGATCTCCGAGGGTCACTACATTCTCCGTCCCGAGCAGCTTGAGGAGGAGTTCAAGCAGTGCCTTGAGCTTGCGAAGTATTTCCTCGGCACTGTTGGTCTGCTTGAGGACTGCACATTCCGCTTCTCGCAGTGGGATCCCGCTAACCCCAAGAACAAGTATGAGGGCACGGCGGAGCAGTGGGAAACTGCACAGGCAACAATGAAGAAGATACTCGACAACCTCGGCGTTGAATACTCCGTTGGTATCGACGAGGCTGCATTCTATGGCCCGAAGCTCGATATCCAGTACAAGAACGTATTCGGCAAGGAGGATACGCTTGTAACTATCCAGATAGACATGCTGCTTGCTGAAAAGTTCGGCATGGAATATGTGGACGTAGACGGCACAAAGAAGCGCCCCTATATCATTCACCGCACATCGCTGGGCTGCTACGAGAGAACACTTGCATATCTGCTTGAAAAGTACGCCGGCGCACTTCCTCTGTGGATGGCACCCGAGCAGGTTCGTATTCTTCCCATCACTGACAGAGCTAAGGAATACGCAGAGGGCATCTCCGACAGACTTGAAAATATGGGTATCCGTACATCTGTTGACAACAGAAACGAAAAGATTGGCTGGAAGATCCGTCAGGCACAGATCGAGAAGATCCCTTACTTCTTCATCGTTGGCGACAACGAGGTAGAGGCAAACAGCGTTGCACTGCGCTCCAGAAAGGACGGCGATCTTGGCGTATCTCCGCTTGAGGACGTTATTGCGAAGATAATCAAGGAAAATGCCGAGAAAACAAGATAATAAAATGAAAGGTGAAAAAAATCATGGCTAATCCGCTTACACCAGAAGAACTCCAGGTAATTAACAAGGAGCTTGAGGAAAAGATCGCTGCCGCTGTAGAGGATGACAGCAAGTGGAAGGACGTTCTTCCCGAGCTTATGGGCGCTGATGTCTTTGTTGTGGCTCAGTTCACAAATCAGGTTGATGCAAACGGCAACCGTATGCTGAATGTTCTCTCCGCTACTAATAAGGACGGTCACAAGGCTATTCCGTTCTTTACATCGCCATCCAAAATGAGGGTTCTTGCAGGACCCCAGAAGAAGAGCTTCAACTGCATGAAGATGAGCACGGTAAGGCTTTTCAATGCAATCAAGGGTAAGACAGCGCTGCTTAACCCCGGAAGCAAGGAGTGTACAAAGGTATTTACCCCGTTTGAGGTAAATCTCCTTGCTATGGAGCACAAGAGCAAGATGGATGCTGCAAACAAGGAAAATAAGTAATTAAAGAAACGGCTTTTGACGGTCACGCCAAAAGCCGTTTTTTATATTGCAAAATAGAACAGCCGACCTTGTTTTTTGACAAGATCGGCTGATTTTTATTTAAGAATCATTAAGCCTCGGGCTCCTCTACAGCAGCGTCGGGAGCGTTCTTGCGTACACTTTCGATGCCGTTTTCGCAGCTTGCCTTAGCCTTGTAGCCCTCGCTTGCGAGGATAGGCTCGCCGTTTCTTGCCTTAAGACGGAAGCGGAACTCGCCTGCGTTGTCCTTGTAGATCTCAAACTTGGGGCACTTTGCAGCTTCAAAGCCCTCTGTTGTCTGGTCTTCAACGTTAGCGATGGGGGCGTTTGTCTTGATGCTCTCGATGCTGTTCTTTGCGCTTGCGAGAGTGTTGAATACTTCACCGCCGATACCGATAACCTCGCCGTTGCCTGCCTTGAGGCTGATGGTGAAGCCTGTGTTTGTCTTTTTGATAGCGAACTTGCCCATTGTTATTTACCGTCCTTTCGAAATAAACAGGCGGCTTACCGCCTAAGCTTCGTCTTTGATATTTTAATTATAACAAGTTTTTTGACACTTGTCAACCCTGTAAAGGCACAGCATAAAACAGTTGCAATTTTTGCGTGAATAGGTTATAATAGTATACAGCGGAATAGCCCCTATTTTTCATACGGGAGAGAATGATATGAAACTTGTATTTGCTATAGTAAATAATGATGACAGCCATGCTGTTTCGACCGCGCTCACAAAGGCGGGCTTTCAGGCGACAAAGCTTGCTTCTACAGGCGGCTTTCTCATGGCGGGTAACACAACGTTTATGATATGCTCTGAGGACGACAAGACCGACGAGGTTATCGACACCATCAAAAAGCACAGCCACAAGCGCAAGCAGTTTGTGCCTAATTCCGCAAGCTACGGCATGGGCAGCTACGCAAGCTTCCCTGTGGAGGTTTCTGTCGGCGGCGCGACTGTGTTTGTTACAAACATAGAAAGATTTGAGAAGGTATAATGCGCCTTTACGGAAAAGACAGATTAAAGCAGCGCCTTGACAACTACGCTGCCGCAAACAGACTTCCGCATGCAATTCTTTTGTGCGGCGAGCGCGGCACGGGCAGGCGGGTCATGGCGAGATATATTGCAAAGCTGTTTTTGTGCGGGAAATCGCCGTGCGGCACTTGCCCCACTTGCACGAAAATAGACGCTGACGCTCACCCCGATATCATTTTTGTAAAGCGCGAGTGCGGCGGAAAATACAACCTTGACGAAACAGGCAAGGGCGGACTTGTATCAATGCGGCGCGTTATGGAAAGCATAGTGGTAAAGCCGAATGACGGCGATATCAAGATATATGTTTTCGAGGACGCCGACGAGATGTCCGTGCAGCTTCAGAATACGCTTTTGAAGATTATCGAAGAGCCTGCGCCGTTTTTGAGATTTGTTTTCACTTGTGAAAGCACCGACCCGATAATCGAAACGATACGCTCCAGAGTGACCGACCTTGATGTGCCGAAAAGCTCAGTGCAGGAATGTGCGCAGTGCCTTATTGAGCAGGGAACGCCTGCCGACAAGGCTAACGAGCTTGCCGACGCGCTTTCGGGCAACATCGGGAAATGCCTTGATGTGCTTTCGGGCGGCGGTGACACGCCGTTTATGGACTGTGCAGGCAGAGCCGCTGCCGCGATTGCGGATAAGGACGGTTTTACTGCTGCGGCAGTGCTTGCAGAGCAGAGCGGCAGAGCTGAGTTTTCCGCGGTGCTTGGATATCTCACCGAAATACTGCGTGACGCGCTGAGCTGTCGTTGCGGAGGGGAGCTTTCCTCCTGTGCGAAGCAGCAGGCAAAGCGCCTTGCAGAGGTATACAGCGAGGAGCGGCTGTTGGATATGCTGGATGCGGTCTTTAAAGTGACGGCAGATACGGGATTTAACATAAACATGGCGCTTACAGCGTCTTATCTGACATCAAAATTAATATAAACGAGGACGAATATGTCCCAAAAGGAGTATAATGGATAACTACTTTACCGAAAAGATAGCACCGAAGAATAAGCCTGAAAATGCCGAGATAGAGCCTGAAGCAAAGGCAGAAAAGCCTCATCGCGACAGGCATGACAAGCCTCGTCACGACCGTCGTCCCAAGGAGCAGCGAAACGACGCTCCTGTTGCTGACAGCGGAGCAGAGGTTGAGATAATCGGCATACGCTTCAAGGACGTTGGCAAGGTGTATTATTTCTCGCCTAGCGGAATACAGTTCGAGCAGGGCGAGATGGCGATAGTTGAAACGGCTCGCGGAGTCGAGTGCGGCGAGATAGTTCTTACAAACCGCATGGTTCCAGAGAGCAGAACAGTATCTCCTCTTAAAAGCATAATGCGCAAGGCTACGCCTCAGGACGAAAAGCAGCTTCATGAAAACCGCGCCAAGGAAAAAGAGATAATGCAGGTGTTTTCCGAAAAGATAGCGCTGCATAAGCTTGACATGAAGCCGATAGATGTTGACTGCACCTTTGACGGCAGCAAGATACTGTTTTATTTCACCTCTGACGGCAGAGTGGATTTCCGCGAGCTTGTAAAAGACCTTGCGGGCATCTACCGCACAAGAATTGAGCTTCGTCAGATAGGCGTGCGCGATGAGGCAAAGATGCTGGGCGGACTTGGTATCTGCGGCAGACCGTTTTGCTGCTCAAGCTTCCTCGGCGAGTTTCAGCCTGTGTCTATCAAGATGGCAAAGGAGCAGTCGCTGTCGCTCAATCCCACAAAGATATCGGGCACCTGCGGCAGACTTATGTGCTGCCTTAAGTATGAGCAGAACTGCTATGAGGACTTCCTGCGCACAACTCCCAAGGTAGGCGCGTATGTTGAAACAGAGGAGGGCAGAGGTCACGTCGAGGAGGTAAACCTCCTTACGGGAATACTGAAAGTTAAGCTTGACAAGAAGCCCGATGTTCCCTGTGTTGTTAAAAAGGACGAGGTAAAGGTCATTAAGGACGGACAGGTACGTCTTAGCCGCGATGAACTTAAAGCGCTCAAAAATCTTGAGGATAATTAATGTGAAAATGATGTTTTTCAAAAGAATTGCTGTTATTCTGCTGTGCGTGCTATGCGTTATACAACTGTCGGGCTGTGATGACAAAGGCGCGCTTGTGGGCACATGGGAGCTGACAGGCGCTGCTGTTGATGGCGAAAGCGTTAATGTCGATGATGTTGGCTTTATTGAAATGCAGCTAAATTCCGATGGTACGGTTACCCTTACAACGAGCGATGGCACGGCGCAAAGCACATGGTCGTATGACAGCGGCAAGCTTGTCGTTGACGGGGTAAACTATACGTTTGACGATGGTTTTATTACCATGAACAATAGCGGAATGTATTTAAAGTTTGAAAAACGATAAAAGAAAGACACAGGCTTTGCATAATAAAACGCTGTAAAACCGCATTATAAGTCAACTTTGGCTGACTTTAGTTAGATAAATCGAGTTAGTTATGCCTTTGTCTGTATTTCACATAATTTCGATTTTTATTTGTAAAAATAAACACTTGATTTTTTCGTAAAATGTGATACAATATATAAAGGGGAATTTAAAGCTTCCCGAACTAATTAAGGAGGTAAACTACAATGGCATATGTAATCAACGATGAGTGCATCGCTTGCGGCGCTTGCGCAGGTGACTGCCCCGTAAACGCTATCTCTGAGGGTGACGGCAAGTACGTTATCGACGCTGACGCTTGCATCGACTGCGGCGCTTGCGCAGGCTCTTGCCCTGTTGGCGCTCCTGTAGAGGGCTAATACTTATAGCTTCGGCTGCATTAAGCGACGGGTCTTCCCGCCGCTTTTTTGTTTACGAAAAATACCCGACTTAAAGCCAAGTCGGGTATTTTCATATTCTGTTTTTTATCAGAAGAATGTTCTTTCTTCGATGTAAGCCTTTACCTCGGAGATCGGGATTCTAACCTGCTCCATGGTGTCGCGCTCACGAACTGTTACGCAGTTATCCTTTTCAACGGTGTCGAAGTCGATGGTAACACAGAAAGGTGTTCCGATCTCGTCCTGTCTGCGGTAGCGCTTGCCGATAGCGCCTGCCTCGTCGAAATCAACGGGGAAGTACTTAGCAAGCTCCTCGTAAAGCTCGGTAGCCTTGTCGGAAAGCTTCTTGGAAAGGGGCAGGATAGCAGCCTTTACAGGTGCAAGTGCGGGGTGCAGGTGCATTACTGTTCTGGTTGTGCCGTCCTCGAGAGCCTCTTCGTCGTAAGCGTCGCAAACGATAGCGAGGAACAGACGCTCTACGCCGAGCGACGGCTCGATAACGTAGGGAATATACTTCTCGTTTGTTTCGGGATCGAAGTATTCAAGGCTCTTGCCGCTTGTGTTCTGGTGCTGTGTGAGGTCGTAGTCTGTTCTGTCAGCGATACCCCAAAGCTCGCCCCAGCCGAACGGATAAAGGAACTCAAAGTCTGTTGTCGCCTTGGAGTAGAAGCAAAGCTCCTCGGGGGAGTGGTCACGCAGACGGAGATTTTCCTCCTTAAGACCGAGGTCGATAAGGAAGTTCTTGCAGTATGTTCTCCAGTAGTCGAACCATTCGAGGTCAGTGCCGGGCTTGCAGAAGAACTCAAGCTCCATCTGCTCAAACTCTCTTACACGGAAGATGAACTGACCGGGAGTGATCTCGTTACGGAAGGACTTACCAACCTGTGCAACGCCGAAAGGAACCTTTTTACGGCTTGTTCTCTGGATATTTGCAAAGTTTACGAAGATACCCTGTGCGGTTTCGGGACGGAGATAGATCTCGTTCTTGCTGTCCTCTGTAACGCCCTGGAATGTTTTGAACATCAGGTTGAACTGACGGATATCGGTGAAGTTCTTGCTTCCGCAGTTGGGACAGCAGATCTCCTTTTCCTTGATATAGGTCATCATCTGATTGTTGTCCCAGCCGTTAGCGTCTGTTTCGCCGAAGTCCTCGATAAGCTTGTCAGCACGGTGACGTGTCTTACAGTCCTTGCAGTCCATCAGAGGGTCGGAGAAGCCGCCAACGTGGCCCGAAGCTACCCAGGTCTGGGGATTCATCAGAATAGCGGAGTCAAGACCAACGTTGTACTTGCTCTCCTGAATGAACTTCTTCTTCCACGCGTTCTTGATGTTGTCCTTGAGAACAGCACCGAGAGGGCCGTAGTCCCATGTGTTTGCAAGGCCGCCGTATATCTCACTGCCGGGATATACAAAGCCTCTGCCCTTGCACAGGGCAACGATCTTTTCAAGTGTCTTTTCTGTGTTTATCATGTTTTTTATTTCCTTTCATTGTCCCTCGTGGCATGAGGGAACATTATTAACAAAATAGTGCAATTACGCCGGTGGCTTCAGCTCAACTTCATCGCTCACAGCAATCACGAACTCCGTCCACTCAGAAAGGAGTGTTGATTTTTCGCTTGCTTCCCGCATTTTAACACCCGCCTGAGAAAACTCTGTCTTACTTGCGGCATTAAGCGCTGTATCCAGCGCATCAAACCATGGCAAAATAGAATCAACACCATCGCATAGCTTGTCATGATATCCGCTATATTCCTGAGGAGGGACTAGCGTTTTTATTTTCAGTAGCATGCTTTCCGCATTCTGAGATATTGCGTGAAGTTCTTCCTTGTCAAAGGGAGTTCCGTTTATCTCGTACTCATAAAGCGGCTCAGCAATATCCCACGTTGCCGCTGTATATGCAGTAATGCTGTCTTGTACCGCGTCGAAATATTCCTGCTTAGTAAGCGGTGTGCCGCCTGCACAGCCGCCAACCAACAGTATCAGCAAAAACGAGATTGCCCACAAAGCTTTTTTCATAAACTTCCTCTTGAAAATTACTATTGAACGATTCCTGCCGCAGCTTCCATCGCCGCACTATAAGCGTCAACAAAGAGGTTGGTTTCAGCTTCGGTGTATTCCGCAAAGAATGCCTGAAGCTCTTCTACCTCCTGCGCACTCAGATCTAACTTGCCTAAGTCGTACTTGGACGCTTGTATCACGCTGTTAAGAAACTTTATTTCGTACTGAGCACCTTTGATCACCTGCTCATGATAATAAGCAAGCGATTCGGGCGACTCGATAGCAATAATAGCCTCAAGCGTAGAAATGCACTTTTCTGCTGCTGCAAAAAAAGCATCGACATCTAGCTCCTGCACATCTACCGCATTATTAGAATTATTATTAGCCTCAAAAAATGCTTCCTGATCAATGAGGAGCTGATTGTATTTGTCGCACAGATCGTCGGCATACATTTGTCGGAAAAATGCCTCGTCCTCACTGTTCACAGAGGCAGAAGTCAAATCGGTCGATGAAGTTGTCGAAGAAGTTCCGCTGTTACCGCAGCCCGAAAGCATAAGCATAGCAACAAGCGCTGCCGCCAAAGCTCTGTATCTCATAGTGCTTTTCTCCTTAACAGCTTAATGCATATCAACCATTCAGCTTAACGATCCAACCCATTTCGTCAGCAAGCTTGCCATACTGCATACCTGTCATGGTGTCATACAGCTTCTGAGAGATCTCACCGATTTTGTTGCCGTTGATCTCCATTACCTTGTCGCCCCACTTGAGGTGACCAACGGGGGAGATAACTGCCGCTGTACCTGTACCGAATACCTCCTGAAGCTTGCCTGCGTCATAAGCGTCGGATATCTCCTGAATGGAAATTCTGCGCTCGGATACCTTCATGCCCCACTTCTTGCAAAGCTCAAGAACGGACTTTCTTGTGATACCGGGGAGGATAGAGCCCTGAAGCTCGGGAGTAACCAGCTCGCCGTCGATAACGAACATGATGTTCATAGCGCCGACTTCCTCGATGTACTTACGCTCAACGCCGTCAAGCCACAGTACCTGAGAGTAGTTCTGCTTGTGAGCCTCGTCCTGACCTGCGAGAGAAGCAGCGTAGTTGCCGCCTGTCTTGGTGTAGCCCATACCGCCCTTTACTGCGCGAACATAGTTTGTTTCAACATAGATGTCAACAGGGTTAAGACCTGTGCTGTAGTAAGCGCCGGAGGGGGAGAGGATTATCATAAACAGATACTTGTCGCCGGGGCGAACGCCGAGGAACGGGTCAACTGCAATGATAAAGGGACGGATATACAGCGAAGCGCCGTCGTTGTGGGGAACCCAGTCCTTGTCCACTTCAACAAGAGCGTGCAGAGCCTGCAGAGCGTCCTCAACGGGAAGCTCGGGGATAACAAGTCTTTCAGCGGACTGATTAAGGCGCTTGAAGTTCTCCTCGGGACGGAAGAACTGGATATTTCCATCGGGAGTTCTGTAAGCTTTCATGCCCTCGAAGATCTCCTGACCGTAGTGGAAAACCATAGCGGCGGGAGAGAGCGATATCTCGCCATAGGGAACTATTCTTGCATCGTGCCAGCCCATGCCTGTGTCATATTCCATGATGAACATATGGTCTGTGAACACCTTGCCGAATCCGAGCTTGGACTCGTCTGTGGGCTTTGCCTTGGGGGTAGTTGTCTTTTCGATTCTGATATTCATGATCGTTTCCTTTCTTGTCCGCGAAAGCTTGATTTTTATATAGCTTTCTCAAAACGGACATATCCTAATAATACATAATACATTATAGCACTATTCTTTGGAAAAGTAAAGAATTTTTTTGAATTTATGCATTATTATCAACCGTTTTATAGAAAAAGGACGGAGAAAAGTCCGTCCTTTACAATTATTTCTTCACCACAGGTATCCACACCTCAAACTTAGCATTTTGCGGGTCGGGGTTAAGATACACCTCGATGTCGGGGGCTTGTCCGTATTCATAGCCTGATGTGGGCAGCCATTCTGTGACGATGCGCTTTTCAAGCTCTTGTATCGAGGTGTTTGTGCCCTCGCCGCTGAATATTGCCCATTCTGCGGCAGGCACTGTGTATTCCTCAAAGCCCGTATTCTCTGCTGTACTGGATACTGCGATAAAATAGCGCCAATCCTCGGGGTCGCCGCAGGCACTGACACCAAGAAGTCCCATAGGCGCAGAGTTCATAAGTGCCGCAAGCTTTCCTATAGTTCCGTCTGCCGCAGCTTCGCCCCACATTTTCGGCACAACAGTGAAGTTGCTTTCGATATCCTTTTCTAAAGGACGCGATATGCCGATAACTCTGAACGGTTCTTTCTTTTCAATGCGATAGGTCATTTCACACACTCCTGATATTGTAAGTTTGAAGCTTATCGGAGGAAATGCCCGTATAACTGCACCCTCGTCCTTTGCTTGTGAGGGTGCGATGGCGTGTATAGCCTTAAACGCTCTGTTAAAAGCAGTCGGAGAATCATAGCCGTATTTCAGCGCGACGTCGATAACTTTGCTGTCGCTGTCCATCAGGTCAACTGCCGCAAGCGACATTTTTCTTCTGCGGATATATTCCGACAGAGTTACTCCCGCCATATAGGTGAACATTCGCTGGAAATTATACGATGAACAACAGGCGAGCTTCGCCGCTTCGTTTAGGTCGATGTCCTTGCACAGGTTGTCTTCTATATATTTCACCGCACTGTTAAGGCGTTCTATCCACTCCATTTTTGTTCGCTCCTTTCGATAAGCTTCTTCAAATATTATATATCAGAGTTTTAATATAGTCCTCTCTTTTTCTGTCCGAAAAAGAGAGGACTTAAATACCTATAGCCTGTTGAAAAAACTTGAGCGTGTCGTTTCAGTCTTTTTTCAGATAAAACGCAGTGACTGTACGCTCCTCGCCGGAGATATGGTCGAAGCCTTTCAGCACTATTCCGTCATGGCTCATAAGCTCGCCTGCTGAGACCTCGTCAAGAGTGCAGGAAAACACGCTTTCGCCCGAGCAAACGACGTGCAGCTTGTCGCCGATGATGTTTATAGCACCGTCTGTGCCGAGGCGTATCTCTTTATATGTGTCGGGGTCGCGCATAGAAGCGTATTGTATCCTTTTGTAGTTCAGAGCAAGTATGCTTTCAAGCGACATACTGTCCTTGTGCTTTTTCTTTTTTCTTCCGAACATTACTGCTCCTTACTTTCCGAGCTGGAATTTGTAGAAATCTTCTGCGCTGTCCCGTATTTCTTTTTCGATATCGGTGCGCTCGGATATTTCCTTTAACAAAGCGATATATTCGTCTTTGTTTGCGCTGCCGTTTATGCAGCGGTTGAGCATCCATACCGTATGCATTGACGGTCTTTTCTTTAAGGAGTTTATCAGAAGCGGCTGGTATTCTTCGCCGAAGCTTTCCGCAAAGTGCACCATAGCGCCCGGCATACCGAAATCCTCAAGAGGGTTACGCTCCATTATCTCCAGTATAGGGGCAACTGTTTCTATGCCTGCGCCGTTTTGCTTTATAAGCTCCATCTTTTCTTCCATATCATATTGGAAATAGTCCGAGCCTATGAGATCCTCGATCTCCTGTAAAAGCTGTGTTATCATAAAAACCCTCCGTTTTGTCTCATCTGAACTGTGCCCAGTGTGCAAGCGTTATCGCTTCAAAGCCTTTCGGTGAAAGGATAGGCTTTGACAGTCGCTTTTTAGTTTCGTCGCTGAGCGTTCTGTTCTGCGCAAATTCCGCGCCCGCGGCGGTAACATCAGAGAGATAGCCCTCGCGCTGACGCTTTGCGTTATCTGTGACGAACAGCTCGCCCTCGGGGCAGAAAATTGCGGTGTATTTTCCAACTCCTGCGATAAGGTCATACTGCTTTACAAGCGCTTTATACATATGAGCAGCGTCAACATAGCCGCAGGTCGAAATAACGACAAGGCTTTTTTTGTGCATCGTTTCGTCGCGCAGCTCGTGGAATGACGCGTTTTCGTCCTCGACGATATTTCCAAGGTAGGGCAATGTCAGCGGCAAACAGCGGTCTGTCATGCATTTAAGCGGTGATGGCATCCCGAAGAAATACAGCGGGAAGCTCTGCACTATCACATCGGCTTCGCGTATCTTTTCGTGAAGCTGCTGCATATCGTCCTTAATCACGCATTTTCCCGGGGTCTTGTCCCAACAGGAATAGCAGCCGAGGCAGGGCTTTATGTCAAGCTTGTTCAGAGTGACATACTCGACCTCGGTGTTTTCGGGAAATCCCTTTATGAATGCGCGCGTGATGTTCATTGTGTTGCTGCGCTCGGGACGGGGGCTTGCGTTTATGACTAATACTTTCATAGCGCCCTCCGTCATTCGCTGAAAATGCTGTAGTAATACTTCTTGCCGCAGGCGTGAATAACGCCTGTGCGGTAGCCGTCAGCATGGAAATTTATATCGCGCAGGTCTGCAAAAACATCTCCGCCGCTGTGCTTTATGAAAGCCTCTCGCCGCGTCCAGATAGTGTAAAACAGATCCTCGCTGCGAGTGGTCAGAAACTCGGTGTAGTCCTTTGCAGGCATGAATATCTCGGCGAGTGTAGCATTTTTTTCATCGTCATAGCTGCGCACACACTGGATATCGCAGCCTATCCTTGCTTCGTCACCTATCATAAGGCAGCACATAACTCCGCCGTCCGAGTGCGAGATGCTGAAATCCACGTCAAACCTGTTGATAAGGCTGGGTCTGCCGTCGCCGTTTCGGGAGATGACAAGTCCGCTCTTTTCAATTCCGTGCTTTGAAAGCAGGTTATCCAGCAGCAGAAAGCCGCAGGCACTCTCTGTGAATGTGCGCCCCGACTTTGAGATTATTCGGTTGAAATACTCCTCGCTCATGGGGGAGTAAAGCTCGCGCGCCTGCTCTATTCGCGGGCGAAGATTATCGCCGCCCGATGCAACGCAAGCGGAAAAATCAATTATCTTATCCATATACAGCGCTCTTATCCATTGTTGTAAACAGCATATTTCCCTTTGCCTTTGTAACTCCGTCTACCGAAATAACGGCAGAGAACTCATACAGTCCCGAGGATGCGAGAACTACCTTTACGTCGATAGTGAGTGTATCGCCCGGGATAACAGGCTTTAAAAACTTAAAGTCCTTGACCTTAAGCAGAACATACAGCTTGTTCTCATCACTTGCCGCGTCATCGGGCGCGATAACAAGGCTGCAAAGCTGTGCCGCGGACTCAATAACGAGTACGCCGGGCATTATCGGCGCGTCAGGGAAGTGGCCGATAAAATAAGGCTCGTTCACCGATACATTTTTGATGCCCTTTGCAGATACGTTAGGCTCTAATTCCAGCACGCGCTCTATCATCTGAAAGGGCGGGCGCTGCTTTATGCGCTGGTTTATTTCAAGCAGATTCATCATAAGCTTAATCCTCCGTCAAGAACGAGCACCTGTCCCGTCATATAGCCGAAGTTGTCGGAGCAGAGCTGTGCAACAACGTTTGCAACGTCCTCTGCCTTGCCGTATTTGTGCATGGGGATAGCCTTGATGTATTCTTCCTTTTTCTCCTCGGGGATAGCATCCATCATTTCGGTCTCGATAAAACCGGGGGCTACGGCGTTTACAAGGATATTGCGGGGAGCAAGCTCCTTTGCGAGTGTTGCGGTCATGGAGTTTACAGCGCCCTTTGTCGCAGAGTAAACGCCCTGTCCCTCAACTGCAAGCACCGAGCTTACAGAGGACACGTTTACGATGCGTCCGCCTGTTCTCATCATCTTGAGAGCCGCCTGCTGTGCGCAGTGGAAATAGCCCTTGATGTTTATGTCAAGGCTTCTTGTGAGGGAGTCCTCGTTTATCATCAGCAGATAAGCGTCGTCTACAACGCCTGCGTTGTTTACAAGCACATCAAGCTGACCAAAGGTCTTGTGCACCTCGCGGAACATATCCTGCACCTGCTTTAAGTCTGCGGTGTCCGCTTTTACCGCGATAGCTTTCTGTCCGAGTGCCTCGATAGCGGCAACGACCTCCTGAGCCTTTGCCTCGTTGCTCACATAGTTTACTGCAACATCATAGCCGCACTCTGCAAGCTTTATTGCACAAGCCTTTCCGATACCACGGGAAGCGCCTGTTACGATTGCAACCTTAGCCAAATTTATAACCTCCTGTTGTTATATTTATGAGAATTACTTTTTGTTATATATTTGGCGGACTTATTCAGTCCGCCAAAACTATTTATCAAGCCTTTTTCAGTACGACCGCAGAGTAAGAACCGCCTACGCCTGCCGCAGCGGCAAGTATGTAGGTGTATTTGCAGTCTGCTTCGCCGAGAAGCTCAGCCGCATGAGCGACCTGCTTTGTTGCAGCAGCAGCTCTTGCTTCGCCGATATCATTTCTCACATTGATGATAACAGGCTTATTTGCGAACAGCTCGCTGTAAACAGCGGCTTCCATATCATCAAGAGCTTTATTACCGTTTGCAAAGCCGCAGACAGCGTCTATATCGCCGACCGAGATACCTGCTTCAGCGCAAGCCTCTGTTACAGCGCGCTTCAGCGCGTCCTCGGAGCCGATAAGGCTGCCGAATTCCACTGCCTTGTGGGTCATGGAAGTGCCGACTATCTCGCACAGCTTCTTTGCGCCGCGCTTATTCGCACTCTCCTCGCTTTCGAGGATAAGCGATACAGAGCCCTCGCCGAGAGTGAAGCCCTTGTCGTCCTTAGCCGTATAGCCAAGCTTTTCGTAAAGCTCATAGGTAACATCGGTGTTTTCGTCCGTGCCCGTTGCGACCATTATGGACTCCTCGCCGTTGTGGATAACATCGGCAGCATAGCAGATGCTCTGTATACCTGCCTGAATGCCGTTTGCAACGGTGACGTTATAGCCTTTTATTCCCGCGAAAATGCTGAAATAGCCGCCTGCCGCATTGTATACGGTGTTTGGGAAGCTGAACGCACTGCCGTTTGCGGTGCCGTTTTCGATGACGGTCTTTTGGAAGTTCACGATCTCAGTGAGAGGACCGTCGGCTGTGCCTATGATTATACCGATATCATTTTCGTTTGTTTCGTCAACTGTGATATTTGCGTCTGCAAGCGCTCTCATGCCCGAAATGAGCTGAAGCTGACTGAAGCGGTCAAGCTTGCGGTAGAACGCCATCTTAATGCCATGCTCTTTATAGTCGTCGGAGGTTATATCGGCGCGCATACCCTTGCCGTCCTCGGTTTCGGCAGTGCCGCAAAGCTCGCCTATACCTGTGATATAGATGCGCAGCTTATTGGTGCTGTCGGGAATGGCGTGCTCGTTCTTTGCGAACACGATGCTCGCATTATTGCCGCCGAATGCAAAGGAGTTCGAAACAGCGTAGTTGACTTTCTTTTCGCGCTTTGTGTTGGCAATAAAGTCGATATCGCCCGCTTTTTCTTTAAGCGTGTCAAGATGCTCGTCCGCATAGCCGATAGTGGGGGGGAGTGTATCCTCGCAAACAGCCTTTACGGTCAGCACTGCTTCGATAGAGCCTGCCGCACCGAGACAGTGACCTGTCATGGACTTTGTGGAGCTTACCGAAACGTGGTCATTTCCGTCGAAAAGTGTATGCAGAGAGAGGAACTCAGCCTCGTCGTTCTTTGCTGTGCCTGTGCCGTGAGCGTTTATGTAGTCGATATCCGTGAAGCTAAGACCGCTGTTCTTTACAGCGCGCTTTATAGCGGACATCTGACCCTCGCCGTCGGGGCGGGGAGCTGTGATGTGGTGAGCGTCGGAGCTTACGCCGCTGCCCAGTATCTCACAATAGATCTTAGCGCCGCGCTTTACAGCGTGCTCATAGCTTTCAACGATAAGTATACCTGCGCCCTCGCCGAGGGTGATACCGTTGCTCTGGTTAAAGGGAGAGCAAGGGCCTGCCGCAAGCGCGTGGAGTGCGTGGAAGCCTGCAAAAGCAAGCGAAGTGAAGCTGTCGGAGCCGCCTGCAACGAAAGCGTCAGCCTTACCCGAGCGAATAAGGTCGCAAGCGTATGCAAGGCTCATCGTGCCTGCCGCACAAGCGTTCACGATATTTGCGGTTGCGCCGTTAAGTCCGAAGTGCATAGCCACGTTGTTTGCGATAGCCGCAGCGGGCATTTTAAGGATATCGGAGGCCTTTTCGCAGCCGTTTTTCTTGTCGGTGTAGTATACATCAATGCTTGCAGCGCCGCCAACGCAGTTTCCGACGATAACGCCGATGCGCTTGTCGTCAAAGCTGTTCTTGGTGTAGCCTGCATCTGCAAGTGCCTCGCCTGCCGCCTTTATGCAAAGCAGAGAAGCGCGGTCATAGTCCTCGTGGGAAAGCTCGCCGTTGGGGGCGGAAACTTCTGCGCCCATGTTGGCATAGCATTCCGAAGCGTCAACGGACTTTACCTCGCGTATGCCTGTAACGCCGTTTATCGCAGCGCTCCAGCACTGATCGGTGTTTTCACCGAGCGCGCAGATAAGTCCGAGACCTGTTACAACACATCTTCTGGAGTTTGCCATATTATGCACCCATATTTGCCTCAACGTAAGCTGTGAGGCTCTCGATGGTCTGGAAATGCTCTCTTGCAGCGCCTGTCATCTGCACGCCGAACAGGCTGTCAATACCTGCAATGATCTCGATGGAGTCGATGGAGTCAAGTCCGATATCATCGCCGAACAGCTCAGATGTAAACTCCAGCTCGTCAGCGGGGATTCTAAGGTTTTCAACCAGCATTGCCTTGATCTTTTCTGCGATTTCGATGTTCATAATAAATACCTCTTTCTTTTTGGACTCTAAAAATCGGTTAATAAACGGATTTTTAGAGAACATTATATATTTCTGCGGGTCTGCCCGCTGTTTTACTTAGTTTGTGACAGCTTCCTTTTCGGGAGCGGCGAAATTATCATCGTCGTATACCTTGAGCTTGCCGTACTGCGTTTCGAGAACTCCATACAGACGTCTTACCTCAAGCTCAGCCTTGCTTATGAGCTGACGCGCGTATTTTGAGTGGCGCATATCCTCGGGGCAGCAGCTTTCGATAGGCTTTCCTATCAGCAGCTTTTGCCTTTTGCCGAATACCATTTTATATTCGCCGTATATTGCAGCAGGAACTATCACAGCGCCCGTTGCCGCAGACAGAAGCGCCGCGCCCGGCTTGAACTGCTGCATTTTACCGCTGCGGGCAATACCGCCTTCGGGGAATATCACCATAGAGCCGCCGTCTTTTATAAGCTGCTCAGCGTTTATGTACCAATCGGCGTCTGCGCCGCTTAGGTCTATCGGCATACATCTGCACCAGCGTATCGCGGTACCCACGCCCTTTTTATCGTACCAGCTTTTCTGCACCAGCACATAAGGCTTGAATCTGCCCAGAACCGCGCCCGAAAATGCGCCGTCAAAGTGGTGTGTGTGATTTGCGACAAATACCGCGGGCTGATTTTTCAGCAGTTTTTTATATTTTTTGTCCTCCCAGACTATTTTGGGTCTGAACAGAAAATAAACCGTTGCAGTAAGCAGCTTTTGGAATATCTTTCCCCAAAGCGACTGCTTCGGCAGTTCCCTTTTTTCTTTCATATATGCTCCTTTAAGCGCCTTGCTTGGGCAGCTTTTGTACAAAATATCACATAATTACTATACTATTATACATTAAGCTGCTGAATTATTTCAATGGGCGGAGGGGTGCATTGTGTCCCAAAAGGGACAAGCTGTCGCATATTTGTTGCGGTTTAACATTTAGTTTATAATAATTCTGGCAAAATCAACATAAAAAAACCTCTGAAATCGGCAAAATCGGTCATTTTTACAATTCTGTACAGATGCTGTATCATTGAGCCTTTATATCGCTTTTTTCACGAGTTATCTTTACCGAAACTTTGCTGAAAACCTTATTGTAATGCAGTTTTATACGCAAATTTGACAGAAAAACGAGATTTAGAAAAAATAAATTATGGATTTTGGGGAAAATTTTAAAAAACGTGAAAACCACTGTACAATTGAGCAAAAATCTTGTATAATAATGTTGACTGCAAAAAAGTTAAGACGGAAGCGATAAAGAAAGATCGCTCAAAATTCAAAGGAGAACACAAATGGATTTATTACTGTTCCAAACCATTTCACAGGCTGTGACTGCTGAAGCTCCCGCCGCTGAATTTGGTATCTTCCAGATACTTGCGCTGCTTGGCGGTTTGGCAATGTTCCTTTTCGGAATGAATACATTAAGCGCTTCGCTTGAAAAGCTTGCGGGCGGTAAGCTTGAAAAATGGCTTGAAAAGCTTACATCAAACCCTGTTAAGGGCGTTCTGCTCGGTATGGGCGTCACAGCTGTTATCCAGTCTTCCTCTGCTACTACGGTCATGATGGTCGGCTTTGTAAACTCGGGTATCATGAAGCTGCGTCAGGCTATCGGCGTTATCATGGGCGCAAACGTAGGTACTACAGTTACTGCATGGCTGCTGTCCACAAACTCTATTGAGGGCACAGGCTTCCTCGAATTTTTAAAGCCATCTTCATTCACACCTGTTCTTGCGCTTATCGGTATCATTCTTATAATGTTCACAAAATCCGATAAGAAGCATAATATAGCAACCATCCTGCTCGGCTTCGCCGTTCTGATGTTCGGTATGGATCAGATGTCCGACGCTGTTTCGGGCCTTAAGGATATCCCCGAATTCAGGGACATAATGACAATGTTCACAAACCCTGTTCTCGGTGTTATTGCTGGTGCGCTTCTCACTGCGATAATCCAGTCGTCCTCCGCTTCTGTCGGCATACTCCAGACGGTTGCCGATTCCACAGGCACTATCACCCACGCAATGGCGCTTCCTATCCTGCTCGGTCAGAACATCGGTACCTGCGTTACCGCGCTTATTTCTTCGATTGGCGCAAACAAGGCCGCAAAGCGCGTTGCTATCGTGCATTTGTACTTCAACGTTATAGGCACGGTAGTTCTTCTCAGCATTTTCTATCTTATCAATTCCTTTGTAAATTTCAGCTTTATGAACGAGCCGCTTATCGGTACAAGTATCCCGATAATCCACTCGGCGTTTAACGTTCTGGCTACCTGCCTGTTCCTGCCCTTTACAAAGCAGCTTGAAAAGCTTGCTTGCCTTACTGTTCGCAACAAGAAGGGCGAAGAGGACGCACAGATGCCCATGCTTGACGACCGTTTGCTGGTAACTCCCGGTATCGCCATTGAGCAGTGCCGCAACGTATGCATCAGAATGGCTGATCTCACAAGAAAAACTATCATCGACTCTTTGAAGCTTGTTGACAAATATGACGCAAAAAAAGCGGCAGAGATCATTGAAAATGAAACCACTATAGATATTTACGAGGATAAGATCGGTTCTTATCTGCTGAAGGTAACCGCAAAGGATCTTAACGAGCATGACAGCAAGGTTGCATCAAAGCTTCTGCACACTATCGGCGATCTTGAGCGTATTTCAGACCACGCCGTAAACATCGTTGAGGCTGCCGAGGAGATGCATCAGAAGAAGATACGCTTCTCCGATGAAGCGCTCAAAGAGATCGATGTTATTACCGATGCGGTCGAGGAGATACTGAACAAATCTATTGACGCATTCAACGCATCTGATATATCCCTTGCTAAGCAGGTAGAGCCTCTTGAGGACGTTATCGACGACCTCAGAAGCGAGCTGAAGAGCCGCCATATTGAGCGTCTGCGCGAGGGCAAGTGCACGATAGAGCTTGGCTTTATCCACTCTGACCTGCTGACTAACCTTGAGCGTGTTTCAGACCATTGTTCAAATATTGCAGTTTGCATGATCCAGGTCAAGGAAAACAACATGGATACTCATGAATATATGACTGCGCTGAAGCGTGCCGAGGTATCTGATTTCAATACATCGCTTGAGAGCTACAGAAAGAAGTATGCACTGCCTGCACTTCAGGACTAATATCCAAAGCAAAAAGCCATTTTTGATATCATGTCAGAAATGGCTTTTCTTGTATTTGTTCAGAAAGGGGGGAAAATGAATTGATAAGACCCGAACGGCTTCGCAAAGGAGATACTATAGCGACTGTCAGCACCTCATGGGGCTGTGCGGGCGCGGCAAGGGTACGCTGGCAGTATGAGCTTGGCGTGCAAAGATTGAGAGAGCTTGGGCTTAACGTAGTTGCTGCTCCGAACTCCATGAGAGGTACCTCTTATCTTCAAGAGCACCCCGAGGCGCGCGCCGAGGATCTTATGTGGGCGTTTGAAAACAAGTCAGTAAAGGCGATAATAGCTAACATCGGCGGCTGTGATTCGGAAAGACTTATCCCTTATTTAAAACCTGATATCATAAAAAACAACCCTAAGATACTGTGCGGATATTCCGATGTGATGACACTGCACTTTTATTGCTACAGGCTGGGACTGTCTACCTTTTACGGCGATAATCTGCTGACCACCATAGCGGAGCAGGGGCGCTGGCACCCTTACAGCAGATATTGGTTTGAAAAAGTGTTTTTTGATCCATCTCCTATAGGCGAGATAATGCCGTCGGACGAGTGGAGCTATGAGCCGAATCATCACACAGATCCGCGGCGTATCAGGAATTATGTCAAAAACGAGGGCTGTATGCTTATACAGGGAAGCGGCAAGGTCAGCGGACATTTGTTCGGAGGGCACGGCGGACTTTCCGAGTATGACGAGGCTTCGGGCATTAGTTTACAGCGCGAGGATTTTGAGGGAGCGATATTCTTTTTCGAGGATATCCCCGAAATATGGAGCGAGGAATATGCGCGGTTTATTTTTGAATGGCTCGGCAATAACGGTTATCTTCACGCAGTAAACGGAATAGTCATAGGGAAAATGCGCTCTCCCGAGCCGTTTTTGCCGTATGCGAGGATAATTCGGGAGATAGTTTCGGAGAAATACGCCTTGCCGCAGCTTCCGATAATGTACGGGCTTAATTTCGGACATTCCTCACCGATATGCGTTCTACCCTACGGCGCAAATGCGGAGCTTGATTGTGACCGCATGACCTTTTCAATCACCGAAAGCGGAGTTATATGACCGCTGAAATCAAAGCTGCACCCGCAGAAAACGTGCTGTTTTTCTGCGGGTGTTGTTTTATTCTATCGCAATATAAACGTCCATATAGTCTATGCCGTCAATAACATATTCCTTTTCAAAGCACGGGGTAGCAGTCTTTGTGTGGCTTGCTTCAAGACCGTTTGCTTTGATGTAGGAGAACAGTGCTTTATATGCATTGGGTATTATGTAAAACGGCGCGGAGGAATATTGCTTTATTGTTATTGCAGCATATTTCTGCTTTTTCTGCGTGATTATCTCAGCGTTTTCGTCGGCAACGACCGATGTGTCGTCCAGAATAAGCGCGGCGGCGTAGCCGTGCATATTGTAGACATTTATCTGCTCCTGTGACAGCATAGGGAAGTCCCAGCCGATTATCTGCGGCTCGGTGATACCGAGCTTTTGTGCCCAGCGGCGGATATGCTCTATTGCGTCCTCTTCGGGCTCGCGGCTTATAACGGCGTATCGGATATACTTGAACTCCTCCAGCCATTCCACACGTATTTCTGAATATGCGTCGTTTGCAATATTCATATCCTCTCTTATAAGCTCGTCCATAGAGCAGGAGAAAAGCTCGCACAGCTCGATAAGCTTTTCTATCTCGGGATATGCGGTGTCAAGCTCCCATTTTGAAACGGTCTGTCGGCTGACGCTCATTTTTTCGGCAAGGTCCTCCTGTGTCATACCGTTTCTCATTTTTCTTAAAAACTGCAAATTCTGACCAAAACTCATGTTTTTGACCGCCTTTCTGTTTGATAGCTATAGTTTACCATGCAGAAATGGAAAAAGCCACCAACTGTACAGTTCTGTTTTTTGGAATACTGCAACCTTAGGTTGCGGCGGAGATGATGCTTTTTATATCCTCATAATAATCGGGAACGAACGCGCCGTTCTCGATTATACAGTCGCCAACGATGTCAAGGCTTATGGCGTTTATCTCTTCATATACGGTTTCGGGGAGAACGCCTTTGCTGCGGCAAAGTGCCTCTGCGCTGCCGTTATCCGTTGCTTTTAGCATTTCAAGCAGCTCGGTATCCAGTGCTTCGGCAAGGCTTTTCCACGGCTCGGGCAGCGCCGAGAAATCATACTGTGAATGTATTTCATGTGCCGCTTCCTCGGCGTGCTCGTCAAAGACCTCGTCCTCTATCTGAGAGGAGAGCGCGGTCATACATTCCTCGGAAACAGCGTCCTCATATTCTTCAATGATAAGCTTTTTGGCGGTTTCGTCAGCTTCCTTGCGGATATTTTCCAGCGCAGAGATGTCTATCTCAACCTTTTGAGGCTTCGCAGGGATATACTGATACTGCGGCTCGTCGCCGTAATCGGTTTTTTTCCTGCGCTTTGGCTCTTTGCGGGGCGGGAATATCCCGTTTTTGTCGCAATATTTATTTACCGCGTCAGAAACTACAGCGGCAAATTCCGGCTCGCTGACGGCTTTATACAGCTTGTCGCGGTTTAGAAAATCATCGCGCACCATTGCGAGATTCGGCACAATGCTGTAGCGGAAGCCTGTGCGTTCTCTCAGCACGGATTCCGCAGATTTCAGGATATATCCGATAAAGCTGCGGTAGGGTGCGCTTTCAAAGCGCTCAAGGCTTGGCTGTCCGCGTTTTATGCAGTAGCGTTCGGTGCTGCTTATGCGGCAGGAGCGAAAGCCGTCCATACGATCTCTGTCAACATAAGCGCCCGCAAATGGATTCCACGAATGATCCTTTTTTGATTTGCCGCAGATAAGCTCGAAAAGGGAGATATCGCGCGCAGTGAAGTAATCATCAAGAGCGGAAAGCGCACTTTCTGCGGCGGCGTCAAGCAGCGGCACGGTGTCCTCGGAGTAAAAAATACTGCCTTTGAGGTTATAGGAGGAGTGCTGCATAAGATATTCAAGCTTGCCGCGATAGTTTCGCGCCATAAGCTCGGAGGTGATAACATCACACGTCTGCGGCTTTACGGGAAAGCCTGCCGCAAGCTGCGAAAAATCCTCATCTATATCGTTGAAAGCATAAAAATCGCCGAGCCATCGCGGCATGATGTTATCTAAGCTCGGGCAGAATGCGCGGCAGTTTTCCCACACGCCGATAAGGCGGTTGAAAGCGTCCTCGGAGGACAGCACGCCTATTTTATTCAGAAGCTCGTAGCAATAAAGTATTACATACGGCTTGTCGGTTTTGAAATAAGTTCCTCGTCTTACATCGGTGCGCCATGTGAAATATGTGCGGAGCTGCTCTGCCGACAATGCGCCATATATGGGGCGCTCTATGGCGCAGAATGCGCTTCTCCCGAAGTCGTCAGTAACGTCCTGCATAAATTCGCCCTGCTTCACTATCGTAAGCTCTGCACACTGACGCAGCATATAGCCGTTGTAGAAAGTGTGACCAAGCTCGCGCATCTGACGTATCTTTTCGGTTATCGGAGCGCTGTCGTCGGGCGTTTCGGGCGGATAAGCAAGCTCGTCCGCAAAAATGCCCTGCGGCTGCGAAGCGGGCTTTCTGCCATAATATACAGTATCTCTCGGAGGAATTTTTTCGACGCGATCGGGGCGCGACTGGGCTTCTTTGATTGCTTTGTCAACGACGTTTTCTATCTTTGCGCGGATAAGGCGCTGAACCTCATCGTTTATCTCTTTTTTGGTCTTTGCCTTGCTGCTTATGAGCAGCTTAAAGATATCCGCCACATCAACTCCTCCTCTCATATATGATTATTGCCGCACCAAGGCGGCAATAGGTTATTCAGATATCAATTGTTGCTCCCAGTCATCGGGTAGTCCAAGATGTGAGAGCCTTATAACGTCCATGTTTTTGTTTATCATTCGCACTAATGGTTTTACTACCTTGGTGTTCCAATCGTCCTTGCGGTGGTAGAGCTGCTTCATAACCATTATGTAGCCGAAAACATTCGGCTGCAGCTCATAATCAAGCTCACGCGGAGTTTTTGGCTCGACAGGAAAGGAGTTGTCATAAAGCCTGTTGTAGTGCGCACAGTAGTTGCGCAGCTCGTTCATACAGAATATCCAGTTGTCAAGCTCCGAGCTTGAGCAGTTGTAATATGTGTCTGCGATCTCTTTTTTGTCAGAGTTGTGCATATCCTTGTAGAAGAACGCGAGAGTGCCGAAGCTGAAAAGCTCCATTATTACCCAAAGAGGGAAGTCGCCGCGATATTTGTTGTTGTAGTGCTTTACAAACTCGCGGTCCTCGTTTACTTCCACAAGATGGCGTATCTTTGATGTGAAAGAGTTGTGATTATGGCGAAAATCGAAATTTGAGGAATTGAGATATCCGAGTGCTCCGTATTTCAGTGCATGATAGTTAGACAGTGCAGCGCGCAGCGCGATCTCTATCTCCTCAAGTGCGGCGATAAGGATACTGCGCAGTTTTCGGTCAAGCTCGTACACGCGCATGATGTTTTCAAAAGTCGTACCGTCCTCGTATCTGTCCTTAGTCACACAAAAGGGCTTGAAATAGTTCGTTAGACGGAAATAATTGATATATTTCAGCGTTTCGACCGCGTATTCCTCATTCTCGATAATACAGCCGCGCTCACGCAGCTTTGCGATCTGTTCTTTTAGTGTTGCGGGCAGCTTTTTCTTTGCCATATCAGCCTCCGTGTGTTTAATCCATCCAGAAAACCTCGCGCTCGTGGCGCATTTTTCTCGTCATGAGGGACGCTATGCTTGTTTTGGGATCAGTTCCGTTGTAGCAGATATTCACTATTTCCTCGATAATGGGGGTGTAGATATCGCGCTCCTGTGCAAGGCGGAAAGCTATTTTGCTGCTGGTGTAGCCCTCGACTGTGCCGACCTGTGCAACGGCTTCGGCGGCAACCATGCCCTCACCGATAAGGTACCCTGCGCGGTAGTTACGGGAGTGCTGAGAGGTGCAGGTGACGATAAGGTCGCCTATGCCCGCCATTCCCGTGAAGGTCTTCCAATTTGCGCCGAGAGCAACGCCAAGGCGGGTTATCTCGGTCATACCTCTTGTCATGAGCGCCGCAACGGTGTTGTCGCCGAGCTTCATTCCGCGTGCAATTCCACAGCCGAGCGCTATGGGATTTTTCAGCACGCCGCCGAGCTCGCAGCCTGCAACGTCATCGTTTCTGTATATTCTGTATTTCTCGTTGGAGAGCGTTTTTTGAATATATTTTGCTGTGTCTGTATCATAAGCGGCGCACACCTCTGTCGTAGGCACAAGGCGTGCGATCTCCTCTGCGTGACAGGGACCTGTAAGCACTCCTATAGCGTTGTGCGGAAGCTCCTGCTGCAATATCTGCGACAGGCGGTTGCCCGTGTCGCCCTCAAGTCCCTTGCTTGCGTTGATGACAACGGTGTTTTTATCTATATGCTGCTTTACAGACTGAATTGCCTCACGGTAAAAAGGCGAGGGGATAGCCACTACAACTATATCTGCGCCCGCAACGCATTTTACATCGGTCGTAACGTCGAGATTATCGGGGAGCTTAACTCCCGGGAGCAGTCTTTTGTGCTCGCGCTGTGTGCGAAGCTGCTCTGCCTCCTCCTCGAATTTTGTCCATGTGGTTACCTCATGTCCGTAATGGCTGTACAGCACGCCAAGCGCAGTGCCGTAGCCGCAGCCCAGTATTGCGATCCTTGCCATAACGTCCTCCTTAGCTTTTTTCTTTTTCGCCAAGCTTCTTTTCTGTGTGAGAAAGAAGTCTTTGGATATTGCCACGGTGCATGAATATGATAAGCGCACCAGTGAACAGGGCTATGACAGTGTTTATGATACCCGAGGGGTCGCTGTCAATGAAGTGTGTGAAGATAAGCGTTGTGATGCAAAACAGTGCGGAAGCAACGCATGAGCCGAGCGAAACATATCTTGTGATAGCGACAAGCACGATGAACACGAAAAGCAGGATAGCTCCGCTGCGCCAGTCGAGGGTGAATATCGCTGAAACTGCGGCGAGTACGCCCTTGCCGCCCTTAAATCCATAGTAAAGAGGGAAGATGTGTCCCACTACTACCATAAGCGCCGCGACATAGCCGACCCAGTTCATATTAAGTGCGACATTTGTGGTATCTATTCCACCTATAAACAGGAAAGAAAGGCGCACAGCCCACACTGCAAGCACTGCCTTTGCGACATCGCCGAAAAGCACGATTATCGCTGTGGACTTGCTTTGCGTTCTGAGCGTGTTGGTGAAGCCTGCGTTTCCGCTGCCCATCGTGCGGATATCCTTGCCTGTTTTTATTTTTGTTATAATGATAGATGTATTAATGCCGCCGAGCAGATAAGGCACTGCAAGCATTATGATGTAGCATATCCATACCATCGTGTTGATATTTCCTTTCAATTGCTGTTTTCCACAGAAAATTTTATATCGGGATTGTGGCTTTTAATGTAAGCCGCTGCGATAGCATTTGCTCCGCCCGATTGAAACGGCATAGTTACCGCTTTTTTGTTTTCTGAATGTATAAGAAGATTTCTGGCGCCTTTTTTGGTGAGCGCCGTTACATCTGCATATCTGTAAATATAGATAAGTCGGTTTGAGTAAAATATAAAGCAATTTTCCGTATAACGGTGAGCGCCGACCTGCTTTGCACTGCCATATTCTTTGAAAAGCTGTTCGCGGTCGCTCTGCGGAAGCGCCTGTATCTGCTTTTTTAGCATTATCGGCGCAATGATAAACGTGCTTGCAGTGCTCCACAATGCGGATATTGCAATAAGCGCCACTGCTGCGATGCCGACATATCTGAGTGTTTCGTGTTCAAATACGCCTGCTATCAGCAGACCTGCTGTCATCAGAGCGGTGCAGACAAGCTGTGCGACGGCAGACAAAGCGAATACTCTGCGATAATCGGAGTATATCTGCTTCATCATTCGCCTCTTTCGCGTATCGTGAGCTTTATGGGAGTTGCTTCAAGACCGAATGTCTCGCGTATCTGGTTTTCGAGATATCTCTGGTAGGAGTAGTGGAAAAGCTCCTTGCTGTTGCAGAATACAACGAAATTCGGGGGATTTGTGGAAGCCTGCGTCATGTAGTATATCTTCAGGCGCTTGCCCTTGTCGGAGGGCGGCTGAACTCTGGAAGTTGCATAGCTCAGCATATCGTTCAGTACGCCTGTGGAAATGCGTATGCCGTGCTGTTCGTGTACGAACTTAATCATCTCAAACAGCTTGTTCACGCGCTGACCTGTTTTGGCAGAGATGAACACGAAAGGAGCGTAGGACATGAACGAGAAATCAACTTCAAGCTTCTTTGTGAACTCATTCATGGTCTTGTCGGTCTTGTCCTCAACGGCGTCCCATTTGTTTACTGCGATAACGCAAGCCTTGCCCTTGTCGTGTGCGTAGCCTGCGACCTTGCTGTCCTGCTCGGTGAAGCCCACAGTAGCGTCGATAACTATAACGCAGACATCGGCGCGGTCTACCGCCATGAGTGCGCGGAGCACGCTGAAATGCTCGATATTTTCCGTAACCTTAGCCTTGCGGCGCATACCTGCGGTGTCGATGAAGATGAATTTCTCGCCGTTTCTTTCAACGGTTGAGTCTATCGCGTCACGGGTAGTTCCCGCAATATCGGAAACGATGGAGCGCTCCTCGCCTGCGATGAAATTTATCAGCGAGGATTTGCCGACATTCGGCTTTCCGATAACGGCAACCTTTATTGCCTCGTCCTCATAGTCGTCCTCGGTGTCGGGTGGGAGCTGGTCGAACACTGCTTCAAGCAGGTCGCCTGTACCGTGTCCGTGTACGGAGGAAACCGCGATGGGGTCGCCAAGACCGAGATTGTAGAACTCATAAATATCTGGCGGCGGCTCACCGATACCGTCAACCTTGTTTACCGCGAGAACGATAGGCTTACCGCTCTTCATAAGCATAGCGGCAACATCGCTGTCGTTTGCGGTAACTCCCGTTGTGATATCTGTCACGAATATTATTGCGTCTGCGCGCTCAATGGCGAGCATTGCCTGCTCACGCATCTGCGCGAGAATGATATCGTCTGTTTTAGGCTCGATACCGCCTGTGTCGATAAGCATAAACTCCTTGTCGAGCCATTCGCATTTGCTGTATATTCTGTCGCGTGTTACACCGGGTGTGTCGTCTACGATAGACAGGCGCTTGCCGACAAGCTTATTGAATAGTGTGGATTTGCCGACGTTAGGGCGGCCCACAATAGCAACTACCTGCATTTTTCTACCTCTCTTTCTTTTCTACGAGGGTACTATTTATTTTTTGTGTAGTACCCAAACATACTTATACTATTTTAGTATACCACAATTAAAGGCGATTTGCAAGCCGAAACGGGATTTTTAAACATAAAAGCATATCAAGAAAAAAATCCCCCGACAATTTGTCGGGGGACTCTCGTATACAAATTTTTGTATTACACGAAACTGAAATTATGCTTCCTTAGCGATAACAACCTTATCATTGTAATAACCGCAATTTCCGCAAACTCTGTGGGGGAGCTTCAGCTCGCCGCACTGCTTGCAGCGTGAGAAAGCAGGTGCGGATAACTTCCAAACCTGTGAACGTCTCTTATCGCGTCTTGCACGAGAAACTTTTCTCTTCGGAACTGCCATTATTGCACCTCCTCCATATAACATTAATCATACTCTATGAGCCGCATACACGAACTCTTTTATAGTCACGCTTAATATTATATCACGCGATCTTTGATTTGTCAAGTTTTTTTTGAAAATCAGCCGACAAATTTTTTGATATTGTCAGAAAGTTCAGAATTATCAGCGGAAATCGTGCAGGTGATTGTTGTATCTGCCGAAATCTTAGCAAGCTTTTCGAACATTTCGCCAACCTTGTCGTAGTCTCTGCCGATGATTCTCAGTGTTGCGTCAACGAAAATATCAGTGCAATCGTGGTCGGAAGCGAGGATACCTGCGATGAAGCCGTAGAATGCGTCATAGCCCTCTACGTTGTAGTCCTCGATGTTTATCAGACGTACCTTGTGTGTGATGTCTGTGTTGAGGGAAGAGCCCTTCTGGATAGCAACAACGTTGCCGTTGGAAGCCTGCTCAGCTGCATGGATAGCGTCGATGAGCACCTTTGTCTTGCCGGAACCTCTTCTGCCTGTGATAAGTTTGATCATAGTGGTGACCTCCGTGTTTTTATATTGAATTAAGGAGCTTAATGTAACCTTAATTAATGCCTAATTTTGCTTCAAGCTCTGCCTTTGCAGCCTCATAGCCGGGCTTGCCGAGCAGTGCGAACATATTTCTCTTGTAGCTTTCAACGCCGGGCTGATCGAAAGGATTTACGCCCATCAGATAGCCGCTTATTGCACAAGCTTTTTCAAAGAAATAGATGATGTAGCCGAGATTGTACTCGTCGAGCTGGGGAGCTTCAAGTATCATGTTGGGAACTCCGCCCTCGGTGTGAGCGATAACAACGCCCTCGAATGCCTTTCTGTTTACGACAGACATATTCTGGTTAGACAGGAAGTTAAGGCCGTCGATGTTATCGGGCTCGTCCTCAAGGAAGAACTCCTTCTGGGGCTTATCGAACTGGATAACGGTCTCAAACAGGATCTTGGAGCCGTCCTGAATGAACTGACCGAGAGAGTGCAGGTCTGTGGAGAATACAGCAGATGTGGGATAAAGACCCTTGTTGTCCTTGCCCTCGGACTCGCCGAAAAGCTGCTTGAACCACTCGTTCATCATTGCGAAGCTGTTTTCGTAAGCAACCAGCATCTCAGCTTTCATGCCCTTGCGATAGAGTATATTTCTGAGTGCTGCGTAGCGGTAGCAGGAGTTCTTTTCGAGATCGCATACAGAATATTCTGTGCGAGCGTCTGCTGCGCCCTTCATCAGAGCGTCGATATCGCAGCCTGCGCAGGCAATGGGGAGCAGACCAACTGCTGTAAGTACGGAGAAGCGTCCGCCGACATCATCGGGAACAACGAATGTTTCGTAGCCCTTCTTGTCGGAAAGCTCTTTCAGAGTGCCCTTTGCCTTGTCGGTCGTAGCGTAGATACGCTTGTTAGCTTCTTCTTCGCCGTAGCGCTTGATAAGCAGGTCGCGGAATACGCGGAAAGCGAGTGCGGGCTCTGTTGTTGTGCCGGACTTGGATATGATATTTACCGAGAAATCCTTGCCCTCAATAAGAGAAACGACTTCGCTGAGATATGTGGGGCTGATGGAGTTGCCCACGAAGTAAATCTCGGGTGTATCCTTCTTAAGATTGTTGTAAAGTGTGGACTTTATCGCCTCGATAACGGCTCTTGCGCCGAGGTAGGAACCGCCGATGCCGATAACGATAAGCACATCGCTGTCAGCCTTGATCTTTTCGGCAGCTTTCTTTATGCGGCTGAATTCTTCCTTGTCGTAGTTTACGGGAAGATCCATCCAACCGAGAAAATCATTGCCGGGGCCTGTCTTTGATTCGAGCAGGTCGTGAGCGGTCTTTACCTGAGGAGCGATGTTCTGCAGCTCGTGTGCGGAAATAAAGCTTTCAAGGTGTTTGTCATCAAATCTGATGCCCATTGTTGAGTGTTCTCCTTTCGGGTGCGCAGACGTTTTATATATGTTGTAAGCTGCGCGTTCTAATGATGTAATTCTATTATATATTATATTTTATTTTTTTGCAACAAGTTTTAAGCCAAGCTGTCAATTTTGGACAATCATAACGAAGTTTAAGCTGAATTTATAGACAATTTCAACAAAAAGCAATTGTATTATTTACTTAACAATGCAGCTTTCCTCATATTGCCGATTGACTTTTTCTGCGTGCGGCGGTATAATTGGAGCATAAAGAAAAACGGATTTTGAAAGGAGCCGCTATGCGCCGTGACCGCAAAAAAGCAAGCGTTGAAATAATAGCGCTGCTGAAACAAGAATACCCAGAGGTAAAATGCGCGCTTACATATACCCAGCCGCATGAGCTACTTATTGCGACGCGGCTTTCCGCGCAGTGTACCGACAAGCGCGTGAATATGGTAACTCCCGCGCTGTTTGAGAAATTCCCGACAGTGGAGGCTTTTGCTGACGCGGATATCGCAGAGGTCGAGGAGCTTGTCCGCACCTGTGGTCTGTATAAGACAAAGGCTCAGGATATCGTTCTGATGTGTAGAATGCTCCGTGACATACACGGCGGCAAAGTCCCCGATAGCATCGAGGAGCTTACAAAGCTGCCAGGCGTGGGGCGTAAGACCGCAAATCTTATTGTTGGCGACCTCTACGGCAAGCCCGCATACGTCTGCGATACGCACGTTATAAGGCTTACTAACAGGCTCGGGCTGTCCGATACAAAGGACGCAGGCAAGGTTGAAAAGCAGCTTCGCGAGGTAATTCCGCCCGCGGAGAGCCTTAATTTCTGTCACCGCCTTGTGTGGCACGGGCGCGGAGTATGCAGCGCGAGAGCACCGCAGTGCGAGGCCTGTGTGCTGAGGAATTTGTGTAAGTCGAAGGATAAAAAATAACGGATAAAACCCGCAGCGGTCGCGAAAAAGCGCTTGCTGCGGGATGTTTTTATTTGATGTAGGGTAAGAGTGCCTCAAATGCTTCCTCGGCGCGGGCACGGCGCTCCTCGCTCATGCTGCTTAGCTTGTCGTATAAGCCGCGGCGCTCACTGTCCTTTTCTCCGAAAAGAATGTAATCTGTCGGAAGTTTTAGTGCTTCTGACAGATTTATAAGAGTTTCAAGGGACATAGCTTTCATTCCGCGCTCTATCTCGTAGATATAATGCGGCGATACATTGACCAGTTCCGCCAATTTCTCTTGCGAAATGTGCAGATTTTTCCTTTCGGCTTTTATTCTGCCGCCTATATCTTTCAGCTCCATATTTCACTCTCCCAGTTTTGTTATAACTATATTTTATAGCTAATAGCTATAATTTAATACTATCTTTTGGATAGTATTACTATTGCAATTAGCTATAGCTATTTGCTATAATGAATAAAGCAGACAAATTTCGGCATTCAAGGAGGAGATAAAATGAAGGTGCTGCTTTATTCGGAGGGAATGAAACTGATAAAAATATCGGGGCTTGGCCGTGCGATAATGCACCAGCAGAAAGCGCTGTCAATGAACGGGATAAAATATACGCTTGACCCCAGGGACGACTATGATACAGTACACATCAACACGCTGGGGCTGAAATCAAAACATCTTGCAAAAAAAGCGCGCAGGGCGGGGAAGCGTGTGATATATCATGCACATTCTACCGAGGAGGATTTCCGCAATTCTTTTATTTGCTCAAATCTGATATCGCGCATTTTCAAAAAGTGGATATGCTCCTGCTACAAGCAGGGTACTGTGATAGTTACACCGACGGAATATTCAAAACGGCTGATACGCGGTTATGGGGTTACTCAGCCGATATATGCGGTGTCTAACGGCATAGACCTGAATATGTACAGCCCGAAAGCGGGAGACCGCGAGGCGTTCAGGGAGAGATACGGATTATCCGATGAGGATAAGGTGGTGATTTCCGTAGGTCTTTATTTTGAGCGCAAGGGAATACTGGATTTTGTGGAGATGGCGCGCGAAATGCCCGACCACAAATTTATATGGTTCGGAAAAACTCCGCTGTGGAGCGTACCTCACAAGATACGCAAGGCAGTGAAAACAAAGCTGCCAAATCTTATTTTTGCGGGATATGTGCAGCCTGAGGAGCTTAAACAGGCGTATGTAGGCTGTGATGTGTATATATTCCCTACTTTCGAGGAAACGGAGGGTATCGTGCTACTTGAGGCGCTTGCAGCAAAGGCAAATGTTATAGTGAGGGATATTCCTGTTTTTGAGTGGCTCGAGGGCGGCCGCAGTTGCTACAAGGCAAAGGATAAAGCGGATTTCATGGGGTTGATACGCGGTATCACGGACAGCACGCTTGAAGCACTCGGCGAAAACGGCAGAGCGGCAGTTGAGGACAAGGAGATAAAAAGAGTGGGAGAGCAGCTTGCGAGGATATACAGCGGTGCTGACCCTATAGCTCAAAAGACAGAAACATCGTGCGACAGAACATAAACAGCAAAACACCCGAGAAGTATGGCTTCTCGGGTGTTTTGCTTATCTGTAATTATTTAACATTTCTATCGTCCATAACAATATATTTTTAAAACTATCAAATTCAATCATTCTGCCGTGATTAAATCTGCATATTTTGCCTGTAGATATAGAAAAACATAATTTTTCTCCATCGCCGATTAAATCTCCAATAATCACATACCCCTCCGGAACAAATTCGCTTTTGTACATTTTTTCAGGAATATAGAAACAAGCTAATTCCCCAAAAATGCAGGAGCATTTTGAAAAGTGCAGCCACTCTTTAAATGAATCAGGAATATGAATGCCAGTCGCATTTTCCCATTCTTCGATTTCGCTTTCTGTGGCTGGAGGAGAAAATGCTGAACCATCAATCTCGTCAAGATCAATGCAGAGTTTTACAATCTCCTTGATCTCTTCTGTCAAGCTGTTGTCGGGTATCTCTGGTATGTACATGGCAGATCCTCCTCACTAAAAATCGTTTGCTATATCAATTATACACTATATGCCAATGCAAGTCAAGATACCGTGCTTTTTATTTGGCATTATTAACACAAATAATTACCGTATCTTGTATATTCCACAGAAAATAATTGCCGTAAAACACAGGAATTATTATTGACTTATTGCAAAATATAATGTATAATGTTATATGTGGAGAATGTTTTTTCGCACAGATAGCGATACGGAACTTTCTCATGACTAAGTACAATATTATTAACAAAGGAGATAAAACATTATGGCAAGAAATCCCGGTGTTTTAACACAGAACCCCAACATTACCAAGTGGGTTGACGAGATGATCGCCCTTTGCAAGCCCGATTCCGTTGTATGGATCGACGGCTCCAAGGAGCAGCTCGACGAGCTTACAGCAGAGGTATGCGCTCTTCCCTCTGACCACAAGGACGCTATGTGCCGTCTTAACGAGGAGAAGCTCCCCGGCTGTCTGTACCACAGAACTCTCCCCAACGACGTTGCTCGTGTAGAGGACAGAACATTCATCTGCTCCAGAGAGAAGGAGAACGCAGGTCCTACAAACAACTGGATGGACCCCAAGGAGATGTATGCTAAGCTGACTCCCCTGTACGATGGCGTTATGAAGGGCAGAACAATGTATATCATCCCCTACTCCATGGGCCCCATCGGTTCTCCCATCGCTAAGGTAGGTGTTGAGATCACAGACTCTATCTACGTTGTTCTTAACATGAACATCATGACAAGAATGGGCAAGGAAGTTCTGGATTGCTTCGGCACAGAGTCCAACGACTTTGTTCGCTGCCTGCACTCCAAGGCTGACGTTGATCCCGAGAAGAGATATATCGTTCAGTTCCCCGAGGACAATGCTATCTGGTCCGTAAACTCTGCTTACGGCGGCAACGTTCTGCTGGGCAAGAAGTGCTTCGCACTGCGTATCGCTTCCTACCAGGGCTGGAAGGAAGGCTGGATGGCTGAGCATATGCTTATCCTCGGCGTTCAGAAGCCTGACGGCGATGTTAAGTACGTTACAGCTGCATTCCCCTCCGCTTGCGGTAAGACAAACCTCGCAATGCTCATTCCTCCCGCTTGCTACACAGAGAAGGGCTACAAGGTATTCACAGTAGGCGATGATATCGCTTGGATGAAGCCCGGCCCCGACGGCAGACTTTACGCTATCAACCCCGAGAACGGCTTCTTCGGCGTTGCTCCCGGTACAAACGCAAAGTCCAACTTCAACGCTCTCGAGTGCACAAAGAAGGATACAATCTTCACAAACGTTGCTATCAACAATGACGATATGACAGTTTGGTGGGAGAGCCTTGACAAGAATCCTCCTGTTAACGCAACAGAGTGGAAGGGCGCTAAGGTAAACGGTGTTGAGTACACATCTGTAATTGCAGAGGACGGCAAGCCCCAGAAGCTCGCTCACCCCAACTCCAGATTTACAGCTCCCGCAAAGAACTGCCCCTGCCTGTCGCCTGAGTTCGACAATCCTCAGGGTGTTCCCGTTTCTGCTATCATCTTCGGCGGCAGACGTGCTTCCACAACTCCTCTGGTATATCAGTCCTTTGACTGGAACCACGGCACATATATGGGCTCCGCTGTTTCTTCTGAAACAACTGCTGCTGCAACAGGCGCAGTAGGCGTTCTCCGTCACGATCCCATGGCTATGAAGCCCTTTATCGGCTACAACGTAGGCGACTACTGGGCACACTGGATCGAAATGGGCAAGAAGCTTGGCGACAAGGCTCCCAAGATCTTCAACGTTAACTGGTTCAAGCAGGACGAGAACGGCAACTTCATCTGGCCCGGATTCGGTGACAATATGCGTGTTCTCGACTGGATCATCAAGAGATGCGAGGGCGCTGTTGACGCTGAGGAAACAGCTATCGGCTACCTCCCCAAGAAGGGCGACATCAACTTTACAGGTATCGAAGACGAGATCACTCCCGAGATCGAGGATATGCTGCTTGCAGTTGATAAGGACCTCTGGACCAAGGAGATCGCTGAGATGCGCCGTTACTACAACGACGACATCGCTGCAAAGGGCGGCAAGATTCCTGCAGAGCTGTGGGAAGAGCTTGATAAGCTTGAGGCTCGTATTAACAAATAATCATCGAGATTACAAAACAGCATAAAACTTCTCCCCGTCCGATGGACGGGGAGATTTTAGTTGAAATGTTATGCTACTGAAGGATATACCCCGCTAATCGTAGATAAAGGCAGACCTTCCATATCCGATTCAAACTGTATCAGTGTGTCGGCGTCCAGTTTTGTTACATCAATATGTGCAATATTGCCCTCAAAAGGCACAATGAGGGTCATATGCTCCGCCATTTCGGGGTGAGCGGCGATAAATACGTTTCCGATGACTTCGAGTTCATTGAGAGAGTATTCGACTTGCTCAAACTGCACTTCGTCATAGGCAGCAAGTATATTCTCATAAGGCGAGGTGTCGTCGTTCGTTATCCTTATGGTGTATATTGTTTTTCCTTTGGCTTCTTCATGTACGACCCCTCCAAAATTGTATAGGTAGGTGCCATCGTCATTGCAAACCATATCCAATATTCCTAATAAAGTCTGACTGGTTTCGTATTCGCGGCGGTAATGGTCGGCAGCTTCTGTCTGTTCGCCCGAAAACCCCGACATCAGAAAGGACAAGATGATTGTAAGGAGTGTTTTCATTTTTGCCTCCGTTCTTTATTAGTTGCCATAGAAAGGGACGCTTTCGGGTTTAAGCGTCCCTTTCTTTTAATGTTATTAATCTTCGCCGAGCTTCAGTGCCTTGTTGATGTTGATGCGTCTGATTATACCGCCGAGGACGGTGAAGCCGCCGAGCAGCATAAATCCGATGATGATATACATCTTGATATAGTCGCCGCCGTCGCCTTGAACGATAAACGGCGGGGTCTGGTTAGACGCGTCGTACATTGTGCGGAAGAGCGGAACGAACAGGTCGCTTGCCATTCCACCGACAACGAAGCCTGCTGCGATAGAGGCAACGCTGACAAGAAGCTGCTCATAGCCGAGGGTCGCGATTATCTCCTTGAATGTAACGCCCATTGCGCGAAGAACGCCGAATTGCAGCGTGCGCGATCGTATCGACAGTATCCAGTAGATAAGGAAGCCGATGACTGTCATAAGCATGATGACCACAAAACCGAGAGTAAGCGCGCCGTTCATGCCTTGAAGCTCTGGGTCGGTCTTTTGTTCGATAAGAAGCTGTGAGCTGTCGGTCACATATTGCAGCTTGATGTTCTTTGCGGCGATATCCGCATAAAGCTGCTCGCTGGTAGCGTCATCGGCAAGCTTCAGCCAAATGCGATAAGGCTGGAACTCGACAAGCTTTCTAATATAGTTATAGTTGCATACAAGGAAATCCTTTGTGGCAGTCTCACCTGTGCGCTCGTTTACGACTACGGTTTCGTTAGGGTCAAGGCTCGGCCAATAGTCCACGAAAGCGATAACGGTGAGCTGTACGGAGTCGTTGCCGCCCCAGTTTACGGTTATGGTGTCACCGAGCTGAACGCCTTTTGCCTCCCACGAACGGGAAGCGAGCACGCCCGACTGGCACTCATAGAGAGCATTGCAGTAATTCCACCAATGAACGGGCAGCAGGTCATCTCTGAACCATGCGGTTTTTGAGAATTTGCCCGGCTCTATGCACATGAGTGTGCTTTGTATCTTGCTCTTTGTTCCTCCTACAGCGGTGGAAACGTCAGTGGTGAGCACCTTTGTGGCGCTTTCTACGCCGCTGAGCTGCTCATACTGTGAGAAATCAGGCTCGACGTAGCTTGTGTCATCTTCTACAGACTCTAAACGCCAAAACGCGTCAAGCACGATATCTGTGCCTGTGTTGTAGTATATGCGGTCGGATTTGCTGTTGTTGATAGCTCTTGCGGTATTGGCGGAGAATATGCCGAGTCCGAAGGTTATAACCAAAAACAGCATAAGGAAGCGCTCTTTGCCGCCCTGTGAACGAGCTACCGCGGTTATTGCTATGTACTGTGAGGCGCTCCATATACGGCTGCCAAGATGGTAAACAAGCTTCAGCAGGTGTGGGTAGAGCCTTATGAAAAGCAGTCCCGCACCAAGTATGAACATGGTGGAGAATATAAAGTACATCGGGTTTATTCCGCCGTCGGAAACGAATGTGCCGTCCTCGAACTGTGCGGCTATCGACTTCGCGGTGAAATAGTACCATGCGAGCGAGCCGCCGAGCAGGAGGATATCAACGCATATCTTCTCCCACAGCGCCATTTTTACTACCTTTGCCTTGCTTTGCTTATATTTTACGATAGAGAGCTTGGACGCAGGGATTATGGGCACCATGGTGGTGAGGAAGAACATAATTATCGCCATCAGCGCATAGATAACAGCGTCAAGGCTGAGCTGAGCGGCAAGTCCTGTTCTGTTTACAAATTCAAGGAAGCCGTTGGAAACTCCGAGGAAGCTGCACAGGCAAAGTCCGATAAACGGAGCGATTATAAGCGTTGCCAATCCCAGAAGTCCCGCTTCCATGGCGTAAATTCCGAATATCTGCTTTGAAGAGGCGCCGCGGCTCTTGAACACGGCTATCTCGTTCTTTTCCTGTTCTACGTTAAGCTGAGATACCATGAAAAGATAGAACGCGAGCATTACTATAGTAGGTATCTGAAGTATCCACAGCATGGATTTCAGGCTTTCCGCACGGACAGCGTATTCTGTCAGAATATCATATATACCCATCGAAAATCTGAATCCGTAGGAGGGGTATATCTCAAAATCCTGTTCAATGCTCTTTGTGACGTTTCCGAGAGCGTTGAGGTCCATGTGCTGATAATCGAACGCATATCTTGCAGAGATATCCGAAAGCACTGTAGTGCCCGTATTCAGATAATCTGTGAGGAATGTGTCATAGTCCATTATCAGCGCGTTGAGATAGGGATCCATCGTTTCCGACCAATAGCTGTCATTCTCGCTTGACTGCTCAAAAACGCCGACGATAGTCACAGCGAGCGGCTCGGTCTTGCTGTAAAAGCTGTTTTGTATGTTGTAGGTCTCGCCGCATACTACGTCGAGCACTTTCATACATTCGGAGTTGCAGATGACCTCGTAGCTGCCGTTGGCGGCTCTGCCTGGGTTATACATTCTTCCCTCGATGATGTTTATATGCTCCTCGACATTATCCATCGCCATCATCTTGACGCGTGTGTTGGAAGCGCTGAACAGATAAACATAGTTGTCATAAAGGATAGTTTTGCTGTTTGCCTGAGGGATATCTATTGCGTTTGTGCGCTGTTCTACAAGGGAAGTCAGAGTTTCGACAGTTGCAAGGCGCTCGTCGTAGTCTGCCTTCATTTGAGGTGAGGCGGTGACGATATATTCGCCGGGATAAAGTCCTGTTTCGGACTGATATTCTTGCATATCCTTTATAAGGATACGCTGCAGAGAGGCGTCCATGTAAATAGGAACGGTGCTCATCATGCCTGCAGCAAGTAAAAATCCTATGAAAAGGCACAGCACCATCCATTTGGTATTGCGCATTTTTCTTAATAGAAGTGTTAACAAACCGTACCTCCGATATAATTCAGTGTTGCAGTGTTGTTGGTGCGTCAGCGTACCACAACGCGGTCGCCCTCGCTAAGCCCTGTGAGTATCTCGGCCTCGGTGGCGTTAGTTATTCCGATGGTTACATCGACTTCTTTTTTTGCGTCGTTTTCATCAAGTATCGTCACATAGGTGCGGTCGCCGTCTTCTTTTACGAGGTTTTTGGGGATAACAACGGCGTTTTCATGTACCTCATAGACAGCGAGTATATCGGCGAGCTTGCCAATGGTGAGATATCCGGGGATATCTCCTTTGAACTCGCAGAATATGGATTCCTTGTCGGAAGCGAGAGTTTCGTTGCTCTCGTAAAGTCCCTCGATGACAGCAGAGGGAGTTTTGGAGACATATCCCACATAATCCATGCCGTCAACTGTTATGGTGACCTCCTGCTCCAGCGGGAATGCTCTCAGTGTTGAGGAGGTGTATTTTACAAAAAGCTGTGTGGGGTCTACTATTTTCACTATGGTTTTATAGGCGGTTATCTTATCGCCGGGCTTCATATCCTGGATAAAGCACACCTGACCTGCCATTCCGGCATACAGGTGAGAAACATTCATTCGGCGTTCGTATTCCTCGAGAGTGTTTTGCTCCATCTCATAGTCCAGTTTGTCCGAGGAGCTGCCCGTTGAAAGGTATGTAAGACGAGCTTTTTCGGTGATGAGCTTTTGCTGCTCGTAGAGATACTCAAGGTTTCCTGTATCAAGCTCTGCAAGAAGGTCGCCCTCCTCCACAAACTGACCTGCGGTGACATAAACCTTTTTCAGTGTGCCGCCGCTTTCTGTAAAACTACATTCATACTCTGACTTGCTTGTGATATGTCCCGAAGCCATAGTCTGGTTTGCGATGGGTTTTACTTTTGCGGTGTAGGTGGAATATGCTATCTCCTCTATAGGGACAGTCGGCGGCTCTAAAAGCTCTTCTTCGGCGGGGAAGAAGTAGCAGCCTGAAAGCGACATAGCGGCGAGCAGCGCCGCAGCAATTCTTGTTATTTTATTCTTCATCATTCAATACCTCACATGGTGAAATGGATTACATAATAATACAATTATAATAATAGCATGGTTTGTAAAAAAACTCTAGTAGGAAAAGGACAAAATCGTTACAAATAAATAAAAACGCACAAGAAGTTTGTGCGTTTTTGCCATATTTAGTAAGGTGGACTATATTGTTTGAGGGGTATCGGGTAACACTGCAATAAGTTTTTTGTAGGTGCGTCGCATTATTATAATAGAAAGAATGCAAGCGACAAGCTCCGCAGCTGCATAGGCATACCATACATAAGACGGTCCGAGGAGGTTGAGCAGCAGTATAAGCACGGGAAGCAGCACGATAGCCTGTCTTATTGCGGAGATGAGCAGGCTTGAGAAGCCGCGCCCGAGTGCCTGAAAAACACCGCTGCAAACGATTGCTACGCCTGAGAACAGGAAGCTTATCGAGATTATTCTGAAGGCTTCGCACGCGGCGGTGACGGTTTGCGGTTCGGGGTTGAACAGGGAGAGCAGAAGCTCGGGGAACACCCAGAACAAAAGCGTGCCCAGCGCCATAACTGATAGTGCTATCACAAGCGAGAAGTGCAGAGTTTCTTTAATACGGGATTTTCTGCGCGCGCCGTAATTGTAGGCTACTATAGGAATAACTCCGTTGTTAAGACCGAAAACCGGCATAAATACAAAGCTCTGCACCTTGAAGTAAACGCCGAGTATCCACACCGAAAGCTCAGACACGGGCATGAGCAGTGCGTTTACTATCATTATTATAAAGGAATTAAGCGCCTGCATTATGATGGACGGAAAGCCTACTTTATATATAGTAAGAATCATAGCGCCGTTAGGCTTCATTCTGCACAGGGATATCTTTACTTCCTTGGTCTTTTTAAGAATAACGATGACGGAAACGGTAGCGGCGGTGAACTGTCCTATTATAGTGGCAACTGCAGCGCCCGCTACGCCCATCGCGGGAAGTCCAAACCAGCCGAAAATGAGGATCGGGTCGAGAATAATGTTCGTTACGGCACCGATGAGCTGCATTATCATGCTGGCAAGCGCTGCGCCTGTGCCTTGAAGGATACGCTCACAGTTTATCTGCACGAATACGCCGAGGGAGAAGGTGCAGCATATTTGCAAATAGGGTATGCCCATCGAGAGGATCTCGGGGTTGTTAGTGTTAGCTTTGAAGAACATTTCTGTGAAAAACAATCCGAAGATCACAAAAGCGAGTGAGCTGCAGGCCGCAAGGAAAAAGCCTTGGTTTGCAGCAATTCCTGCATCGTTGAAGTTCTTTTCGCCGAGCTTACGGGACATAAGGCTGCTCATTCCGACGCCCGTGCCGACTGCAAATGCGATTATCAGCATTTGTATAGGAAAGGCGAGGGAAACAGCTTTTGTTGCGTTCTCGTTGATCTGAGCAACGAAAATGCTGTCAACTATATTATAAAGCGCCTGCACGAGATTTGAGATTATTAGTGGTAAAGCCATAGACCCGACAAGGCGGCGCACAGGCATAGTGCCGAGTTTGTTTTCTGCTGTGGTATTCAAAATTACACTTCCTTTATTTTAATCAACGTTTTATAGTTTAGCACATTATAAATTTGTTGTCAATCTGAAAAAAAGCATTATACATATAGTGGAAGTGCTGTTGTGCAAGGTGCTTATAAATGTTGATTAAAAGGCAAAATTCGTGATTGTTTTGCACAGAGTTGTATTTTTCGATGAAAAAGGGGTTGACAAAAATCTCTGCCAGTGGTATAATACAAAAGCTGTCCGACGAAAGCGGAACTGATAAAAACGATTCGGAAATGAGTGTTAAAGAAAATTTCAAAAAAATTTGAAAAAGTACTTGACAAACATTCTGAAACGTGATATAATAGTTAAGC
>SVMX01000007.1:20689-149145 GCA_015067175.1 Oscillospiraceae bacterium | reverse complement strand
TGGTGATATATGGTAGATGGATTTTATGAAAGAAAGTATACATCAGTGTTTGTAAGAGTATTTCAGCAGGATAGTGTGAGCATTATTTCGGAATTAAGTGAGGCGATTTGCTTTGATAAAAACAGCAACTGATACAGATTGTAACGTATTAGCAGAAATGGCTATTCAAATGTGGGATAGCGCTTCGTTAGCGGAATTGAAATCGGACTTTTCTGAAATTGTAAGCAGCACCGCAGTATGCTTTATTAAATATTTGGAAGATGTGCCGATAGGCTTTGCTCAGTGCAGTCTCAGAACGGATTATGTTGAGGGTACAAGCAGCTCTCCCGTAGGATATTTAGAGGGCGTGTTTGTTAAGGAAGAGCATCGAAATAAAGGCTATGCAAAAGAGCTGCTCCTCGCTTGCGAAAAATGGGCAAAAACCAGAGGGTGCAGTGAATTTGCAAGCGATTGTGAATTGACCAATATAAATAGTCTGAAATTTCATTTGTCAATGGGATTTGACGAAGTAAACCGTATTGTTTGTTTCAGCAAAGGCATTTAAGAATAAACAAAGAACGAGGTGATATCTATGAACAAAGTAATAGTAGTCTGCGGACCTACCGCCTCGGGCAAGACCGCGCTCAGCGTAGAGCTTGCGAAGCTGTATAACGGCGAGGTCATCTCTGCCGATTCCATGCAGATATACACCGACATGGACGTAGCCTCTGCTAAGGCAACTCCCGAGGAGCAGCAGGGCATACCGCACCATCTGCTGGGCTTTCTTGACCCGTCCGAGGCTTTCTCGGTCGCGGATTATGTGAAGCTTTGCGATGAAAAGGTTCGCGATATCCTTTCGCGCGGGAAAACTCCCGTTATCTGCGGCGGCACGGGGCTTTATATCTCGTCATTCGTGGATAATTTACAGTTTGACGATTCGGGCAGTGACCCCGCTTTCCGCGAGGAGATGCGAAAGCTTGCCGAGGAGCAGGGTGCGGCTGTGCTCCTTGAACGCTTGCGCGAGATAGACCCCGAAACAGCCGAAACACTGCACGAAAACAACCTCGGACGAGTTATAAGAGCGCTTGAAGTGCACCATATAACGGGTCATACGATAAGCGAGGCAAAGCGAATGTCGCGCGGAGTTCCGTCACCGTATGAGTTTATCATGATGTCGATAGAATACGAAAACCGCGAGAAGCTGCATGAGCGGATAAACCTGCGCGTTGACCGCATGGTCGAGGCGGGGCTTGTGGAGGAGGCTCGTCAGTGCTTCGAGCAGAGCGAAAGGCCAACTGCGGCTCAGGCGATAGGCTGCAAGGAGCTGTATCCGTATTTCCGCGGCGAAAAAACACTTGAGGAATGTCTTGAGGAGCTTAAATTGCGCACGCGGCAGTACGCAAAGCGGCAGCTTACATGGTTCAGACGCGACCCGAGGATACAAAAAATAGTGCTTTCCGACACCGATGGTCTTACCGAGGCAGTTGAAAAAGCACGCAGAATAGTCGAAAATCTTTCGCAAAATGCCCTATAACGGCTATGAAAATACAGCAAATTCCATAATATTTATGTTTTTTAAAAAAAATTTCTTAAAAATTATAGCTTTTTTAGAAAAAGTATGTTATACTGTTCTATATAGTTGGGGAACCATGCGTGTCGCTCCGTGCAGCGCATTACAGATATTAGAAAAGGTGGTTAATTATGGCAAAAGACATCAATCTTCAGGACGTGTTCCTTAATCAGGCGAGAAAGGACAGAATTCCTGTTACTATTTATATTACAAATGGCTTTCAGTTTAAGGGTATAGTCAAGGGCTTTGACAACTATACTGTAATTCTTGACACCGATGGCAAGCAGAATCTTATCTACAAGCATGCCATCTCCACTGTTACCCCGATGAAGCCTATTTCCATTTTGGACGCTTACGACAAGACTGACGAAGAATAATGGAATCGCGCTGGACTACTGCCATTATTTTCGTGCTTTCGGCTTTTGTTATCGTATTTTTTCTCGGTCAAGTGGTTTTTACCGGACATACAGAGCTTAGCACGGAAACGGCGTACGTTTATGACATGACAGAGGATATCCCGTTTGAGGGCGTTTATCTGCGCGACGAGACCGTTGTTTACAGCTCGGGCACAGGTGTGCTGAATTATGAGCACGAGGACGGCTCCAAGGTCGGCAACAGCTCAATAATTGCATACCGCTACCGCAACAGCAGCGATATAGAGCTTCGCAGACAGATCGAAGAGCTTGATGAGCAGATATCTGTATTAAACGAGGCTGAAAAGCTCGTCGGTACGGACAACTCTCAGCTTGAAACGATAACCAGTCAGATAAATTCCGTTCACTCTTCCTTGATAGACTGCGTTATAAGCGGCGACTATGGCGCAGCAGACGAGTATTCCGCTCAGATGCTTGAAGCGCTGTGTAAGCGCGAGATAGCAAAGGGTGACAGCACAGGCTATGCTGATAAGATAGCGCAGCTGAATCAGGAAAGAACTCAGCTCAGTGCGCGGCTTTCGGGCGATGTGCAGAGTGTTTATGCCAACGGCACAGGCTACTTTGTGAGCGGTGTTGATGGCTATGAGGACAAGCTGTCGTTTGACGACGGCGATACCATCACTGCTGCGGAGCTTGAAAAGATAATCGAATCACCCGATATTTCTAACAGCAAAAACGCAGTCGGAAAACTTATCGCGGACTATCGTTGGCGTGTTGCAGGAGTTCTCGACAGCACAAAGCTGTACGGTATTTATGAGGGCAGTACGGTGACGCTTCGCGTCGGCTCGCAGAATACTGAGCTTAAAGCTGAGATCGTGTCTATAAATGACACGGGAAGAGGCGACGGAACAGCTGTTTATGTATTCCAGTGTGACAGGCTTACGTCTGAGGTGGCGCAGGGCCGCACGGCGCATTTCAAGCTGGTAGTCAACAGCTACGGCGGTCTTAGGATATCGCGTGACGCTATCCGCTATAACGACGAAGGCGAGCGCGGAGTTTACATAGTGCGCGGAAGTAGCCTTGCATTCAGAAAGATAAACGTCATTTATTGGGGCGAGGATTATATAATCTGTTCGCAGGAGGCTGAAGAGGACTACGTTAAGCTGTATGATGAGATCGTAACAGAGGGTAAGGATCTTCATGATGGAAAAGTCGTTGAGTAACACACAGACAAGCTTTTCCGATATAAAGGAAAGCTATGAACAGATCTGTGCTGATATAAAAAAGGTAATGGCCGAGGCGGGTCGCACCGACGAGGTCAAGCTGATGGCGGTAACAAAGACCGTCGATACCGAGCGAGTGAATTACGCGATAGGCCTTGGCGTTGACCTGCTCGGCGAAAATCGCGTTCAGGAGTTTCTGGATAAGCGCGAGGGATACAAGCCTGCCGAGGTGCATTTTATCGGCGGACTTCAGACGAACAAGGTCAAATACATAATTGATAAGGTCACAATGATCCATTCGGTTGACAGCGTAAGGTTGGCACAAGAGATAAGCCGCCGCGCTGCTCAGCACGGAAAGATCATGGATATATTGGTGGAGGTCAACATTGGCGAGGAGGACACTAAGGGCGGAATTTCCCCGCAGAGCGTGAGGGAGCTTTGCTCAGAGGTGATTTCATTGCCGAACATAAGGCTCAGAGGCCTTATGACCATACCGCCGCCGTGGTGCAGCGAGGAGATATTTGCCGCAATGCAAAAGCTTTTCGAGGACATCAAGGCGCACCCGCTGCCAAACAGCAGTGAGGATAATTTTAAGTTTGACACGTTGTCTATGGGCATGTCGGGGGATTATGCGACTGCCATCAAGTACGGGTCCACAATTATCCGAATAGGCTCAGGTCTGTTCGGATATAGAAAATATACAAATAATTAAATTGGAGGAAAATATTATGGCATTAGGAGATTTATTTGCAAGATTCCGTCAGAGCGAGGACGAGTACGCAGAGGATTATGATGAGTATGTAGATACCTCTTCTTCCGCTGTTACAGAGGCTGAGGCTGAGAGCGTAAGCGCTCCCAAGTTCACATCTTCCGCAAGAAGCAGCGAGAAGGTTATCAGCATGCACGGCGGCGCTTCCTACGGCGGCTCAACTCTGGTAGTACTTAAGCCCAAGAACTATGACGAGATCATGAAGGAAGCAGTTAGATTCCTCAAGGAGAACGCTATAGTTATCCTTAATCTTGACAACGTTACTGCTGACGCGAGAATGAGAATCGTTGATTTCATGACAGGCGTTATCGCTGTAATCGACGGCAAGATGGAGAAGATCGCAAGCTGCACATATACAGTAACTCCCAGAAGCGTTAGTCTTCAGGGTGACCTTGTAGAATACGAGCAGTTTGATTGATCTGTGGCATTTTCGCTTTTAAACGAGGAGGAGCGCTATCTTTCCGCCCACATTGCGGATCTTCAGCGGCTGAGCGTCAGATCTGGAGTGCCGAGGTTTTCGGCGTTTCTTAACGAGCGTGAGGCTGTTGTTGCCGAAAATTCGGTGAAAGGGCGCCCCTGCTTTTACGGGGGATATGACGGTGCGGCAAGGGTCATCTGCGGCTTTGTGGAGGACACTTATGCCGAAGAGCTTGCTGCGTCCGATTGTTTTCCCATTATACCGCTTACCTTTACTTATCGTCAACGGGACAAGCTTTCCCACAGGGATTTTCTCGGAGCAATACTCTCGCTTCAGATAAAGCGTGAGCTTGTGGGGGATATCCTTACGGCGGAAGGCTATGCTGTGGTGTTCGTTCATGAAACGGCGGCAGAGCTGGTTTCGGCGCTTGATAAGATAGGCAAGGTCGGCGTTAGCTGTCAGAAAGGGATAACTATGCCCATTCCGCAGCAGCAGACGAAGCGTATTGATACAACTGTATCTTCTCTGCGGCTTGACTGCATAGTCAGCGCCGCGGTGAATATATCAAGAGATAGATCCGCATCGCTCATTAAATCGGGCATGGTAAATGCGGACTTTTCTCCATGCTTAAATGTCAGTGCCGAGGTCAAAGAGAACACTGTGATCTCAGTGCGCGGCAGCGGCAGGTTCCGCCTGTCGGAAATAAGCGGGGAGAGCCGTAAAGGCAGGATCCGCATAGTTATTGAAAAATACATCTGATATCACGCATTGCGTGAAAATGTCAGAGCAGGCACTTTCAAGGAAGGAAGAAAACCAAATGAACGCAAAGGATATATTGGCAAGACGGTTTGAAAAGGCAACTTTCAACGGATACAAGACAGACGACGTTGATGAGTTTCTGAGAGAGATTTCCGGTGAGTTTGCTCAGCTTCAGAAGGAGAAGAACGAGCTTGAGCGCAAGCTTGAGGTGCTTGCTGACAAGATTCGCGAGTACCGCGATGATGAGGACGCACTGAAGGATGCGCTGCTGATGGCTCAGAAGCAGGGCAACCAGATAATTTCAGAGTCCAAGAATGCTGCGGACAAGCTGCAGAAGGAGACCGATGAAGCAGTTGCAAAGCAGCTTAAAGAAGCAACCGAAAAGACCGAAAAGATGATGAAGGACGCAGATGATTATGCAAAGCGCATAACCAAGGAGTCTAATGAGCGCGCCGACAAGCTTGTTAAGGACGCGCGTGCAAAGGCTGAGGAGATACACACCCTCATGCAGCGTCAGACCGAGCTTCAGCAGACTGTTCTCCAGAGAACACGCAAGGAAGCTGACGAATACCGCAACAGAATCATTTCCGCATATAAGGCTCAGATCGAGCTTATCACAAAGCTCCCCGAAAGCTGCGAGAACGAGTTTGTTAAGCAGGCTGCCGAGGAGGTAGAAAAGCGCGAGGCAGAGCGTGCAAAGGCGGCTGCAGCCGCTGCGGCTAAGCAGAAGGAGGCAGAAAAGGCTGCCGCTCAACAGAAGCCCGCACCTAAGCCCGAGCCTGCAAAGACCGAAAAGGCAGAAAAGGCTGAAAAGCCTGCTGTAAAGCAGGAAGCTCCCGTTAAGACAGAGCAGCCCGAGCAGCCTAAAAAGCCGCAGCCCGTTGAAGCAGAGGAAGAGCCTTTCAAGAGCGTTCCCGAGCAGAAGGACACAGCAAAAACAGGTGAATTCGATCTGCCGTTCTTTAATGCGGGTGCCGAAAAGAAGCAGCGCCACAACGATCTGCAGTTCGGCAAGAATAAATAAAGAAATATCAGGCTAAGCCTTTATATAATACAGGCAAGATGTGACCTGTCACTTAGATGGCGGGCTGCATTACCGTTTGGCAAAAATGATCTTCTGCTGAACGGCAAGCCGTTGATCTAAACAAATGCAAGGAGATATTACCATGTCAGAGGATTTTAACAGCACACTTAATCTTCCGCAGACCGAATTCCCCATGAGGGGCAATCTTCCCAAGAGAGAGCCTGAGATGCTCGAAAAGTGGGAGCAGGAGCGCATTTATTACGCACTTGCCGAAAAGAATAAGGATAAGCCGTCTTACACGCTTCACGACGGCCCTCCCTATGCTAACGGCAACATTCACATCGGCACTGCGCTGAACAAGATATTAAAGGATATCATCGTTAAGTATAAGAGCATGGATGGCTATAATGCCTACTATGTTCCCGGCTGGGACTGCCACGGTCTGCCTATTGAGCTGAAGGCTATCAAGCAGATCGGCGCTGACAGCGGTACTATCGACCCTGTGGCACTCAGAAAGAGCTGCCGTGAGTTCGCACTTTCCTGCCTTGACGACCAGAAGGCGCAGTTCAAGCGTCTGGGCGTTTGGGGCGATTTTGATAACCCTTACCTCACTATTAAGCCCGAGTTTGAGGCGAAGCAGATAGAGGTATTCGGCGAGATGGTAAAGAAGGGCTACATCTACAAGGGACTGAAGCCCGTTTACTGGTGCGCAGACTGCAACACCGCGCTCGCTGAGGCTGAGATCGAGTATCAGGACGATCCCTGCTTCTCTATCTATGTTAAGTTCCCGCTGTCTGACAGCAAGGGCAAGTTTGACGACCTCGGAATAGATCTTTCCAAGGCTTATGTTGTTATCTGGACAACCACAACATGGACGCTCCCCGGTAACCTTGCTATCTGCCTTGGCCCTAATTATGAATATACATTCGTTAAGGTTGAGGACGAGGAGAGCAAGTCCTGCGGCGAATATCTGCTGATGGCTACCGACCTCGTGGCTTCTGTTATGGAGGCTACAGGCATCAAGAAGTACTCCACAGTCGGAAGCTTCACAGGTGCAGAGCTTGAGCTTATTGAGACCGATCACCCCTTTATGGGCAGAAAATCACCTGTTATTGTTGGCGACCACGTTACTCTCGAAAGCGGTACAGGCTGCGTTCATACAGCTCCCGGCTTTGGTGTTGAGGACTTTGAGGTTTGCAGCAAGTACAAGGGAATGTTCGAGATAGTTGTCCCCGTAAACGAAAAGGGTATCCTCACAAACGAGGCAGGTCCTTTCGAGGGACTTAAAACCGCTGACGCTAACAAGGTTATCGCTCAGCGCCTTGAGGACGACAACACTCTGCTTGCAATGCAGAAGATCGTCCACCCCTATCCTCACTGCTGGCGCTGCCACGAGCCTATCATTTACCGTGCTACAGACCAGTGGTTCTGCAGTGTTGATATGTTCAAGGAAGAAGCTGTAAAGGCTATCGAGGAAGTTAAGTGGATCCCCGAGTGGGGTGAGGAGCGCATCAAAAACATGGTAAATATGCGTTCCGACTGGTGTATTTCCCGTCAGAGAAGATGGGGCGTTCCGATTCCTATGCTCTACTGCGAGGACTGCGGTGCTACCATCGTTAACGATAAGACCATCAAGGCTACTGCGGATATGTTCCGCAAGGAAAGCTCCGATGCATGGTACAGCAAGGACGCAAGCGAGTTTATTCCCGCTGACGTTAAGTGCGAATGCGGCTGCGGCAAGTTCCGCAAGGAAATGGATATCTTCGACGTTTGGTTCGATTCCGGTGTAACTCATGCAGCTGTTGTTGAGGAACGTCCCGAGCTTTCTTGGCCCGCTGACCTTTATCTTGAAGGCTGCGACCAGTACAGAGGCTGGTTCCAGTCGTCGCTGCTCACATCTGTTGCAACTAAGGGCGTAGCTCCTTATAAGGCTGTCTGCACACACGGTTGGGTAGTTGACGGCAAGGGCGAGCAGATGCATAAGTCCAAGGGCAACGTTATCCTCCCCGAAGAGGTAATAAAGCAGTACGGCGCCGACGTGCTTCGTCTGTGGGTTGCTTCTCTTGACTTCCACAACGATATGAGAGTATCTCAGGATATGCTGAAGCAGCTTTCCGAGGCATACAGAAAGATCAGAAATACAGCGAGATTTATCCTTGGTAACCTCGGAAACGGTGATGGCTTCAATCCTGACACCGAGATGGTTTCTCTCGATAAGCTCAGCGATATCGACAAGTGGGCGCTGTCCCGTCTTGACGCGGTTATTGAAAAGGTCAAGGCTTCTTATGAGAGCTTCGACTTCTACCTTGCATATCATGCTATCCACAGCTTCTGTGTTGTTGATATGTCCAACTTCTACCTTGATATCGTTAAGGATACACTTTATTGTTCCGCTGAAAAGTCTGAGGAGAGAAAGGCTGTACAGACAACTATGTACATCATTCTTGATTCTCTCGTAAGACTCATTGCTCCTATCCTTACATTCACAGCTGACGAGATCTGGCAGTATATGCCTCATAAGTCTATTGACGATCTGCGCGGTGTTCCGTTTAACGCAATGGCTGAAAAGACAGGCGTTACCGTAGACGCAGTGTTTGAGACTAAGTGGAGCCGTATTCACGCTGTACGCGATGATGTTCTGAAGGCTCTTGAGGAAAAGAGAACCGCAGGCGTTATCGGTAAGGCACTTGACGCAGGCGTAAATGTATACGCAGACGAAAAGACAGTTGCAGAGCTTTCCGCTTATGCAGAGCTTGCTGCGGTATTCGGCGTTTCCTATTTAAATGTCGCAGTTGGCGAGGGTGAGTTCAAGGGCGCTGTTGAGGGCGTTTCCGTGACCGTTGAAAAGGCGGCAGGTGAAATGTGCGAGCGCTGCTGGAGCCACAACGCAACAGTAGGCACAGTAGCAGAGTATCCGCACCTTTGCGCACGCTGCGCTGCAGTTATGGTGGATTTCGGCAAGTGATCTGAATATTTTAGGGGGAGGGGTTTACCCCTTTCCCCTAATTGTGTTTAAGGGGAACAATAATTGAGCAATAAAGAGATAGTATCTGATAAAAAGATCAATATCATGGTGCTTATCGGGCTGCTGCTTTCGGCGGTGCTCGTTGGTATCGATCAGCTTACAAAATGGCTGGTAGTGCAGAATATGGAGCTGCACGATTCTATATTTCTGATAAAATTCGGAGATACGCAGGTGCTCAACCTGTCGTACTATCTGAACGACGGCTCGGCTTTCAGTATGTTTGAAGGGCAGACAGCAATGCTCATCTGCGTAACCTCGCTTATGTTGGGGGCTATGGTGTGCGCTATGGTGCTGAAGCATGTTCGCCGTCCGTGGTATATTCTCTCGTTTTCGCTTGTCATCGGCGGAGGTGTGGGAAATCTTATCGACAGGATATTCAATGACGGAAATGTTATAGACTTTATTGATGTCAGGATAATAAATTTTGCAATATTCAATTTTGCGGATATATGCGCGGTATGCGGCGGAATTCTGCTGTGCGTGCTTGTTATTATAGACGAGGTGTCCGAAGTTCGTAAAAAGAAAGCCGAAAAGGCTTCGGACGATGATAAAGCTGAAAGCACCGAAGAAGTGACTGAAGATGGAGAAAATTGAGTTTTACGCAGAGGGTGGAGTTCGCCTTGACAAGCTGATATCCGAGCAGACGGAGCTTTCCCGAAGCTCGGCGGCGAAGCTTATCGAGGAGGGCGCGGTGCTTGTTGACGGCAAAACTGCGAACAAAAAGGATACGCCGAAAAGCGGTGCGCTAATCGAGATAACACTCCCCGAGCCGCAGGGCGTTGACATACTTCCCGAGGATATCCCGATAGAGATAGTGTATGAGGACGACGACCTGCTTGTTGTGAATAAACCAAAGGGCATGGTAGTACACCCGGCGGCGGGGCATTACAGCGGCACTCTTGTGAACGCGCTGATGTTTCACTGCGGCGACAGCCTTTCGGGAATAAACGGTGAGATACGCCCTGGAATAGTCCATCGAATAGACAAGGACACAAGCGGATTGCTGATGGTTGCAAAGAATGACCTTGCGCACATCGGGCTGTCCGAGCAGATAAAGGAGCACAGCTTTACACGTGAGTATGAGGCGGTGGTCTGCGGCGCTGTCAAGGAGGACGGCAAGGTAGACGCTCCGATAGGCAGAAGCAAGAACGACCGCAAAAAAATGTGCGTGACGTTAGAAAATTCACGCGAGGCAATAACGCACTATTCCGTAATACGCAGATATTCGGGCTACACGCATCTGAGAGTTAAGCTTGAAACAGGCAGAACTCATCAGATACGCGTTCACATGGCTTACAAGGGAAATCCTGTTGCAGGTGATGAGGTTTATGGAAGCGGAAAGCCGAAGTGGCTTAATGGTCAGTGTCTGCACGCAAAGAAGCTGGGCTTTGTTCACCCCAGAACGCGCGAATATATGGAGTTTGAAAGCGAGCTGCCCGAGTATTTCACAAAATTCCTGAAAAGCATTGAGGGATAAGAATGGATTTTAGTAAAGTCATTTTCATGACCGACCTTGACGGAACGCTGCTTACTGACGATAAACAGATATTGCCGTGCGATCTGGCGGCAATAGAGCGTTTCAGAAAGGGCGGAGGAATTTTTACCGTTGCAACGGGACGCGGCTGCGGAATGGCACGTTCTGCGGTTGAAAAGCTGGGTGTTGATATTCCCGCTGTTGTGTTCAACGGTGCGGCGGTGTATGATTTTAAAGCTGACAAATTCGTGTGGCAGTGCGAGATAGGAAACCACGCGAGGGAATATGTAAAGCGCCTTTCCGAGCTTTTTCCCGACCTCGGCATAGAGGTGCTGCACGAGCAGACGATATACACTCCGTTTATAAATCAGACGGAGCTTGACCATCTTGCACTTGAAAAGATCGAGCCTCACCCTTGCACGATAGAGGAGCTTCCCGAAAAGGGCTGGCTGAAAGTTTTGCTTGCGCACGAGCCGCAGCGAATGGACGAGATACAGCGTTACATCGAGCAGTCTGATATGCAGCAGGCTCAGTGGGTGCGCAGCGCGCCTGTTTACTACGAGTGCTTGCCCGAGGGCGTGGATAAATCCATGGGCTACAGGCAGCTTATAAGGATACTCGGCGCGGAGGACAGGTTCACAGTTGCATCGGGCGATTACATGAACGATCTCGCGATGATACAGAAGGCCGACCTCGGCGTTGCGGTAGCTTCCGCACAGGAGAAAGTAAAGGCGGCGGCCGACCTCGTTGTATGCGACAACAACAGCGGCGCGATTGCTGAGATAATCGAGTATATTGAGAGCTTGTAATGCTCAGCGTTATCATGTTCGCGTAACAGACAGCGATTAAACACAGTAATCTTGTACAGTATTGATATTGACTAATTCACTAATACAAGGTATAATAATTATGGAATAAATATCGGAATCACCGATTTGTAAAATACAGGAGGACTAAACATGGACGAACAACTGAAAAAGCAGCTTGAAATAGCTGCGACAAAGGTCAGAATGGGCGTAATTGAGGGCGTTTACAATGCTAAGGCGGGTCACCCCGGCGGCTCTCTCTCCGTTGCGGACACTCTGACATATCTGTATATGAACAGAATGAACGTCGATCCCGCAAACCCCGAAATGGCAGACCGCGACAGACTTGTGCTGTCCAAGGGACACACAGCGCCCGCGCTGTACGCTTGTCTTGCACACAGAGGATTTTTCCCTGTTGAGGAGCTGAAAACTCTGCGTAAGATCGACTCCAGACTTCAGGGTCACCCCGTAAGAGGCAAGGTTCCCGGCGTTGATATGAGCACAGGATCGCTCGGTCAGGGTATCTCCGCGGCTTGCGGTATGGCGCTTTCGGGCAAGATTTCGAGTGATACCTATAAGGTATACACCGTTCTCGGCGACGGTGAGATACAGGAGGGTCAGGTTTGGGAGGCTGCAATGTTTGCGGCTCACTACCAGCTTGATAATCTTGTAGCAGTTGTTGACAACAACGGTCTTCAGATCGACGGTAAGATTGGCGATGTTATGAGTCCCTATCCCATCGACGAGAAGTTCGCGGCATTCGGCTGGCACGTTATCTGCATCAACGGTCACGATTTTGACGAGATCGAAAAGGCATTCAACGAGGCTGAAACAGTTCTCAACAAGCCCACAGTTATCATTCAGCGTTCCACAAAGGGCAAGGGCGTTTCCTTTATGGAAAACCAGTGCGGCTGGCACGGCAAGGCTCCCAATGACGAGGAGTATGCAAAGGCTATGGACGAGCTGAAGGCACGTCTTGCAGAACTTGAGAAGTAATCACACCGAAAGGAAGTTATAGATATGGAAAAGAAAGCAACCCGTGACAGCTACGGCGAAGCTCTGGTAATGCTCGCTGAGAAGCGCCCCGACCTCGTAGTTCTGGACGCTGACCTTGCTGCCGCAACAAAAACAGGTACATTCAAGGCTGCATATCCCGACAAGTTTTTTGACTGCGGTATTGCAGAGGCTAATATGATGGGCGTTGCCGCAGGTATCGCAACAACAGGTAAGCTTGTATTTGCAAGCTCCTTTGCGATGTTTGCAGCAGGCAGAGCGTTTGAGATCGTTAGAAACAGCATCGGCTACCCTCACCTCAACGTTAAGATCGGCGCAACACACGCAGGTATATCCGTAGGCGAGGACGGTGCTTCTCACCAGTGTAACGAGGATATCGCTATCATGCGCGCTATCCCCGGTATGACAATAATAAACCCTGCTGACGATGTTGAGGCAAAGGCAGCAGTTCTCGCAATGGCTGACTATGTAGGTCCTACCTACATGAGATTTGGTCGTCTTGCTGCTCCCATCTTCAACGACGCGGCTACCTACAAGTTTGAAGTAGGCAAGGGCGTTCAGATTAAGGACGGCAAGGATATCACAATCATCGCAACAGGTCTGATGGTTGCAGAGGCTATTGAGGCAGGCAAGGCTCTTGCAGAGCAGGGCATTGACGCGCGCGTTATCAATATCCACACAATCAAGCCTATCGACCGCGACATCATCATCAAGGCCGCAAAGGAAACAGGCAAGATTATCACTGTTGAAGAGCACAGCGTTATCGGCGGACTTGGCTCGGCTGTTGCAGAAGTTGTTACAGAGGAGTGCCCCGTACCTGTTATCAAGATCGGCGTAAAGGATACCTACGGTCACAGCGGCCCCGCAGTTGCACTGCTTAAGGAGTTTGGTCTGTGCGCAGACAACATTGTTGCTACCGCTAAGGCTGCGTTGGGTAAGTAAGTTAAGAACAAGGTTATATAATAAAGGCTGTGCCAAGCTGCACAGCCTTTTTGTTTTAATTACGCGCGAGCGCCCCGACATCATTGGGGCGCTTTTTTGAGGAATTAGTTTGAAGTTTTATGAAGATTTTGCAACGATCACTTTCTCTTGCGTGAGAACAGAACTGCCGCACCTGCCGCAAGTGCAATACCTGCCGCCGCTGCAACGCCCTGAGCGCCTGTGTCGGCGGAATTTTTGTCATCGCTGTCTGCGCCATCGGTGCTGCCTGCCGCATCAGCGGAGATATCCTCTGTAGTGAGAATATAATCAGAGCAGCTGTCCTGTGTTACGGTGATATAGCCGTTTTCGTCTACCTTTGCGCTGTCAATAAGCTTAACGCCGTTTTCAAGAACTCTGCTGTAGTACAGCGTCTTGTCTACATACTCAGCGCCAACAGGAATAGTGATCTCAGCCTTTGCGGGGAGCTTGCCGCTGTAAGCGTAGTCGATAGACAGAACAAAGTTATCTTCTGTCAGCTTGGCGCTTGCCGCATCAGCGAGGTCTGTGGAGATAGTGCTTGTGAAGTCATAAGCCTCAACGCCGTCAACCGTTGTCATTGTGCCCTTTGCAAACTTAAAGGAAACGCCGTTCTCGCCATTGATAACAACATCGGAATCAGCATTTGCTGCGATAACATCAGCGATATCCTCAGCGGAGAGCGCTGATGTTACGTCAACCTCATAAGCTTCGGAAGAAGTATCAGGAACATTTTCGGATTCGTTGGCTGCAAGTTCGCTCAGCATAGCTGCACCGCTTTCAGTGAACACCCATTCACCTGACCACTTGCTTTCCTCGGGCTGTATGGGGAGACCCATGTCGTTGTACTCAACTTCATCCTCGCCATAATTAAAGTAGAACTGAATTATATCTACATCGGCAAAATCAGTGGTTTCAGCCCAAGGAGCATATAAATATGCATTAATTATTCTTGATGCGGTAACGGTATCGCCCTCACCCCCGTTAGCGTTGCCTGTTATGTAACTGGGCGTCCAGATATGAGAGGCTGATACGCTGTATCCTACAGAGTGTAACAACTGCCGCATGCTTATGTTGCCGTCAGCGTCAGCCTGTACATCTATGTATTCAACCGATACCTGCCATATCTGGTTTAAATTGTAGCGTTCGCAGTCTGCAACGGTGAAAGTGCTGTCCTCACCGAAGATATACCCAGGCTCGTTGACAACAGTTGTGTCCTCGGTCATGCCGTTGACCTCTACCATGTAATCTAAGTAAGCTTCAAGCTGGGCATCGCTGAAAGTATAAGTTCCCTTATCATTGCTAACTGCAAAGTTAACAAAATCGGGCTGTTCAGCAATCACCTCGTCCGCAAAAGCAACTGTGCTTGTCACAAGTGACGCTGCCAGCATGGCTGACATAATTCTCCTAAGTTTCATGTTTTTCCTCCAATTTTGATTAGTTTTGCACATTAGTGCGTGCTGTGTTTGAAATTCTGCAACTTTTTGTGCGAAAAGTTATTGATTTCGCATATATTATATCATAAAGTTTTAGATTTTGCAACACTTTTTTGCTAAAATTTGAATAAAATAAGACTTTAAAGAGGTTTTTACGATGCAGAATGGGTACGATCTTGGCTTGATACTAAAAAAACTCAGACTTGACGCGGGTATGTCACAGCAGGAGCTTGGTGAGAGGATAAACCGCGATAAGGGCATAATCAGCCGCTATGAAAATAACTATCAGACGCCGCCGTTTGAGACCATGCGCGATTTTGCGGCGATATTTAATGTGTCGCTTGATTATCTCGGCGGAGTCGAAAAGCAGGGCGTTATATCTGTTCACGGTCTGACAGAGGAGCAGGCAGGGCTGCTTATCCGCATAGCTGAGCTGATGAGGAATAAAAATCGTCTTGCAGTCGACAAGCTTACAGCGGAGCAATCTGAGGTGATAGGTAATCTTGTAAAGGAATTTCTGTTTTGAGCATAAAAATAAGGCATACCAAATGGTATGCCTTATCTTTTATGCCTGTTTTTTAAGCTTTGCTTTCTTGATGACCTTTTGGCGTGAGAATTCCTCGCGCTCTTTTTCTTCGAGGGCGTTGGTTATAAAACGCACAGTTCCCTCGAATTTCGGTATCATGATGTTTTTAAGCGCATTTGCACGCTTCTGTGTTTTTTTGATAGCCACAGCAAGGCGGTATATGCTGTTTTCTATTTCGGCAAGACGAACAGTCAGCAGCTTCACCTTGTTAAAGCTGATATACGCCTCATCAAAGCTTGAGTTGGTCAGATGCAGGCGATAGTCCGCGGCTTCTGTTTTCTCGTGCGTCAGCTTTGGAAGCTCAACGCCCATTACGCTTCTCGTGCTGAGATCAAGCGAATCATCAACAGGAAACGTATTTGCGACATCACTGACAACGCCCATTGAGATATTAGCGCGCTGCAGTGCTTTGTAGGCGGCTGTGTAGGTGCTGTCTATACTGTTGCGTATCTCTTTTGCAGCGTCTGTCAGCTCCACCATTTCGCGGATAAGGATATTGCGCTTTCTGTCCATAAGCTCATATCCCATCTTAGCCTGACGCAAGGAGCGCTTCGCCTTTATTAAATTACCCTTGGTAGGGAATATCTGTTCAGCCAAATCTTTACGCTCCTTTCGGTGTTATCTGATTTTTAAGCGTTCTTGCTGAAACGTTCTGCTCTTGCAGGATCGTATTTTTCATTGAGAAGCTGGTCGTCGATACGGTCAAGCTCTGTTCTTGGAAGAGTACACAGAAGATCCCAGCCAAGCTCAAGTGTGTCGTCCATAGAACGGTTTTCGTCAAAGCCTTGATTTAAGAAGTTGTCCTCAAACAGCTTGCCGAAAGCCATATATGCGCGGTCGTTTTCGGAAAGCTCCTCCTCGCCGATAACGGAAGCAAGCGAGCGAGCGTCCTGAACTCTTGCATACGCCGCAAAAAGCTGGTTTGAAACAGCGGAGTGGTCTGCTCTTGTGTAGCCCTCGCCGATACCGTCCTTCATAAGACGCGACAGCGACAGAAGCACGGAAAGACCTGGATAAATGCCACGCTGATCAAGGTCGCGGTCAAAAACTATCTGTCCCTCAGTGATGTAGGCTGTAAGGTCGGGAATCGGGTGAGTTATATCATCGTTAGGCATGGTGAGTATCGGTATCTGAGTTACCGAGCCTGTGCTGCCCTCTACAACTCCCGCGCGCTCATACAGAGCTGCAAGGTTTGAATAAAGATAGCCCGGGTAGCCCTTTCTGCCCGGTATCTCGCCCTTTGAGGAGGAGAACTCACGCAGCGCTTCGGCATAAGACGTCATATCAGTCATGATAACGAGGATATGCATATTCTTTTCGTATGCGAGGTATTCAGCGGCGGTCAGCGCGCACATAGGTGTCAGGATACGCTCGATTATCGGGTCATTGGAAAGATTGAGGAACATCGCAACACGCTCTATCGCGCCGTTTTCCTCAAACGAGCGGCGGAAATAGTCCGCAACGTCATTCTGAACGCCCATTGCAGCGAAAACTACCGCGAAATCGGAATCCTCTTGCTTTGCAAGCTTTGCTTGCTTTACTATCTGCACCGCAAGCTTGTTATGCGACAGACCCGCACCCGAGAATATCGGAAGCTTTTGTCCGCGGATAAGCGTCATCAGCGCGTCGATAGAGGATATACCTGTGTGGATATAGTTTCTGGGGTATTGTCTTGCAACGGGATTAAGCGCCTGTCCGTTTACATCGCCCATCTTTTCGGGGAACACTGCGCCAAGTCCGTCAATGGGCTTGCCTGCACCGCTGAAAACTCTGCCGAGTATCTCGGGAGCAAGCGGGATCTCAAGGGGCTTTCCCGAAAATACAGTTCTAGTATTATTGAGGGAGATACCGTTTGTGCCCTCGAATACCTGCAGCACGACCTTGTCGCCCTGCATCTCAACAACTCTGCCGATACGCTCCGTGCCGTCGTCAAGACGGATAGAAGCTATTTCATCGAACGAAACGCCCGAAACGCCCTCCAGCGCAATAAGAGGCCCGTTTATATCTTTAAGCCCCATGTATTGTAAGCTCATATATTAACTCCTTTGCAGTCAGACGGAAAGCGTGCGGAATGCTTCGTCCATCTGTGCGAAGTACTCCGCAAACATTTCGGGTCTGTCATTGGGGATATCGTATTTCATCTTTATCAGCTTGTCGAAGAAGCCCAGTGCGATCACATCGGCGATCGGAACGCCGCTCTTTACAGCGATAAGTGAAAGGCTGTAAAGCTTTGAGATAGCCTTCATCATAAGCATCTGCTTTTCAAGCGGAACATAGGTATCGTCCTTGTGGTAAGCGTTCTGCTGTAAGAAGCCCACTCTAACGACCTTTGCGATCTCGATCGCAAGCTTCTGGTCATCGGGAAGAACGTCCGCACCAATAAGCTTTACTATCTCCATAAGCTTGCTTTCTTCCAGCAGGATATTGGACATCTCGCGGCGAAGCTTCATAAACTCTGCGCCAACGTTATCGGTATAGAAATCCGAAAGCTCATCGAGATACTCGCTGTAGCTGTTTGTCCAGTCAATTGCGGGATAATGACGTGCGTATGCAAGCGACTTGTCAAGCGCCCAGAAGCAGCGCACAAAGCGCTTTGTATTCTGTGTAACAGGCTCGGAGAAGTCACTTCCCTGAGGAGAAACGGCGCCGATTATGGTAACGCTGCCCTCGCTGCCGCAAAGCGTTTCGGCATAGCCTGCGCGCTCATAGAACTCGGAAAGACGAGAGGGGAGATAAGCAGGGAAGCCCTCTTCTGCGGGCATTTCCTCAAGACGTCCCGATATCTCACGCAGCGCCTCAGCCCAGCGTGAAGTGGAGTCTGCCATGATGGCGATATGATAGCCCATATCGCGGTAGTATTCCGCAAGGGTTATACCTGTGTAGATAGAAGCCTCACGAGCCGCAACAGGCATATTTGAGGTGTTTGCGATAAGCACTGTTCTGTCAGTGAGAGGTCTGCCCGATTTCGGGTCGATAAGCTCGCTGAACTCCTCAAGCACCTGTGTCATTTCGTTGCCGCGCTCGCCGCAGCCGATGTACACGATTATATCAGCGTCGCACCATTTTGCAAGCTGGTGCTGGGTCATAGTTTTGCCTGTGCCAAAGCCGCCGGGAATGGCCGCTGTGCCGCCCTTTGCGATAGGGCAGATGGTGTCGATGATACGCTGACCTGTGATGAGCGGTCTGCTTACAGGCAGGCGCTTTGCTATGGGACGGCTCTTTTTTATCGCCCACTTCTGTACCATCGTCAGCGGAAGCTCTGTTCCATCGTCGAGCGTCAGCTTTATAATTACATCGTTTACTCTGTATTTTCCGTTTTCAGCGGCGAATGTAACAGTACCGCTTACATTGGGCGGCACCATGCACTTATGAGTTATAAGCGCAGTTTCGGGACAGGTGCAGTATATTTCACCACCCGAAAGCTTATCGCCGACCTTTGCAGTAACAGTAACGTCAAATTCGCGTTCTTCGTCAAGAGAGGCAATGTTGCTTCCCTCGGCAACGAAAACGCCGTTTATCTTCGTCATGTCGCGCAGCGGGCGCTGTATTCCGTCAAAAATATTAGAGATTATACCTGGGCCGAGAGTGGCGCATACAGGTGTGCCTGTAGGGATAACAGGCTCGCCTATTTTAAGCCCCGCGGTATTTTCATATACCTGAATGGTTGTAACACTGTCGTTTACGCCAATGACCTCGCCGATAAGGCGCTTTTCGCCGACGTAAACCATCTCCAGCATGGAAAAATCCTTTGCTGCGGCGACCTTAACGACAGGTCCGTTTATAGCATGAATAGTATTCAAATCGCTTCTTTCCTTTCAGCATGGAAATTATAGCTTACATCATAATCTAAGCTCGGTCTTTTCTGTGAAAAGGCGCTTTTCGTCGCCAAGCGCCATATCAAGTGTAACGTCGCAAAGCACGTTTTTGGTGCGGCAAACAGCTCGCAGACCGCCAAGCTTTATGCTGTTATCAGCGGTCACCTCACAGCTTGTGAGCGAGCGCACGATATCAACATCGCAGGCTCTCGCATAGATCAGTGTTGCACTGTCGAGCGCTATCGAGGCGCGTATCTTTTCAAGCGATCTTTTGAGATATTCGGGGTATTGCTCAGAGCTTACAAAGTCCTGCAGCCTTTTCTCGGTTTCCGAGAAAAACTCTGTGATGCGCTCGTTTCTGTAGGACAGCACAGCCTTTTTCAGCTCATAGTCGCAGCGGGACATTTCACGCCTGAACTCCGCGTCGCTTCTTGATATCTCCTGCTTTATTCCGTCAAGCTCGTCCTTTGCGGCAAGCTCGCTTTTTACTTTATGCGCAGCCTTTCTTCTCTCGCGTATCTCAGCGGTGATAGCGGCTGCGTCCTCCTCGCTCTGACGGCTTATTGCCTGTCTGAACAGTTCTAATTTAGCATTGTTATCCATTTTGCAAAACCTTTCTGTTTGCGTTAGCTGATGGTCACAGCTTTATTCCGACTGCCTCACTGACATAACGGCTGATAGCCTCGGTCACGCGCGAGCTTCCGTGTCGGTCGGGTATCTCGATAATAAGCGGACGGCGGCAGCTTAGCTTAAGCTTGTAAACATATTCGCGGCAAAGCTCGACCAGCTTTTCGGTCATAAGCACGACCGCGATATTTTCGTCCGAGAAAGCCTTGTCAAGCGCTGTCGTTACCTCCTCGGGAGTGTGCGCGACCTCGCCCTCGACGCCCGCAAGCCTCATACCCATTTGAGTGTCGATGTTATCGCTTATCAGATAGAATTTCATAGTCTTATTATCCGAACAGGATAAGGATAGATATCAGCAGGCCGTAGATAGCTACACCCTCGCCGAGAGCAACGAAGATAAGTGCCTTTGTAAATGACTTGTCGTTCTCGCTTACAGCGCCAATAGCTGCAGGAGCTGCGCTTCCTACTGCGATACCTGTACCGATAGTAGCCATACCTGTAGAAAGAGCGGCAGCGAGGTACTTCATACCCTCTGTAAAGCCGTCAGCGGCTGCTGCGGTGTCGCCTGCGGCAAATGCACCTGTCATAGGGATAACGGTCATTATCGCCATAACACCGATAAAGGAAGCAATATTAGTGATAACTGCGCGCTTTCTGTTGGTGGGCTTGTGCTCCTTAGTGCGCTTAAGGTTGATGAATAAGGGAAGCAGTATCGCAGCTACTGCGATAAGCGGCATTGCAAAAAACATTACGATCTCCATTTTTAGTTACCTCCGAGTCAGTTTTGTTCAAATGTTATTTCAAGCGGACGGAAGCTCTGTCCGTTTCCGCTGTAGAAGCGATTGAATATCTCGTAGAATTCAAGTCTCAGTATCTGGATACCTACCAGCAGACCCTCAACGCCCATTACGAACAGGTTGCCTATGATGTAGGTTATGATTGTTGTTACCGATATCTGTGCGTCGGGAGCATTTGTTCCCGCAAGCTGTGCAACTACCAGCATCATGCCCGCGTGGCTCAGGATAAAGCCGCCCACACGGAGGAACGACATCGTATTTGAAAGGAAGCTGAGCGCCGCCTCAAACAGCTCGATGAAATTCTCAATGATGAAGTTTCCGACAGAAATCTTTTCGGCGTGCTTTTTGCCGCTGATAAGGTCGGACAGCGGGTGCTTGAAGAATATCAGCACCAGCGGCAGAACGATAAGGCATATCACATATGCTGGTGTAAACAGCTCTGCGCCGAACATGAACATTCCTGCAGCGCCTGCGACGAGCGAGATGTAGAACACCAGACCGCAAACGCCGTTTATGCTGAACAGCGCTTCGCCTATCTTGCGCTTTTTGAAGTTCAGCACGGTGTTGAAGCTCATGGATATCGTTATCAGCACGATACCGATAGCGAGCGCCGCAATAAGCAGCATAGTCGCAACTTGGAATATGTTTTCGGGTCGCTCGGTATAGCCGAGAAGCTTCCATATCTCTTCGCGGTGGAAGAAAGGCTCAATAAGCGTTTCTATTCCGAAAACTGAGCCATAGACAACGCCCATTGCCGCCGAGCAAAGACCTATTCGCGTCATTATCGGAGCAAGTCCGTTTTTGGTAAGCTTGCTGAGGATAAGTCCGAACAAGGATATCAGAAGACCCTGACCCACATCGCCGAACATTATTCCGAACAGCAGCATATATGTCACCGCAACATACGGCGTCGGATCAAACGTGCCATATTCGGGAAGTCCGTACATCTTTACGAACATTTCAAATGGGCGGAATATGATGTTGTTTTTAAGTCTTATCGGAACATCTGCGGAAGCCGTTCCGCTCTTTACCGCAACTCCGACTGCGCTGACGCCCTCGATAGCGTCTAGCTTTTCGCAAAGCGCTTTGCTCTGCTTTGTCGGGCAGTATCCTGACAGTGTAAAGTTCTCTTCTGAGATAAACGCCTTTTTTCTCAGTTCAAAGCATTCGCTGAGGTATTTAAGCTTGCTCATCACTGCGAGAAATTCGTCTTTGTGACTTTCGATGTATTTGTCAAGCTTTTTCTGAAGCTCTGCCTGAAGCGCTTTTTCGTCCTCGATGACCTTTTCAAGTATCTCATCTGAGGTCGCTGCGTCAGCCACAAGATAATCGGGCAGCTTCATGCGCTCAAAGAACAGGGAGTTCATGACTGTATCCGCAAAGCTTGCGTTATCTTTCGGTGCAAGATACAATCCCCATGTATAGTCGCCGCTGCTTTCAAATGGTACGAAAAGCAGAGCCTTATTGTCGTAGTATTCAAGCTTCTGCAGATTTTCGGTTGGAAGCCTGCCTATGCGAACCTTTGTATATTTCAGATTATACAGGTCGTGGAAGCTTACGTTAAGACCGATAAGATGTTTAATATAAGCGTCGGTACGCTTGTGCTCCTCAAGAGAAGCGGTGATATCATCGTATTCTTTTTTTATCCACGCAAGCTCCTCGCTTGTTTTATCGCAGTAGTCGGAAAACTCCTCTCCTGTTTGCAGCGTGACCTTGCTGAAATCTGTGAACTGCGGCTTTATCTTTACCGAAGCTGCTATATCGCATATCGCGGTGTAGGCGCTCTCGTAGGGATTTTGCTCGTTCATACTGCGCAGCATGGCAGTGTCGCCCATTTCGGATATCTGAAATATCTTGCTCTCACAGCACAGCATCAAAGCACTGTCAAGCTTATCAATGCTGCCCTCGATTGTAAGGCGCGACATTTTTTCAATACCCATTCAGTTACACCCCTTTCATATTACCAGCATATCGAGTATCTCGCTGCTACTTAGTCCGTAGCGGATACCTTCGATTGCAGTCTTTACATTTCTTTGTTCTATTTTTAGACACTCTATCAGCGCGTAATAAACTGCCGCCGAGTTTTGCGACAGCCTTATCATACGCCGCAGATGGTGCATAGTTATTTTTTCTGTAAGCTGTTCTACTGTGTCGAACTGCGCGGGCGCGTCTGTTCTGTAACCCAGCTTTTCAAGATGCGCTTCGACCTTTGCGGCGCTGTCGAGTTGCATGAGGTATTCGGTCTGCTCGTCGTTAAGGCGATATTTGAACGGCAGCAGAAGCTCTTTCATTTCACCCTTATCCGCGCCGAATGCTCTCATACGCAAGCAGGTCACGACATTTTCCATGTCCACGCTTTTAAGAAGTGCGCGTTTAAGCTCGTCACGCTGTTTTCCGCGGTATATCTTTTCTGCCGATTTCAGTGCGGACATATAGTATGCGGTATACAGTCTGCGCTCACATTCTCTTATGCATATATTGCCGTTTTCCTGTGCGTCTACAAGCAGCGGTCGCAGTATCTTATCGTAAGACGTGCCCGAAAGTAACTCCGCGATATCTAGATAGCTGCGAGCTTTTCCGAGCGCGATGAGATCGGTCTGTGCGTGGCGTGTCAGAAATACGGGAAGCTCTGCGATATAGCGCTCTGCCGAGCCTGCCCCGATGCCTTCGATAGCGGTAAGAAGCTGCTCTGCCTCAAGCTCCATTATTATATAACGGAAAAACGCGCGGCTCTCGCTGAAATCGAAGCTGTGAAAGCGCTCAAACACTTCAAATATAGATCTTGTCAGCAGGGCTTCAAGCTGTCCGCGGTGCACTGTCTGAGGATTTATCGCAGAAAGCGCTTTTTCATATCGCGGCGTTTGTTTCAGAAATGCGGCGGCCTCAGCAACGGAGGCTCTGCTGCAAAGCACAGCGTAATCCTCGGGCGTAAGCGCCTTGCCGTACACCGCTCTCGCCTTTGCGATAACGGAATTAAACGAAAATGACATGATATCCTAAAGCTCCTATATTCCGGTGATACGGCTGATTATCTCGTTTTGCCACTGCTCACTGTGAGAGGAGAACACCTCGTCAATGCGAGCCTTGCTTTGTTCAAGTGCTGTTGTGGCGTCAACTTTTTTCTCGTTCAGAAGCTGCTCCTGCTCTGCGCGCTTGCTGTCAGCGATACCGTGATGCTTTTCTATAAGCTTTTGCTGCTTACGCTCTGCATTTTTGTCAACGGTATCCAGCTTTTGAAGCTCTGCCTTGCGTATATCCTCTGTGCGGCGTGCGGCAGCCTTATCCAGCTCAATAATACTCTGTATAATATCCATATAATTCAACCTGCCTTGTGGTCTACATATTTATATATAAATGCGCTATTTATTATAATAATCCAAAATCCGAAATACTTCAATAGCAATATTGTACAAATATCGCGGTTGAATATTAAGTTTTACCGTTTTTTAGCTATGGTTTGTATTATATTGACAAATATCCCCCTGTGATAACAGGGGGATACTAAAAAACGACGTTTTTTTGAGGTTTTAATACTTGTATTGCTTGCTTAATCACTATACGTTTTTTAAAATGTCGTCGTAATATTTCTTAAAGTGTTATTATTTCAACATTGATGTGATATGCTCTTTTGTTTTAAGTCCCACAGCAGCGTTTACTATCTCGCTGTTTCTGAACACCAGTAGGGTAGGGATACTGCTGATTCCATACTCATCGGCTAGCTCCGGCTGTTCGTCGATATTGACCTCTCCGACAAAAACATCGGGATTTTCTGCGGCGATATCGGCAATAACAGGTGAAAGTGCAATACAAGGCGCACACCAATCTGCTCTGAAATCTACAAGAACTGTTTTTCCGCAGTTTATGGTATCGCTGAAATTTTCCTTTGTGAGAGTGATAACGTTCATAGGTTTTTCCTCCGTCATATTTTCATTTAATATACTCAGTTTTGGGCGCGGATATTCGATGCATACCAAAAAAGGCACCCGTGGCGAGTGCCTTTTAATTTATTCGACCGTAACGGATTTAGCGAGATTTCTCGGCTTGTCAACATCGTTGCCTTTCAGCACCGCGGTGTAGTAAGCAATAAGCTGAAGCGGTACGACCGCCGTCATCGGTGCGAGTATATCTGGGCATTCCTCAAGCTCTATCACATAATCGGCAGCGTCGGGATCTATCGAGATTCCATCAGCGCACACAGCGATAACATACGCGCCGCGTGCTTTCATTTCTTTCATGTTGCTAACGGTCTTTTCAACGAGAGCGCGCTGGGTTACTACCGCGATAGCAGGCATTCCCTCGGTTATAAGCGATATAGTGCCGTGCTTCAGCTCGCCTGCAGCGTAGCTTTCGCTGTGGATATAGCTAAGCTCTTTCAGCTTTAAGCTGCCCTCCATGCTGAGCGCATAGTCAAGACCTCTGCCGACATACAAAAGGCTTTCTGCGTTGACAAGAGTAGACGCCGCATACTGCGACTTTTCTTCAAGTGCGACCGCTTTTTCGATGCGCTCGGGCATTTTCAGAAGCTCCGCTGTAAGTTCGCGGCATTTTGCTTCGTCGATAGTGCCGTTTGCAAGCGCCAAAGAAAACGCAAACAGATACATGACTGCTATCTGCACCATATATGCCTTGGTCGAGGCTACCGCTATCTCAGGGCCTGCAAGCGTGTATATCAGCATATCTGCTTCACGCGCAATGGAGCTGCCCTTTGCATTTACAATAGCAAGCGTTTTTGCGCCAAGCTCCTTTGATAGTCTTAATGCCGCAAGGGAGTCGGCGGTTTCGCCCGACTGCGAAATAATTATCACAAGGTCGTCCTTTGTGACAAGCGGCTTTCTGTATCTGAACTCGGACGCAATATCAACATTAACGGATACGCGCGCAAGCTCCTCTATTATGTATTTTCCAACAAGCCCCGCGTGCATTGCAGTACCGCAGGCTACCACATGGATATTGCGGAAGCTACGCAGCATTTCGAGTGTTATGCCGCACTCTTCAAGATTAGGCAGACCGTCCGAAATACGGGGAGTTACCGTTGTCTTGACCGCCTCGGGCTGCTCGTGTATCTCTTTAAGCATGAAGTGTGCATAGCCCTGTTTTTCTGCCGCATTCTGATCCCAGTCTGCGTGCATAACGTTCTTGTTGAGCTTGTTGTAGTGCAGGTCGTAAATATTCGTACCATAGGGCGACAGTACCGCTATCTCGTCAGGCTCTAAAAGGTAGTAGTCACGGGTGTAGTTCAGTATAGCGGTAACGTCCGAAGCGATAAAGCTTTCGTCTGTACCAAGACCGACTATCAGCGGACTTTCCTTTCTTACCGCGAAAACGGTATTGGGGAAATCGCGGAACATTATACCAAGTGCGAAGCTTCCGCGTACATTGTGCATAGTTTCCACGATAGCCTCGACAGGGTCGCCGCTGTAGTAATAGTCGAGAAGCTGAGCCGCTACCTCGGTATCGGTCTGGCTTACAAAATGTCTGCCCTTGCCGATAAGGAAATTCTTAATTTCCTTATAGTTTTCGATTATTCCGTTATGAACGATGGTGACGTTTCCGCCGTTGTGAGGGTGAGAGTTCACGTCGGACGGCTCACCGTGAGTTGCCCAGCGCGTGTGACCTATACCCGCACAGCCCGACGGAACACCGTCCTTTTCCATTCTGCGGCGCAGGTCTGCAAGTCTGCCCTGTGCCTTTCTTACTTCGATATTGTCATGGTCGAACACCGCGATACCAGCACTGTCATAGCCGCGATACTCCAGCTTTTCCAGTGTACCGAGCAGTATTTCGGCGCAGGTGTTTCTGCCGACATAGCCCACTATTCCGCACATGATATTTCCCCCTGTTTTTGATTTTTATTTATATTAGGCGCAAAGCCGTTTATTTGAAAATATGCGGTTTTTCCGCATAAAATTCCTACCTTTTATTTTACAGCATTACAGCCCGATTGTCAATAATTTTACAAGCGTTTTTATGCGCAGACGACATTTTTTATGAGGAATTATCTGCCTAAAGTCTGAAAAGCTCCTTTTCAAATCGTTCTATGGCATATTCGAATGCGTCTAAGCTGTCGATGTTAGTTGTGCCGTTGTCAAGACGTGTATCGCGGTGTATATCATGCTCGTCCCACACAGCGCTGTTTATCGCTTCAATAAGCTTCGGACATTCGTCAAGAACGTAAAAACGCCCTGCGGATATCAGTCTGCACAGCATATTGATACGCGTATTTATAGGGCGCTTCAGGGCGTTTCGCACCTCCAGCCTTACCGCGCTGCGAAAACTTTTCACAAGAAGCTGCTCCGCACTGTCGCAGTAGGCGGCGGCAAGGGTAGGGCGCTGACGCTTTTCTTCTGTGATATACTGCGAGAATGCGGAAATAAGACTCTCTGCCGAGCGGTTGCGGCTGTCGTAGTATTCCGACAGCACATATACGTTTTTAAAACCAACGTCAAAGCCTACATGACAGAACACGCTTGCGCTGCCGTTGCCGCCGTAGTCCACGCCTACAACCGAGGTCAAAAGCCTGTTCTCGGACAGCTTTTGAGAAAGCTGCTCGGCGCTTATTACGCAAGCCTTGGAAAATCCATCGTATATTCTGCCCTCGGCGGCGACCCAGTTTCCGAGGATAAATCGGTCATAGAACACTCCCGAAAACTCCGATTTCAGCGCCTTGACATAATCCGAGGGGAGATGCGGATTGTCGTCAAGTGTAAATTTCAGCGACAGCAGGTCGGGAAGCTCCTTGTCGAGATAATCTCTTTTAAGCCAATGCGACGGAGTGTCGGGGTTTGTGGTTGCAAAAAGCTTCGCACCATCTTCCGAGAGTCTTGACAGCAGCATGGCGAAGAAATCCTCGCCAAACAGCGAAAGCTCATCGCAGTATGCTCCGCGCAGTGTCATACCGCGTATCTTGCCCTCTGCGCCCGCATTTGCCGCGCCCTCCAGATATATCCTGCGCCCGAAAAGCTGAGCCTGTTTTTTTGTGAGGCTGTAGGAAAAGCTGCTTCCGAACAGCTCGCACATAGGCTCCAGCACGTTCCTTTTAAGCGTGGTGAGAGTTTTTCCCGCCATGAGATACGCCTGTTCACGCGGACACGCAGCCACCCAGAAGCCCCATAATATCATTGAGATATAGGTCTTGCCGCTTCTTACGCTGCCCTCCAAAATGTTTATGCGGCGAAGCTTTCCGCTTTTCAGCATTGACAGCGCTTGCTGCTGCTTCGGCGAAAGCTCACTCATCGCACTCCACCTCCGAGTAAGCCTTGATTAGCTTTGCAAGCCTGTCGTTTTCGTCGGCGGAGGTGTTTTCTTCCACCATGTCAAACACCAGTCTGAACACCTTTGCAAGCTTTTCGAGGTCTTTTTCGGCAAGGGTAGAGATAAGCTCCTCATCGGTTATCTTTTTTGCAAACATTTCGCCGAATTTCATAAATGAGCGGTTGTGCTTATCGAAAAACTCAGCCGCCGTAACTTTTTTAGCCATATTTTGCTCCTTTCTGCGGCAGTTCCGCAGATTAAGCATAAAACGCGGCTGTATGAAATTAACTGCAAAAAACTCCCCGAAAAGAATGTTCGCTCTTTTCGGGGAGTTTAAAACTTAATTAAATATATTCATAAGAATAGTTGAAAGGATTCTTTGCAACGCCGTTTACACGGGTCTCAAAGTGGAGGTGGTTACCCGTTGACCAGCCTGTCGTTCCGACATAGCCGATGACCTCGCCCTTCTTTACTTCCTGACCTACCTTAACAGTGGTAGCGTAGCAGTGTGCATACAGCGTGGAAAGTCCGCCGCCGTGGTCGATTATTACATAGTTTCCGTAGCCGCCGTGCCAGCCGCTGTCATTGTATGCGGTGATAACGGTGCCGCTCTGCGCTGCATAGATGTTTGAGCCGCCGATTCCGCGGTTTCCTACGTCTATGCCGTAGTGGCTGCCGCCTCGCCATGCGTCATATCCGAAATATGTAGTGATGAGCTGATATTTCTTATCAAGTGGCCATCTGAAGCCATCGGAGCTGTAGTCGTATCCGCCCGAAAGCTCTGCCTGCTTTCTGCGCACGAGAGATTCTATCTCGTCGTTTATTTCTTCGATCTGTTCCTCGTATTCATCGGTATCGCTTCTGAGGGATTTGATCTGCCATTCAAGGCTTTCGTTGTATTCAGCGTATTCGTTCAGCTTTTCGTAACGCTCATCGGATATCTTCTGCACCTCGTCCTTTTTGTCAAAGAGAACGGAAGCCTCCTGCTCCAGAATAAGCTTTTTATCCTGAAGCGCTGATTTGTCAGCGTTAAGCTGTGCGATGTCATTATTAAGACCCTGTATCAGATCCTCCTGATGATGGATATCGTCCAGAAGCTCGTTCATGAAATCAAGGTTTTGCTGGCTTATATTCTGCACAACATCAACATAAACAAGGAAGTCATACCAGTCGTCCGAGCCGTTGAGTATCGGTGCGGTGTCGGTAGCGTCGTTCATATAAAGCGCGCGTACAAGCTGTGCGAATTTCTCAAGATTGAGCGCGTTCTGCTGCTCAAGCTCTGAGATAGTGTCGCGTTTCAGCTCGATCTCTTCTTCCTTGTCCTCAATTTTAAGCTCAACATTTTCGATCTCGGCTTCTTTCTCGGCTATTCTTATCTGCATTGTTGTTATCTGGTCGCCGAGATTGTCGATCTCCTCGTTATAGCCTGCGATCTGATCGTTGATAAGGCTCATAGCGTATTCGTTGTCGGCAATGTCACCGCTGAGTCCGTCTATCTCTTTTTCGCGCTTTTCGTTCTCCTTTGCAAGCTTCTCGGCCTTTGCTTCAAGCTCTGCAATTTCCGCGTCATAGTCGATAGCGGAAGCCGAAAGCTGCGCGTTGAATGTAGGAGCGGCAAGCGTCGTAAACGCGACAGTAGCCGCAAGCAGAAGACGCGTTATTCTTTTGTTTATTTTAAACTTCCCCATAAATTCCCCTTTCTGTGGAATAAGCCGCTATATGCGGCATTTTTCTGCAGTATTTTCATAAACCATCAGGAAAAATACTGTGCCATCATATTGTTATTTTATCATCAATTGCTGTCTGTGTCAAGAGGAAATACTTCCCTCATATATGAATGACGGGATTTTCATCTTTTCGTCACACTATGCATTTTCCTTGCGGCTGTTGATAAGCTCGGAGTAAAAACCGCCGTTTGCCATAAGCTGCTCATGGGTGCCTTGCTCTACTATGTGACCTGACTTCATAACTAGGATACAGTCGGCGTTTCTGATAGTGGACAGCCTGTGCGCAACGACAAAGCTTGTTCTGCCTGTCATCATTCTGTCGAATGCGCTCTGAATACGCATTTCGGTGCGCGTATCGATCGAAGATGTAGCCTCGTCCAGTATCAGCATAGGCGGCAGGGTGAGCATAACTCTTGCGATGCTCAGAAGCTGCTTTTGTCCCTGAGAAAGGTCGCCGCCGTCAGAGATTACCGTGTCATAGCCCTGCGGAAGTCGTCTGATGAAGCTGTGGGCGTGAGCCGCTTTAGCCGCTTCTATCACCTCGTCAAGCGTAGCTTCGGGTCTGCCATAGGCGATGTTTTCGCGCACCGTACCTTTGAACAGCCATGTTTCCTGAAGTACTATTCCGAAGCCCCTGCGCAGGCTGTTTCGGGTGAGCTGCTTTATCGGCGTTCCGCTGACCCTTATCTCACCTGATACGACATCATAAAAGCGCATGAGCAGATTTATAAGCGTTGTCTTTCCGCAGCCTGTCGGGCCAACTATCGCTATGTGCTGACCGCTCTTAACGTTTAGGTTAAGCTCCTCGATAAGCGGCTTTTCGGGAACATAGCTGAACGATACATCGTCAAGCAGCACCTCGCCGTCACAGTTTTGAAGCACTTCGCAGTTCTTATCGGAAACCTCCTCGGGTTCGTCGATAAGCTCAAATATACGTCCTGCCGACGCGATAGCGTTCTGAAGCTCTGTGATAACTCCCGATATCTCATTGAATGGCTTTGTGTACTGATTAGCGTATTGCAAAAAGCAGGACAGACCGCCCACGCTGAAAGTACCCGCCGAGGTGATAACTCGCAGAGCGCCAAAAACTCCCACGCCCGCGTAAACGAGGGAATTAACAAAACGCGTGCAGGGGTTTGTAAGCGCGGAGTAGAATTGCGCACGTCTGCCGCAGATATTGAGCCTCTCATTTATATCGTCGAATTGCTGCTGCGAAGCCTCCTCATAGCCGAAAGCCTTAACAAGCTTCTGACCGCCGATATGCTCGTCAATAAAGCCTGTAAGCTCACCCTTTAATTTCGACTGCTCGCGGAATTTGTTGAAGCACAGTTTTGAAATGACTGCCGCAACGGCAAAGGAAACAGGCGTTATTAATACAACGACAAGGGTAATTTCGAGGTTGAGCGACAGCATGAAGCACAGCGTGCCGATTATGGTGACAACGCCTGTGAAAAGCTGCTGAAAGCCCTGTAAAAGTCCGTCGGATACCGTGTCAACATCGTTTACCACGCGGCTTATGATATCGCCGTGCGCGTTGGTATCAATATATGAAAGCGGTATATTCTGCACCTGGCGGAAAGCGTCTGTGCGAAGCGCCTTTACGGTGCGGTGAGTTATCGCGTTGGTGCAGAAGTACATCAGCCATTGCAGTCCCGCAACAATCGGGATTATAACCGCTATCTTTATCAGTATCGGCGTCATAGCGGCGAAATCCGCGCCAAGCTCGGTTATGCAGTCTACAGCCTCGCCGACCAATACCGTTGTATAAAGCGACAGCAGTACGCTTGCCGCGGCGCATATAAGCGCGATAATAACGAGCCAAAGCTGCGGCTTTACATATCGGAGGATACGCAGCAGCGAGCCTTTTTTGTTGTTTTTTGCCACAGCTTATCCCTCCTTTTCCTGTTCGAGTAGCTCCTGCTCGGTGTATTGTGTAAGACATATCTCGCGGTAGACAGCACAGCTTTTCAGCAGATTTGCGTGAGTGTCAATGCCCTCAACAATACCGTCGTCAAGCACGATTATCTTGTCGGCGTGACGTATGGAATTTGCTCTTTGCGATACTATGACTATTGTCATAGAAAGCTTTTTCAGCGCTTTTCTGAGTTTTGCGTCTGTCGCGTAGTCAAGCGCACTTGAGCTGTCGTCAAGTATCAGTATCTCGGGAGACTTTGCGACCGCTCTCGCGATTGCAAGGCGCTGTTTTTGTCCGCCCGAGAAGTTCTTTCCACCTTGAAGTATCTTTGCGTCAAGTCCATCGGGGAGATTGTCGGTAAACTCCTTAGCCTGTGCGGTTTCAAGTGCCGCATATATCTGCTCGTCTGTTATATCCGCTCTGCCCATCGTCATGTTTTCGCGAATAGTGCCGCTTAAAAGCTCCGTTTTCTGTGGAACTATTCCAAGCTTTTTGCGAAGCAGGTTGTCGGGATAGCTGCGCACGTCTGCGCCGTTTATCAGCACCTCGCCCTCAGTCGCGTCATAAAAGCGCTGAAGCAGGTTTACAAGCGTGGATTTACCCGAGCCTGTGCCGCCGATGATTCCCAGCACCTCGCCGTTTTCAAGCGTGAAGCTTATGTTTTCAAGCGACTTTTCTGCGCCCTCGCCGTCAAGGTAGGAGAAGCTTACGTTTCTGAACTCTATTGCGGGAGCGTTGGGATCTGTTTCGGGAGCGGCGTCTGCTCCAACGACCGTTGATTTTGTGTCGAATATCTCATTGATACGGTGCGAAGAAGCTGCCGCCTTTGTAAAGATAGTAACAAGATTTGCGACCACCACCAGAGCAAGGGATATCTGCGTCATGTAGTTTACAAGCGCTATGACCTGACCCTGTGTAAGTCCGTCGGGAGTTACCATGCCGCCGCCGAAGTACACTATCAGCAGATATGCGATATTTACAGCGGCAAAGATTGCGGGGTTCAGCAGAGCATTTATTCTGCCTGCTTTGAGAGCAAAGCGGCGGTATTCCTCAGCACTCTGTTCAAAGCGCTGCTGCTCATGCTCCTGTCTTGCAAAGGCTCTTACAACGCGCACGCCCGAAAGATTTTCGCGGGTTATGCGGGAGATATCATCGAGGCTTTTCTGCTGACGCTTGAAAAGCTTAACTGTCACCGTCATTACAGGCACCATTACAGCAATTATCGCCGCCATACAGCCGAAGAATATCAGCGAGAGCTTCAGGTCTATCGTCATCGCCATTACAGTTGCACCCACAACGAGGAACGGCGCTCTTATAACAAGGCGGATAAGCATAGCAACTGCTGTCTGCACCTGATTCACGTCATTTGTGATACGGGTCACAAGCGCGGGAGTTGACAGCTTGTCGATCTCTTTGTAAGACAGGGTATTTATGTGTGCGTAAAGGTCGTGGCGAAGCTTTGTTCCAACGCCCTGTGATGCGACCGAGGCAAGGTACTGACATACGAGCGTGAACGATAGTCCGCACACCGCAAAAATGATGAGCTTAACGCCACCCTGCCATACAACGTTCTCGTCGCCTGTAAGTATGCCGTTGTCGATTATGTCCGCCATTACCAGCGGCACGATAAGCTCAAATATTGCTTCGATAAGCTTGCACGCAGGTCCAAGCGAAACGTGAAGCTTAAAATATTTCAGATATCTTGCAAGTTTAAGCAAAGTCAAGTCCTCCAGATGATATTGTTCTTGTCGGCGGCGCACCGCCTAATAATGCTTTGTTTTATGCGCGTATCCTGCTGCCCTGTCTGCCTTTTTCAATATAGATACGGCGGTCGGGGAAGCGCTGCTGTATCTCCTTTACATGGGATACTATGCCAACCATTCGGTTTTGCGCAGATATTTTGTTGATTACCTCCAGCGCAAGCTCAAAGGTGTTTTCGTCAAGCGCTGAGAAGCCCTCGTCGATGAAAAGCACATCGCTGTGGTGCGCTCCGCCTTGCTCCAGAGCAAAATCAGAAAGCCCTATCGCAAGCGAGAACGAAGCGAGAAATCTCTCACCGCCCGACAGAGTGGAAACGTCGCGCGTGCAGCTTGCGCCCGCGTTGTTGTCGATTATGTTTATATCAAGTCCCGCAGTGGAGCGTGCGTTTTCGTTTACGCTGCGGCGCTCAAAGCGATAGCGTCCCTCGCTCATGTGGTGGAGCCTGTCATTCGCTCTATCCAGAACGCGGTCAAAAAGCTGTCCTTGCACGTAGCGTTCAAGGCTTATCTTCTCCGCACCCTGACCCGAAGCCGCGCGATACAGCCGCGCCATGTCTGCGGCATACGCCGCCTTTTCGCCGCTTTGCGCTATTATCTTTTTGAGGCTTGCGGTCTTTTCGGATAGTCTGCGTGTTTCGGACAACGCCTCGTTGTGCTCGGTGCGTTTGACATTTCTCTGCTCAGTGAGCGCACTTTCTTTTGCGGAAAGCGCTGAGATATCAGCGCGCTCTGCTTTGTCGGGAAGCGAATGCTTGTACTCCTCGACAGCAGCCTCTGCCGCTGCAATTTCGGCAATGTGAGCGTTTATCTCACTTGATAGCGCTTCTCTTTCTGTCTTTTCGGAAAAACGCGAAGCAAGCTCGTTTTCGTCTGTAAAGCCTTGCTTTGTAAAAGCGGTAAGAAGTGCGTTTTCCGCTGCTTCAGTTGATGAACGCGCCTTTTCAAGCTGCGTCTGTAAAGTCTTTTTCTCGGCGAGTGTTTCGGCAAGGTGCTTTTCCGCGTCTGACAGCGCCGCGGCGGTGCTTTCGGCGAGCTTAGTAAGCTCGGAAAGTTCCTCGTTCAGCTCTGCGATATTTTGCTGTGCCTGCTGAAGCGTAACGCCTCCGAGCGCCTGAGTTTTTTCATCTGCAACTGCATTTTTCGCGGTATGCTCCGTTTTAAGTGCCGCAAGCTTTTCTTTTGCGGCAGACAAATCCTTTTCGAGCTGCTTCAGGCAGTCCTCTGTGCGTTTGAAACGCGCTTCCTTTTCGGGCAGCTTTGAGCATATATCCTCGCACGCGACAAGCTTTTCCGTAAGTACTGCAAGCTGCTGCTCTTTTTCGGTTTTCAGTTCGTTTATTCGTTCATCTGCGCCGTTTTTGGGAAGCGCTTCACCAAACAGCGCATGGTATTTTTCCTGTGCTTTTTCGCAGGCTGTCTTATGTGCGACCAGTGCGATATTGTATGCTTTTTCCGCAGAACTAAGCTGTTTTTGCAGCTTTTTCCACAGGTTTTCTGCGTCGTTAAGCTGCTTTTCGGTAGGCGCGTCATCGTGCATTTCCGCAAGCTGCGGGTGCTCCGTAGAGCCGCAGACGGGACAGCGCTTTTCCGTGCCGTTTCGGAGCGCTTCGGCAAGCACTGCGGCAGCATTCATGTGGTATAGCGCCGCTGTTTCGTGGTAGCTTTGCTCAGCTTCGCTGCATGATAACGCAGCACTATCGCGTTGGTTCTTGCTGAGCGAAAGCTCCTTTTCTGCCGCTTCGCTGTCGGATATCGCGGTACAAAGCGCTTCTATGTCATTAATGACGTTTCTGGCTGCTGCGATTTTTTCGCGCAGCGGCATAAGCTCCGCTGTTTTAAGACGGGAATGCTCCAGATCGTCTTGCAGTGCGCTTAGCTGTTCGGTATTGCTTTTTATTTCGCTGCTGAGCCTTTGTTCGTCAGCTGCAGCTTCATTTATTTTAGGAAGAAGTCCATCGGCTTTATTGCGGGCTTCCTGTGCTTCTGTAAATTTCGGGAGCAAGGCGGTAAGTCTTGCAAGCTCGCTGTTTATCTGCTGTATCTTCGGCGTGTTTTCATCGCAAAGCTTTTTGTTCTCCTGCGCTGAATAAAGCTTTGCCTCGGCTTCCTCAGCGGCTTCCGCGGCGTTGGAGAGAGAAACGCTGCATTCCGTTACCTGTGAACGGCAGCGTACAGCTTCATCATAAAGCGGCTTTATTTCAGCCGCCGTTTCAAGGATCGAAAGCTCCGCTTTCTTTTTCTGGATTACGCTGTTGCGCTCTTGCAACCGTTTAAGCTCCGCTTCGGCGTTTTGCAGCGCGTCAATAGTCTTGTTATGCTGCTCTGCTGCGGCAATTTCTGCGGCAGCATCGGATACCGCCTTGTCAAGCTTAGCTATTTCAAGCGAAAGAGCTTCGGCTTGATGATCGCTGTCAAGTCGCTTTTCCTCAAGAAGCTTTAGCACCTCTTCGGCATTGTCAATGCAACATTCGGTGTTTTCAAGCTCCTCTGTGCCAAGAGTTTTTTCAAAGTCGCGGCGAAGCTCTTTTATTTCAGCCTCGCAGCGGTCGTTCTTTTCTTTCAGAAGCAGTGTGAATCGCTCGTAATCCGCCGTGCCGAAAAGCTTTCTCAGCGTCTTTTCGCGCTCTGATGATTTCAGCCTTAAGAATTTATCAAATTCACCTTGTGCAAGCATTGAAACACGGCAGAAAGAGTCGTAGTCAAAGCTTGTTACCTCATTTATTTTAGCGAGTATCTCAGCGTTAAGCTCCCAGTAGCCGCCAATGTCATCTTTAAGATAGTGGTCGGAGCGCTTTTTGCACTCGGTCGCGCGGTACGCGGTGTAGGTCCTGCCGCCTGCGGTAAAAACAAGCTGCGCATAGCTTTTGCTTTTGGGGTCGGCGTGCTGACTGCGAAGACTTTTTTCGTCGCGCACGCTGCCGCTTGTCTGTCCGAAAAGGGCATAGGTGATACCGTCAAATATTGTGGTCTTTCCTGCGCCTGTGTCGCCTGTTATGAGAAAAACCTTACCCATAAAAGGGGTGAGGTCAACTGTCTGCTCGTCGGCGTACGGCCCGAAAGCGCACAGTGTAAGCTTTTGTATAATCATCGGCGCGCCTCCTTTTGAGCCTCATCAAATATCTCCCTTGCCATATCAAGCAGATGTTTTTCAGGCTCTGTGCCCATTGCAAGCTTGTAGAAGTCGCTGAAAAGCTCGCCAAACTCCATTTCGGAGTATTCGCGCTCTTCCTTGCGAAGTGTGCGTTTCTGCTCATACTTTATACCCACACAGCGCGGAAATTTAGAGGTGAGCTGCCGCGCCGCACCGCTAAGTGCATTATCCCCGAGCACCGTTATAAAAGTGTAAGCCTCGCAGTCGGTGTATTTATCTGACATCAGCGCGTCAAAACCGTCCTCGAGTATCTGAACGCCGTAAAGCGGCGCAAGCGGAACATTATCGGTAACGATCTCGCCGTTGTCGTTTATATCAATGATATCGAGATATTTCTGCGGCGACTGAGCTTCCTTTGCGGAAAAGCACAGGGGAGAGCCGCAGTAGCGCACTTTGGGACCGCCTACATTATGCGGCGTATGAAAATGTCCGAGCGCGGTGTATGCAAACGGCTCAAAAACCCGATAATCGGCCGTTTCAAGGCTTCCTATCTGCGGTGCACCCGCGCCTGCCGCCGCTTGATGTGCGACTAACAAGCATGGTCTGCCCTCGCGCGGAAGTCCTGCGCGGCGAAATACCGCAGAAAGAGCCGAGGTGATATCGGTTATATTCTCGTCTGGGAAAGCGCTTATCGCAGCTTCTGCTGAGATGTACGGCAAAAGTGCGATGTCTATTTTACCGCGTGAGAATATCGTCACAGGCGTTTGCGAGCTGAACGGCTCGCTGATATACACGCCTCTTTCGGAAAAAATACGTCTGCCGTAGCTTACGCGTTCGGCGCTGTCATGGTTTCCGCTTATTATATACACATCAAGCGAAAGTTCCGCGGCGCGTGTTATAAGCTCGTCAAAAAGCGCAACGCTCTGCGCAGGCGGGGAAGCCTTGTCGTAGACATCGCCGGCTATTATCAGTGCGTCGGGCTTGTATTTTTCGTATGCGCTGCCGAGTATCTGCTCAAAAAGCACATAACGCATATCCTCGGTCAGATCGAAGCCGCCGAGCTGTTTTCCTATATGAAGGTCGCTTATGTGAAAAAATCTCATAGCCGCTCCTTACTGAATACTTACATAAATTCGGCGGGACAACGCCCCGCCGTTTAACTGAAAAATTGAAACTCTGCTCACTAAGCGAGCGTTTTAAATAACTTTTTTGGTGTGGCTTCGCCGCGCCAAAAAACACTTCTATCCGCACAACCGTGCGAGTTGGCGGTAAAGCCGCCAAGGAGTGCGCGGCAGTGCGGATGCTTCGGCGGGAAAGTCCCACAGGGACTTTTTCGACGGTTTGGTTCGGCGGGACAACGCCCCGCCGTTTTGTTTGTTATTTTACTCCTGCGCCTCTCATTACTGCGTCGAGCAGCTCGGGATATCTCCACTCAAGTGCGGAGCGCTTAAACATACCAAAGGTCTCGCCGCTTACAAAAGCGCCGTTGTCCCACCAGAAGCAGGGGATACCCAGTGCCTTGAATTTAGCAAAGTAATACTCAGCCCACTGGATACGATATTCGTCGTTTACAACAGTTATTGTTTCGTCCTCTGTTCCTGTTTTGGGAACGACTATGTACTTGCTGCGTGCGCCTGTTTCGCCGATTATTACAGCAGTACCCTTGCTGATAAACAGTCTGTCAAGCACCTCGGCGAGAGTGTCGATATCCTTTATGCAGGTTGCCTTGTCCGGAAGCCACTTTGCAGAGCCGCCGTCCTGAAGCGCAAAGTTGTAAGGAATATATGCGTGCACTGAAACGATGATGTTTTTGTCGTCCTCGGGAATTTCAAGCGCGGAAAGCGTTGCTTCGGAGCAGTTAGCGGCATAAGGGCATATCATAAGAAAGCGCTTTTCGTTATTGCCGCCTGCGGCGCGTACGGTGTCGATAAAAATGCTGTTGAAGTAGTTCACGACTGCTCTGCCTTCGTCGTTGCCGCCGCTCCATTCTTCAGAGGTGCCTCTCCAGCGCGGCTCGTTCATGCCCTCGAAAATAAGATGCTCGTCATAGCCTTTAAATTCTTCAGCTATCTGCGACCATACCTTTGCGAGCTTTTCGCCTGCCGCCGCTTTGTTGTCCTCGTAAGGGTCATACCATTCCTCGTGGTGAGTATTCAGTATGATGTACATATCAATATCATAGGCGTAGTCAACTATTTCTTTTACACGCGCGAGCCACTGCGGGTCGATATTGTTGTTTTCGTCAAGATGAGTGCCCCATGAAACAGGCAGTCTTATCGCATTGAAGCCTGCGTCCTTTACCGCCTTTATCATTTCAGGCGTAGTCTTGGGATTGCCCCATGACCTTTCGCTTTCAAGACCTGTGCCTGTAGCGTCCATAGTATTTCCCAAGTTCCAGCCGACATTTATCTGAGATGTAAATTCCAGTGCTGTGAGTGTATCGTCAAATTCTTCTATCACAACTTCCTCCGTCTGCGGAACACTTTGTGTGGTGCTTTCGCTTTCCTGTGATGTATTATTACCTCCGCATCCCGACAGCAAGCCAAGTGACATTACGGAAGCGGCAAGAAACGCCGCGATTTTTTTGATCTTCATACCAGTATTCCTTTCGTAGATGTACTAATATATTTATTATATAGTAGTTTGCGGTCTACGTCAAGAGGGGAGAGGGTAAAATTTTATGCATATTTACTATATTGAGAGATGGATTTTCGTTTTTATAGTAAAATTGCAAAAAGAAAAATGTGTGTTATCGTTTTCACTACTTGTAATTGGAAGCGATTTATAGTATACTAAGTATTAGCGGCATGTCTATGCCCTTATACTATATTTTGTGAGTGAGCAAAGCTCCCATACATCACAAAGAAAGAAGGTCAATATGAAATTCGGTTATTTCGACGACGCCAACCGCGAATACGTCATTACCTCTCCCCGTACACCCTATCCGTGGATAAACTACCTCGGTACACAGGGATTTTTCTCGCTGATATCCAATACAGCAGGCGGCTACAGCTTCTATAAGGACGCAAGACTTCGCCGCATCACACGTTATCGCTACAACAACGTTCCTGTTGACATGGGCGGCAGATATTTCTACCTCAAGGACGGCGATACTGTCTGGAATCCCGGCTGGTCTCCCGTTAAGACCGAGCTTGACGCTTACGAGTGCCGCCACGGTATGGGCTACACCATCATCAGCGGTAAGAAGAACGACGTAAAGGCTACTGTAAAGTTCTTCGTTCCTCAGGATTTCAACGGCGAGATTCAGAAGGTTACAATCACAAACGAGGGCAGCGAAAAGAAGAGCCTGAAGCTGTTCAGCTTCCTCGAGTGGTGCCTTTGGGACGCTAATGATGATACAACAAACTTCCAGAGAAACTTCAACACAGGCGAAGTTGAGATCGTTGGCTCTACTATCTTCCACAAGACAGAGTATAAGGAGCGCCGCGACCATTTCGCATTCTATACAGTAAACGCTCCCATTCAGGGCTTTGATACAGACAGAGAGAGCTTTCTCGGCCTTTACAACGGCTTTGACAGACCTGACGTAGTTACAGCAGGCGCTCCCAAGAACTCCGTTGCAGACGGTTGGTCTCCCATCGCTTCTCACTACATAGAGATCGAGCTTAACCCCGGCGAGAGCAAGGAGCTTGTATTCTGCCTCGGCTATGTTGAGATGCCCGCAGCAGAGAAGTTCGACAAGAGCGGCAACTATGACGGCATCAAGGCAAGCTACACAGTTGACGGCAACGGCAACAAAAAGCCCCTCGCAAATGTTATCAACAAGACAAAGGCTAACGAGATGATCGCTATGTGCGATACTCCCGAGAAGGCTGACAAGCTGTTTGATACACTGAAGGCTTACTGGGATAAGCTGCTGACACAGTACAGCGTAGATTCTCCCGATGAGAAGCTCAACAGAATGGTTAACATCTGGAACCAGTACCAGTGCATGGTTACATTCAATATGTCCCGTTCCGCTTCCTACTTCGAGAGCGGTATCGGACGCGGCATGGGCTTCCGTGACTCCAACCAGGATCTGCTCGGCTTCGTTCACCAGATCCCCGAGAGAGCGCGTGAAAGACTTATCGACCTCGCTGCTACAATGCTCGAGGACGGCGGTGCATACCACCAGTATCAGCCCCTCACAAAGATGGGTAACCACGAGCTTGGCTCTAACTTCAACGATGACCCGCTGTGGATGATCCTCGCAGTTTCCGCATACATCAAGGAAACAGGCGACCTCACCATTCTCGATGAGATGGTTCCCTACGAGAACAAGGCTGAGCTTGCTGACACAATGCTCGACCACGTTAAGAGAGCATTCTACCACGTTGTTAAGAAGGTTGGTCCTCACGGTCTGCCTCTTTCCGGACGTGCTGACTGGAATGACTGCCTGAACCTCTCCTGCTTCTCCGATAAGCCCGGTGAGAGCTTCCAGACATACAACAACAAGGAGATCTTCCCGAATCCTCCTTTCTATTCTCAGGTTGCAGAGTCCGTAATGATCGCAGGTATGTTCTGCTTTATCGCTCCCGAGTATGCTGCTATGTGCCGTCTGAAGGGCGACGAGGAAGAGGCTAAGAGAGCTGAAGCTGAGATCGAGAAGATGAGAGAGCTTACCGTTAAGTATGGTTACGACGGCGAGTGGTATCTCCGTGCATACGATCACAACGGCAACAAGGTTGGATCCAAGGAGTGCGAAGAGGGCAAGATCTTTATCGAGCCGCAGGGCTGGTGCGTTCTTGCAGGTCTCGGCAAGGATAAGGGCTATGATATCAAGACTCTTGAGAGCATTGACAAGTACCTCAACTCCGAACATGGTATGGTTCTTAACAACCCCGCATTCACCACATACAAGGTCGAGTACGGTGAGATCTCCACATACCCCGGCGGCTACAAGGAGAACGCAGGCGTATTCTGCCACAACAACGCATGGATCATCTGCGCTGAGGCTTTTGTTGGCCACGGCGACAAGGCATATGAGTACTACAGCAAGATCGCTCCCGCATTCCGTGAGGAGAAGTCCGATCTGCACAGAACTGAGCCTTATGTATACGCTCAGATGATTGCAGGTAAGGACGCTATGCGTCACGGCGAGGCTAAGAACTCTTGGCTGACAGGTACAGCTGCTTGGAACTTCGTTGCTGTATCCCAGTACATTCTCGGTGTTAAGCCCCAGTACAACGGTCTTGAGATAAGCCCCTCCATTCCCGCAGCTTGGGACGGCTTCAAGGCTTCCAGACTGTTCAGAGGCGCTGTTTACAACATCACAGTAAAGAACCCTGACCACGTTTGCGCAGGCGTTAAGAGCATGACTGTTGACGGCAAGGCTGTAGACGGAAATGTTATCCCCGTATTTGACGGCGGCGAGCATGAGGTAGAGGTAGTTCTCGGCTGATAAGCTGAACGCTTCATAATAAAATGACAGGACCGCCGCATTTTTAACGAATGCGGCGGTTTTTGGTCAATATAAATACTATGGGAGTGATATAGATGGATATCGTTATGCTTGTGATGCTGATAATTACAGCAGCGGTCGGAATACTTACAGGCTTCGCTATGAGCGCGGTCGGAGTAAGAAATCTTCGCAAAAAAGATCACAGCAGTACAGATGTTCTTGTGCTGATACTTGGTATAATTATTATTGCGGCTTCTGTTGCAGGACTTATCTTTTTGATATCTTTGCATTCGGAAATAATGAGCGAGATAAATCCTAATCCTATTATGAAAGTGTAAGGTGCGGTATGCCTTACGGAAAAATACTTTTGTTGGAAGAGGGGGCGCGGCTTCGCAGACTGATATCTGAGCAGCTTCAGCAAGTAGGTATGGAGGTTTTCTCCTCTTCGCGTATTGATGCTTATTCGCTGAGCGAGGCTGAGCGTTCAGATGTTATTCTGCTTGATAGTGGGTTATGCGGTGACGCGCTTCAAGAGGAAATATGGGAACTGAAAGGAAAAAGAGAGGTTCCTGTGATATTGCTTGTGGAGATGGGCGATGACCTATCCGAGCAGCAGCTTTCGCAATGCAATGCTGACAGCATTATTTTAAAGCCGTTTGCCATCAGCAAACTTGTAGAGCTTACAGCGGAGCATTTGAAAAATAGCAAGCCGGAAGACTTGGAAAGTAAAATATTGAGCTTCAAAGGACTTGCGTTGGATATAAAAAGCTATACTGTGAGCGTTGATGGCGTTTGCGCAGAGGTTTCGCCAAAGGAGATGGAGCTGCTTTATCTCATGATGTCACAGCCCGAAAGACCATTCAGCCGCAGCGAGCTTTCCTCATATGTATGGGGCAGGATACTTGATGACAATCGCACATTGACTGTGCATATCAATAAGCTCAGGCGCAAGCTTTCGAGCTATGGCGAATGTATAAAAAGCGTGCGCGGCGTTGGATATATGTTTTCGGCTAACGGATATAATTAAAAACCACACGTTATCAATAAAAATAACGTGTGGTTTGTTTTTAAGCAAGATTTGAGTGCATTTCAAGCAAAGTTATATCTTCCAACGGAATTTTTCTTTGAAATCAGCAAAGCATGTTTCGCAGATCCAATGATATTCATTTTCGGTACAGTAAGCTGCGCTGAGTGTATCGGGATATTCGCTTATCTTTTCCCAGCAGAATTCGCAGTGTTCGTGGTCAGAGCCTTTGTTGCGTCTGCCAGAGAAACTTATGTATTTCAGTTTAACTTCAGACAGGTAAGCTTCCTGTCCATTCAAGCGCCAATCGTCCATACGATCACTCCTTTAGAATTATTGTATCATACGAGAGTGTATAAGTCAAGGCACAGTGATTATTAAACGTTATCGACTTATAAACGATGATGGATTTGTAATGTTTTGCACATAAAACTCGTCAGAAAAACTGAGACAAATCAATATAATAACATCATTAATTGATTCTACCTATTGAAATAACGCGCAATCTATGTTATAATACAATTGGTTAACTTGATTTCTGACAACAGAGGTGATTTTTTGCTGACAGTAGAGCTTGAAGAAGAGCTTAAAAAGCGCGGCGCTTTCGATGAGAGCACTGTGATAAATGAGGCTCCGCCTGAACTTGCCGATGTGCTTAACCGACTTATCGACGACAGAAAAATTAAAAAATCCGACCTTATCAGAATGATAAATGTTGACCGCAACTACGGTTATCAGGTGCTTAACGGAAAGCGCACCCCTACAAGAAATTTCATTATCCAGACAAGCCTGATACTGAAGCTTGATATAGACGAAATGAACTATTTGCTGCAGCTTGCAGGGAAATCAACGCTCTATGTCCGAAATCTTGTGGACGCAAGAGTGTTCTATGCGATAAATCACCGTATGGATTATTATGACGCTGTGGATTTCATTTGGTACAACAGCGATAATGTTTAAACACAAAAGCTCCTCCCCAAAAAAGGGGAGGAGTTCTTTGTTTTAAGTCAGCGTAATGTGCAGACAATCATCGGCATACTCGCCCGTGAAGTCTGTGATGGTAATTCCGTATTTCTCGGAAAGGTCGGAGATGTATTGCTCCTCCATAATTGCCCAAATTGTGTCTACATAAAGCGATAATACATAGAGATCGACCTTATTGCTGTTCCGGTCTGCCTGCTTTTTTGTTTCCTCCAGAAGTGCGGCATAGGTTTCCTCGTAAGATTCGCTGTAATAAGGCACCTTAAGATGTTCCTTAAAATAATATAAGGTATCATACTCATTATTATACACCTTATCGCCTGTATCCCAGAGGTGACGCTGTCTTTCGTCTATCGCTGAAATATCCTCAAGAGACGGAGCATCTGCCATTAAAAAGTAAAAATGGCATACTTCGTCCTCGGCAAACGGTACTGCTGTAATGCCGTTCTGTACAAAATATGACGCAAGATACACGTCTACCATATACCAGACATCATCAATTTTTACACGGCAGTACGCGATCTTGTCGCCGTCAGCTTCGTACCCCTCGTGTACATAACTGTCAAAACCCATACGCTGTGCAACATCACATAATGCCCTTGCTACGCCAAGCTTGTCTGCGTAATGGTCAACCATCGCACCATAAGCGGTGGAGGCGGAAGGCCTTGTATTATATCCTCCCAATACAGTCGTGTTAAGTGCGATATCGTTAAAGCAATATTTAAGCGCCTCTACATCCTTATACAGGAGCGTGTCGGCATCAGTGCTATTATCAATATCTTTCGCGCGCAGGTTATTCTTTATATACTCTAATATAAAATTTTGGTATTCCACTCTGTCTATTCCCGAATATATCGGAGCGATAGAGTTTACATACTCGTCAGGGTCGGGCTGCTTGTTGTTGTTCAGATCGTTATAGTTTACGTTGTATCCTCTTGTATGGACAAGCACGGGTTCTTCGTTCAGAACACAGCTGTAAACATAATCTATATCGTCTATCGTGTATGTAAGAGTGTCAAGAACGATTTCCTTTTCGTCCTTGATAAGTCCGTAGTAGATATCGCTGTAAAGCTGGCGCTCGGCTGTATCAAGGCCGTCATACAGCGGACCCGAGTAGTTTATATCCTCAAGAGTAGGCTTGGCTCCTATCGCCGCAACAGAGCCGTTCACTGTCGGCTGTGACGAGGTATCGGACGTGCCCGACTGGGGATTGCCTGTCACCACAGGAGTATATGCCTTTATCGCAAGCGGAACCACAAGCGCCACAACAAGCAGACCGCAGACCACCTCAATAAACGTGCGGCGGTGCTTTTTCCAGAAGCTCTGCTTTTGCTTTGGCTTCTTTATGGAAACTGTCAGCTCGGAACGGCTATCCTGCTCGGGCGCGGCTTCCTCGTTCTCCTGCTCCGCATCTTCGGGAATAACAAGCGGCTCAGTGTCAGTCGGAATAAGGTCAAGCGCCTTTTTTAACTCATAAGCGTCCTGATATCTATCCTCGACTTTAAGCTTGGTCGCTTTTGTGATGACCTCCCACAGAGCTGGGTCGATATCAAACTTATTTTCGTTAAATGTGTCGTCGTTGTCAAAGCGTGCCGACGGGTCCTCGGGAATATCTCCCGTTATCATGTAATAAAGCGTTGTTCCGACAGAATAAACATCTGTCCACGCGCTCTGATTTCCCTTTTTGCTGTATTGCTCGGGCGGTGCGAAGCCAGGTTTCAGTATAACAGAGAAGCTCTGTGAATGCTCAGCCACGACCTGTCTTGCCGCGCCGAAATCAATAAGCTTTATGTTTCCGTCGTTACCGATGATAATGTTATCGGGCGAAATATCGCGGTGCAGTATCGAGGCGCTGTGCGCAACAACAAGCGCTCCAACAACACTTTTCGCAACATACAGCGCCTGAGGAACACTGAGAACTCCGTGCTCGCGGATATACTCCTTTAGGGTGCAGCCGCTGAGATATTCCATCGCCATATAGACGGTGTTGTTTTCGTAAAAGCAGTCGTAAACGCCCACGATGTTTGGATTTCCGTTGAATCTGGAAACCAGCTTCGCCTCGTTGTAGAACTTCTCTGCGCCAAGCTTAAACGCCTGTGCATTGTCCTCGGACAAAACAGATACATCGGCACTTTCAAAAGTACGCTGTGCAATGCCGTAAGGGAAATATTCCTTTATGGCGATCTTTTTGCAGACAAGTGCGTCATAAGCAAGATATGTCGTACCGAAGCCGCCTTTTCCTATTACCTGTCCGATAACATAGCGGTCTGACAGTATGCTTCCCGAAGCGAGCAGAGATTGATCCAGCACACCGTCGGACGGGTCAAAGCCGCAGCAGCTGCATTTCTCGCCTGATATTTCCTCAAAGCAATTTTCGCATAATTTCTTTCCGTTTATTTCGATCATTCAGATCCCCCTTTGGGTAGTTTTTTCGACAGAATAAACTATTTTATTCTATCACAAATCGCCAAAAAGGTCAAGTGCAGATATTGGCTTGACCTTTTTAACTTAGTATTGCGGTTATTTTAGCTTTACAGTCGGGTCGGTACCTATAACCGCTCCGTCCTTTGTAAGACCCGGAGTTTTTCCGTCCCAGATATAGGTGCTTCCAACGCCGTCATGGTTGATGTCCATTTCATTTACGATCTCCATAAGGCGGTCAGCATCTGTGATATCGAAAGAAAGGGCAATAAAGCTGCAGGACATACCTTTAATGCCTAAGCACATTGCACAGTTTCTTACATCAGGAAAGCACTCTGCAAGATAACGCAGCATATTTGCGGTATGATTATCTGATTGCCCTGAATCTGCTTTGATACCCTTTGCACTTGATTCCCATCTCCATTTGTATCCCTGAGCCGAAACAGTTTCGTAATAATCGGGATTAAGGCCTGTAAGCGACCAATATCCGTTTCCATCCACTTCAATGCGTACCAGTTCAAGCGCAGTTGTTTTTCTGCCCGAACCATTGAGCGACATTGTTTCCAGCTTAGTGGAATATCTGGAGCGGATATCATCAGCTAGCTTATTAGCGTCCTTTATTTCAAATAACTTTTCATCAGACGGAGCTTCGGGCTCTGATGTTGTATTCTGTGACGTTGAGCCTTTTGCGCCGAAAACAGGATAGGTACCTACCAACATTCCGTCCTCGGTAACGCCCACAGTCGAGCCCTCCCATTCAAAGGTGCCGATTTCATATTTAAATGCGGACGGGTCCCATACCCAAATAGAATCGATAATATACTGCGTCAGACTCGAAAGACTGTTCACAGAATCCGCGCCCTGCGTGCAGGTGACAAGGTCGAAGCTTGAGTTGTATGTTTTGTATACGCAAACTGACATATCTCTCATATCGGGGTGCATTTTTTTCAGATAATCAAACAGATAAGACAAGTGTTCATTAGTATCAAACTCGTCAAACGTCATAGACCACTTGCCGTCATCGGTTACTTTGAAATAACCGAACAGCTGTTCTCTACTAACGCCTCCTCCGACTTTTGCTTCATAAGCTGTGTTTGCAGTATCCAAATCTCTTTTTATTTGGGAAGCCAATGTGTTAAGCTCTATGATATCCATCTGCTTTGAGGAGGACGAACCGCCCTGCGAAGATGATGTGCTATCCTGAGAAGAGTTCGGTTCTGAAGTCGAGCCGCTTGTGTCATTATAGCCGTTATCATAAGAATAGTCGCCGCTTGTGTAAGTGGGCTTGTCGGCTGTCTGTAACACATTGGGGATAACTATCGCCGCTGCGATACCAAGCACCAACACTGCAGCCACACCAGCAATGATCTTCCCGTGCTTTTTGCAAAACTCAGCAAAATTGAACTTTTTCTTCTGCGTAGGCACAGGCTGAGTTACAGCGCTTGTAACAGGCTGAACTGCTGTGGCTGTACTCATCTGCGTCATTCCAAACGGAACAGCTGTCTGAAATTCAGGCATTTTTTCACTGGTATCCGCGGTCGGAACTATAACAGGCTGTGGCTGATACGAGATACGGCTGAGGTCGTTTCTCAGCATAAAAACGTCGCCGTATCTGTCTTCGACCTTGAGCTGAGTTGCCTTTTGGATAACCGCCCAAAGCTCAGGCTCAATATCATAAGCATTGGAGCTGAACTCCTCGTCATCGTCGATTCTGGACATGGGGTCCTCGGGGATATCACCTGTGAGTGCATGATAGATAGTCGTTCCGAGTGAATAAATATCCGTCCAGGGACCTTGATTGCCCTTTTTCTGGTATTGCTCAAGAGGCGCAAAGCCGGGCTTTAAGATAACCGAAAAGCTTTGCGAATGTTCAGCCACGACCTGTCTTGCCGCTCCGAAATCTATCAGCGTAACATTGCCGTTATCGCAGAGAATTATGTTGTCGGGGGAAATGTCGCGGTGCAGAACATTAGAACTATGCGCCGCCATAAGCGCATTGGAAACGTTATTCATGATGAAAAGCGCTTGTGCGGGGGACAGTACACCGTGAGTTTTGATATGGTCTTTCAGTGTGTGTCCTTGCAGATATTCCATCGCAAAGTATACGGTATCGTTTTCGTAAAAGAATTCGTGAACGCCAACAATGTTGGGGTTTCCGTTAAAGCGCGATACCATCTTTGCTTCGTTATAGAATTTCTTCGCGCCCATTCTGAACGCTTCCGCATTATCCATCGACGAAACGGAAACGGTAGTTGTGCCGGGGGCGCGAAGCGCTACGCCATAAGGGAAATATTCCTTTATGGCTACCTTTTTTTGTGTGGTGACATCGTATGCCACATATGTAACTCCAAAGCCGCCCTTGCCTATTACTTTTCCGACAACGTATTTTCCGAGAAGAACACTTCCGGGATTCAGCATCGTAGGGTCTCCGACAGTCGTACTTGGATTATAGCCGCAGTTTGTACAGAAAGCGCCTTCCGTCATCTCGCAAAAGCAGCTTTCGCACAAATGCTTGCCATTTATTTCGATCATTGTTTTTACCTCGCGTTACATAATAATATTCCCGCAATTATTACAGTATTGACGGTTCAAGAGAGGGTAAGATATTGGGAAGCTCTGGGTCAAACGGCTCGTTTGGAGCTTCAGGCTCATTTGGTATTCCCTCGGTTGAGGGAGCTTCTTCGGTGGAGGGACTCTCCACAGTTGGGGGTGTTTCTTCAGTAGATGGAGCTTCCACAGTGGAGGGGGGGTCTTCAGTAGATGGGGCTTCTACAGTAGAGGGTACTTCCACGGTCGAGGGGCTTTCTACAGTGGATGAACTATCCTCAATTGTCTGACTTTCCGAAGATGATGAAATGGGTGGAGCGTCCGAAGCCCCCTTGTTCACGATAAGCAGTATTACCGCTGCTGCTACAGCTGCCAAGGCTATCAGCGCACAGGCAGCTATTATGATCTTGCTTTTAAAAGGCACCGATGATTGTACTGTATCAGCTGTAAGCTCAACTGTTCTTGGTATATCGGCAGCGGGCGCGGCGATAGTATACGGTACGACTTTTTCTGATTTAATAATTCCGCATATCGCAGTGAAATTATCGCCGTTGTTCTTTGAGCGCACCAAATGCCGCTTCAGCATATGATCAAGCCATTCCTTTGCGCTGTAGGATTTCAGCAGATCGGCTTCCATTTCGGCTTCGTAAATATGCTCCCAAAAGCCATCGCTGCATATCAGAAATGCGTCGCCGTTTATCGGGTCGATAAGATCATAGGGCTTCGGCAATTTAAGCGGAGCGCTGTCGCCCAGCACCTTGAACAATCCTGAACGGTCGGCGCTGTTTCGCACGTCGATATCGGTCATTTCGCCCATATCAACGGACGCTTGGCAGACCGAATGATCCTTGGTGCGAAACAGGATATTGCCCCCGCGGAAATAGTAAACTCTGCTGTCACCGATGTTGTCAAGCCTTATCGTACTTCCATCGGTGAAGAGTGCAGCAAGCGTTGCCTTGCCGCCATCACCAGACTGTTTTACCGCCTCATCTGCGCCTTGGATAAGACTTGAGATGTGTTCGTTTGAAAGGTCGGGGGAAGTGAAATTTTCAGCTATATAACGTGTAACTGCGCCTGAGGCTAATTCGCCGTTGTCGTGGCCTCCGAGACCATCAGACACGATAAAATAGCCGTTGCCTGTTACATAACTGTCCTCATTGACGGGCCTGCCGCCAATTCCCGAATAGCTGTATAAATCAATATTCATATCAATACTTTATCTGGAAAAGCTGCTCAGCGCTTCCTACCATAAAATATGTTCCGTTAGGGATAGCCACAGGAACATTTGCCGTGAGCTTCTGACCGTTTCCTAAGGTAGTGCCGTAGGAAGAACCGCGGTCAATGATCTCATATCCGTTAGCGGACTTGCGTATCTCGCAGTGAACTCCCGATACGCCCTTTGCGTCTACAGGGAAACAAATGGTGCACTTCTGTGTGTTTCTGCCGATAATAACGCTTGCTCCGATGGGGAAAGAACGACCTGCAAGAAGTCCCTTTTCGCAGATGATAACAGGGCTTGCGGAGCTGTTACTTGCAGGAGCGGCTGCCTTTGAGGGTGCTGCTGCACTTACAGGAGCGGGAGCGGACTGACCCTTGTTTTTCTTCATCATGATTACTACAACTACCGCAGCTGCCGCTACGACTACAACTGCTGCCGCAACGATAATGATGGGAGTGGGGTCGAACGGAGCGGCGTCAGTGGACAGCACATAGTTTACCTGCTCGCGCGAAACAAGATTGATAAGCTCGTCGATGCAAATTGCTTCATTAACATTTGCTTCGCCCTCAATTCCTCCGCTGGCAATGCCTATGACCTCGCCCTTTGCGTTGACAAGAGGACCGCCCGAGTTGCCGTGATTGATATATGCGTCTATCTGATACATTGAACGCATTCTGCTGTTTTCGTGATATTTTCTGGAAATTATACCTCTTGTGACGGTAATATCATTCATATCATGTTTTCTGTTGTCGTTGAGTTTGTCCGACATGCTCGGATAACCCAAGGCGGTGACCTCACCGTTCATATCCACTTCGTCTGATGGACACAGTACAAGTGCGGTACGCTTTGTTGTAGGCTCGGGCAGCTTTAAGATAGCGATATCCTTTTGCTGGTCTACCTTGTAAATTGTGGTGATAACATAGTCGTTTTGTGCTTCCGAAAAGTACACCAGAACCTTTGAACCGATCGTACCTTTATCATCTATTGTTACTACGTGTGCGTTTGTGACGATATACTCCACGGGCTCATTCGGATCACCGATGGCAAAGCCTGTTCCCGAATAATAGACGTCGCCGGCAGGCACCTTTATCCATACTACTGCATTTCTTGCTTCATTAGCGTTGGTTATCTTCACTGTGTCTGCAAAAGTTACTGTGCTGCTTACTACCAGCGTCAGCAGCGCCATCATAAGAATGGCTAAGCGTTTCATTATTGTTTTCATAATAATTCCCTTTCTTTAAACAAATTCAAGGACGATCATAGTGTTGTTGTCCTGATTTGTATAGTTTTTGTTTATTATTGCGTTTGCGAGTGCGTCTGCCGCTTGCTGTGCGGGGGTTAAAAGTGCAAACGACATTTCCTCATCGGTGAGCGCATTGTATACGCCATCGCTGCATATCAGCAGCTTATCGCCCGAGCGCGGGATAAGCGGACATATATTCACATCGGGTATCGGCTCGCTTTTGCTGCCGATATAATGCACCAGCGAATCCTTTTTTTCGTTTTCGATCATATCCTCAAACGAGAGCCTTTGTGCAATGACGTCATCAAGGAGCTGATTTTGATAATCACCGTCCTCGGATAGCTGAAAGACCATTCCGCTTCTGAATAGATATATACGGCTGTCGCCGACGCTGCACCAATAAATTCCGTCGCTGCGGCAATAAACTGCCGCAAGAGTACAGCCGCCGCCCGTTCCGCCGAGAACGACATCGTGGTTTAACTGCGAGACCGTTTGCCTGAATTTATCCGCAACATTGCAGCCGCTTATAAGGTCGCGCATACCCAGAAGCGAGGATACTACATAGGAGCTTACCTTATCGCCTGCCGCCAATCCGCCCATACCGTCGGCAACGACTGCCACAAAACCGTTTGAGCCGACCTTATCCAGCGGAGTATATCCAAAGCTATCCTCCTGATAATCCCTCGCGCCGCGGCTTTGTGCGTTTCCGATAGATATCTCGGTAACATCTGAGCCTGAGATGCTTAGGCTTACAACAAATCTGTCTTCCATATCAGTATGTAAACTCATCGTTGCAGAAGCTTCTGAACACCATCTTTGTCGAGCCCGCTTCGATCACGTCGTAGTCCTTTACCTCTTCGGGCGTGAGAAGAAGTCCGTTGTTGTGATATACATTGTTCTTGCCCGAACCGAGTGTAACATAGAACTTTTTACCACGGGAATCGTATGTAATTACTGCGTCGCCCTCCTTGGAGATAGCCTTATCGAATGAGAGGTTTATATCAAAGTTTGAGCCTCTGCCGATCGTATTCTTTTCACTGTGGATAGGGAAAGACACTCCTTTATTATCACCCTCGACAACTACCAGCCAACCACATACGGGGGCGATGCCCGCATCGCTTACATTAAGCGCGATAGTAGCGCTCATTTCCTTTTTGGGGCGAGCAGGTATTACAGGAGCTACAGGAGCCGCAGGTGCTGCGGGAACGACAGGGGTGCTGGCTGCTTCAAGAGGAGTTGTTTTTGGGAAATCGGGCGCGCCGCTTGTGTCAAGTGGGGTTGTCTTCGGGAATGCAAGGTCGTTGCCTCCCTCTAACGGACGAACAACTGACAAGCCTGCCTGATTGCAGTAGGGGCATACTGAATGTGTTTTTTCATCGTAGATATGACCGTTTTCACATTGTTTCATTTTAAATACTTCCTTTCGTTATGTGCCGATATGCTTATTAATTTGTTTTTGTTTAAGACAGCGATGCATTTCGACATTTTTCATTTGCAAGACAAGTATAACATGGATAAAAATGATTTTGGTATATCAATTAGTAATTATAATTATTTTTTGCTGTGAAATATTCATGGCCTTTGCTCAAATCCACTCAGGAGTGAGGGTATCTATATACAATGGTTGCGAAGATATTTGTTAAGTAACGATTTGAGCTTTTGTGATCTTATTTTAATCTGCTACTTTGAGAGTAAGCGTATACGCATTGAAATCAAATCCAATCTCATGAAATCTTTCTTACTTTTCGTCAAAAAACAAATTGCACACGTTATAGCAATTTCCTGCAAATAACGTGTGCAATCTTATTTATTATTTTGTTACTTCTGTCAGGCGGATCTGGTGCAGCGCTTCGCTGATTACTTCATAGTCTCTTCAACCACAACTGCGCAAGAAGACGATGGGAACTTTGTCCGTGAAATTGTTGCCCGCCCGGAATTACTCTTAACAGCGGCATTTGTAAAGACTTTGTTTGCAGTATACATCAAGGGCGCTGCGTTGTCAAGTCTTGATGCTACTTCAGACTGTTTTTTCGTCATACACAATCAAATGTATCACGGAATTATAGGAATATAGAGAGGGAAAATCACAAAATTACACCGTTTGGCATAGTGGAAGTAAATAGAGATACGAACTTCAGAAATTAACTGACCGCATATAGCGAATCTTGTTTTCATTCACTAGATATACGTAATTTTTATCTGCTGTTTTGGAGTGTAAAAAGGTCGGATTAGCTTGTTCATTAAGATGTCCTCCTTTTTTATCGACGCTCCGCAGGCTTCAGCCTGTCATTTGTAATAATGCTCTTATCTATACGGTCTGTTCCGTAGTAATGACCATGCTCAGCGTGAAGCATGAGCCCTTCCGATGTCGCACATGAGGTCACCGGATACTAACCGTCTATGTTCTGTACAACTATATCATAAAAGCAGTAACATACCGCGGTGCAATATATCATCATAAATCAAACGGAGGGAACAGCATTGAACTTTATACTATGCGCAGAGGATTGCCGTTGGCAGCAGGACGGAGTGTGCACACTCGAGGATATCACCGCAATAAGCTGTCAGAGCACGGGCTGCTGCTATTTTGAGCACAGATGAACATTCAATTCTCAGCTCAAAAGCTTCGGCAGATTATCAAGAGAAGCATTTTCAATATCAAATACAAAGGTCTTTTCAATTTTCTCTTCAACGCCGTCCGCTTTTTCGCCTGTTCCATTTAAAACTACAGTCAGCGTTTTTCCGTCGGACTCAACGTTATAATCTATCTTTACTCTGTTATCATACTCCGTCACCGTAGCATACGCCCAGCCTCTGATGTGAACATTCACCGCGTCATACACAGGAATATTCTGCTCGCCTATACCGAACGGAAAACCATATACATCACCCGATGATATGGTCGCTGAATTGCCGAAAAACGGATAAGACATGATATAGCCGCTGTCCAGCAGCTTGTCAAGGTCGGGTGCATCTACATATACATTTGAATCACAGTAGTCAAAGCGTATCTGACTTACATTTAAATAAAAAATGCCGAAACCAATCGCCAATACCGCAACAATAGCGGCAAGAACTATCAATACTATCTTTTTTGCAGTCATATGAATTCCTCCTTACATTAAACCTCTCCGGATTATTAGTTTTGTTATCTGCAATTTTATTTCAAAACATTTCTCAATCAACGATGGGCTGAAGCAGAATATGCTGTGAAGCGTCCGTATCTGCAACGACAGTATACCGCTCAGCAACTCCATCTGCATTTGTAAAAGAAAAACAATTATTCTCACTATCTGCTACAATTTTGCAGTCTGCGAGCAATTCAGGGAAGAAATATCCGTCGCCAAGCTGCTGAAATGTATCTCTATCAAAATAGTAGAACGAAGCAACATGAAGCTGTGCCCCACTCTGTGGATCTGTCGTCGGAACTCTCACTGCAACAACGCCCCAATCGGCAAGCGCTGCGATTTCAAGCTCCATATGAGCTTCAATATCAGTAAGCCCATCATAGCTCATAGCAGGCTGATACACAGGCGACTTAACCTCACAGCTATGCTTTTCGCCTCGGTTATCTTCAAATTCCACAAAATTATGCGCAGATATCTTCAGATGGTTGTCACTGCGGTCATACACATCATAAGAAAAACTAATCTTTCCGAAAGCCGTAGTGTGAGTTAATACAACAGGCTCCGCTATATGATCCACAGACCTCAGGCAATAGGGATATATCGGCTCGTTTTTATCTAGCACAACAGTGTATCGTGCACTGTCGCCCTTTATATCTGTAAGCAAGAAGCAGTTGTTTTCAGCATCAATACCGATTTCACTGTCTGCGGGAATAAAAGGATAAAATCTGCTATTTCCTAGAAGCTGCACGGTGCTGTCGTTAAAATAATACAGCCAAACCTTATGCACAGCTTTATCAGCTTCAGGAACTCTCACAGCCGCAATGCACCAATCGGGGAACTCTAAGATATTAAGCCTTGGCTGACTATATATAGTCAGGCAATCATCAGCGGAAGACTCTCCCAAATACAAACTGTCACTCGCTGCATATGTTTCGCCCGTGCTGTTATTCATGACCTCAAGCGTGGCAGGAGATATTTCCGCTCTGCCATTGTATTCGTCATATATATTGTACGTCAATGAAACACTATATTTCAACGTTTCAGCAGAAAGAGAAACAGTCTCAGCTTCTTGCTGTGCAGTTGACACAGAGCTTGCCAGTATGCTTGTCTGTGAACTGTCCGGAGCCAAATCAACAGAACTGCTATCAACTAAGCTAATGCCATCTGTCTTGGCAGACTCGCAGCCTACGAGAATTAGAACAGGGATGATTAATAGTACATTTCTTATAAATTTCATCATTAATCACTCAGCTTTCTGTATTATTGAAACTACGCAGCCCACTCAGGGTGCATCGTATCTAAAACTAATCAACAATCACCACCAACACCGATCGCAGCATAAAATTCATCCATTGTTACCACATGAGTGCCACCAAAAGAAGATAAACCGTTACACAATTCTGGATTAAACGGATCAACTAAAGTCACTGTGTGGTGAATGTCATCAATCTGCGAAACAGTCACCCAATGGTTGTAGCTTCTTCCTTGATAATAGCTTAATTGTGAAGTATCAGTGAGTGTGATAATAGGGCAGTATCCTTTTATAAAACTATATTCCATTATTAACCATTGTATCATCACAAGCTTTTTCTGCATAAGTAATTGTCGAACCCATAACGACTAACGAGAGTGAAAAAGACATAATTGTCTTCAAAATTGATTTTTTCATAATAATTTCCTCCATATAATTCATTTTTTACTCATTGTTCAGCTTACGCTACTTTCTTTTCCGCGCTGTAGACCGTTATCTCCTGCGTTTTTCCCGACTTATCGGTGACCTTGAACACAGTCTTTGCCCGATATGTTCCGCTTTTCAGTCCGCTCACTCTTGCGGAAAGCGAAGCGGAGCTGCCGCTTACTGTCTTGGTGCGTGCGCTGCCTATCGTTTCCCACGTCCAGAAATAGCAATGCTTTTCAAGCGTCTGCGTTATCACGACCCTTTGCGTCTGTTTGCTACTATCTTCATAATTGCTTATGTAGACAGCGGTATTACCCGAGATCTCCAAAGAGCTTTCTTTTCTTTGTCCGCCAACCGCCCTCGTTTGCGCCGCAGCAAACGCATTGGTGCAGCATACAAGCATCATCACAGCAGCAATAACGCACGATAAAAGCTTTTTCATTTTTTCGCCACCTTTCCTGAGGAGTCCCTCTATAACATAAACAACGTTATTCGGCAAAGCATTACATAAATTTTTAAAATTTCTTGCATTTCTGCGTTTTGCACAAAAAGCAAAAATCAAATCAGTATAATTTTACCAAAAGCCCACACCTTTCTTAGTCAGTTCATGCAGCATTTTATCAATTATCTATCCTTTGCACTGATTCGGCCAGCCGCATCAACTCTTCTTCACTGATTGGATTAGCGCCTATGCCAAAAATATAGTCACCAGTATCCCAATACAAACATATACAGCCAGTTTTTTCCTGATAAGTTATCCCTTTATAGCCGTTTACAACGATTGCGCGAGGCTTGACAATAGCGTCCTCTGTCCAAAGCCATGTCTGCTCGCACGCTTCTCTTGTTCTTTGTTCAAAGGTAAGCCATTTATCCGTATTGGGCACATCGTAATCAACGGTAAATATATATTCATTCTCAAAGTCCACCGTCCTGACATATCCGCTCATATCCGCGCCAATGTCGTATTTTTCCTCCAGCGTTTTCGGTGCGCCCTCGATCTGTGAAATGTACATAGTTGAAAAGCTCACATTATCCCTGAAGTAAAAGCTCTCCCACAGCTTGTAGCCCGCGATGGTTGCCCCGACAAGCAGAGTTGACGCAAGCACGATTATCGCAGCGATCGCAAGCGCTTTTTTTAAAGGCATACGCGCCCTGACAGGCGTATATTGCAGTGTATTTCCCTGTGAAATCAGCTTTTTCATTCTGCGCTCAAAACGGCGTGAAAACTTATGATCGGGCTGCTTTTCATACTCTGCTATGTCGCTCTCCATACTGAACCGTAAAGCTTGTGCATACATTTCACGATCATTCATATTCATTCTCCTTGCCCATCTGCCTGAGAACGGCTCTCGCACGCATCAGCGAAACGCGAACGGTGTTTATCTTCATATCAAGCATTTCGGCGATCTCGCTCTCCGACAGCCTGTGAGCATAATACAGCGTTGCAACGTTTTTCAGTGCAGGCGAAAGCTTACCGACATTCCTCAGAACGTCCTCAAAGCTCAGTCTAATTTCGGCAGCAGCCTCAATATCATCGTCAGACGGCAGATCTTCGTCAAGCTCGATGAGCCTCTGCTGCCTGTTCAGCATATTAAGCGCTATGCCCCTTACTATAATAACAAGATACGAAGCGTTTTCATTACATGAAAATGAAAAAAATTTTGAAATATTTTTTATAACCCTCAGAAAAGCCTCATGTACCGCGTCCTCGGCAAGCTCGGGAGAATGGACTATCGCAAGCGCTGTCTTGTACATAAGCTGCCTGTAATTCATATATAAAAACTCAATGCGCTGTTTTTCTTCGGTATTATCCACCAGCGAAAGATAAAATTGCAGCATATCTGCCCTCCTTTATTTCACTCAACTGAAGTATATCACAGGCATGCGGGTCTTGTCAAGCCGATTAGACCCGCCCCTGTCGGGATAGTCATAGCCGCTGAAAACTATCGTCAGTGCTTTCATCGCAACGCCAAAGGCGTTGGAAGTGGTGTACTGCTTACCTTGATTAATCAAAAATGGGCGGTACTACAAATCATCTGTTAATTTAACAATATCTACCGTACTATTATGTATATTCTGTAACCCTCAAAAATCGATCAACCATACTTTCAGAGGGATCAGATTTCATGTTTCTCTTGGCCTTCTTTAATGAAATGTGCTTGTGCATAAATTCAGACATTGTGTTTTCGTCAAAATCAGAAATAAGAGTGTCGGGGTCAATATAATGACACATATTTGTAAAAGAATCTGTCCAGTGTCTGATAGTTCCTGCCCTTAGATTTCGCACCTTACAATCCCTGATATACTCCTCCTGACCTTCTGAAAAAGTAAGATAATTAGAGAGGTCTCGCATCTTCATTTTCTGCATAACACCGCATCCTTTCTGACTTTTCGCCCAAAAACAAATTGAACACGTCATCACAATTTCTTGCAAATAACGTGTTCAACCTTGTTTATTATCAGAATGTTGCAGATGTTATCTAAACGCTCTGAGAATGGCTTTGTTAAGCCATTACTTCATAGCCTCTTCAACCGCAACTGCGCAAGCAGACGATGGCAACTCTGTCCGTGAAATTGTTGCCCACCCAGAATTCCGCTTAACAGCGCCATTTGGCAAAGCTCTGTTTACATTATACATCAGGGGTGCCATGTTGTCAAGTTTTGCTACTCCTTCAGACTTTTTAATCGGAGTTTTTCATCATACTTAATCATGTGTATCACAGAATTACAGGGATGCAGAGAGGAAAAATCACAAAATTACATCATTTAAAGAGCTGTATCTCACAAAAGCTCATAGCAGAATGGCAGAAAGATAAAAAAGATACACTTTGCTAGAATTAACGGACGACATATAGCGAATCTTGTTTTCATTCGCTGAATTTGAGCAATTTTATCTGCTGTTTTTGAGTTGGAAAAGGTCAGATTTTTCTCAGAGTGACCTTATATGAAAACATGGTTTAGTACGCCTCGGCTCCACCATGACCACGTGACACGGTAGATTTGATACAATTTCTACCGTGCTATTATTTTTAGAAAATGCGTGAAAAGTGGCTACAAAAGGCTTTGTAGCCACTTTTTCATTTTGATTATTCATCGGGGGACTTTATTTTGGTGTGTTTCTAGAAATACACCGTAGTAGTTTGTAAACGCCGTAATAGCATAAATCGTTAAATAATCCATAATCGTTAAAAAGTGGGGGTAATCGTTAAAAAATCACAGATACAATCGTTAAAAAGTCCTAGCAATCGTTAAAAAATAGGTTAATCGTTAAAAAGTCGGATAATCGTCAAAAAATCAAGTAATCGTTAAATCTTCACGAAACGAAGAAAGCCGCCTGTGACTGTAATCACAAACGGCTGATACGGAGCTTTATATGCAATGGTCGATTTAAACGATTCCCATAAAATATTCAACAGCAATTGCAACTACAACTACGAGTGCAGAGATAATGAAACCGTGAAGCATTGGTGCAAAGCCTGACTTCTTCATATCCTTGAAGCTGGTGTTCAGACCGATCGCCGCAAGTGCAGATACCATAAGGAACTTACTTACATCCTTCATCCCCGAAGAAACTGTCGCAGGCATTACACCGAAGCTGTTTATAATTGTAAGTGCTAAAAATCCGAGAATGAACCAAGGGATAATTTTCGTGATGCTGAATTTTGCTGTGACTGCCTCGCCGTTTGCACCTGCTTCCTTGCGTTTAAGATGTGCGCTTATAAGAGCAAAAGTGATAACTGTCGGGATAATGGAAAGTGTGCGGGTGAGCTTTACCATTGTGGCAAAATCGCCTGCCGCTTCTGAAAAGGCATACCCAGCCGCAACAACGCTTGATGTATCGTTTACGGCTGTGCCTGCCCATAATCCGTAAGCCATATCCGATAGTCCCATTGCCTGTCCCATAATAGGAAACAGCACGATCATTGCCATATCAAAAAGGAAGGTTGCAGACATTGCGTAAGCAATATCGCTGTCATCGGCGTCAACAACAGGAGCGATCGCCGCAATAGCTGAACCTCCGCAGATACCTGTTCCTGCCGAAATGAGGTTAGATAATTTCCAGTTGATCTTCAGAGCCTTGCCAACAAAATGTCCGATACCGAAGCAGGTCAAAAGCGTGAACACCATCACACACAACGACATCTTACCAACTTCAAGCACAATGCTGATGTTAAGGCTTGCACCAAGCAGAATAATAGCGAATTTCAGTATCTTCTTCGATGTGAATTTCAGACCGCCCGAGAAGATTTCATTCGGTTTCCAGAAGTGATTGATTATCATACCGATGAAAAGTGCGATAACCGACGCACCAATCAAATGAATAGGCAGTAAGCTTTCTATCAGCTTTGCTACCGCCGCTATTGCAAGTGCAAGGGCAAACCCCGGCACTAATTTCCCCACGTTTTTTATCTTTTCCATAACATTCTCCTTATTTTTTCCTTATGTATTGATTTTACCATAGAAATATGATAAAATCAAATTATCATTTAATATCAGCAGATAAGATATACTTATCAAGGAGAAATATATGATTGATACAAGGATTGAAACATTTTTAATGCTGTGCAGAGTGATGAACTACCGTAAAACAGCGGAGCTTTTAAATATGACACAGCCAGCCGTCACACAGCATATCCATTTTCTTGAGGAACAGTACGGCTGTAAGCTGTTCAGTTACGACCGCAGAACACTGACTATGACCAAAGAGGCTGAGCTTCTGCAAAAGTATGCAGAAAATGTCCTGTTTCAGGAGAAAAAGCTGAAAGCTGAGCTTGAGCACAGTGATGGCGTAAGCCTTTCAATCGGTGCAACAAAAACAATCGGTGAGTATGTTATCGACAAGCACATTTCCACATTTCTTTCAGTGCCGAAAAACAGTATTTCCGTCAATGTGGAAAACACCGAAACATTGTTATCGGAATTATCCGCAGGAAAGCTGGATTTTGCGCTCATAGAGGGTTATTTCGACAAAAGCAGATACGTTTCAAGGCTTTACAGAAAAGAGCCGTTTGTGGGACTCTGCGGAAAAAAACATCCTTTTGCAAACAAAACTGTTCCGATTGATAAGATATGGAGAGAAGATCTTATTCTTCGTGAAGAGGGCAGCGGCACAAGAGATATTCTCGGACAGCTTCTTACAGAATATAATCACTCTTTTGCGGAGTTTGACAGAATTACGACCATCAGCAATTTCGGACTTATTACAAAGCTGTTGGAGAACAACAACTGTATCACATTCGCCTATCGTGCAGTAGGCGAGAATAATGATGCACTTGCTGAATTCCGCATTAAGGGTTGGGATGTTTTCCGTGAATTCAACTATGTTTATCTTGATACACCTTTTTCGGAATATGCGGTGAGCTTATTTGAAAAAAGCAGAGAGGAACACTAACCTTTTTATCAACAGAACCACAAAGCAATATGCACCTCCAAAAAGTCCACATTTTTGGAGGTGCATTATATTTCAACAGAAAAGCGGGTACACATTTCCAGAATACCCACTTTACATAATTATCCTTTCATTCAGGCGAAATCATTTTTATAACATTTACGTATTATTCTCTTGGCCCTTTCTAGCATACTCCTACAAGGACAACTACTGAATCTTAGCGAGGTACAGAGGGGGGACTTCGTAATCCAATGTAAGGAAAAGACAGCCAATGATAATTTTTGTTTGTTCCCGCACCCTATTTCAACCAAAAGTTGATTTCAGACTATTATCACACTGATAATAGAATTACAGTTGATATTTTGTATTTACAACAACCGATTTTTGTGATACACTGTATACAACACAACCGAAAGGGGTTTTGAAATATGGATACAACATTCTCTGTTCAGCTTCAGAAGCTTCGCAAGGAAAAAGGAATAACCCAGGACGTACTCGCGTCTCATCTCGGAGTAAGTCCGCAGGCGGTCAGCAAATGGGAGAACGGCAGCTATCCCGACGGCGACCTGCTTCCGCAGATAGCGGATTTCTTCGGCGTTTCAATAGATCATCTTTATGGCAGAGCCACAGATGATATATCCCTTGAACAGCGTATACTCAACCAACTGCAGAGCATTGAGATCAGGAAAAAGGGCAGCAAATACGACCACGATGAATACTTTGAGCAGATGATGAAGATACTGTGGTCGATGCAGGTGGCAAGCTGGCGTTCAGATAATGTATATTATGACAGAAATGTAATTGACGACGAAAAGAACGGTTACCTTGCCTCACAGCTGAACATGAATTGCGGCACATCATTCATGTCCCTGAACAAAAGCCTTGAGTATTATATGCTGATAAAGGAACCCGAAAACGGATTTGCAAGGTATTTTTCGGATGAGCAGAGGCTTAATGACATGACAAAGCTTTTCAGATTTTTCGGTGATAAGGATAATCTGAAGATAACGCTATTTATGATGAGCCTGAAATGGGACGAAAGCGTGCGGTCGCAGACTATTGCAATACAGCTTGATATCCCTGTTGAAAAGGTCGAAAAAGCACTTGAATTTCTTGCTGATTCAGTTGTAAAGCACACTTTTTTCAAGGCACAGATCATTAACGAATTTAACAAAAGCGAAAGTATCTATCACGCAGCCCACACACGTACCGTTATGCCTCTGATGGTGCTTGTGGCGGTTGACGGTATGTTGAAAACCCCGCAAAATTATTCCATGCAGACGTGCAGTCGTGAGGGCGGCGGAGAATGGATCCACAGAAACGAGCTTGCCTTTATCAAAAACGGCAAAAAGGAGTAAACCATGAAAAAGAAAGAAATAAAAGAGGAGAACAAAAATCCGCTTCATAAGGATTACGGCGTACTGAGCAACACACGCTATGTGCTGAAAGCGATGATAAGCCACAACAAATGGTTTCTGGTGCTTATCCCTATCGGTGTGATATGTGCGCCTGTCATGCAGTATCTGTGGACATTCATCTCGAAGTTCGTCATTGATATGATAACGGGTGAAAAGGGCGTGGAAAGCCTGCTGTGGCTTATGGTGATGTTTGCCGCAATTCAGATGGTGTCCACTATGCTCAATACATATTACTACAGCGAAATATGGTGGAGGTACATCTTCACACGATTCAGGCTTATGTCCGAGAAGAATGCAAAGGTAATGAGGCTGGATTTTCAGCACCTTGAAAATTCTGATGTGATGGACTGCTATCAGAAAGCTGGAAATGCCTGCGGCGGAAACACAAACGGTGTCGAGGGCATGATGAGAGCCGTAGTTGACCTGCTCATGTCGGCGGCGGTGGTTACCGTAGGTCTTATCATCCTCGGAACTATGAATATCTGGATAGTGCTCCTCATGCTGGTGGTATGCGTGGCGAATTCCCTCTACACGCTCCACATACAGAAGAAAAGCAAAAAGCTGATATGGGACCCTCTCGCAAACTGGTGGCGCAGGGATAATTATATGCGCGACATCACCACAAACTTCGACAGTGCAAAGGATATCCGAATGTTCGGACTAAAGGACTGGCTGGTCGAAAAGCTGCAGGTCATGAAAAAAGAGCGCTGCGATGCACAGGTAAGAAATGCAAAGATGTGGTATACAAGCAGCATCGTAGCGAATGTTCTGCTCACACTTTCACGCACCGTGGTTTATGTGTGGCTGATATATAAGACAGTACAGGGCGAGATGACCATCAGTAATTTCAGCTTGTATCTTGCCTCGGCTACCACCTTTTACGACTACATAAGCAAGCTGCTGAACAGCTTTACTACACTGTTTGATTGCAGTCGTCAGGTGGATGATTTCCGCAGCTTTATGGATTTTGAAAAGGACTATGCTGACAAGGGCGAGCCTGTTCCCGTTTGCGATAGCTACGGCTTCGAGTTCCGTAATGTTTCTTTTAAATATCCCAAGGCGGAAAAATATGCACTGAAAAATCTGTCGATCACCCTCAAGGCAGGAGAACGTCTTGCGGTGGTGGGACTTAACGGTGCAGGCAAATCCACATTCATAAAGCTGCTTCTCCGTTTGTATGAGCCTACCGAGGGCGAGATACTGCTCAACGGAGTCAACATCAACACTTACAGCAAGAAAAGCTACTACAGCGTTTTTGCCCCTGTGTTCCAGGACGTGGAGCTGTTCGCGTTTCCGCTTGCCGAGAATGTTTCAATGGATACTCCCGAGGCTACCGACAAGCAGAGGGCGGAAAAGTGCCTTGTGGACGCAGGCTTCGGCGAAAAGCTGAAAGAACTTCCCAATGGTATTTCCACTGAGATGCTTAAGGTCATTCACGATGACGGAGTTGACCTATCAGGCGGTGAAAAACAAAAGCTCGCCCTTGCGAGAGCACTCTACAAGAACGCTCCCGTTGTAGTGCTTGACGAGCCGACAGCGGCACTGGACGCACTTGCGGAAAGCAAGCTTTACGGCGACTTCGACAAGCTTATCGGCGGAAAGACCGCAGTATATATCAGCCACCGTCTGAGTTCCACGCAGTTCTGCTCCAATGTGGCGATGTTCAAGGACGGAGAGATGGTGGAATACGGCACACATGAAAGCCTGCTGGAAAGCGGCGGTGCTTATGCGGAGATGTTCCGTATCCAGGCACAGTATTATGTAGATGACCCTGAAAGCGAGGTGTTTGCAGGTGCGTAAAAAGGAAAAACAACAGCCTGTTGTGGGCGAAACTCTGCGGTTTATGCTAAAGACTGTACGCAAAGAAAAGCCGTCGCTGTTCTTTGTGTATGCCCTTCAGTTCGTAGCTCAGATAGCTCTGCACACGGTCGGGATACTCCTGCCGAAATTTCTGATAGATGAGCTTGTCCTTATCATCGGCGGAGCGCCTGTTGAGGAGCATCTTACGAAGGTCATACTCTTTGCGGCGCTTATTCTCGGCATATCGCTTGTGGCAAATCTGCTGAATGCCCTTTCTCATCATATCATTGATGTAATTCGTGAGTGGTTCAACCAGTATTTTGAGGTGGAGCTTTCAAAGCATACGATGTCGATGGATTTTGAGCATACCGAAAACCCCGAGGCGCTCGACAAGATAGCCAAGGCAAAGGACGGCATGAGCTGGTACAGCGGCGGCGTTGTGGGAGTGCTCGATCAGCTTTTCAATATTACAATGAACATCGCTGTACTCTGTGGAGTTACTGTAATTATCATCATAACCTGTCCGCTGCTGCTGCCTGTACAGATAATCTCCCTGCTGCTGATAACGCTTCTCAACGCTAAGATAAACAAGATCGAGGAAGAGGATTTCCTCAAGCTCTCAAAGATGAACAGAGTATGGGGGTATATGTTCTATCAGCTGTCTGATTTCCGATATGGAAAGGATATCCGCTTGTACAACAGCGCAGATATGATGTGCGAGAAAGCCGACACATTCGCAGATAAGCAGATAGGTATATGGAGGTCGCAGCAGCGAACCATGCGCCCGTTTGGGTTGGGCAAGGACGGCGTAAATGCTCTGCGTGACGGTATCAGCTATTTTTACATAGGCTATCTTGCTGTCACCAAAGCTATCTCTATAGGCGACTTTTCTATGTGCGTAAGCAGTGCGGCAAGTTTATACTGGAGCCTGTTCAATATTGTTTCCTCTGTGCAGGAGCTTCGCAAGCGTTGTCGCTATGCGCACCGCTATCTCGAGTTCACAGCATATCCCGCCGCTATGACAAAGGGCAGCAAGCCTGTAAGCAAGGGCGAGCATACTATTGAATTCTCCCATGTAAGCTTTAAATATCCTCGCTCGGAAAATTACGTCCTGCGTGATGTGAATATAAAGATACGCTCGGGTGAGCATCTCTCCATCGTGGGACTTAACGGCGCAGGTAAAACCACTTTCATAAAGCTCCTCTGCCGTTTGTATGACGTTACCGAGGGAGAGATACTTATAGACGGCGTAAATATCAAGGAGTATTCCGATGAGGAATACCGCAGGCTTTTTGCTGTTGTATTTCAGGATTTTCAGCTCTTTGCGTTCAGCCTGCGTGAGAATATAGCTCTTTCGGAGGAGGCAGATGATAGCCGCATAGAAGAAACGCTGAAGCTTTCAGGCTTTTACGAGGGCGCTCAGAAGCTTGAACACGGACTTGACACGACACTTTTCAAGTCCTTTGACGAAAAGGGAACGGAGCTTTCGGGCGGTCAGCAGCAGAAGACAGCGATAAGCCGTGCGCTCTACCGCAATGCGCCTATAGTAATTCTCGACGAGCCGACAGCGGCGCTTGATCCTGTTGCGGAGTACGATATCTACCGCCAGTTCAACACTCTTGTAGGAGGAAAGACTGCGATCTATATTTCCCATCGCCTTTCAAGCTGTAAGTTCTGCGATAAAATAGCAGTTTTTGCAGAGGATACGATCAAAGAATACGGAACTCACGATGAGCTTGCGGAGCGCAGCGGCGGCATCTATGCCGAGATGTTCAAGGCGCAGGCGCAGTATTATGTGGATTGCGGAGTATAAAACTCTGCGAGCTTGACATATTTCCATCCGAGGTATATAATAACAGCAGATCAATATCGGAATGTCCGTAAACTGCTTTCAGGTTTACGAACAACGGGTAGACGCAAACGGCTTAGTTAAGCCAAATACAGAGAGCGTTTTTACTCTGTGTATCTGTAAGGGCGCCTCGGCTCCACCACAGATACACAGACAGATAATTTACTGTGTGAACTAATCGCTTCCCTTATGGGAGGCGATTTTGTTTTATAGATATAAATCCAGCGAAAAGCAAGAGCCATCTCTGCTACTATGTGTTTTTCAGTGCAAGCAAAACATCCTATGATATTTTACCATAGGATGTTTTTGGCTATTATGTATTATTGGTGCTTAATATATTTCTTTAGGCTAAATACTGCCCCGCCTGAACACGCCACATTTTAGCATATTTGCCCTTGCGTTTGAGTAGTTCAGCGTGGCTGCCCTCCTCAATAATTCTGCCTTTTTCAAGCATATAGATACGGTCGGCAATTCGTGTTGTTGAGAGTCTGTGGGAGATGAACACGACTGACTTATGCTCCGCTGCTGTAAGCATAGAATGGTTGAGGTGATACTCGGCAATGGGGTCAAGTGCGGAGCTTGGCTCGTCAAGGATGATAAGGTTAGCGTCCTTGTAGAATACACGGGCAACCGCAAGCTTTTGTCCCTCGCCGCCCGAGAGGTTCACACCGGTCTCCTCGAACTCTGTGGTAAGGTTTGTCTGAAGTCCGTCAGAGAGCGTTTCAAGACGTTCAGCAAAGCCGCTCTTTTCGATAGCTTTTACAACTTCATTGTCACTGCTGTTTTCTGCAAAATCAAGCAGTACATTCTCCTTTACCGTTGCGGCGAATATCTTGAAATCCTGGAATACAGTGCCTATCTTGCGGCGGTATTCCTCAACATCATATTCCTTGATGTTCACTCCGTCAAGAAGAATTTCGCCCTCATTCGGGTCGTACAGTCGCATAATAAGCTTGATGAGAGTTGTTTTACCTGCGCCGTTGTAGCCTACAATAGCGATCTTGCTGTACGGGTCAAGCTTCATGCTGACATTGTTGAGAATATAGCCGTCCTTTTCGTTGTAGCCAAAGCTTACGTTGCGAAGCTCGATCTCCGTAGGCTTTTCGGGGAGCGGCTTCTTGTCTGTGCTGACGATCTTTGGCTCAATGTCAAGAAATTTCTTCATCTTCTGAACATACAGGCTTATCTCCTCCATCTTCGGGAAAACATCAGAAAACTGCCTCATACGGTTCTTCATTCGGTTAGCCGTGCCGCGCATTACCGCAACATTACTGTACGAGATTCTGTGGAGCACCGCCGCACAGAATACGAGATACACCATATACACCACATCAATGAGGAAGCCGTTGCAGATATAATCCTTGAGCAACTGCAAGCCGAAGCGCTTTCCTGCGTTCTTCCTGTCGATGTCAAGCACCTTGTCGTTTGTGTCGTCAAAGTCTTTCAGAAGCTCGTCAGATACTTCAGTATTGAGGCGCACTTCCTTTGCATAGTCGTTGAGATAGAACACACGGTTTACATAGCCGAGCTTTCTTTCGTGGGGATTTTTCTCGGTGCGTATTCTGAAATTCAGCTTGTTGAGAGCCTTACCCGACCACAGCGATGCCGCAAAGGATACCGCAATAAAGATGAACGAGATGGGGTCAGTTCCTATAAAGAATGCGCCTGACAGCACGATCGAAACAAGTCCCGTGCAGAGGTTCGTGATAAGCGTGAAGATTCGTCCTATCTGATTATCCACCTCGGAAACCGACAGCACATAATCGTTGTAGAATTCGGGGTTGTCGTAACATTCAAGGTCGATCTCCTTCGCCTTGTTGAACATCATTTCCTTGATAATCTGTTATAATTCGTTGTCACTGTTCCTTTTATATTATCAGCACTAAGGAGTAAATTAACAAAGATTAAAAAAGTGTTAGTATTTTTGTAAATAGGTAATGTGCATAACGAACGCGGAAAAATAATCCAATTAACACCTTGTTCGTATTGCCTTTCTGTGTAATTTACTATTTTGTATCTATTTATGTTTGCCTTAATTTCAACCTTTATTATATTTCCGCTTTGCTGTAATCTTTTTAATGCCCTTCGTACTTGCTGTTCATCCGCATTTATATCATCTGCGATTTGGGGTATGGTAATATCTACGTCACCAGCCTCTGTTCCTTTTTTGTAATCATATTTAAATTCAGCTTGCAGAAGTAAGTGTAAATAAACATGCGCGGTTATTTTATTCATCCAATGCTCCCAACTTAGCAATGATCTATAAAGGAGTATATATCCCATTTGCATCATTCCGTATTCTCCTTTCCACCAATCCTTTTCCACCAATCCTCTACTAAATTTCCTGCATATTCAGGGTAGAAAAGCTTAAGTTTAGATATATCTCCTTTTACAGCATTGATAGCCATATTAAAATGATCTTCTCGGTCGTTAAGCTTCTTTTCCTTTTGAATGATAATTTGCTCTCGCTTATCTAATTCGGCTTTACTTTTCATATATTCTTTTTCGCATTTGATTTTAAAGTCAATATTACCTAGCATGTCGATACCATATGTATCTATCACATTTTGCTTTTCTCGTAATGCTTCTTCTCGTTCAAGTAATGCATTTTTCTGCTGTTGTAATTCTTTTTCCAATTCTGCTACTTGCTGTGACTTTCGCTCCCATTCTCTTTTGCTTGCAAACATCTTATCTCTGTCAGTAACAAGATCGCACATAAGGGTATAAAGTTCGTTTTTGGTTTGCTGCAATAGAGCATGCTCAGCATTAAGTTTGATTTTTAATTCATCAATCTCTTTTTCCTTTTGGCTTACACTTTCGTTTTGGGGTAGAGGTGATGGTGGAGGGGCTTTGGGTTGTATGCAGGTTTCAGTCGGATTAATAGCAGTATTAGTAGGCGATGGCTTATATAGAGGTGTTTTACTTCGTTGACCAGAGTGTAAGTTCCACCCCTGTTTACCGTTGAGAGTACTATTATTAATAGATGTATTCATACTACTATTAAATATAGGTTTAATCTGTTCGCTGGTCGTATCTTGAGGCAGTATGAATAATTCGCTATATGTCATTATACGTTCAACAACATTTTTGCCTGATTCATCAACAGCGATCTTAGCCCCAAATTCTGCACCTACCCAACTTGTAATATCAGCGGGGGTTTTATCTTCTTTTTTGAGTGAATCGTAGAATTCGCTCATATCAGCTTGCATTGTACCATCAGCATGATAAAAATAGGATATTTTATAATCCCAATAGGCATTAGGCCATATTTGTTTCTTTTGCCTATGCAATTCACTGAAAAAATTACGATAAGGGCCATAAGCAATATCACACTCTAGATCTAATCGAATCCACTCCTTTCCGTTTGTGCTGCCTGTTACAGTGCATACTTTTTTAACTTCGCAACGATAGTACCCCTCTGGCACTAACTCTTTTGTTTTGTCTTTTTGCTCCATGTTTTGCGTTTCCTTTCTGTGTTTATTTAAGTGCGTTTTTCAATGCACTCTACCCTTATATACTTGCAATACTAATTTACACACTTAATTTAACCCCATCTCCATCCGTTTTTAAAAAAATACCCTCCCCCACTTCCAAAATCAGTAAATTTCAAAGTCAGAAGTTATTTTCGATCTCATTTCTTATTGCCGTTTAAAATACAAGAAGCCAGTAGAAAACTCCTACTGGCTTTTGAAATTACCTCATTTTAATTCTATTAACATTGAATTCTTTCAAAATATCACAATCAATAACCTCTTGCTGAATATCTGTAACAAGTAAATTCAAGTAATTCTGTGTGATATTCAGACTGGAATGACCTAATACCTTTTGTAGTGTTACAGGATTCATTCCAGCAAGTACAGATTTTTTAGCATAGGTGTGACGAAAACGATGTAACCCTGTTGTTTCCACACCTCTGTTTTTGTTATATACATATATAGTATGGTATAGGGTAGACTTTGTGAGCTTCGCTCCGTACACATTGCAAAACAGATAATCGTCAGGTTTACCGTCCCTATAACGGAGATATTCTACTAGGATTTTTTCGATGCTATTATTCATGGGGATAATCAGAGGCTTTCTATTTTTGGTTACATTTATTTTAATTGTGGCTGCATCAAAATCTACATCTTTAATAAGTATATTTGCAAGGCTGTTTTGTCTTACTCCTGTTGCGAGCATGAAATTTACCATTGCCCAAGCTTTGTATTCAGAAAAGGAGCAAGTCTTGACATTAGGCTTTTTGAGTAGTAGACTTAATTCCTCATCGGTATAGGTCTCTACTGGTGTTTTTGAGCATTTCGGAATTTCTACCTTAAATTCTCTTAACCAGCCCTGTTTCATAAAGAAATATAACAGAGTGCGTAGATCACGGCAATAGGTGTACAGTGCCATATCAGATAATTCTTTATCTCGATGGGCAAGGATAAATTCAGGCATTGTGTTTTCGTCAAAATCAGAAATAAGAGTGTCAGGGTCAATATAATGACACATATTTGTAAAAGAGTCCGTCCAGTGTCTGATAGTTCCTGCCCTTAGATTTCTGACCTTGCAATCCCTGATATACTCCTCCTGACCCTCTGCTAAAGTAAGATTATTTGATAGGTCTCGCATCTTCATTTTCTGCATAACACCGCATCCTTTCTGACTTTTTGCCCAAAAAACAAATTGAACACGTCATCACAATTTCTCGTAAATGACGTGTTCAACCTTGTTTATTATCAGAATGTTGCAGATGTTATCTAAAACGCTCTGAGAATGGCTTTGTTAAGCCATTACTTCATAGCCTCTTCTACAGCAACTGCGCAAGCAACAGTCATACCAACCATGGGGTTGTTACCTGCACCGATAAGACCCATCATCTCAACGTGCGCGGGAACGGAAGAAGAACCTGCGAACTGAGCGTCAGAGTGCATACGGCCCATTGTATCGGTCATACCGTAGGAAGCGGGGCCTGCAGCCATGTTATCGGGGTGCAGTGTACGACCTGTACCACCACCGGAAGCAACGGAGAAGTACTTCTTGCCCTTCTCTGTGCACTCCTTCTTGTATGTGCCTGCAACGGGGTGCTGGAAGCGTGTGGGGTTGGTGGAGTTACCTGTGATGGAAACGTCAACGTTCTCCTTCCACATGATAGCAACGCCTTCTGTTACGTCGTTAGCGCCGTAGCAGTTAACCTTTGCGCGAAGACCTGTGGAGTAAGCCTTGCGGAATACTTCCTTAACTTCGCCTGTGTGGTAATCCATCTCTGTTTCAACGTATGTGAAGCCGTTGATACGAGCGATGATCTGAGCAGCGTCCTTACCAAGACCGTTGAGGATAACTCTCAGGGGGTTCTTACGAACCTTGTTAGCCTTCTCAGCGATACCGATAGCGCCCTCAGCAGCAGCAAAGGACTCGTGACCTGCGAGGAATGCGAAGCACTCTGTGTCGTCCTCAAGCAGCATCTTGCCCAGGTTGCCGTGACCGAGACCAACCTTACGCTGGTCAGCAACGGAGCCGGGAATGCAGAATGCCTGCAGGCCCTCGCCGATAGCAGCAGCAGCGTCAGCAGCTCTTGTGCAGCCCTTCTTGATAGCGATAGCGCAGCCTACTGTGTAAGCCCACTTAGCGTTCTCGAAGCAGATGGGCTGAATGCCCTCAACGAGCTTGTAAATGTCAAGACCCTTAGCCTTGCAGATATCAGCGCACTCCTCGATGGAGTTGATGCCGTATTCCTTGATAGCAGCGAGGATCTGGGGTTCGCGTCTGTCGTAAGATTCAAATAAAGCCATTGTTTTCTACCTCCTATTACTCTTTTCTGGGGTCGATAACCTTAACAGCATCAGCAACACGGCCATACTGACCCTGAGCTTTTTCGAATGCTGTGTTAGCATCATCGCCGGCCTTGATGAAGTCCATCATCTTGCCGAAGTTTACGAACTTATAACCGATAATTTCGTTCTCTTCGTTAAGAGCAATACCTGTTACGTATCCGTCGGTCATTTCGAGGTAGCGGGGACCCTTTGCAAGAGTACCGTACATTGTACCAACCTGAGAACGCAGACCCTTACCGAGGTCCTCAAGGCCTGCGCCGATAACAAGACCGTCCTCGGAGAAAGCAGACTGGCTTCTGCCGTATACGATCTGGAGGAACAGCTCTCTCATAGCTGTATTGATAGCATCACAAACGAGGTCAGTGTTGAGAGCCTCGAGGATTGTTCTGCCGGGGAGTATTTCGGAAGCCATAGCTGCGGAGTGAGTCATACCGGAACATCCGATAGTCTCAACGAGCGCCTCCTGAATAACGCCGCCCTTAACGTTGAGGGACAGCTTGCAGGTGCCCTGCTGGGGAGCACACCAACCGATACCGTGTGTAAAGCCGTTGATGTCAGCGATCTCCTTAGCCTTTACCCACTTAGCTTCTTCGGGAATGGGGGCTGCGCCGTGAGCAACGCCCTGTGCTACGGGACACATGTTTTCAACTTCATGAGAATAAGTCATTTGAGTTTGAACTCCTTTCGATATTTTGTATGAAGCTAACCGCTTCAAACATACATATATATTATACAGCAAATCAACAGGTTTTGCAATAGGTAATTCAAAAAAAATCACATTTCGTTATACTTTTATCAATTGGTATTATTCTTATAAACATCAAGCCGCGGTATACGATCTGTGAATTTTAGAGTTCAGTGTTTAATAAGAGTAGAAAAATTCGCATAACTTTTGAAAACACAAAGCCCGAGGCAGTCCTCGGGTTTTGTCTGTAAAGAGTGAAGATCACTGTCTGGGTCTACCGCAATTCTGGCAAAAAGCGCTGCTTGCATCGTTTGTTGCGCCACAGCTGCACTGCCAATTTGCGGGCTGCTGAATATAAACAGGTGCTTGCTGAACGGGCTGTACAGGCTGTACGGGAGCAGCATACTGAACAGGAGCGGAATAGGGTGAGGGCACTGCTTCGCCGCACATCTTTCTTTTAAGCTCGCGAGAATTAGTGTACCATTCAATAAGCATATTCCATGCAGCAAATATGCCTATAGATACAGACATACCTATCAAAAGTGTGAATATGCCAAGCCATACATATAGTGCTATTGTCGAGGAAGCTGCACTGCTGTAATACGAAGAGTAAGAGCCGAGGCTTCCTGCGGCGGTGAAAAGCGTGATTGCCAAATAAAGCGTGCCTGCGACGCCGCTTAACATTACGCACCATGACATGATCTTATTGAATTTTGTCCATTTTTCCATTGAAATTACCCCCAAAAATACATTATTCAGCGAATTTCGCTATTTTAATTATATATCATCGTTTGCTATTTGTCTATAGGCAATATAAATATACTGAGCTGAAATTTTATTGTATGCTTTATTTTTATACCAAAAGTTTATTTTCAAAGCATCACCTAAAAAGCGAAAAAATTTTCATTTACCCCCTTGAAATTTCATAAGAAGTATGCTATTATAGTAATAAGGTCGTGTAAACGATTACCGAAATAAAAGGAAATAATAAAAATATTATAAAACGGAGGACTTTTTGCTATGAAGTATGCAGACGGACTTTGGCTCAACAAGCCCGGCTACGGCGTGAACTACGCTACCCAGATGTACGAGGTTACAGCCGACGAAACATCTATCAATGTGCTTGCCACAAACCAGTGGATAGGCAACCGCGGTATGACCCTCGGCGGTCCCGTGCTGGAGATTACATTCACATCTACTCTTGAGAACACCATCAAGGTAAATATCGAGCATTTCAAGGGCGCGTTGAAAAAGGCTCCCTCCTTTGAGCTTTACGAGGACAAGAGCTTCAAGCCTGTTATCAACGAGATTGAGGGCGCTTATGAGCTTATCTCGGGCAAGACAAAGGTCGTTGTTGCAAAGAGCGGCGCTTGGGATATCAAGTACTACTACGACGGCAAGCTTATGACAAAGCAGGGCTGGAGAACCACTTCTTACATTTTAGAGGAGCAGTGGAAAACAAACGAGCGCATGGCTAACGATGAGATGAAGCCTTTCTTCGCTCATGAGGAAACAGCCGAGCAAGGCGTTATCCGCGAGATGATGAACATTTCCGTTGGCGAGAACATCTACGGCTTTGGTGAGAAGTTCTCCACATTTGTAAAGAACGGTCAGACCGTTGAGGTTTGGAACAACGACGGCGGTACTTCCTCCGAGCAGAGCTACAAGTCCATTCCTTTCTATGTATCCTCCAACAACTACGGTGTATTCGTAAATCACCCCGAAAAGGTTACATTTGAGGTTGCAAGCGAAACTGTTTCCAAGGTTGCTTTCTCTGTTCAGGGCGAGCGCATGGAATACTTCGTTATCGGCGGTGAGAAGATTTCCGATGTTATCTCTACTTATACGACCCTCACAGGCAAGCCCGCACTCACTCCCGCATACACATTCGGTCTGTGGCTGACAACATCGTTCACAACAGATTATGATGAAAAGACCGTTTCCAGCTTTATTGACGGAATGGCAGAGCGCAATATTCCTCTTGAAGTGTTCCACTTCGACTGCTTCTGGATGAAGGAGTTTAACTGGTGCGACCTCACATGGGACAAGAGAATGTTCCCCGATCCCAAGGCTATGCTTGAAAGACTTAAGGCAAAGGGTCTTGAGATCTGCGTTTGGATAAACAGCTACATCGCACAGCGCTCCTCCATGTTTGACGAGGGCGTAAAGGGCGGCTACTTTGTAAAGAACACCGACGGCAGCGTATGGCAGGGCGATATGTGGCAGCCCGGCATGGCTATCGTTGACTTCACAAACCCCGCAGCCTGCGAATGGTATAAGGGCAAGCTCCGCGCACTGTGCGAGATGGGCGTTGACGCGTTCAAGACTGACTTTGGCGAGAGAATCCCCACAAAGGGCGTTGTTTACTATGACGGCAGCGATCCCTACAAGATGCACAACTACTACACCTACCTCTACAACAAGACTGTATTTGAGGTACTTGAGGAATACTACGGCAAGGACAAGGCTTGTCTGTTTGCACGTTCCGCTACTGTTGGCGGACAGAAGTTCCCTGTACACTGGGGCGGCGACTGCTTCTCTAACTACGAGTCCATGTGGGAGACACTTCGCGGTGGTCTGTCCCTGTGCCTTAGCGGCTTCGGCTACTTCAGCCACGACATCTCGGGCTTTGAGGCTCAGGGTACTCCCGACCTCTACAAGAGATGGTGCGCATTCGGTCTTATGTCCTCTCACTCCAGACTGCACGGCAACAGCTCCTACCGCGTTCCGTGGAACTTCGACGAGGAATCCTGCGATGTTCTCCGTCACTGGACAGTTCTCAAGGGCAAGCTGATGCCTTACATCTTTGCACAGGCTAACAAGACCCATGCAACAGGTGTTCCCATGATGAGAGCTATGGTTATGGAATACTCCGACGATCCTGCTACTCTCGCACTTGACAGACAGTATATGTTCGGTGATAATCTGCTGGTTGCTCCCGTATTCAACGAGGAGGGAATCGCTCAGTACTACGTTCCCGCAGGCAAGTGGACAGATATCCAGACAGGCGAGGTATTTGAGGGCGGCAAGTGGTACAAGACAAAGCACGACTACTTCTCCATGCCCGTACTCGCAAAGCCCAACAGCATTATCGCATACGGCGACTTCAAGCGCGGCTTCACATACGATTATGCAGAGAATGCAAACATCGTTATCTACCAGCTTGAGGACGGAAAGACCGCTGAGACCAAGATCTATGACTCTGAGTCCAACGTTGTTCTGACCGTATCCGCAACAAGAAACGGCGACAAGATCAAGGTAACAACAACAGGCACAGCGAAGAACTTCAAGGTTACTTCCGCAGAGGGTCTGACTGTTGAGATGTAATTTCTTAGCTTAATAGAATGCTCCCCGCAGTTGCGTACTGCGGGGAGCTTTGCTTGTTTTGTTGACTGAATTTTGTAATATTTATATGAAATATTACAAATAGTATCAAAAATTCACGTTTTTAGCCTTATTGACAGACTTTTTCATAAGGCAAGAGGGTATTATGGCGCCAAACAAATTTCGGCTTTATACTGCAAGGTTTGTTATATTTGGCTGATATATTACTAATTGTATTTGATTAATTGCTTATTTTCACATCATACGCTCTCAGCCACTTATCCAGTTGAAGCATAAACGCGTATATCTGCGGAACTGTCATAAGCTGCCCATACCAATTTTTGGTGAAGCTTGCGCCGTCTGTGTCGAGCAGCTCACGCAGCTTATCCGCTGATACTATTTCGGTAAGGCGGCAGTCCTCTGCTGCGATACACTTCGATAACCGCTGTGACAGCAAGTGCATATAGTTCGGATTATGTGTCTTGGGATAGGGACTTTTTTTGCGCCAAAGCACATCTTCGGGCAAGATGCCGCTCATCGCATGGCGTATCAGTCCCTTTTCTCTGCCGCGGTAGGCTTTCATGCTCCATGGGATATTGTATGCATACTCTACAATGCGGTAATCGCAGAAGGGAACGCGCACCTCCAGACCGTTTGCCATGCTCATTCTGTCTTTGCGGTCAAGCAGTGTAGCCATGAAATACTCCAAATTCAGCAGATACATCTCGCGCATTCTGCGTTCTTCGGCGGTATCGCTGTCAAGATGTTCGGCGTGAGAGAGCGTTTCGTTGTAGCTTTGGCGTACGAAATCCTCTGCCTCGGCTGCGGAGATGTTCATTTTCAAGAGGGCGGCGCGCTCAGGTACTGCTGTGCTCCAAGGGAAGCCGTCATAGAACAGCACTTCCTTGCGGTGATACCACGGATAGCCGCCGAATATCTCGTCTGCACACTCGCCCGACAAAGCCACGGCGAAGCGCTTTTTTATCTCTTTGCAGAACAGATACAGCGAGCTGTCAACATCTGCCATTCCGGGAAGGTCGCGCGCAAGAACGGCGTCATCGAGCGCGTCTGTAAGCGCGGGAGTGTCCAGCACGACATCGGTGTGATTTGAGCCAATAAACTCCGCCATCTTTACTATCCAAGGTGCGTCCTCGTCAGGCTGAAAGCTGCTTGCTTTGAAGTTTCTGTGATTATCCTTGTAGTCTATCGACCATGTGGATAGCTTTTTGCCACGCTTTCTGAACTCCTCTGCCGCGATTGCCGAGATAATGCTGCTGTCAAGTCCTCCCGACAAAAAGCAGCATAGCGGAACATCGCTGACAAGCTGCCGCTTTACCGCGTCGGTGATAAGCTCGCGGATATGTGCGGAGGTTTCCTCAAAGCTTTCGGTGTGAGCTTCGGCTTTAAGCTTCCAGTAGCTTGCCATTGTAAAGCCGTCGCTGTCAAAATACGCATAATGCGCGGGCGGAAGCTCGCTGATATCCCGAAAAACTCCGCCGCCTACGCGCTTTGCAGGCCCCATTAGCATTATCTCCATAACGCCTTGCTGGGTTATAACAGGCTGTACCGCAGGGTGCTGCAAAAGCGATTTTATCTCGCTTGCAAACAAAAGTCCTCCGTTTACAAAGGAATAGAACAGCGGTTTAACGCCTATCCTGTCACGGCACAGAAACAGTCTGCGTTTTCTGCTGTCCCAGACTGCAAATGCGAAAATTCCGTTGAACAGCTTTGCGCAGTCCTCGCCATACTGAATAAAAGCCTTGAGCACGACCTCTGTGTCGGAGTGTCCGTTGAATTCTATGCCGCGTGATATCAGCCCTGCGCGTATCTCCTCGGTGTTGTAAAGCTCGCCGTTGTATACTATCGTATATTGTCCCGCGGTCATGGGCTGACAGCCGTTTTCGGGGTCGACTACGATAAGCCGCCTGTGCACGAGATAAGCCGCTTCGTCGCAGTAAACGCCGCTTGCGTCAGGACCTCTCGGAGCAAGCACTGCGCTCATTTTCTTCATTATATCCTCCTGCATTCTCATGTCGGAGTAAAAGCCTATCTGTCCCGCAATTCCGCACATAAAAATTCCCCTTTCGTAAGTAGTATTTTCGAGCAAAAGACAAATGTATTCCTATTGACGCTGTCCTGTATATATTTTATGCGGCAGTGTCTTTTTCTGCTACTGTAAGACGGGATTTGTTCACATTCTACATAATAACTGCGTAAAAACTTGTTGATTATTGCCTTTGAAAGTTGCTTTGTTATATGTTATAATTTATATGACGCATAGCAAGATGTCCCAGAGTTGGCAGCGCCAACTGGGGACATTGTTACTGTTCGTGTACGAAAATCGAATTTATTCGATTTCCCAACATGAACATCATGCGGCTTGTGCCGCTCTTGCTGCGTCGAATGATGCGGCAAGCCGCTTTATTTAATGACATAAAATGCGCCCGAAATACGGCGCTTCTTATTTGGCGGGAAAACGGAGGGACTATGCAGCTTCAGACAGGCAACTATGTGATATATCGTTCAACGGAGATATGCCGTATTGACGGGTTCGAGAAAAAGAGCTTTGACGGCGTTACGCAGCGTGACTACTGCATACTTGTTCCTGAGAGCGCAGAGCACTCGAGATATTATGTTCCTATGGACTGCGCAGAAGCAAAGCTTCGCTGCCTGCTGACAAAGGACGAGATATATGAGCTGATAGACGCTATGTCTGAGGAACAGCCCGATTGGGGTGCTTCTGACGAGCACCGCAAGGAGCGCATAAATGAGGTGCTTGGCAGCGGCGACTACAGGCTTATCATAAGCATGATGCATTCGCTGTATCTCGAAAGGGAAGAACGCACTGCGCGCGGCAAAAAGCTGCTTGCTGCCGATGAAAGAGCCATGAAAGCGGCGGAGGCGCTTATCAATCGGGAGTTTGCATTCGTTCTCGGGATAGCTGAACGAGATGTGCCGCAGTTCATCGAGGAAAGATTGGCTAAACACTGACGATATAACATCATGGCTCAAGCGCTTATCGCTCGGGCCTTTTGGTTTTACATAACGATGTATTGACACGTTTGTTGTTTTTTGGTATAATTATAAATGGAGAATTATTATTTTATTCAAGGAGGTAAAACATGAAAAATAAAGTTATGGCACTGATAGCTGCGGCTATCTTCTCTGTGAGCGCTTTCAGTGCGCCTGTACAGCAGTCCATAGGTGCAAGTGTTACCGCTGAAGCGGCTACCACCAAGGTTGCTACACCCACAGCGTCACGCAAATCCGCAAGCTATTACTGCACAAAGTCACTGAAAATAACGCTGTCCTGTGCCACAAAAGGCGCTACCATTTATTACAGCGCAAACGGCGGAAAGTCCTACAAGGTATATTCAAAGCCGCTTTACGCGACAGGAAATGTTACGCTGAAATTCTACGCTGTAAAGGACGGCGTTAAGAGTGCGGTTGCAAGCCGTACCTATAAGCTTGTTCCCAGAATCAATACTTCTCTGGCTTCCGGTACATATAAGGGCACACAGAAAGTTTATCTTTCCAGCCCCGCTTCGGGCGTGAAGTTCTACTACACGCTTGACGGCAGCACTCCCACAACTGCGTCCACGCTTTACACTGCAAAGGGTATCACTATCAGCAAGAGCTGCAAGCTTCGCGTGCTTGCTGTAAAGAGCAAGTGGTCTACTATCAAAACCACCAGAACATATGTAATTGAAAAAGAAGAAAAGCCTGTTATAGATTCGGGCAGTGTTCTTGATGATTACACAAGCAAATTTGGATATTCCACACTGAATGATGATCAGAAAAAACTTTATGTTACACTTTGCGAGGGAATAGCAAATCATGAGAGCGAAATAAGCATCAGCAAGAGTCTCGGAATCACCGAATATGAATTCAAAGAAGCTTTCTATGCGGTTGTTGATGAGAATCCTCAGTTCTTCTGGGTAAGCTCGGGTTATAGCTGCACGTTGATCGGCGGCGTAGTAACTTCTGCTAAGCCTATATACAGCAGAACAAAGTCTGAAGCGGCCGCTATTCAGCCTAAGCTTGAAGCTGCGGCACAGAAGATAATCAATGGCGCACTGAAAAAGGATACGCTGTTTGAGCGCGTGCTTTATATCCATGACGCTGTAGTAAACGGCACAACTTATACTCTTAAAGGCAACGAATCCATTCGCGGCGCTGACGGACCTCTTGTAAACGGCAAGGCGCTGTGTGAGGGCTATTCCGACGCATTCTCTTATCTCTGCCAGTCTATCGGTATCCAGACCACGGGTGTTACAGGCAGCGCCAACGGCGGAGATCATATGTGGACCGCTGTAAAGCTTGACGGCGACTGGTATCAGTTCGATGTTACATTTGACGATCCCACAGGCGGCGAGCCTGTGTGCCGTTACACATACTTTGGTCTTACAACCAAGGAAATGTGCGAGGATCATGTTATTGATTGTAATCATGATGTTCCCAACTGCACAGCTGATGAGTACAATTACTACAATGCTATGGGTATAACTCTCTATACAAATGCCTCTACTGCATATAATGCACTTATCAAGCAGGCGGCTGCAAACTACAATAAGGGCATTTACACAACAGAGATATACTGTGATGATGGCTGTGAATCATCTTTGTATTCTCTTATCAAAGGTAAGTCGGTGTTTACTGACCTTAAAGCGAATGGCTGTTCTTCGAATAGTTACAAATATGGCTATAGCGGCAATGTGTTCTTCTTGACCTTAAGCTAAGTATTGATATTTTGAAAATCTCCCGAAGTTTAAAGCTTCGGGAGATTTATTATGCGGCTTTAAATGCGGCTTCTATCAGCGCTACCGCGAGAATGAATATAAGCAGCACGCCGAAACGCAGATTGTATGCTCCTGCTGTATTTCCGCGCAATACTACAGAGGAGCTTTTGCCCTCTATAAGGCTTAACAGAAGCTGCGAAAACTCTGCCGAGGCGTTTGCGCCGACAGTAAGTGTTGCTGTATAGATAAGATTTGGAAGTATCACCCAAGCCGAGCCGCCTGCGGCGCAAATACCTGCAGAGGATAATCCTGCACCAAGTCCGAAAATAAACGGTGCAAGCCAAACGATCATGCCGCCCGCGGCAAAATATCCGCAGATATATTCGCAAAGCAAAAACATTCCGACCTGTGACAGTCTGCGCAAAAGCGCTTCCATAAAACCGCTATCGCTTTCAGCGGCAACAGACAAAGACGGGTCGGCGCCAACCAGCGGAAAAAAGAGCGCTATCATAACCCCGATAACAATGCCGAAAAAAGCTGCTGCGGCGTAACCGTAAAGTCGGTGTTCTGTTCTTGAATGGCGCACCGAATGATCAAGCTCCGCGATAACAGGGCCTGTATCTTCTACAATTTCGGGCTTGTCCGCGACGTTTTCTTCGGTTGTATTGGGCGTTTCGTCGGGACTATTCTGGCTTGGCTGCGCTGCGCCTGATGTTCTGTCCATTATGTATAATCTGCCTGATAGCAGCTCCTGTGCTTCAAGGTCTGTCAAAAGCTCGTGCATAAGATCACCTCAATGAAGCATATGCGCTTGTCCGAGGCAATATTACAAAAACGAGGAGCAACTGCCCCTCGTTCTTGCTTATGTGGTTACATATATCGGCTGAAGCTGTACACCCTCCAATGCCGCTTCTATCGTCTGCGGTATGCGCGTGAAATCAGCTATCATAGAAAAGGGTTTTGCGGCGCAGTCGTCCTGGAGCATAGGTACAAAATAGAAGTTTTTGTAGTTGCGCAGTGTTCCGATATTTTTAGCCGCGCCCGAAAGTGCGTCGTTTGTTGATACTGCGATAACAACAGGGCGCTGATTGCGCAGATGGCTTTTTACCGCCATGCATACAGGAGTATCCACTATTCCTGCCGCAAGCTTAGCTAGTGTGTTTCCAGTGCAGGGGGCAACCAGCAGCACATCGAACATCTTTTTTGGGCCTATCGGCTCGGCGGTGGTAATGTCGCAGATCACCTCTCTGCCCGTTATTTCACGAAGCCGTGCGGCGTGCTGCTTTGCCTCGCCAAACCTTGTATTGAGATTGTATGCATTGTATGACATTATCGGAGTTACCGCACAGCCCATTGCGGTAAGCTCCTCTATTTGTCTGAACACCTTTTCAAAGGTGCAGAAAGAGCCGCATATCGCCGCCCCTATTTTAAGCCCCGACAGCTTTGTGACATCGGTCATATATAAATTCCGCAGTACAGCTTTGCACTTGCGGAAGCCTCCTTTCCGATCAGTTTGCTATTTGTTATCCGCGAGTATCGCCTCGGCTATAGCCTCGCCTGCGGTCTTAGGCGATAGCTTTCCGGGCAGTCCTGCCGCGTCAATGTATCTTATACCGTAGCGATCCGCGTATTCCGCTTCGCGTGATGGCTTTACGCCTGCAAGCTCCATGAATACCGCGCCCGCTTTCATTGCGCGGAAATCCTGCTCTGTGAATAGTACGGCCGGCACGGTGTTGACCGTAATATCAGCCTTGGCGCAAAGCAACGGCAGCGCCGCTAAATCCTCAGCGTGGTGATGCTCTGTTTCGGCTTTTGCGCGCTGTACTGCGTTTCTTGCGCAGACAGTGACCTGTGCACCAAAGCATCTCAGCAGCCGCGCAAGCATAAGCGCTATCCTGCCGCCGCCTGTGATGATCACTTCAGCGCCGCTGAGTGAATATTCGGTGTTTTGTATAAGCAGCGCGCAGGCGGCTTCAGCGGTAAGCTTGGCGTTTTTCAGCGTCAAGGTTTCCTGCGCATAGTAATCAACAAGCCGCAGACCGTGAAGCTCGCAAAGCTGCACAAGCTCTTTGGATACTCCGCCTGCATAAACTGCTGCGCCTTGCGCGGCGTATTCCGTGATAAGCGACAGCGGCAGCGCCGACTGCGACAGCGGAGCATTTATAAGCCCCTCCTCGCGGGAAAAAGGAAGCGGAAGCACGATGCTGCCGTATTTTCCTTCGGGCGTGGCAAATTTGTCGCTTAGTCCCAGTGCCGCTACCTTTCGCCTTGCGGCTATAGCCGCAGCAGCATATATTATCCGACGGTCGCCGCCCAAAAATAGAAATCTGTTGTCCATACTGTACCTCCGTTTCACTTTGACATATTGTATGCAGATACCTGTGTATTAGTGAATGGGTATAGCACGCAAAAAAGCGCCATCACTTTCGCAATGGCGCTAAAGAACGTCGAAAAAGTCCCGTTGGGACTTTCTCTCCGAAACATCCGCCCTGCGCGCACTCGTTGGCGCGATGAGCCAACTCGCACACTGGTGCGGATAGAAGTGTTTTTTGACCGAAGTGAATTCGGTCAAAAAAGTCATCTAAAAGCCCGCTTTGCAGACAAAAACATAGTTCTTTCGACAAGTCGAAGCGCCATCACTTTCAATGGCGCTCTGTATTATATTAAGTTTAATTTATTCAGCTTTTGCAGCGATCGAATCTACTGTGGTGCTTTCAACCTTTTTGAAAAGCTCCTCGACCTTTGCTTTATCTACCTTTGTAATAAGCGATACTGCTACAACTGCAACAAGTGCAAGCGCGAATGCGGGCAGCAGCGAGTATATGCCTGTTTCGGTGGAAAGTGTAAGAGCAGCCGAAGCGCCGTTCTCCAAAGCCTTGTAGCCGAAGAAAGGAACCATCTCCCAAACAACTACTGAGATACCGCCGACAGCGGCACCTGCAACCGCACCCCAGATAGTCATACGCTTCCAGAACAGCGACAGCAGCATAGCGGGGCCGAATGCCGCGCCAAGTCCTGCCCATGCGTATGAAACCAGTCCCATAACAGAGCTGTTGGGGTCGAGTGCGATAAGGTACGCAATGATAGAAATTCCTACTACCGTAAGACGGCTTACCCACATAAGCGCCTTGTCGGAAGCATTTTTCTTGAATATCTTGAACATATCATTTGTGACAGCAGACGCAGTTACAAGAAGCTGAGAGTCAGCGGTGCTCATGATAGCGGCAAGTATTGCGGAAAGGATAACGCCTGCAAAAAGTGCGGGAAGCAGAGAAGATGACAGGAACATGAATATCTTCTCCGAGTCGCCGAGAGCGTTGAAGCTTGCGAGAAGCTCTGCATTCTCGGGAGAGTTGAGATAGATATAACCCACAATACCGACCAAAACAGCGGCAACCAGTGTGATAGCTACCCAGATGGTAGCGATAAGTCGGGATTTCTTTATCATATCACTGGATTTGATCGCCATAAATCTTACAAGAATATGGGGCATACCGAAGTAGCCGAGACCCCATGCAAGACCCGATACGATGGTCTGCCATGCGAAAGAGCCGTTGCTGTTCTGAATAAAGCTTGTGTAGTACTCCACGATGATGCCGTTAATGTCGGCAACGGGGAACTCTACAGCAGAAATGTTTGGAACAGCCGCAAGCGCCGCAAACGGCACGATAACAAGTGCAACGAACATCAGTATGCCTTGGATAAGGTCAGTCCAGCACACTGCGAAGAAGCCACCGAGGAATGTGTAGGAAATGATTATCAGAGCGCCTATCGTAAGCGACAGGGTGTAGTCTGTGCCGAACACGAAGTTGAACAGCTTTGCGCCTGCGCTGAACGCCGAAGCAGTGTACACGAGGAAGAACACGAAGATTATTGCCGCGCACACAAGACGTACTACAGGGCTTTCTGTGAAAAATCTCTTCTGAAGATACTCGGGGATAGTGATCGCGTCACCTGCCGCGTATGACATTCTGCGCAGACGAGATGCGATCAGCTTCCAGTTGAGATAAGTGCCGAGGAATAGACCGATAGCTATCCACGATTCGGTAAGACCGCCCACAAGGATAGCGCCGGGCAGACCCATAAGCAGCCAGCCACTCATGTCAGACGCCTGTGCAGATATAGCTGTAGTCCACGGGCCGAGCGAGCGTCCGCCGATAAAATAGTCAGACATACTCTTTGATTTTTTGTACGAATAGATACCTATCGCAAGAATTATGAGCGCATAGATTATGAACGCCGCGACGGTAAAAGCATTTACTTCCATATTAAAACTCCTTTAAACAATACTTGTAAATATTGTAACAAAAATCGCCTTGAATTTCAATAGCAGAGTGAAAATTTGTGAATTATATTGAAAAAACAAGGGGAATATGGTACAATTAATAAGTTGGGTTACAGCAAAATGACTAAAAAACAGAACAAGACTTAGGAGAAAACAATGTCCGACACAACACAGCTTACATATAAAAAAGGGCTTCGCGACGGACTGCCGATAGCGTTGGGATATCTTTCGGTGTCCTTTACGTTTGGCATAACGGCAGTGGGTATGGGTATTCCGCCGATTGCGGCGATACTCATTTCGATGACAAATCTTACATCTGCGGGGCAGGTGCAGGGCGTCAGCATAATCGCGGCGGGCGGAGGCTATATAGAAATGGCGCTTGCGCAGCTTATCATAAATATGCGTTATGCGCTTATGGGAATATCGCTGTCGCAGAAGCTTTCAAAAAAATACACGCTTCCTCACAGAATAATAAGCTCCTTTGGTATTACAGATGAGATATTCGCGGTCGCTTCGGGACAAAAGTCTGAGATAGCTCCGCGATATATGTACGGGCTTATCACTTTGCCGTACATATTCTGGGCGGCGGGCACGGCAACGGGCGCTTTGCTGGGAGCGGTGCTTCCCGAAAGCGTTCAGGCGGCGCTTGGAATTGCCATCTACGGAATGTTTATTGCAATCGTCATTCCTCCCGCCAAAAAGAGCAGAGGAATACTTATGGTTGCGGTGACAGCCTGTGCGCTGAGCTGTATCATTAAATATGTTCCTGTGTTTTCTTACATAAGCTCGGGCGTTTCGGTGATAATCTGCACCGTTATCGCGGCGGCGCTTGGTGCGGCTTTGTTCCCGCAGGATATAGGGGAGGCTGCCGAAAATGAATGAGCATACATTATATCTCGTGATTAGCGTTGCGGTGATGGCGGTCGTGACGTATTTTATAAGAATGCTGCCGCTTGCAGTGTTCAGAAAGAAGATTAAGTCCAAGTTTGCGCTGAATTTTCTTTATTATGTGCCGTATGCGGTGCTGAGCGCCATGACGATACCCGCTGTATTTACAGCCTGCGGCGACAGCATGGCGGCTATAGCAAGCTCTGTTGTGGGACTTGTGGTTTCGGTAGTGCTTGCGTATTTTGAGCGTGGTCTGCTGACTGTAGCGGTGAGCGCCTGTGCGGCGGCGTACATAACAGACCTAGTGTTGGGTCTATGCGGAATTTTTTAAGGAGGATATTTCAATATGAAGCTGATGTTTGCGTCTGATATTCACGGCTCTGCGCTGTACTGCGAAAAAATGCTGGAGGTATACAAGCGCGAGAATGCCGAAAAGCTTTGCTTGCTTGGCGATATACTGTATCACGGACCGAGAAACGATCTCCCCGACGGTCATGCGCCGAAAAAAGTTATCGCCCTGCTGAATGAGGCTAAGAACGAGCTGCTGTGCGTTCGCGGCAACTGTGATACCGAGGTCGATCAGATGGTGCTGGAGTTTCCTGTACTCGCTGATTACGCGGTACTTTTTGTGGATGGAAGAAGCTTTTTCCTTTCCCACGGACATCACCACAACCCTGACGCGCTGCCGCCGCTGAAAAAAGGCGATGTGCTGATAAACGGTCATTCCCATGTGCTGAAAGCCTTTGAAAAGGACGGAATACACTGCCTTAACGATGGCTCGGTATCGCTTCCCAAGGAGGAAAATCCGCGCAGCTACATGATATACGAAAACGGCGTTTTCGTGATAAAGCAGCTTGAAAGCGGCGAGGAGATATTGAAATACACACTGTGATATTGCATAGTATGGCAAAACTCGACATAAAATATTAATAAAAAAACCTGCAAATTTTCCTGTTTTTTAAAAAAGCACTTGACATTTCACTGAAAACGTGATAAATTATATTTAGCACTCAAAGGCAAAGAGTGCTAAAACGATAAAAACACTTAAAAATATTTAAGGAGGAACTATACAATGACAATCAGACCATTAGCAGACAGAGTAGTTATCAAGATGGTTGAGGCAGAGGAGACCACCAAGAGCGGCATCATTCTTACCGCAGCGGCAAAGGAGAAGCCCTCCATTGCAGAGATCGTGGCTGTTGGCCCCGGCGGAAACGTTGACGGCAAGGAGATCGTTATGAACGTAAAGGTAGGCGACAAGGTGCTTATCAGCAAGTATGCAGGCACAGAGGTCAAGGTTGACGGTGTTGAGTACTCCATCGTGCGCCAGAACGATATTCTCGCAGTAGTAGAATGATTTTTAAGCGGTAGGGACACGGTTTGCCGACAGCCCACCGCAGAAACGAACAATATAGTTTATCAAGGAGGACAACTCACATGGCTAAGGACATTATTTACGGCGAGGAAGCTCGCAAGGCATTACAGGCAGGTATCGACAAGCTTGCAGATACCGTTAAGATCACTATCGGCCCCAAGGGCAGAAACGTAGTTCTCTCTAAGAAGTACGGCTCTCCGCTCATCACAAACGACGGTGTAACCATCGCAAAGGAGATCGAGCTTGAGGACGCTTTTGAGAACATGGGCGCTGCACTTGTAAAGGAAGTTGCTACAAAGACAAACGACGCAGCTGGTGACGGCACAACGACCGCAACACTGCTCGCACAGGCTCTTGTACGTGAGGGCATGAAGAACATCGCAGCAGGCGCAAACCCCATGGTAGTAAAGAAGGGTATGCAGAAGGCTGTTGACGCTGCTGTTGCAGAGATCAAGAAGAACGCACAGGCTATCAAGGGCAGCGAGGATATCGCAAGAGTTGCTACTGTTTCCGCAGGCGACGAGTCCGTTGGTGCTCTCATTGCTGAGGCTATGGAGAAGGTTACAGCAGACGGCGTTATCACTCTTGAAGAGAGCAAGACCGCTGACACCTACAGCGAGGTAGTTGAGGGTATGCAGTTCGATCGCGGCTACATCTCTCCCTACATGGTAACAGACACCGATAAGATGGAGGCTGTTATCGACGACGCTTATGTGCTTATCACAGATAAGAAGATATCTACAATTCAGGATATTCTCCCCCTGCTCGAGCAGATCGTACAGGCAGGCAAGAAGCTTGTTATCATCGCAGAGGACGTTGAGGGCGACGCGCTCACAAACATCATTCTCAACAAGCTGCGCGGCGTATTCGTATGCGTCGCTGTAAAGGCTCCCGGCTTTGGCGACAGACGTAAGGAGATGCTGAAGGACATTGCTATCCTGACAGGCGGCGAGGTCATCACAGAGGAGCTCGGTCTTGATATCAAGGATACTCAGATGTATCAGCTCGGCCGCGCAAAGCAGGTAAAGGTTACAAAGGAAAACACCATCATCGTTGACGGCTGCGGCGAGTCCGACGCTATCAAGGCTCGCGTAAACGAGATAAAGAACGCTATTGAGGCTACAAGCTCCGAGTTTGACAAGGAGAAGCTTCAGGAGCGTCTTGCTAAGCTTTCCGGCGGTGTAGGCGTTATCAAGGTCGGCGCTGCTACTGAGGTTGAGATGAAGGAGAAGAAGCTGCGCATAGAGGACGCTCTCGCTGCTACAAAGGCAGCTGTTGAGGAGGGTATCGTTGCAGGCGGCGGTACAGCGCTCATCAATGCAATGCCCGCTGTAAAGGCTCTTATCGAAACTCTTGACGGCGACGAAAAGACAGGTGCAAAGATCGTGCTTCGCGCACTGGAGGAGCCTGTTCGTCAGATCGCGCTCAATGCAGGTCTTGAAGGCTCTGTAATCATCGACACTATCAGCCGCGAGGGCAATGTAGGCTACGGCTTCGACGCTTACAACGAGACCTACGGCGATATGATCAAGGCAGGTATCGTTGACCCTGCTAAGGTTACACGTTCCGCACTTCAGAACGCAGCTTCCGTTGCAGCTATGGTGCTGACAACAGAATCCCTCGTTGCTGACAAGCCCGAGGAGAACGCTGCTCCCGCAATGCCCGCAGGCGGTATGGGCGGTATGTATTAATTCCGTTTATAACAATAAAAACGCCTCGCTGCGATCGTGTAGCGAGGCGTTTTGTTGTATCTGTTGAAGAAATTCTCAATTAAACTTTAGCTGTATTTTGCGAAAACTTATTCACCTATTATTACAACACCCTGTTTTATAAGCTTAAGAACGTGTTCGACGATCTCGGGGTCAAACTGCTTTCCCTTGTTCTTCTCAAGCTCGTCTATGATCACTTCTTTTGTAAGCTTTCGGCGGTAGCACCTGTTGCTGTTCATGGCGTCAAGAGAGTCAGCAACGCAAATTATTCGTGCGATAAGAGGTATTTCTTCACCCTTTAAACCCTTGGGATATCCCCTTCCGTCGTAACGCTCATGATGGTAAAGTGCACCGAGATGCATATCCTTTATTGAGCTGAAATCGCGAAGCATATCTCCGCCGATCGTGGTATGGCGCTTGATCGTTTCGTATTCTTCATCAGTGAGTCTGTCGGGTTTTTGCAATATATTTACGGGAATTGCTATCTTTCCGCAGTCATGCATAAGGGCTATACAGCGTATGTTGTTGCAGTCCTGCGAAGAATAACCCATTTCGACGGCGAGCGCGAATGCTATCTCGGCGACACGCTCTGAGTGACCCTTGGTGTTTGGGTCTTTTGCTTCAATAAAATTAATAAATGTTTTAATGGACTGCTCGATAATTTGTGCGTCGCGCTTCTTCTGCTTCAACAGCTTTCTGACTCTGATTTGCGACATTACAAGACCGATTATCATTACGATCCAAACAGCTTCGATCGCTATCAGAGTAATGAATATCGGATCTGACCAGGCGATTCTGTTCAGATGATAGCGGAAAACCACCTTATCGAATACGGGAGCATAATCAAGACCTTTGTTTGGAACATACACGATAAAGCCAACTATTGTCGAATCGTTTACCTCTTCGGTATCTGACGACGGAACAAGAGGGTATTCGTTATCCGCCTTACTGGGTCGGTAAACAAATTTATCGCCCTTTTGGAGCGGAAGCATCGGTCCTGTATGGTCCGTGTAGTAGTCAAGCTCTATTTCAACGCTCTGATACTCGCGGAGATCTATGATCTGAACGCGCTTATCACCATTGCTTGTCTGATGGAATTCCAGCTTTCCGTTCCAGTTGTTGTTTATCCACATGAACTCGGGCATATATATGTCTGCTGTCCAGTCGGCGATGACCGCGTCGCAGGTGTTTGTGATGACTATTTCATAAATAATACCTACGCTGGGGCCGTGAAGCTCGTTTCCGTCTTCGTCAAGAATAGGGTCTTTCAGCCATGCTCCGGCGTCGCCGCCTCGCGGACCGATCTTAACATCGAAATCGGGCAGGGAGTACACTCCGTCGTTGAAGGTGCCCGAAGAAAGCTCAACTTCTTTCAAGTTTTTGCTCTCGTTCTTTATGGAACCGTAATATAACACAAGCACGACAAATGTGACGATACAAGCTATCACAGTGATGATTATTGCAACGATATCCTTGCTGAGTTTTTTCATGTCGCACCTCCTGAAAATTTGTTATAATAATTATATCCTATATATTCCTTTGTGTCAATAGAATAAGCAAGCTTTTGATATATAATCTTGCGATTTCAGTTAGCGGACTTATTTTGTGAGCGAAAAAGATTTTCGCTATATTAAATAGGAGAGCTGCCGTGCGAACGTGAGCGTTTTTTGCTAAGCAAAAACGCAGTTCAGTAAAATAGCTTTAACACTATAACTGAGCAGCAACCCGCGAAAGCGAAACGGTTTTGCGAAGCAAAATCGGTTTTCCATAGGGGAAAACCGAAGTTGAGCTTTTGCCATTTAAAAAGAGCGTTCCGAATGGAACGCTCTTTTTAAAATCTGGTACGGGTGACAGGACTTGAACCTGCACGATTGCTCGCTAGAACCTAAATCTAGTGCGTCTGCCAATTTCGCCACACCCGCGTATTAACTTTTTTAAATCAAATTCTTTGTTTTCTCTTCTATATATTCAATCAAGCGTTTTCCGTCAAAGTAACAGCCTTTTTTCTTGTTAAGTCTTTCGTCGATAATTCTTATGGATTCAATGATATTATTTTTAACCATTAAAAACCGTTCTTTTTTATCTGCCGCTAACAAATCTTCTGCTGGAATAAGCAATCGAATATCAGCATATCGGTTTTTATAGTTGATATATTTTCGTTCTTTTCCCTTGCCAAAAGCAATCCACTCTTTATCGAAGCAATTAACGATAATACCTATACTGTCAAGAGTATTAGTGTAATCTGTTGTTTCCAATACGCCTGTTTCATGTTCAATTTTCATAATTGAATCATGCACTATTCCGGCAACAGAAATATGTGCCTCTAGTGAAATAAAAATCCTTGACATAGGATACCTCAAATTAAATAAACAGCGTGACGCTCTCAAAATCTAGTGCGTCTGCCAATTTCGCCACACCCGCGTATCACCTTGACTATTATATCAAAAAGCTACTGATATGTCAAGTAAGAATGAAAATTGCGCGAAAAATTATTAAAATTGCTTGACAAATTAATAATTTTGTGGTACGATTATCACAGGAAAGGAAGTGACGTTTTTGGAGAAGAATATATACAGCCTTGTTCTGTCGGATAGTGTGGTCGAGGCTGTTGACGCTCTCGCGCGCACGGCGGGGCTGAGCCGTTCCGCTATGATAAATCAGATATTGGCAGAGCGCGTGGCATACACTACCCCCGAAATGCGGCTGCGCGAGATACTTTCTGCGGTGCAGCGCTCCATGAATGACGGCTTCTATTATCTGGAGCAGCCCTCGGCGGGTACGCTGTCCTGCCGCACTGCGCTGAAATATCGCTACAAGCCTACTGTGCGCTATTCGGTGGAGATATTCTCGCGCGGCGGAAGAAAAGCAGGCGAGCTTCGGGTGTCGTTCAGAACGCAGAATGTGCAGCTCATTGACGATCTCACAGGCTTTTTCAAAAGCTGGGCATACTTTGAGCAGAGCTATATCGCATCAAAGCTTACGCAGGATATAGTGTATACCATCGACAGCGGTAAATTCACGCGCACGCTGAATATGCCTGAGCCTGATATCGGAGATGAGGCGCTAGGCGGTGCGGTGGCCGATTATATGGCGATGTTCGACGCTGCTATGAAGCAGTATTTCTCATATCTTCCCGATATGGAGATGGCGCAGAGAGCTGCAGAGCAAAGCTATAGCATCAATATTTCAAGACAAAAGGTAATAATCTGACAGGGAGGAATAAAGCTATGAATCCTAACAAGTTCACACAAAAATCACTTGAAGCGATCCAGTCTGCGCAGGACATTTCTGTAAGCTATCAGAACAACTGCGTTGAGCAGGAGCATCTGCTTTATGCGCTTTTGTCGCAGGAAAACGGACTGGTGCCGCAGATACTCACACGAATGAATATCGACGCGAATGCGGTCGAGCAGGCGGCGCTGAAATTTGTTGAGGGATTGTCGCGTGTTTCGGGCAGCGGCAGAGAAGCGGGCAAGATATTCATATCTCCCGACCTTGACAAGGCGTTTACAGAGGCTGAGGCGCAGGCAGAGCGCATGAAAGACGAATTCGTTTCGGTGGAGCATCTTTTCATTGCGCTTATCGAAAAGGCAGGCAGCGGCGTCAAGGGAATCTGCAAGAGCTTCGGAATCGAGAAAGACAAGCTTCTGAAAGCGCTGTCTGATATCCGCGGCAGTGCAAGAGTTACATCACAAAATCCCGAGGATACCTATGATGTGCTGAAAAAGTACGGTCAAGACCTTGTGGAGCTTGCAAGACAGAACAAGCTTGACCCTGTTATCGGCCGCGACAGCGAGATAAGAAACGTTATCCGTATACTTTCTAGAAAAAGCAAGAACAACCCCTGTCTTATCGGTGAGCCTGGCGTAGGTAAGACTGCTATAGCAGAGGGACTTGCGCTGCGTATCGTGCGCGGTGACGTTCCCGCAAATCTGCGTGACGTAAAGCTGTTTTCGCTTGATATGGGAAGCCTTATCGCAGGCGCAAAGTACCGCGGCGAATTTGAGGAGCGCTTGAAAGCGGTCCTTCAAGAGGTTAAAAAGAGCGAGGGTAAGATACTGCTGTTTATTGATGAGCTTCACCTTATCGTTGGTGCAGGCAAAACAGACGGCGCAATGGACGCAGGCAATATTCTGAAGCCGATGCTTGCGCGCGGTGAGCTTCACTGTATCGGAGCGACCACACTTGACGAGTATGCTCAGTATATCGAAAAAGACCCTGCGCTGGAGCGCCGTTTCCAGACGGTTATGGTCGATGAGCCTACAGTTGAGGATACGATTTCGATACTTCGCGGACTTAAAGAGCGTTATGAGGTGTTCCACGGTGTAAAGATACACGACAACGCCATAATCGCGGCGGCAACGCTGTCCAACCGCTATATCACAGACCGTTTTCTCCCCGATAAGGCGATAGACCTTATTGACGAGGCGTGCGCAATGATAAAGACCGAGATGGACAGTATGCCCGCAGAGCTTGATGAGATAAGCCGCAGCATTATGCAGCATGAGATAGAGGAAGCTGCGCTTAAAAAGGAGACCGACAAGCTTTCGCAGGAGCATCTTGCTGATATTCGAAAGGAACTTGCGGAGATGCGCGAGAAATTCTCCGCGATGAAAGCAAAGTGGGAGAACGAAAAGACCGCTATCACAAAGGTACAGGAGCTTCGCAAGGAGATTGAGCAGACCAACGCTGACATAGAAAAGGCAAAGCGCGAGTATAATCTCAACAAGGCCGCTGAGCTTCAGTACGGCAGACTTCCCGAGCTTCAGACGGAGCTTGCAAAGGAAGAAGAACTTGCGGAAGCAGCAAAGGCAGATTCTCTGCTTCGCGATAAGGTGAGCGAGGACGAGATAGCGCGTATCGTCGGCAGATGGACAGGAATACCTGTTCAGAAGCTTGTTGAGGGCGAGCGTCAGAAGATACTTGCGCTGGGCGATACGCTTCACAAGCGCGTTATCGGTCAGAATGAGGCGGTAGACCGCGTTACTGAGGCTATCATGCGCTCGCGTGCGGGAATCAACGACCCCAAAAAGCCGCTTGGCTCATTTCTTTTCTTAGGCCCGACAGGTGTGGGTAAAACAGAGCTTGCAAAGGCGCTCGCGGAAGCGCTGTTTGATGACGAGCACAACATAGTTCGTCTTGATATGAGCGAATATATGGAGAAGCACTGCGTTTCCAGACTTATCGGAGCGCCTCCCGGATATGTCGGCTATGAGGAGGGCGGTCAGCTTACCGAGGCGGTACGCAGAAAGCCTTATTCCGTTGTGCTGTTTGACGAGGTCGAAAAGGCTCACCCCGATGTTTTCAATGTGCTGCTTCAGGTGCTTGATGACGGTCACGTCACCGACAGTCAGGGCAGAGTTGTAGACTTTAAGAATACTATAATAATCCTCACGTCAAACCTCGGCTCGCAGTTTATCCTTGAGGGAATAAACGAGCAGGGCGAGATCTCCGAGGAGGCGCGAGAGAATGTTGAAAGCCTGCTGAAAAAGAGCTTCCGTCCCGAGTTCCTCAACCGCCTTGATGAAACGGTATTCTACAAGCCGCTGACAAAGGACGAGATATTCGGCATAATCGACCTGCAGACTATTTCGCTGAAAAAGCGTCTTAAGGACAAGCAGCTTCAGCTTGAGATAAGCGAGGAGGCAAAGACCTTTATCGTTGAGGCAAGCTACGACCCAATCTACGGCGCAAGACCGCTTAAGCGCTACATGCAGCGTCACCTTGAAACGCTCATCGCAAAGGAGATACTTGCTGACAGAGTGAAGCAGGGCGACACTATAAAGATAGGCGTTAAGGACGAGGCGCTTGCCGTAATTTAAAACAGTAAAACGCACATTGGGGATACCGATGTGCGTTTTTCAAAATTTTTTACCAACCAACCCCGAAATTTCTGTACTATATTAGCGAGAACGTTCTTAAAAGTGAGGAAACAGTGATGAATAAGACTGAGGCTGACAGGCTGATAACGCAATATGTGAAAAAGCTGTTCGGATTTGCAAGGCAGAGATTGTCCGATATCTCGGAGGCGGAGGAGTTTGCCTCCGAGCTTACGATACAGGTGTATCAATCCTTGCTGAAAGCGCATGAAATTGCGAATGTTGACGGCTATGTATGGCGCGTTGCAAAGAACTGCTATGCGCGGCATATAAGCGGCAGAAAGCAATTTGTCGCGGTTGACGGAATTGAGTATCTCCCTGACAGCCGCGATATCACGCAGGAGCTGCTGGACAGTGAAAGCTGCGGCATACTGCGCCGCGAGATAACATATCTCGGCAAGATTCAGCGCGAGGTGATAATTTTTCACTATTTCCGTGATAAAAAGGTGCGGGAGATAGCGGAGCTGCTGTCTATCCCCGAAAATACGGTAAAATGGCATTTAGCCTGCTCGCGAAAGGAGTTAAGGGAAGGTATGGAAATGGCAAGAACAACAGGAACACTCGGCACACAGCCTATAAGATTTATAAGCATGGGTCTTGGCGGAACAGATGGAGAAAAGGGTGATACCTCTACTTTTCTCGCAAAGACGATCACGCAGAATATCGCTTATGCGGCGTATCATCAGCCGAGAACGATAAACGAGATAGCCGAGGAGCTTGGAATAAATCCTATCTTTGTTGAGGAAGAGGTTGCAGTGCTGGAGGAATACGGCTTTATGGATAAGCTTCCAAGCGGCAGATACCGCACGAATATCCAGATATATATCCCGAACAAGGAAAGCTATGATATATACAAGACGGCAACCGAAAAGTACGTTCCTCTGTTTGCCGAGAAGTATTTCATTCCTGCGCTGAACGGCATTACAGAGATACCCGAATGGATAAGCGTTCCCGATAATGACCTTAATCTGTATAAATGGAGCTTGATATTACCTATGTCAGACAAGCTTTCGACCTTGCCTTGTGGTGATGGCGGTTTCAGCGTAAAACGACCTGACGGCGGCGATTATATCGCATTTGCGACGCTTGATGTAAAGCCCGACTGGGAGTATGACAGCGCAGAGGAAAGAAAATATCTCTCGTGCGGCCCTATGTGGCGTAATGAGATAGCCGACAAAAAGTGGTGGAAGAGCTGGCAGTTCAACAGCTATTGGTCTGACAGAAAGCTTGACTGGCACGACTGCAATAACCGCGATTTTGACAAGCTGTATTTCTTTTTGAGAGGCGAGCTGCCCGATAATGCCGCCAATATCGAAAGCTATCAGCAGCTTCTTGACAAGGGATATCTGCTGAAAAAGGACGGCGAGTATAAGCTGAACATCATCGCCTGTGAAAGCGACAAGCGGTGGTGGGAGCATATCCCCGAAAGACCCGAGGATATCAAAGCGCTGTGTGAGGAGTGCGCGGCGGAGATTACAAAAGCGGAGCTTATCGGACAGCCCGAGCATATGCACGCACAGATAAAGTTCTTGTACAGAAATGCTGCAGCAAATGTTCATACAAGAATGATGAAATATCTTATTGAAAACGGCGTGCTTAAAGAGCCGACCCCTGAGCAGAAAAAGGGACTTTGCACGATATTGTTCACAGGTGAATAACAAACATACCCCGCAGTTTTTTCTGCGGGGTACGCTGTTATTGGTTTTCAGCCTTTGGCGCTGCTATAAGCTTGCAAAGCTCCTCCCAGTGCTCCAGTGCGGTGCGGGCAACTGTGGGGTCGTACATGATGCCGATGTTCTTTTCTATCTCGCCGCGGCACACTTCAATGGGGAGCGCATTTCTGTAGGAGCGCTTTGAGGTCATGGCGTCGATGGAGTCGCACACTGCGATTATCCTTGCACCAAGCGGTATTTCATCGCCCTTTGCTCCGAATGGGTAGCCCTTTCCGTCCCAGCGCTCATGGTGATGCAGGATTATAGCGGCGATGCGCGCGAAATGCTCAGAGCTTGAAAGTATCTCAGAGCCTATTTGTGGGTGCTTTTTCATCAGTGCCCATTCCTCGTCGTCGAGCTTGCCCTCTTTCAGCAGTACGCGGTCAGGAATACCGATCTTGCCGATGTCGTGCAGATGTCCTGCAATGTGTATCTCGCAGATCTCGTCCTCGCTAAGTCCCATACAGCGGCTTATAAGGCACGCCATATCGCTCACTCGCCTTGAGTGGTCGCCTGTGTAGGGGTCGCGCGCGTCCAAAGCGGAGGTTATACATTCCACTATCTCGTGATATTCAAAGCTTAATTCGCATTCACAATTCATTTTATTTCTCCGAAACAGTATTTGTCAGCATTGAGATTAGCCTAAACTAACCATTTATATTATATACCGTTTTTCGGAAGATGTCAATAGCGTTATTGAGAAGTGATCAGAAACAAAAGCAAGCTTTGCTCATCAAAAAACTTTTTGAAAGCTATTGACAAATTAGGGAGATGGGTGTATAATACAATCAAACGATTGAACGAATGTTCAAATGTTCACAATAGGAGGCGCCATGAATAATAAAACAAATTGCTGCGGTGCGGAGCACGTTCACCATCGCACAACACAGGAGATAACAGCGGCAATGCCCGATGACGATGCACTTATCGATCTTGCGGAGCTGTTCAAGGTTTTCGGGGATTCCACGCGTATAAAGCTGCTCACCGCTTTGAGCAGCGGAGAGCTTTGTGTATGTGAGCTGTCGGAAACGGTAGGAATGAGCTCGTCTGCGGTGTCGCATCAGCTTAAGATCTTGAAGCAGGCAAAGCTTGTCGGCTTCAGGCGCGAGGGAAAGACCGTGTATTATTTCCTCGCAGACGATCATGTTATGACGATACTGAAGCAAGGTATCGAGCATATCAGCGAATAGGAGACATATCATGAGCTTTTGGGACAGGATAGCAGGTTTTTACGATATATCTCAGTCAATTAACGGCAAGGTGTACAGCGAGATGCTGGACATAACACAGCGGCTTGTGCCCGAGGGTGCAAAAGTGCTGGATACCGCGGCAGGAACAGGCGCGCTGTCGTTTGCGGCGGCAAAGAAAGCTGCTGAGGTCGTGTGTACCGATCTGTCGCTGCCTATGCTTGACAGGGCGAGAAAAAAGGCGGTGGCAAAAGGCGTTGATAATATCCGTTTTGAGGCGCGAAATATATTCGATCTTGCCGATGAGGACGAAACCTACGATATCGTTATGGCGGGAAATGTGCTGCATCTTCTGAGTGCCCCTCAGAAAGCGGTGAGGGAGCTTTGCAGAGTTACCAAAAAGGGCGGACTTATACTTCTCCCGACCTTTATGACGAAGCGGCAGCCTGTAACGCTGAAGCTGTACAAAGTGATAGGCTATTCTTCAGAGAGCGATTATTCGCCGAAGGAATATGTGCAGATGCTTCGGGAAAGCGGCTGCGGCAGAGTCAAGGCAAAACTTATCAAGGGAATGATACCGTGCTGCTACGCTATTATCAAAAAAACAAACTGAGAGAGGGAAAATGACATGAAAAAGGTATTTAAGCTTATTGATCTTGATTGTGCAAACTGCGCCGCAAAAATGCAGGCGGCTATTGAAAAGCTGGATGGCGTAAGCTCTGTCAGCGTGAATTTTATGACGCAGAAGCTTACGCTTGAAGCAGATGACGCTCGCTTTGACGAAATACTCGCAAAAGCGGCGGATTGCATTAAAAAGATAGAACCCGACTGCAGGATAAAGATGTGAGTACGATATGACAGCTAAACAAAAAAGAATGCTGATAAGGATAATAATAGCCGCTGTGTGCTTTGCGGCGGCTATTACAATAGGTGCTCTGCTTCCCGAGAGCTTTGAATTGGCATGGGCGGTGCGGCTTGCGATGTTCGGTGCGGTCTACATTTTTATCGGCTGGGACATTATATGGAAAGCGGTGCGGAACATCGCTCACGGACAGGTGTTTGATGAAAATTTTCTGATGATGATAGCGTCGGTCGGCGCGATGATAATAGGCGAGTATTCCGAGGGCGTTGCGGTGCTGATATTCTATCAGGTGGGCGATCTGTTTGAGTCTGTTGCGGTGGGCAAGTCCAGACACTCCATCGCGGAAATGTGTGATATCGACCCTGAATATGCAAATGTCGAGCGCGGCGGCGAGGTGCTTCAGGTAATGCCCGATGAAGTAACACCCGGTGAGATAATTGTGATACGTCCGGGCGAGCGCGTGCCGCTTGACGGAGTTGTGGTATCGGGCGAGTCGGGGCTGAATACTGCGGCGCTTACAGGAGAGAGCACACTGCGCGATGTGGCAGAGGGCGACGAGGTAATAAGCGGTTGTATAAACACGAACGGTCTGCTTAAAGTGCGCGTCAGCCGTCCCTATTCCGACAGCACCGTTGCGAGGATACTGGAGCTTGTGGAAAATTCCTCCGAGAACAAGGCAAAGACCGAGAGCTTTATCACAAGATTTGCACGGATTTACACTCCTGCTGTGGTAATTGCCGCAGTGTTGGTGGCTGTCGTGCCGCCGCTTGTGATGCTGATGTGCGGCGGTGAGGCAGACTGGAGCGGCTGGATATACAGCGCGCTGACGTTTTTGGTCGTGTCCTGTCCGTGTGCGCTGGTCATTTCTGTGCCGTTGTCGTATTTTGGCGGTATAGGCGGAGCTTCAAAGCACGGTATTATGATAAAGGGTGCGAATTATCTTGAAGCGTTGAATAACGCGCAGACTTTCGTATTTGACAAAACAGGAACGCTTACAAAAGGCAGCTTTACGGTGACGGATATATGTTCCGATAAGATGCCGCGCGAGGAGCTTCTGCTGCTGTGCGCGTCAGCTGAGAGCATTTCGGCGCACCCGATCGCGCTTTCGGTGGTGAAAGCTTGCGATGAGCAGCTTCTTCCTGCACAAAACGCGGAAGAGCTTGCGGGGCTTGGTGTAAGTGCTGATATCGGCGGCAAAAAGGTGTGCGTCGGAAATCACAGACTTATGGAGCGCTGCGGAGCAGTGTGCTCAACGCCTGACAGTATAGGCACGGTGATTCATTGTGCGATAGATGGCGTATATGCAGGATATCTTGTAATTTCCGATGAGATAAGAGAGGAGTCCGCTGACGCTGTTGCAGCGCTTAAAGCCATGTGCGGCGCAAAGACAGTGATGCTGACAGGCGACAGAAAAGCTACCGCAGAGGCGTTGGCTGCTAAGGCGGGAATCGACGTTTGCCATGCGCAGCTTTTGCCCGACGGCAAGGTGGAGCTTGTGGAGCAGCTTTATAAAGAAAAAGCTCCCAAGACCTCGCTTGTGTTCGTGGGCGACGGAATGAACGACGCGCCTGCGCTTGCGCGTGCAGATGTGGGAATAGCGATGGGCGGTCTTGGTTCTGACGCGGCGATAGAGGCGGCTGACATAGTTCTTATGAACGATAATATCGCAAAGCTTCCCGTGGCAGTTAAGATAGCGCGGAAAACTCACTCCATAGTTATGCAGAATATAGTTTTTGCGCTTGGAATAAAGGTGTTGGTAATGCTGCTCAGCCTGTTCGGATTTGCGAATATGTGGGCGGCGGTGTTTGCAGATGTGGGAGTATCGGTGCTTGCGATACTTAATGCTATGCGTGCGATGAGGACAAAGCAGAGGCTTTAAAAGAGCGGTATCGTTCCATCGATGATACCGCTCTATACTCTGAAATATATCATCTCAATTAAATAAAAAAGCGGAGCATAAGCTCCGCTTTTTATATATTGACTTTTGATTATCTGTTGTTGATAAGCTTTGTAAGCTCAACGGGATCTACGATAGTACCGTCCTTGTATACGCGCATATTGCCGGAAGCGATCTCGTCGATGAGGATAACCTCGTTGTTGTTGTAGCCGAACTCAAACTTGATATCCCACAGATCAAGACCGATAGTCTTGAGATCGTCAGCAACGATCTTTGTGATCTTCAGTGTCTGCTCCTTCATGCTCTCGAACATTTCGGGAGTCATAACGCCGAGAGCTGCAAGACCCTCGCTTGTTACCAGGGGATCCCCCTTTTCATCGTTCTTGAATGTGCACTCTACATAGCCGCCCTCAAGAACAGTGCCGTCCTTGATATATTCGCCATATCTGCGGATAAAGCTGCCTGTTGCAACAAGACGGCAGATAACCTCAAGGCCGTGACCGAAAACAGTTGCGGGAAGGACCTCCATAGTAGCATTGTCTATATCAGCGCTTACATAATGTGTCTTGATGCCTGCCTTTTTGAGAAGCTCAAAATAGTACACGGAAGTCTGGAGATTAGCCTTGCCAATACCATCAATGGTAAGACCGACAGTGTTCTCTCCGGGATCAAAAACGCCGTCTTTGCCTGTGCAGTCGTCCTTGAACTTCAGCATAACATTGCCGTTTTCAAGCTTGTAAACGTCCTTGGTCTTGCCTGTGTAAAGTTTTTCCATATTAGTTCTCCTTTTCTTTTGTTAAGGTTTTTGCCATATTCAATTTTAATACGAAATATGTTATTTGTCAAGATATTTTTCGCATTTTTTTGATAATATAATTCAGATATTAAGACACATTTTTTAAGTGTAATATGTGTATTTATTGCAAAAACGTCTGTCACTATAAAAAACTGATTTTAATGTTCATATCCTCTTGCTAAAAGGAAAAAATTGTGGTAAAATAAGAAAGTACGCTTTTTTATAACTAAAGGAAACAGAAGCGGCATTTTGTGCGTTCCGACCGTGAAAGGGAGGCACATTCCGCGCTTCGCATTATGAAAGGAGTTTATCAAAAAATGATAGTTAAACCTAAGGTAAGAGGATTTATATGCACAACTGCTCACCCCGTGGGCTGTGAGGCTGCCGTAAAGCAGCAGATAGAATACGTTAAGAGCCAGCCTAAAACAAACGGCCCGAAAAAGGTGCTTGTTATCGGTTCGTCCATGGGCTACGGACTTGCAAGCCGTATCTCTGCGGCGTATTCCTGCGGCGCAGCTACCCTCGGTGTGATGTTCGACAAGGAGGCAAGCGGCAACAAGACAGGCACCTCCGGTTGGTACAACACAAAGGCGTTTGAGAAATTCGCCGCTGCCGACGGACTTTATGCAAAGACTGTAAACGGCGACGCTTATTCCGACGAGTGCAAGAAAGAGGTCATCGACCTTATAAAGTCCGACTTAGGCAAGGTAGATATGGTGGTCTACAGCTTAGCTTCTCCCAGAAGAGCAGTCGGCGATGTGGTTTACAGCTCCGTGCTTAAAACAACTGGCGACAGCTACACCAACAAGTCCATTGACCTCAGAAACAACACCGTTTCCGAGGTGACCATCGAGCCTGCGACAGAGGACGAGATCGCGGCTACTGTCAAGGTTATGGGCGGCGAAGACTGGGAAGCTTGGATCGACGCGCTGAAAGCCGCTGACGTTATTGAGGACAACGCCGTTACCGTTGCCTATTCCTACATCGGTCCGAAGATCACTCACCCGATGTATTTCGAGGGCTCCATCGGAAGAGCCAAGGCACACCTTTTCGAAACCTCGAAGAAGCTTACGGAAAAGTATTCCGCAAGCGGACTTAAAGCGTACATTTCCGTCAACAAGGCGCTGGTTACACAGTCGAGCGCGGCTATCCCGATCGTACCGCTGTATATTTCTATTCTGTACAAGGTCATGAAAGCAAAGGGTGTGCACGAGGGCTGTATCGAGCAGATGTACCGTCTGTTCAATCAGAAGCTTTACGCAGGTGCGCCTGTCGTTGACGAGCAGGGCATGATTCGTCTGGACGACCTTGAAATGGAGCAGGGCATTCAGGACGAAGTTTCAAAGATCTGGGAGGAGCTTAACGCCGACAATTTCAAGGAATACACCGATATTGACGGCTACTGGAGCGACTTCTATGAGCTGTTTGGCTTTGGAATGGACGGAGTAGACTACGACGCAGACGTTGAGGTATAACCGTAGGGACACGGCTTGCCGTGTCCTTTAACTCATACGTTTAAGTTTGGGTACACTGTCATTCCATCTTGGTATGAAAGATGTTTATATTTAAAGTAAAAAAGAAAGAGCAGACGGACGAGCTCCATCGCGAATATGGAGTTATCCGCAACTGCGGCTATATCCTGCGCGCGTATAAGAAATATCGTCCGTCGATGATATTCTATCTTATACTCGGCGGAATAACAGGCGCTTCGATGGGTTATATCTGGACTATCATCGGAAAGCTTGTTATCGACATGATAGAACAACAGCAGAAAAATCCGACAAAGGATATCATGCCGCTGCTCTATCTTATAATCGTTACGACCGTTATTGAGTTTGTCATGATGTGGCTCAATACCCTTGTATCGAAAAATCTTGACCTCGGCTTTACGTTTACGCGCTTAAAGCTCACCAAGGAGCGTATAGCAAAATCCATGACAATGGAATATGAGATGCTTGAAACTCCCGATATGCTGGACAGGCTTCAGAAAGCAAAGCGCGCGACAGGCTTCCAGTACGGCGGCGTCGAGGGTCTTATGCGCGATATGTGGAACTTCATGGTGCAGTTCACCTCTGTCATAACCGCAATATCCATCATCTGCACGCTGAATATTTGGCTGGTGCTGATAATACTGGTGCTGTCGTTTATCCAGTTTGAGTATTTCGACTATATCCGTATTAAGGATAAAGAGGTGATGTGGGATGCCATGGCAGGTACTTGGCGCAGACTGGAGTATATGCAGACCGTTTCCACAGATTTTACATACGCAAAGGATATCCGCCTTTACGGTATGAAAAAGTGGCTCAGCAAAAAGCACAGCGAGGTGAACGACGAGGAGCTTCAGCGATGGGTTCAGAGCCGCACCTACTGGCAGTACAACAGCCTGTTTTCTTCAGGTATCTCGCTTGTCAGAAACGCCGTTATCTATGGCTGGCTGATATGCGATATGCTTTGGGGCGGCATGAGTATAGGCGATTTCACGCTGTATGTAGGAAGTGCCGCGGCAATGTCATCAAGTGTGAACGCGTTTTTGCAGTCAGTCGGCGGCATGAGAGAGCGCTCCTCGCGTATGGATGATTTCCGCACATTTATGGATATCTCGTTCGGTGACGAGGGCAAAAAGACTGTTCCTGTTCCGAAGTCGGACAAGTATGTGTTCGAGTTTAAAAACGTTTCATTCCGCTATCAGGGACAGGATACCTACGCGCTGAAAAACCTGAATCTCACGCTTGAAGCAGGTCAGCGCCTTGCTGTAGTAGGTCTTAACGGCGCAGGAAAGACCACTTTTATAAAGCTTCTCCTGCGACTTTACGATGTTACAGAGGGCGCGATACTCTGCAACGGAATTGATATCCGCGAGTTTGACCGAAACGAATATTTTAAGCTGTTTGCACCCGCATTTCAGGAGGTCGAGGTGTTCGCGTTCCCGCTGTCGGAGAACATCTCAATGACTACCGCAGACGAGACCGACAAGGCAAAGGCAGAGGAATACATTCGTGCCGCAGGTATGGGGGATAAGCTTGATAAGCTCCCCGACGGCATGGACACCGAACTTTTGAAGGTGCTGTACGACGACGGTGTTGACTTGTCGGGCGGCGAAAAGCAGAAGCTTGCGCTTGCAAGAGCGCTTTACAAAAACGCACCTGTTGTGGTGCTTGACGAGCCTACGGCGGCGCTTGACGCGCTTGCTGAATACAGGCTGTATCAGAGCTTCAACGGCATGATAGGCGAAAAATCCGCTGTGTATATCTCGCACAGACTTTCTTCAACGCGTTTCTGCGACACCATCGCGATGTTCGTAGCAGGCGAGATGGTTGAGCACGGCACTCACGACGAGCTTCTCGCAAAGGGCGGCGCGTATGCCGAGATGTTCCGTGTACAGGCGCAGTATTACATCGAGGACGAAAACGAAACACCTGTTTCTGTAAACGCAGAGGAGGTGAGCGCTAATGGCTGAGATGTCTAAAAAAGAACAGCCCAAAACAAAGGGCGTTGTGTGGAAAACGCTGAAATACTTCTTCCCTGTTGCATGGAAATTCGACAAAAAGTATTTCATACTCTCCGCGATAAACGTTATTATTGCGGCGGCACTTCCGTTTGTTGATATCTTTATTCTGCCGCTGCTTGTGGACGCACTTTGCGCCGAAACGCGCGATGTCACGCTGATATTCACCTACGCAGGGCTTATGGTAGGTCTTGATGTTATCGTGGGACTTATAAACTCGCAGCTCACTATCCATCTTGAAAAGTATGAGGATAAGTTCCTCAACTTCCAGGCGGAGCAGATAGCTGACCGCTGCATGGAGATAGATTTTGCGCTGACCGAAAACAAGGAGTGCCTTGACCAGATAAACAAGGCTCGCGAGGGCAAGGACTGGTCGGGCGGTATCCACGGCATTGCAAAGGCGTTCTTCCAGATAATCCAGAACGTCATCAAGATATGCGGTGTCGTAACTGTGCTTGCAATAAGCGCGCCGTGGCTGCTGCTGATAATCGGTGCGCTGCTTGCGGTATCCACATTTATCAACGCGAAAAAGAACAAGATAGAGGTAAAATATTTCTCCGACCTTGCAAACATCAACCGCGTGCTGTGGTATGTAACGCATGAGATCGAGGATTTCCGCTTCGGCAAGGACGTGCGCCTTTACGGAGCAGCAGGAACTCTTGTAGCGCGTGCCTCGCAGCAGATGGACAGGCTGAATGCGTTCTTCAAAAAGAAAGCAGACGAGCGCTATCCGCTTGACGTTTTAGATGTTGTTGTCGGCGCTCTGCGCGATTTCGGAACATATCTCTACCTCGGTGCGTTAGCTATCTTCGGTCACATCACGATAGGTGTATATTCGCAGCTTACGACGTCGGGCGGAGTGCTTAATGCCTCGCTTCAGGGCGCGATATTCGGACTTCAGGATATCGTAAAGCGCTGCAACTACGGCTATGAGATAGTAAAACTCATGGACTATCCTCCCATGCTTCAAAAGGGCGACAGAAAGGTAAAAGACCTCGAAAAGCCGCATGAGATCGAGTTCAGAAATGTAAGCTTCCACTATCCGAATACAAAGGTGCAGGTGCTTAAAAATGTATCAATCAAGATAAAAGCTGGCGAGCGCCTGTCTGTAGTAGGACTTAACGGCGCGGGCAAGACCACGTTTATAAAGCTTCTCTGCCGTCTTTATGACTGCGACGAGGGCGAGATACTGCTCGACGGTGTGAATATCAAGGAATACGACTATGACGAGTATATGAAGCTTTTCTCGGTCGTTTTTCAGGATTTCAGATTGCTCAGCTTTACCGCCGAGGACAATATCCTGCTCGGCAAACAGGACAGCGCGGAAAATGTTGACGTGATGTTTGAAAAGGTTGGGCTTCTTGACAAGATAGCTTCGCTTCCAAAAGGCAGAGAAACGATGATGTTCAAACAGTTTGACCGCGAGGGAGTTCAGCTTTCGGGCGGTGAGCAGCAAAAGATGGCAATAGCGCGTGCGCTGTACAAAAATGCGCCTGTTGTTATCCTTGATGAGCCAACAGCGGCACTTGACCCTGTGGCAGAGTATGAGATATACTGCAAGTTCAATGATCTTGTGCAAGACAAATCAGCTATCTACATCTCTCACAGACTGTCAAGCTGTAAATTCTGCGACCGCATAGCAGTATTCGGCGAGGGCACTATAAAAGAGCTTGGCACGCACGACGAGCTTGTGCATAAAGAGAATGGCATATATTCAGAGATGTTCAACGCTCAGGCTCAGTATTATATCTGACAGCGAACACAGTGGTTTTGCGGAGCAAAATCAAATTCCCTTAAGGGGAATTTGAAACGGAGTTCGCGCCGCGTGACCGCTTGCGGTCACTGGGAGATGTTCAACGCTCAGGTTCAGCATTATATCTAAGCCTTTGGCTCAGATAATTAGAAATGAGAAGTGAGGAATGAGAAATGTCGGTGCGGCTGCGCCGCAGTATTTTAAATTATCCGACGAAGTCGGATACCGAAATTCTCGTTTTTTAAGAAAGGAAGTTTCTCATGACCGTACCAAAGCGAATTGCTTCAAACCTCATAAATGCTTTAAAAGGCGGCGTTGTGCCGCGCACGGGTCTCGGCTATATCGCGGTTGGACGTACCGCCGAGATAAACGCACTGCTTCACGATGTTGAGATAACCGAGCAGGGCGGCGCATTTTTCCGCTTTATCGTGGGACGCTACGGCAGCGGCAAGAGCTTTCTTTTGCAGACGGTAAGGCAGCACGTTATGGACAGAGGTTTCGTCACTGCCGATGCTGACCTCTCCCCAGAGCGCCGACTTATGGGCAGCAAGGGTCAGGGACTTGCGACCTACCGTGAGCTTATGCGAAATCTTTCCGTAAAAACAAAGCCCGACGGCGGCGCGTTGTCTCTTATCCTTGAAAAGTGGATAACTTCCGTCAGAAACGAGGTAATTGAAGAGGGCACAGCACCATCTGATATTTTCTTCGATACGGCCGTCGAAAAGAAGATATACGTTAAAATAAGCGAGCTTCAGGATATGGTGCACGGCTTTGATTTTGCAAAGGTCATAAACGCATATCACAAGGCCTATTCCATGGGTGAGGAAGAAAAGACCGCCTGTGTTATCAAGTGGCTTCGCGGCGAATATGCAACTAAAACTGAGGCAAAAAACGACCTCGGCGTGAATGTTATCATCACCGATGAAAACTGGTACGACTACATCAAGATACTCACCGCGTTTTTTGTGAAAGCAGGCTATAAGGGCTTTGTGCTGATGATAGACGAGCTTGTAAATATCATGAAGATACCGCACTCCGTAACACGTCAGTACAACTATGAAAAGATACTGATGATGTACAATGATGTGCTTCAGGGCAAGGCAACACACCTCGGCATAATCATGGGCGGAACTCCGCAGTGTATCGAAGACCCGCGCCGCGGCGTGTTCAGCTATGAAGCGCTGCGTTCACGCTTAGAACGCGGCAGGTTTGCGACTGATGATGTACACGACCTGCTTGCACCGATAATCAAGCTTCAGCCGCTTTCCTATGAGGAGCTTACGGTGCTGACCGAAAAGCTCAGCGAGATACACGCGGGGCTTTATGACTATGAAAGCCGCGTTACGCTTGAGGACAGGATATATTTTATCAAAGCAGAGTTCGGGCGCGTCGGCGCTGATGTGAACATTACGCCGCGCGAGATGATAAGGGATTTTATAGAGCTGCTGAATATGGCAATGCAAAATCCCGATAAAACGCTGCCGCAGCTTATGGGTGAAGAGAGCTTCTCGTTTGCTGAAAGTGAAGAAGAAAAAGCGGATATCTCTGGCTTTGAGGATTTTGAACTGTGATTTATATGCAAAAACAGCGGTGAAAACTGCTGTTTTTGTTTTTCGTTTTTCTGTGAAAAGATAAATATCGGCAAAGTGATTGATAAAATCCGAAAACTATGCTATACTAATAACGGTATGTTTAAAAAGGTGGCTGCAAAGCAGACACACTTATTCCGCCGCTTGGCAGGAAAGGAGTATATACATGAAGATCGAAAATTTCAAGGAAAAGCTGTGTGCGGCTTCTGTAAAGGAATACCGCGCAGAGCCTAAGAGCATCACCCCCGAGCAGCTTCACAATGTGCTTTCGGGCGTGGTTATGGAGGAGCTTGCTCCCGTGTGGGATAAGAGCAAGGCGGCTCACGACAAGGGCAGAAAGGCAAGCTATCTGTCAATGGAATTCCTTGTGGGCAGAGCTATCTACAACAATCTGCTGTGCCTCGACCTTTTAAAGGACGCAGAAAACACTCTCGGCGAGCTTGGTGCAAAGCTTTCCGATATGGAGGAGATAGAGGACGCTGCTCTCGGTAACGGCGGTCTTGGCAGACTTGCGGCATGCTTTTTGGACAGTGCGGCAACTCTCGACCTGCCGCTTGACGGCTACGGTATCCGCTATAAGTACGGTCTGTTCAAGCAGGGTATTAAAGACGGCTTCCAGACCGAAACTGCCGACAATTGGCAGAAGTACGGCGACCCGTGGGGAGTCCGCTGTGAGCGCGACACTGTTGTTATCAGCTACGGTGACGGTGATGTGAACGCTGTTCCCTATGACTACCCCGTTATCGGCTACGGCACAGAGAACGTTGGCACTCTCCGTCTGTGGCAGGCTGAGGCAGTTGAGGAGTTCGATTTCGACCGCTTCAACCGCGGCGATTTCGCCCGCGCAAGTGACAGCAAGACCTACGCCGAGGACATCTCCCGAGTTCTCTACCCCAATGACGAAACACGCGACGGTAAAAAGCTTCGTTTAAGACAGGAGTATTTCTTCAGCGCTGCAGCAGTTCGCGACCTTATCAGAAAGCACAAGGCGCTGTTCGGCTCGCTTGATAGCTTTGCTGACTACAACTCCATTCAGATGAACGATACTCACCCCGTTATCGCGTTGCCCGAGTTTATCCGTATCCTTATCCGCGAGGAGGGCTACACCTTTGACAAGGCTTTCGAGATGGCGAAAAAAGTATTCGCTTACACCAACCACACCATCATGCAGGAGGCTCTCGAAAAGTGGGAGGGCGCTCTCATCGAGGAGGTAGTTCCCGATGTGTACAACGTTATCATTATGATAAACGAGAAGTTCGAAAGCGAGATGCACAAGCTGAACGTACCCGCCGACAAGAAAAGGGTAATGAAGATAATTAACGGCGGCACTGTTCACATGGCAAATATCGCGGTGTTCGGCTCGTCTTATGTAAACGGCGTTGCTGAGATACACTCCGAGCTGTTAAAAACCACTGTGCTGAAAGAGTGGTATGAGCTTTATCCCGAGCGCTTCCAGAACAAGACCAACGGTATCACACAGAGAAGATGGCTTGCACTGTGCAACAGCGAGCTTTCCGCGCTTATAACCGAGCTTCTTGGTTCGGATAAGTGGATAACCGACCTTGACAAGCTTGCTGATCTGAAAAAGTACGCAGACGACGAAAAGGTGCTTCGCCGTTTTATGGATATCAAGCATGAGAAAAAGGTACAGCTTGCCGATTATATCGAAAAGAGCGAGGGCATTAAGATCAACCCCAATGCTATATTCGATATTCAGATCAAGCGTCTGCACGAGTACAAGCGTCAACTTCTGAACGCGCTGTCTATCCTCTATCTCTACTATGAGATAAAGGACGGCAATATCAAGGATTTCACACCTACCGTTTATATCTTCGGCGCAAAGGCGGCTCCCGGATACTACCGTGCAAAGGGTATCATCAAGCTTATCAATGAGATCGCGAATATCGTGAATTCCGACCCTGCAACAAGGGATCTCATTCAGGTAGTATTTATCAGCAACTACCGCGTTTCCTATGCGGAGAAGCTTGTTGCGGCGTGTGATGTTTCAGAGCAGATATCCACTGCAGGCACTGAAGCTTCGGGCACAGGCAACATGAAGCTCATGCTGAACGGTGCCGTTACTCTCGGAACTATGGACGGCGCAAATGTTGAGATAGTTGAAGAAGCAGGCGAGGAGAACAACTACATCTTCGGCGCAAGAGTTGAGGAGCTTACTGACATCATGCCGAAATACGATCCTAGAAGCGTAACAGAGTCCGATGAGAAGATAAAGCGTGTGCTTGATGCGCTTATCGACGGCACTGTAAACGACGGCGGAAACAAGGTGTTCCGCGAGCTGTATTTCGCACTGATGGAGGGCGCAAGCTGGCACGTTCCCGATCATTATTACGTTCTCGGCGACCTCGACAGCTATGTAAAGGCAAAGCTCAGAGTAAACGCTGACTACCGCGACGAGCTTGCTTTCGCAAAGAAATGCTGGCTGAACGTATGCAGTGCTGGAAAGTTCAGCTCTGACAGAACTATTCAGCAGTATGCCGACGAGATATGGCATATAAAGCCCGTTGAGCTGTAATAAACAGTAATATCAAAGCCGCTTTTGACGACGACTCAAAGGCGGCTTTTGTATTTATTCACTTAAATTGCTTCTATTTGAATAAGCGCGGAATAAATACACACAATATCAGCGGGAGGAATGATATTATGTGTATTTCTATAAAAAAACTGACAGCTTCGTTTTTGGCACTTGCCATGATGACATCGGCTTTTGTGGGCTGTAACCGCGGAAGTGGCAGCGAATCTGATAACTCAGGAGCAGGGCAGAGCGCAAGCGGCGATACTATAAAGCTGACTGTGTGGGGCTCACAGGAGGATCAGGATATGCTCACGCAGATGTGCAAGGAATTTGCCGATGAGCACCCCGATAAAAAATACGCCTTTACCTTAGGCGTCGTATCTGAGGCTGACGCAGCCAACGAAATTTTAAAGGATGTGTCTGCGGCAGCTGATGTGTTCAGCTTTGCGTCAGATCAGATAGGCAGTCTTGTTTCGGCGGGAGCGCTGTATCGTATTACCAAAAACCGAGAAAGCGTTGAAGCGGCTTCCACCGAGGACGCTGTGCGTGCGGCCACAGTGGACGGCGAGCTTTACGGCTATCCTGCTGTTTCCGACACATATTTTTTGTACTATGACAAGTCGAAGCTCAGCGAAAAAGACGTGCAGAGCCTTGATACGATAATGCAAAAGGATATTCCCAACACCAAAACTAACTTTGCTATGAATCTTGATGACGGCTGGTATCAGGCAGGATTTTTCTTTGGCGCGGGCTGTACACTTTTCGGCGAGGACGGCACCGACCCTACAAAGTGCGATTTCAACAGCGAGCGCGGAGTTCTTGCAGGAGAATATATGATCGACCTCGTGAATAATGCTAAATTCGGTGCGGATTTTGATGACAGCATGGTGAAATCGGGCTTCGCAGACGGTAGCCTTGCCGCCGCAATATCGGGAACATGGAACTCCAAGGAGATAGAAAGCTCGCTCGGTGAAAATTTCGGCACAGCAAAGCTTCCTGAATTTACACTGTCAAACGGCGAGAGTGTGCAGATGGGCAGTATGGCAAACTTTAAGCTTATCGGCGTAAACTCAGAAACAGACGCTCCGCTTGACGCCATGGAGCTTGCCGAATGGCTGATAAGCTATGACAATCAGAAGCTTAGACTTGAAAAGCGCTCCTTTGCGCCTGCAAACAAAGCACTCTCCGAGGATACCGAGGCTCTGTCAGGCAAACCTGCTGTTTCAGCGCTGACAGAGCAGTTGCAATATGCGACGCTTCAAGCGTCTATTCCCCAGATGGGCAGCTTCTGGAAGCCTGCCGAAGCATTCGGACAGGACATCATTGCGGGCAATGTAACAAAGGATAATCTACAGGAAAAGCTTGACCGCTTCGTTCAGACGGCGCTGTCCTCAGTGGCGGGAGGCTGAGCGTTTGAATGAACAGAATGGACTACTTCCTTCTGCCTTGGTACAAAAAGCTTTGGCATAAGGCGGGGACAGGCTTGCTTAGCTTTTTCAAAAGCATAGCTGCGTTTTTTGCTGCAATTCCACGCAATGCCGCAAAATCCGCGAAAGCCATAGGCAGAGGTATCGCATGGCTGTTTGTGACGTTTTTCAAAGGCGGCTTGCGCACAAAGCTTTCCTATGTTATAATGGGAGCAGGAAATCTTTTTCGCGGTCAGATAATAAAAGGACTGCTGTTTCTTGCGGCTGAGGTCGGTTTTGTTTTGTTTATCGTGTTTTTCGGCTGGGAGTATATAAAAAAGCTGCCAACGCTCGGCACGATACAGCGCGGCTGGTATTATGACGAGGAGCTTGGAATAGACGTGCTGATAGAAAACGGCGACAATTCCATGCTGATATTGCTGTACGGTATATTGTCCTGCGCGGCGGTGTTTGCTTTTGCGGCGCTTTGGGCGATGAATATACGCAGCGCAGCACTTGCCGAAAAAACAGCTAAGCTCGGAAAAAAGCTGCCCTCGTTTAAAGATGAGTGTCGAGAGCTTTTTGACGGCGGTTTTCACAAAACTCTGCTGTTTCTGCCTGCTTTCGGTATCGTGGTGTTTACGGTAATACCGCTGATATATATGATCGCCCTCGCGTTCACGAACTACGACCGCAACCATCAAGTTCCCGCAAATCTTTTCACTTGGGTCGGGCTTGATAATTTCAAGACCATTCTCGGGACAGGCTCGATGCTTGGCGAGACCTTTTGGCACGTTCTCGGCTGGACGCTTGTATGGGCGGTATTTGCGACGTTTCTGAATTACTTTTTGGGAATCGCACTGGCACTTCTGATAAACCGAAAGGGCGTGCGCTTCAAGGGCTTTTTCAGAACGCTGTTCGTGCTCGCTATCGCAGTTCCGCAGTTTGTGTCGCTGCTGGTCATGAAGAATATCCTAGCCGAAGCAGGACCGCTGAACGTGCTTTTGATGGAGTGGGGGCTTATCGCACAGCCACTGCCGTTCTTTACTGACCCGACATGGGCGAGAGTGACGGTTATACTTGTGAACCTTTGGATAGGTATCCCCTACACTATGCTGATAACATCGGGAATACTGCTTAATATCCCCGCAGACCTTTATGAAGCGGCAAGGATAGACGGCGCGCCGCCGCGCGTTATCTTCAGAAAGATAACCATGCCGTATGTGCTGTATGTTACAGCGCCGTATCTTATTACGCAGTTTATCGGCAACATCAACAGCTTTAACGTTATCTACTTTCTTACAGAGGGCGCGCCTGCAACGCTCGACTACTATCAGGCGGGAAAGACCGACCTGCTGGTTACTTGGCTGTATAAGCTGACGGTAGATTCGCGTGACTACAGCCTTGCTTCTGTGATAGGTATACTGGTATTCGTGATCTGCTCCGCAATATCGCTCATAACGTTCAAAAGGACAAAGTCCTACAGTGGGGAGGCGATGTGATGAAGCAGAGAAATGCGGGCGCTTATATCCTCTTGACCGTTCTCGGTATCATCTGGATACTGCCGCTTTTATGGATAATCCTTATTTCTTTTCGTGAGGAACCGGGCGCATATACAAGCTATTTCTTCCCGAAATCCTATACAGTAAACAACTATGTAAAGCTTCTTCAGAGAGGACAGCAGTTCGATTTTGTGCGATGGTTTTTCAATACGCTGACAGTCGCGATATTCTCTTGTATCGGCTCGACCGCTATGGTGCTTGCGGTATCTTTTGCGCTGAGCAGACTTAAATTCCGCATGAAAAAGCCGATGATGAATATAGCGCTTATACTGGGAATGTTCCCTGCGTTCATGTCTATGCTTGCGGTGTATTATATTCTCAAGGGAATGAACCTGCTTCAGCAGCCGCTAGTATCGTTGACGCTGTTTTATATCGCAGGCGCGGGACTCAGCTACTATATCGCAAAAGGCTTTTTTGATACTATTCCGCGGTCTGTGGACGAGTCGGCATATCTTGACGGCGCAACAAAATCACAGATATTTTTCAAAATAACTCTTCCTCTTTCAAAGCCGATAATCGTGTATACGGTGCTCACCTCTTTCATGACCCCGTGGATAGATTATATCTTCCCAAGTATAATCTGCGGCACAGATTATGATAACTACACCGTTGCGCTTGGTATGTTCAGAATGCTTGAACGCGAGTTTATCAGCACCTACTACACGCAGTTTGCGGCGGGCGCGGTGCTTGTGTCTATACCGATAGGACTGCTGTTTATCATCATGCAGCGGTTTTACGTTGAGGGAGTTACGGGAGGCTCGGTCAAGGAATAGCAAGGAGGACATCATGGACGAAAAGCTCAGCTTTTACGAAACCGACAGAAAATATTACTACGGCGGCGAGCTTGGCGCGGTGTATTCCAAGGAAAAGACCGAGTTCGCCGTGTGGTCACCCTATGCCAAAAGCATAGAGCTTCGCCTTTACAAAAGCGGCACTGACGGTGCGCCTTATAAAACGCTCTGCATGGAGCTGTGCGAAAAGGGCGTGTGGCGCGCCGCTGTTTTAGGCGACCTTGACGGTATTTATTATACCTATGCGGTAAAGCATGGGGAAGCCGTGCGCGAAACGCCCGATATCTACTCAAAAGGCGCGGGACTTAACAGCAAACGCAGTATGGTCGTATCGCCGCAGTCGGCTTATATAGAGGGTTGGGAGCACGACAGCTATGTCAAACTTCAAAGCCCCTGTGACGCGCTCATTTATGAGCTTCATGTCCGCGACTTCTCAATGGACGAAAACGCGGACTTTACATATCGCGGCAAATTCGCCGCATTTTGTGAAGAAAACGTTAAAAACCGCTATGGCGATACCGTGGGGCTTTCGTATATAGCAGACCTTGGCGTTACCCATGTTCATTTGCTTCCCGTTATGGATTTCGCGAGCGTTGACGAGGCCGCGCCTGCTTTTAACTGGGGCTATGACCCTGTGCTTTACAATGTGCCCGAGGGAGGCTATTCCCTTGACCCATATAACGGCTATGCGCGAATAAAGGAGCTTCGCCGACTTGTGAAAGCCATGCACGATAAAGGCTTGGGCGTGATATTCGATGTAGTGTATAATCACACGTTTGACGCGGCGCAGTCGCCGTTTGGGATAATATATCCGCATTACTATTATCGCCATGAGCGTGACGGAAGCTTTTCCAATGGCTCTGGCTGCGGAAACGAACTTGCTTCCGAGCGCAGAATGATGTCAAAATTCATCTGCGACAGCCTTTGCGCGCTGTGCAGGGACTATCATATTGATGGCTTCCGATTTGATTTGATGGGGCTTATCGACATAAAAACTCTGAACAAATGGGCAAAAAAGCTTCGCATGATAAATCCCGACATCATACTTTACGGCGAGGGCTGGACGGGCGGTGCGTCTCCGCTCTCTGAGCAGCGCCGCGCAATGAAGATAAATGCGGCAGATACCGACAATATTGCGATGTTTTCTGATGACTTCCGCGATGGTGTTAAAGGTTCGGTTTTTTGCGACCGCGACTGTGGCTATATAAACGGCGCGGCAGACAAAAACAAGCGTGAGCTTATAAAATCCGTGATATGCGGCGGCATATATCACCGTGACGTTTTAAGAGCATATCAGCACTGCTGGGCAAAGTCGCCAACCTCAACCGTGAATTATGTAGAGGCGCACGATAACCTCACTTTTTGGGACAAGCTCACCTTATCAATGCCGAATGCCGACACTGCGGAGCGTTTGCGCGTAAGCAGACTAGGAATATCGCTTGTGCTTTTGGCTCAGGGAATACCGTTTCTACAGGCAGGACAGGAGCTGTTACGGACAAAACCTGACGGAAAAGGCGGATTTGACAGCAACAGCTATCGCTCTCCCGACAGTGTAAACTGCATAAAGTGGAACTGCGTTACCGAGCACAAAGAACATCTCGAATACTGCAAGGGGCTTATTGCGATAAGAAAAGCGCACGAGGAGCTTAGACTTCGCACCGCCGCCGAGGTTAGAGAAATCCGCTTCACAGATCTCAGCGGAGCAGCCTTTGCGATCTATGTAGGACGGCTCATTATAATCATCAATCCGCATCGTCGCCGTGCTGTAATGAAGCTTACAAAAGGCGAAGCTTACGAGGTGCTGTGTGACGGAAAAAACGCGTCCATTACGCCTCTTTATGAAATTCAAGGCAAAGCCTCAGCTACGCCTCAAAGCGTGCTTGTATTACGTAAAAAAAGTGATACAAACCTATAAGATATTACAAAGCCACTTTTGACATTAGTGCCAAAAGTGGCTTTTCGCTATGATTTACGACTTTGCCTGTGTGTGACATTCCCGCACCAAAAAGCTTCCGCCGTCAGCTATCACAAGGGCGCTGCTGCCGCTTTTAAGCTCGCCGTTTATTATCTTGCCCGACAGCATATCCTCCACTTCATTTGTGATAACTCTGCGCAGCGGACGCGCGCCAAGCTTGTCGGCGCCTTGCTCCTTTAAAAGAGCCTCTGCGCAAAGCTGCTTCACTGCGCTTTCGTCAAACGTAAGCTCAATGCCGCAGGAGGCAGCGCGCTGTGACAATGACCGCAGCATAAGCGAGCAGATGCGCTGAAGCTGGGTCGTGCCAAGGCTTTCAAATACAACAACGCTGTCAAGCCTGTTCAGAAATTCAGGTCTGAACTGTTTTTTAAGCTCGCGCATAACATCGCTTTTGCCGCCCGAGTTTTCTCCGAATCCCACAGACGAGCGGCTTAACACCTCCGCCCCCACGTTTCCCGTAAGAATGATTATCGCGTTTCTGAAGTCTGCTTTTCTGCCGTCCGCAGCGGTGAGCGTGCCGTCCTCAAGTATCTGCAAAAGCAGGTTCATAACATCGGGGTGAGCCTTTTCGGCTTCGTCGAAAAGCACCACGGAATACGGCGCTGTGCGTATCCGCTTTATTAGCTGACCCTCCTGCTCATATCCCACATAACCGGGCGGAGAGCCAATGAGCTTTGACACCGAATGGCGCTCCATAAATTCCGACATATCAAAGCGTATAAGGCGCTCCTCGCTGCCGAATACCGCTTCCGCGACCGCTCTTGAAAGCTCGGTCTTGCCAACACCCGTCTGTCCCAAAAACAAAAATGAGCAGACAGGACGCTTCGGGTCTTTAAGTCCGCTTCTGCCGCGCCGAATCGCCGCCGCGACCTGCTCCACAGCATTATCCTGACCGATTATCCGCTGCTTTAAAAATTCCTCGATACCATTCAAACGCCTGCTTTCATCGGCAGTGAGCTGTGCCGCAGGAATGCCTGTTATAGACGATACTGTAACCGCTATCGCTTCAGCGTCCACAACTATGCGCTGTATCGGTCTGCTGCCACGCTGTGCAAGCACGTTTTCGCGTTCTCTAAGTGCAGGAATATCAGCAAAGCGTTTTTCGGAAATAGCACGCGCCATTTCAGCGCGTATCTCCTCAAGCTGCTGCTTCGGGGAGCTGTGCTGCTGACGTATACGAGCCTGTGCCGCTGCCTCGTCCAGCAGATCTATCGCCTTATCGGGAAGATTTCTGTCGGTTATATAGCGTACGGAAAGCTCCACGGCGGCGTTCAGTGCATCATCGGTTATCTCGGCACGGTGATGCACCTCATAACGCGCACGCAGACCCTTTAATATCTCAAGCGCCGCCGCTTCGCACGGAGCCTCAACCTTGATTGACTGGAAACGCCGCTCAAGTGCGCTGTCCTTTTCGATAAACTTGCGGTATTCTTCCGTTGTAGTTGCACCGATAACGCATATCTCGCCGCGTGCAAGCTTAGGCTTCAAAATATTTGCGGCGTCTATCGCGCCCTCAGCGGCGCCTGTGCCGACAATGCCGTGAAGCTCATCAATAAAAAGAATTACGCCACTTGCCGCAGTTGCCTCCTCCAAAACTCCTTTAAGACGGTCTTCAAAGTCGCCGCGGTATTTTGCACCTGCAAGCATGGCGGTAAGGTCAAGCGAATAAATACGTTTGCCGAGCAGCTCCTCGGGCACTGAGCGTTCAGCAATGCGCTGAGCAAAGCCCTCTATCACGGCGGTCTTTCCGACTCCCGCGTCACCGATAAGGCAAGGATTGTTCTTGTATCGGCGCAGCAGCACGCGTATCACACTGTTTATCTCCTCATCACGTCCAATGACAGGGTCGAGCTTACCTGCCTGAGCTTGCGCGGTCATATCTCTTGCGTACTTTGAAAGCGCGGAATTTTTGGAGCGGCGTTCCTTTTCATCAAAGGACGGCTCGACATATTTTCGCGCAGTAGGCTCCGCCGCAAGCCGCTCGCCGTTCGCGCCAAGCTCGGTCAGAATTACGCTTGCATAACAATCACGGTCGAGCACTATCGCACGCAGCAGATGCTCAGTGCCCGCGGTCTTGCTGCCCTCGCTTGAAGCTAGGTTTATCGCGCTCTCCATGAGTCTTCGGCTTCGCGGAGTAAGGTCGGAAGCGCCAAGCCTCGTAGGCACTCCTCTGCCCACAAGAGTTTCAAGTTTGGACAGTATCTCCTTTCTACCAATCCCGTATTTTTTCAACACAAGTGCCGATGGGCTGTTCTCGTCGGCTGTAAGTCCATACAAGATATGCTCGCTTCCAACATAAGTATGCCCGAAGCCCATCGCCGCCGCAACCGCAGCGTTCAGCGCCACCGAAGCCTTATCCGTAAACCCGTTAAATGAGATCATTTACATATTCCTCCTGTTACAGCGAAAAATATTTCTATCTAAAGTATAGGCAGAAACAGGAAAAATATTTACTTCATTGGCATTTTTGCATTTGCACTGCACTTTTTTTCAGTTTTTTTGCCGACAAAATAAATTTTCGTAAAAAAATCAAAAAAACGCTTGACAAATCAAATAAGCTGTGATATAATTAATAAGTCGTTGGGGCGATGGCTCCTCGTTCGTTACATGGCGGCATAGCTCAGTTGGCTAGAGCACTTGGTTCATACCCAGGGTGTCATTGGTTCGAATCCGATTGCCGCTACCAAAACGGCCCGTTGGTCAAGAGGTTAAGACATCGCCCTTTCACGGCGGAATCATGGGTTCGATTCCCGTACGGGTCACCACACACATTGCTCTCGAATAGCTTTATAGAGCCGTTTGGGAGCTTTACTTTTTTAGGGATTTTGCGTTTGCCACTTATTTGCCACTTATGAAAAGCAATACTGTTTTTGCCCATATTATTAGTCACTCGCATTAGGAAGCCTGTGACTCTTTTTTATTTCCAAAATCAAGAGCTACTGTAATTGCATCGCAATTCCTAGCCTTTGCCTCTTGGAACATATGACAATAAATATTACCTGTTGTAGCAACGCAAGAATGTCCTAAATCACCTGATACAGCTACCATATCCACACCTGCATTTATGAGTAGACTAGCGTGAAGATGTCGCAAAGAATGAATATCACAAAACCTGAAATTATGCTTTGTGCAAAATTCATCAAACCAAAAGTAAGGAGTATTATTATTCATCGGTCTACCGTCCCATTTGACGAACAAACGGTCAAAGTCCTGCCACTTATCACCTAAACGCTCTCGTTCTTTATCTTGCTCCGCTTTATAGGCTTTTAGCAGTTCAATAATCATTGGCGGGAATTTCGATGAACGCTGGGATTTTCTTGTTTTAGTGGTGTCTGTGTAAATGCCTCGCTCTGCTGTATAATTTGAGGTACGACGAACACTTATTACACCATTATCCCAATCAATGTCTTTCCATTCAAGCCCAAGCATTTCACCACGCCTGAAACCACTGTAAACTGCAAGCATAATGAACAATCTGTATTTCAGCGGCTCTTTTTCCAAAGCAGAAAATATCTCTTCAACCTCTTGTAGTGTGTAGATTTCTTTTTCCTTTACCTCGCCTTTTGGTATGAACACACGGCGACAAGGATTGTCGCAGAGCATATCCATTCTCATAGCATAAGTAAAAACATTGGAAATAAAACTTAAATGATGCACAACCGTTTTTCTCGACAACGGTTTACCGTTCTTTTCGCTCTTTCCGTTTTGCAGCAGGTCATTTACGAACTGCTGAATAATACGGGCGTTGATCTTATCAAGCCTCAAATGTCCTATTGCGGGATATACACGGTGCCGTAATTGTAACATACGCTCATAGGAAGTGTTTCGAAGATTGATCTTTGCGTATTCCTCAAACCACTGCTCTGCAAATGTTTCAAATTTAATTGATGCAGTTATCTGTCCTTTTTTGCAGGACTCCTCAAAGAAAACCGCCTGACGATTTAATTCCTTTTCGATTTGCTTTGGAGTCATACCCTTTTCAGGTTTCCAAGTTTTATATTGAGCTTTCTGTTTTCCGTCAACACCATATCCGCAGGATACTTTGATCTCATAGGAGCCATTGCCCCTTTTTCTGATTGTTGCCATAGTTAAATTCCTCCATATCTAACAAATGGCACATTACTACACTCTAATTATACACATTAAAGTGTTAAAGTGCAAGTGATAAATATGGTCTTTCTCGATAATTGTATAACATTACAAAACATCGCTTGTGAATTTGTTAATTTTGGACATTGCTAATCAGCGTATCAGTATTTGGAGTTATTACATTACCAAATACAGCCTCATATAACGCTTCTTCACTGAATAGATATTTTCGTCCAGCTTTGAAACATTTGATTTGCCCTGATATACACATTTGCCTGATACGATATTCAGTTAATCCATCAATAAGCAATGCTGCCTCTTTGATAGTAAGTATCTTTTTCTTCTGCATAATAGTTTGTTATACTGCATTGAGTGTATTATGCAGCATCATTACCTCCTCTCAATAGAATATATAACAAAGCCGTGGTACAAAAAACGCAAGCCACGGCTTTGATTTTTTATATTGCTTTTACGGGGGAGCAAACTGCGGGTAGTCACGCACTCGCACATAGGACTTTCACCTCTGCCCATTCTTGTGGATCAGCCGTTACCTTTCGGTCTGAACGGAAGTATCATTATATCCGACTATCCCGAACTGCTCATATAATGGTCGCTCGCTCCTTACTTGTCTCACCTGCGTTGGTGTTTCCGATTGATTATTGCAAATATGAGATTATGTTGTTATCTCGCTCAATTTTTACAATGTATGTGGCAGCGTTTAACTAATAATTCCACAGTTCAATAACAGGAGGTCTTGGCGTGTCGTATTATGGATAGACGGATTTATGTATTTGCTCCGCTATTCAATTTTCAATGAGCTAGGAGATGATAGAATTTATCCCTCTATAATACTTGTGAATTAGGGACAGGTTATTATTCCTGCTTTTCAGCCTTATTTTAGAAAATCGTGTAACTTGCACAAAATTCTCTTTTTCAGCTTGTTCAAATATCCCTGCGAAATACCCAGCTCGTTTGCCAAATCTTTTTCTGTCCTGTCAAAATAAAAAAGCTGAACAATGAGGTTTCTTTCCTCATCATTCAGCTTTGACATAGCTTCTTCGAGAGTGACTTTTAGGACAATCAGCTCCGTAAAATCAGCATTCGGAGCAGAAGGCTCCTGCCCCAAGTCCGATAGCTGCTCCAGTGACACCTCTCGGCTCGGAGTGAAAATAACGCTTTCATTTTTGGCGTCGACAGTAATCCTCCGCCTTTTGCGGATTTTCTCAAGATAGTTTATACGATTGTCGGAACGGGTAAGATATTCATATATCTCCTTGCTTACTTCAACGGGCTTACCTTGAACATATACAGTAAATTTAGACATTATTCGTTCTCCTTTGTGTTTCATTAAATCTTGGTCGATCTACAAAACACTTGGGGGGAGAACGGCAATGCATAACCATTTACTTACTTAATAATAAATAAAGGTGTAGTATGTAGCTCAATTGTAATAACACTAACAAAACGACTATTATTTACCAAGTTCTTTAATAATTTCGAGTTCTTGTTCTGTATAGTCGCCATACCAAGTATCCTTTCGAACACTTAATAGTTTCATAATTGTATTTTCCTTTTTGGCAGTAAATATTACAATGCATACTACAATTACACTTGACGCTACTGCTACTATTCCACCGGTAATATATTTAATAATATCACTTTCATCAGCTAATAATACTGATGATACAGATAATCCTACCAGCATAGCTTTTATAAGCAACATAACCCGATTAAAATTGAAATTATTATATAGATCGTAATATGCTGCATTAAATGGCTTTTGCGTTTCATCAGATTGCTCAGTGAAATGAGATTTGTTCTGCAAATATAGTTTTTTCTTTAAAATTGAATTTCGATAAATATAGCCTACAAGACATTCACAAGCTATGAACGCAAGTATCGTATTAATATAATTGAATCTTGCAATTATCACAATTGCTGCTAATATCAGTGTAATCAGCGTGCTTATACACATATCTTTAATGTTAAAAAAATTTTTCATAATACCTCCGATATAGTGCAATATAATTACCGTTTTCTCAAACAAAGCATCATAAGCACCACCGTTGTAATATGGTGGTGCTTATGATTCAGTGTTTACTTGATTTTTGCTACTGCCTTAGGCTCTTTAGGCTGATGGAAACCGTACATGGATGCAGCTCCGCACGCTTTCTTTGCCATAGTAATAGATGCTGCAGCAACAGCCTTTGCGATTGTTTTATCCAGCTTCATGATATCCCCTCCTTTGCATAAATACTTCAATCAAAATCATAACAGCTACCGCGGATAATGTTATGCTTATTGTTGATCCGTATGATATATCAAGCATAATCAATATTATAGCCGCAACACTATATATGAATTGTATTGCAAATGAAATATAACGACACTTTACGGCTTGTTTTCTGTCAAGCGTTTTGTGAATATTTTTTACCGGAGCGAAAATATATGTAGGTATAAAAGAAAGCAATAATATCATTTCATTGATAAACTTGATATGCTCCTGACTTGCAGAGTTAATTAATTCGCTTATTAAATGACATGATAAAAAACAAAGCAAAAAAATCAGATTACATCTCAAATATGTGGACGCATGATATCCACCGCAATAAGAACGCAAAGGAATGATGCACAGCAAAAATATTATTGCAGAAATAATATCACCGACAAGCAATCCGAAAACAAGTATAAGAAAAATATTAAGGAATGATGATATAGTTATTTCAATGCCATATTTATATACTTCAAGCATATCGTCATCGATATCCAGATTTTTCGACAAAAAAGACAAAGTTTTGGTTGAAAAATATGCTATCACAACATCTCACACCCTTCTGCCGAATTGCTTTGACAAAATACTACAACATTATACATTTCAAGTCAATAGAAGTGGTAAGTTTGGCAGCATTTTGTTAAGTTTAGCAAAAAACGCAGCCTCTCCCGAAGCTGCGCATAAATTATTTAAACATTACGACACTGCAAATGAAATTTCCACCCTCCTCATAAAAATCTGCATTTCCGTTGTATTTTTCGGCTATGGATCTTATTGTCTTTACACCAAATCCATGTGCGTCTTTGTTTTGTTTCGTTGTTTTCAACTGATTATTTTCGTTTAGGATAGGTGATAGAATAGAATTCTCTACCTTTACCATCAACTTAACCTCATCATCTGTCAGTTTACATAATATCATACGATTGTTCAAAGGACATTTCTCACTGGCTTCTATTGCGTTGTCAAGCATATTTCCTAGCAGCGCACAAAGATCTAATTCGTCAATTCCCGAAATCCCTTTGGAGCAACTACATATTATTTCGATATTATTTTCTCGTGCTATGCTCATCTTGTAGTTAAGTATTGCATTTAATGCGTCGTTGCCAACATCGATCAACGCATCAATATTATTAAGACTGGTTTCGTATTTTTTTAGATACTCTTGTGCTTCATCGTATTTTCCGTCCTTATGTAAGGCGTAAAGCGCGGCTATATTCTGTTTCATATCATGCCTTATTCTGCGTGTTTCTTCATATTGTTTTTCTACAGTATCAGCATACTGTATGCGATACTCCTGTTGCTGCTGACGAGACTTCGCTTCAACTGCTTCAGCATTACTTTTGCTCAAAGCATTCGTCATATAAAAGCACACAATATTTACAATGATTATGCCTAACTCTGAAACAAACAGCATTTCCGTAATTTCTGATGCCATTTCAGCGCTTACTAATGTCATATGAATAAAAATAAGCGATACAAAAGAAACAGAAAAAACCGAAATTATCAATGCCCATTCATTATTTTTAAGCGATATAGATTTGTTTCTTGTGACTTTTAAAATTACGCCGAAGATATACGCATTTAAAGCTTGTATTATAATTATCAGTATAAAACGTATAACAGAGTTGTTCTCATATAATATTTCAACATTATTCTTAAGTGCGGCAGCAGCACAGCTTGATGCAAATGATGTAGTACTCATTACAACAACATTTGCTAAGATAGAAACAAACGCTTTTTTGAGTATTGTTCCATTTAAAAAGAAAAACGAAAACGCAAAGTATTCAATAGAGTATATTATGCCATATATACCTTCAAACCATGTAAGTTGATTTATTACAATAACTAAAGTAGAAAAAATAATTCCGCCTGAAACAAACACTTTTATGCTTTTAGAATTCGAGAAATTCATTTCTAAAAATGAACATATAAAATAGCATATCATAAATGATTCAAATAGAGTTACTGATAATTCAAATAATTCCCATAATGCATTTAATATAGCAATCATCTCCTAACTAAATTCCCGCATAAAACTATTATAAGCCTCACTGATTGATTGCTTATACGCTCTGCTGAATTCTAATTTTTCTTTGTTATCCAGTAGAATGGTCGAATTAGGATGATCTATTTTAGCGATATGCTGCATATTTACGATAATTCTGTTATGTATTCTTGCAAACAATCTTGAAGGCAACAGCTGCACTGCATTGTCTATTTTCCCTCTTAGTTGTATAGCTTCCGAACTACAGAGTACGAAATAAATATAGTTTGATCTGCTTTTTACATACAGTATATCCTTAGGCTTTATGTATCTAGTCTCATCATAAGGAAGCTCAAGCTTTATCGGCACATTATATTCAATATCCTTTACCAGCTTATTAATAACATGAGAAACTCTGTTGTTGAGATTATCAACCGAGCCCTTAGGAATAAAGTTGAACGGTCTGAAATCAAAGCTGTCATACACTAGGTTACTCTCCGTCGTCACGAAAACGACATAAGTATCTCTGGATATTTTGCGTATTTCCTTGGCGACTTCAAATCCGTCCATATCAGGCATGACAATATCAAGAAACACCACATCAAAATTTTCAAGCTTATGATGAGCCAAAAAAGCCTCTCCTGTCATATAAGTCGTTATTTCAGGAGTCAGCCTTAATTTATTAAACTCAGTTTCCACTATCCTGCTCAAGACATCCAGAAACACTTTTTTATCATCACATATTGCAATTTTCATTTTGCACCTCGCTACTTTTGTATCGAAATTGTATGCTTTTTATTGTATACGAAGCAAATAATGTACAGAAAATATACAAATATCTATATTTTAGGTATTTTATTGTACAATATTAAACAAGGGGGGCGATTGAGCATGGAATTCTCAACAATATTAAAAGAATTGCGCGAAAAGAAAAACTATACACAAGAAGAACTTGGGGCAATGTTGAATCTAACCAAAAACGCTATTTCTCATTACGAAAACAATGCCAATCAGCCTAGCCTTGATACTATTATAAAATTAGCAGATATATTCGATGTTTCAATAGATTATCTATTAGGGCGAACACCTAACAATATCTCCTACTCAAAACTTACTCAAAAATATATCGGCAAAATTAGAGTTACAGAGCTGTTGGAAAATCTTTTATCATTGGATACCGAACATCGCCATGATTTAGTATCCGCTCTGAAGTACATTCATAGTCACAATACAATTTTTGAGAAAAAGAATTTATAAACAGTATAGCTTGTCATATATTGTAGCATTAAATCGCAAAAAAATCAATATCAATTCTATACTAAATCGGGCAACAGCATTTCAAGGCTGTTGCTTTTTTTGTTTGCTCTCAATAGCTAGTTTCAACATATAACTACTTTAGGCTTATTCGAACTTAACAACATTTGACCAAACTTACCTAATCGCTTGACATTATTAACAAATGATGTTATTATCCACCGTGGAATTCTATAATATGGGAGGATAATATCATCTATGGAAAAGAAAAAACTCTTTATGCGTTCTGTAATGGCGACAAGCATTTTGTTGTCGTCATTTCCTACAGAAGCAATTGCAGCAGAAACTTCAGACATAACAACTGGAGTTTCAGAAGAAAACACTATAGAAAACGCTAAGCTGATCGTATCGAGAGATTCGCAAACTGATACCAGCATAACTGTGGCATGGACATCCGTTGCTAACGCGACATCGTATTCTATATATCTTGATGGCAATCTGTATACAGATAATGTCACTGACAATGCACTAAATATTACCGGATTAACCAGTGCAAGTGAGCATTTTATAGTTGTAAAAGCTCACGATGAATCTAATGAGGTTATCAGCACCAGTAATGAGCTTTGTGCACACACAAATTTGACAGTATCTGCAAATATGACTCTTACACAGGATTTGTTTGTGTCAGATTTGTTTGTTGATTATGGAACGCTCAATTTGAACGGATACAATCTATATGTCAACGGCGATGTATGGCTGAGCCGCAACAACAATTCTGCTTATCTGAATATAAACAAGGGCAAGCTGTACATAAATGGCGATCTGAATCTGTGTCGTTCGAATAAGGATTATAGCTTTGGCTATCTCACAATGCAGAACGACGAGGATTATGTTCTTGTTAATGGAGATATGTATGTGTATGGCTACCACAGAAATACACTTACTGCAGGCACAATTGAGCTCAAGGGAGATTTCACGCAGAAAGTATATGGCTATGCGGATAATTTCTGCCCGAGTGGAACACACAGAATGCTACTCAGTGGCGATAGTCTGCAGACCGTTTCCTTTGCCAGCACAAGCTCAAGATTTAATGTGGTGGATGTGAAGAACTTCTCTGAAGAAGGCATTCTTTTCTCTACTGCCGCAACAGTTATTGAGCTTAACGACAACGGTTGTGTCGTAGCGTTTGCAAACGGCGAGCAGTCAGGCTGGACGCTGGAAGCAGATCAGATTTATGAAGGCGATCTCAATCTTGCAAGAGGTATACTTGACCTCAACGGACACAAGCTCACTGTAACAGGAACACTTATTCAGTCAGGCGGTACAGTAAATGTAAACGGCGGCGAGCTGGATGTTCAGGGAGATTATCTTGTACAGGCAGTGAACGGAAGCAGCTACACCAACAGTACAGGCACGCTTACTATGACTAATGAAGCTGACACCATTACGGTAGCCGGCGACTTTGTTATGCAGTCGAATGTATCTCACAATGGTAAGCTGACAGCAGGTACACTTGAAATAGGCGGCGACCTTATTCAGAAAGGTGGCTCTGCATACAATTTCTATACTTCGGGAACACATACAGTTGTGCTGAACGGCTCTGAAAAGCAGACAGTAAGCGTAGCAAACAATAGTATCTCTTACTCTCGCATAAATAATCTGAAGATAGAAAACACTTCGGAAGATGGTATTACCATTTCTGCACCGGTGTTTGTTGTAGGTGAGCTGTACAACACCGAAACTCCCATTACCAATAGCGGTAATCTGTATCTTTCTGCAACTACAAAGTTTGCAGATAACAAGTGGAATTATGACGCTAATTTCAGAGAGGCTGTAAGTCTGCCTGCGAATTTAAGTATTGAAGGTTCTCTGATTGCATACGGAAATATGACATTGTCAGGTGATATAAGTGTTGGTGGAACTGTATATTGTGATTCGGATACATTAAACCTTAATGGAAACGAGCTTACTGTCAACGGCGATGTATGGCTGAGCCGCAACAACAATTCTGCTTATCTGAATATAAACAAGGGCAAGCTGTACATAAATGGCGATCTGAATCTGTGTCGTTCGAATAAGGATTATAGCTTTGGCTAT
>SVMX01000007.1:0-20679 GCA_015067175.1 Oscillospiraceae bacterium | reverse complement strand
TGTCAACGGCGATGTATGGCTGAGCCGCAACAACAATTCTGCTTATCTGAATATAAACAAGGGCAAGCTGTACATAAATGGCGATCTGAATCTGTGTCGTTCGAATAAGGATTATAGCTTTGGCTATCTTACAATGCAGAATGATGAGGATTATATCCTTGTTAACGGAAATATGTATGTGTATAGCTACTATAGAAATACACTTACTGCAGGTACGATCGAACTTAAGGGCGATTTCACACAAAAGACAGGCTATTATTCAGATAATTTCTGTCCGAGCGGTACGCACAAAATGCTGCTCAGCGGTGACAGCCTGCAGACTGTTTCCTTTGCAAGCACAAGCTCAAGATTTAATGTGGTGGAAATCACAAAACCGTTGGAAACAGGATATGTATTCAGTAATGTTACATACAATGAGCTGACAGAAAATTACGATGTATCAACACCGCCTTCTGCTCCATGGGGCTTATCCTTTGTTCGTTCCACCTCCACATCTATTGTTATGACGTGGAATGAATCCGAGGGTGAGAAGGATATATTCAGTTATGAGATATACAGAGATGGAAATCTTGTCGGTACAACAACAGAAACAGAATATATCGACAATGGACTTAAATCTCATACAAAATATCAATACTATATCGTAGCAAAGGATGTAGCCAATAACAGCTCCGCAAACAGCGAAATCATTACAGCATATACAAATGTTGATGAATATGCACCCACAACTCCTACAGGAATTGTTGCGAAAATGCGTGAGGATGGCAGCATATACATTACATGGGTTGCGTCAAGCGATAATGTAAGTGTTGATGGATATAACATTTATCGCAGTAATGAGCATATCGGAACCTCTGTTGGTAATACATATTGCGATACATCTGCAGAGCCGGGATATCACGAATACTATGTTGAGGCTTTTGATAATGAGGGTAATACATCCTTGTTCAGCAACAGCGTATATATTGATAATATGGCTCCTACAAAGCCTGTGCTTTCCATTGATGATGTAACAAGCGTAAGTATCACATTTGATTGGACATCCGAGGATAATGTTGAAATCGCAGAATATAAGGTATATAAGAATGATGAACTGCTGAAAACAACAAAGGAAACCTCGCTGACCGATACACTTGTAATGGCAGGAAGCAGATATTCTTATTATGTAGTTGCGATAGACACCAGCGGTAATATATCCGAAGCAAGTGAAAGGCTGTCGGTAAAAGCAGAGGAAGATGGTGCAGAGCCTGTTATCAGCAGTGTTTCTTGCGAGGGTAAAACTCTCAGTGATGGCAATAACAATGTAAGTGTGCTTTGTATTGATGATGTTCTTCTGTCTGGATTTACAGCACAGATCAAAGCCTCCGACAGTGAGGATTGGACAACAGTCAGTGAGCAGAGCCTTAGTCAGGCAAGTCAGATCGTTCATTTCTCTGTGGGAGAGTATATTTCCGAAAGCGGTGAGTATGATCTCAAGATAACAATTACAGATGCGGCAGGCAATAATTCAGTAACAGAAACGAGCTTTACTTATGCTGCAAATGAGCTTACTTCTCCTGTCATCACAACAGAGGTTGATGGTTGTGCGATTACTCTTAATTGGACTTCTGCTTCTGACGAAACTGAAGTGAATTATATGGTTTATAAGGTCAATGAAAACGGAAGCGTATCCTATATGGGCACTACTGCTGATACTACTTGCACATTCAGTGACCTCAAACCGCTTACAGAGTATAGCTACTACATAAAGGTGCAGGACGAAAACGGTAATACCGTGTCTTCGGATACAGTTGTTGTATCGACAGAAAAGGATAATGTCAAGCCCGAAGCGGTTGCGGGTAATGATATTATTACTCTTGAAGGTTATGCCGCAAGCTTTGATGGTTCACTTTCCAGTGATAACTACGATATTAAATCTTATACATGGAATTTCGGAGATGGTATAACGCTTGATGGAGAAACCGCATCTCACATATATGAAGAAGCTGGCGTATATACCGTTGTGCTTACTGTAACTGATGAGTATAATAATATCAATACGGATGAAGTTATCGTAACCGTTTATGATGACAGCTACTGCATTGCCGAAATACAGGTGCTTGATGAAAATAACAATCCCATATCAGGTGCAACTGCATATTGTGAGCTTGACGGCACAGAGCAAACCACATATTATGGCGACAAGAACGGTGTTATCCCGTTGATTGCAGAAAGCGGGGAATACGACTTTTATTTCTATGCTAACGATTATCTCCCCTTGAAACAGAGCATATCTTTGGATGGCATTAGCATTAATGATGACAGACAATCTGTACAGCTTGAAAAGCGTGAAATTGTAACCGCTGAATTCGCAGTTGAAGAGCTTGAGATTGAAGAGATCGAAGAGCTTGGTATTGATGTTACCGCCCCTGAGAATCAGCATGTATGCAAGGTTGAAATGACGATTGGCAATGAAGATTCTGAAAGCAACAAAAAGTTTGATGTGTATGTAAATCAAAATGGCGATTTTATCAATATAGAATCCAACGATAGCTTTACCGTAAATTCAAAAAACTTCACTTTGGAAAGTTCAAGTTCAACTTCGCAGGGAACAACGACCACCAAAACTACCGTTTCGACGCTTCGCAGTGGGTTTGGCGGAGGTTCGGGCAACAATGATATCAATCCCGATGATTCGGCATCTTCCTCAAAATCGCCTGATGCTATTACATTGGCTACAATGGTAAGTATGTCCGTTACTGAATATTCGTGGATGAAGGATTTCTTTGAGGTAAGCATTACCTTTACCAATAACGCATCCTCTGATTTTTCAATAGATGAATGTGTTGCTGAGCTTATTCTTCCAAATGGACTATCGCTGGCAGATTCCGATATTATTCAAACGCTTGTAACAGAAATAGGCTCAATAAAAGGCGGTACTTCCAAAACTAAAACATGGGTGATAAGAGGTGACGCTAACGGCAGCTACAATGTAAGTGTTGAATTTAAAGGTCAGCTCAACCCATTTGAAATACCTGTGGAAGCAACCTTCGTGAATGATGAGCCTATATGCGTTGAAGGCGGAGAAGCACTTCATCTTAAGCTTACCACATCAGGATTAGGTGAAACTGAATTTATTCTCTCAAATGAATCTGATAATCCCGTATACAATGTTCAGTTGAATATGGACAGTTACGGCGAATTTACAGATGCAAGAATGATATTGGTAAAATATCCAAGCGGAATGATTGAAAAAATCGAATGGAATGATGACAAGACAGATACTATTCGTACTATTTATTTGCCTGTAGATATGGAAAGCGGTACCGATACATTTGAACTCAGAACGCTTGAAGCTGATCAAAAAATTACAGGTATCATATACTACAATTTCAATGAAGTTGAATGATACTTTAGTGTTTATTAAGGCGATAATGACAAAGTAAGATTTATTGAGAGGTAAGTATGAAGAAACTAATTTCTTTGTTTATGGCAGTAGTGATGCTGTTCGGAATAGGAGCAGAAGCCTTTGCCGCCTACGAGGGCGACAAGGTCCACACCTATGAGAGCGCAGGCTGCACCATAATATACAGCATTACAAATGAGTGGACAGGAAACCAGCAGGTTTCCGTGTCCATCACGAACAACAGCGATGAAACGCTGCGCAACTGGGCGATAAAATTCGATAACACAGGAACGATATCGAATATCTGGAATGCCTCTGTTCTTGAGAACGACGGCGAGCTGTGTGTTATTCGCAACAACGGTTACAATTATGAGATAATCCCCAATGAAACGATTGAATTTGGCTTTATGCAGCAGGGCGAGAATCTTTCGCTGCCTGAGAACATTTCCCTGTGCAGCAAAACTGCGGATTCTACTGCCAGTGCCGAGATAAGCTATGAGATTCAGAATAACTGGGGCGAGGGCTTCATTGCAGCGGTTACTATCAAGAATATATCCGACGAGCCGCTGGAAGCTTGGAAATTACACTTCAACGGTAATTTTGAGATATCATCTATATGGAATGCCAATCTTCTCTACACCGAGGACAGTTCGTTCAAGGTTGAGAACGACATAACCACTACTCCCATTGCTGCAGGAGAAACTAAAACCTTTAGCTTTGAGGGTGCAATCGCATCAGGCGAAGAGCCTGTTATGTCGGATTTTACACTCACATCTATTGTTATTGATGTTAACGCTGACTCTGATGATTCAGGTGAAACCGGAGAATCAAGCGAAAGCGGTGAAACTGGTGAGTCTGATGAAAGTGGCGAGTCGGGCGAAAGTAACGAAACAGGAGAGTCAGACGAAAGTGGCGAGACTGGTGAAAAACAAGAGCCTACTGACCCTGACGAATCTGTCGAAACCGAGGAGCCTGTAATTCTGTGTTTTGGCGAATATCTCGCAGACGAAAATGCACTCGAAGTGTATTGGTACTCTACCGTTGAGGGTGCAGTGTCCGTATACGAGAACACCAATGACAACGGCTGGGTTAAGCTTGCGGATGTAACCGATGAGGACTCCTACAAGTACGAAATCACCGAGGATTTCCTCGTGAAGTACATAAAGGTCAAGCAGGAAACCGAAAGCGGCACTATCGAATCCGAGCCGTTTATCGTGGCATACACCGAGGACGGCTATGTCTGCACATGGCTGGATACCGATGAGGATGGTCTCCCTGATTATGCAGAGAAGATCTACGGTACAGACCCTGAAAATCCCGACACCGACAGCGATGGTCTGTCCGATTATGACGAGATCTACACAGCAGGCACAAGTCCTCTGAAGTACGACACAGACGAGGATGGAACTAACGACGCAGACAGCGACCTTGACAAAGATGGCCTTACCAACGCACAGGAGCTGGAGCTTGGCACTTCCCCGACCTCTGCGGACACTGACGGAGATACTCTGTCTGACTATGCAGAGCTTTACGAAACAGACACCGACCCTCTGAAAGCTGACACAGACGGCGACACACTTAGCGACAGCGACGATATTGCGCTCGGACTTGATCCTAACGATCCCGAGACTTTCGGTGTGCCTGATGCAGAGTACAAGGTCGAGCAGACCATCTCCGCTGACAGCGAGGTGATGGAGCGAGTAAACACCGATGAGTCTCCCTATGAGCTTTCGCTAGAGATTACTGCTTCGGGAAATGTCGGCACTAATTTAATTGCAGGCAACAGCATATACTCTACCATAACCGAAAGTGACGCGCGTCTTGGCGGTGCTGTGAGCCTCAGCTATTACGGCGGTGATGTGGAGAAGGTCAAGCTGATATACGAGGTCGGCGAGGATTACATCTCCAACGACGGCAGCGAATATGCGGAAAATTGTGTTGACTTGCAGGGCATTAAGAGGTATAATATATTCAGGTACTTTGAGGATATAAATATGCTCCTCCCTGTTGCGACTGAGTTCGATGTGGAGAATAATACCCTCTACGCCGAAACCGATGAACTTGGTACATACTGCGTGCTGGACATGGAAGTGCTACTGCAGAATTTCGGTGTTGCTCCTGATGGCACACAGATGGAAACGGTAATGGCAGAGTACTATTCAGCCGCAGAGGCGTCTGAAGCGTCTTTACTTACTGTAAGTGACGAAACCTCAGAAGCAACTGACAGCTCCGATGCTTCTAACGGTGCTGAAAAGTATTATGTTACATTTGTTTTTGACATTCGTGACGGCAGAATTAACGAAGGACAGCTTGATAATCTCAAGGCTGAAGTGCGAGAATTCTCCGAAACTGTATATGCAGAGGGCAGAGATATTGTTATCCGCCTTATGACTCAGGATTCATCCGATTTTGATGGCGAAAGCTATGAACTTATAGGCGAATGCGATAACATTGAAAAGCTCGACGAAGCTATGGATACCATTAAAGCGTCCAAAAAGCAAGGAGTACTGGGTAACTACTGTGTTATAACTGACGCGCTCGGTTATGTCGTTGAACATTCTGATAGCAATAACAGCAACTATGTATTCACCATTTATGATCAGGTGGATACTATGTTTGAACAGAATATAGCGGATGAGCTTATGTTAAATGCTGCCGAAAACGGTGTTGATGTAAGCGTCATTACCCCTGCTTTTGAGGAGCTTACAGGTTTTCAGAAATTCATCACAGATGATTCTCGCGGAGTTGTAATTGATTCGTTCAGTGACTTTGCTGATGATGTTTATACTCACATTTTTGATGAAGATTATGAACAGAAATATCTGCCGCCCGACCCCCAGAGTGCCTTTGATGCAATTCTGCTCACAGGTTATGAGCGCATAACACTTGACAGCATACTTTATCCCAATGGTGAAAACCCGACAGGTGTGGACTCTGATACTGATAAGGATACTCTTACCGACTGGGACGAGGTTGATGTTGAGCGTTGGGAAACTGCAGGCTTGATTACAATTGAAGATAATGGCTATATTAATCTTCCCACTCTTCAGCAGTGTATGGACTATACAGAGCTTTCTTATGTCAAGGAAGGTCTGAATAGATTCTTAGGTGCCTATAATGTTACTAATTTGTTAGGCGATATACGGGTGCTTCCTATTTCTTCTGATCCTACGAGTGAAGATGGCGACGGGGATGGCTATATCGACACAATAGATGAAGATCGTCTAATTCCATACAATCCTTTTGATGTTGTAGAAATATTTTTTACACCACTTTTCCTTTTGAACGATGATGCGACGATTTGCACTATAAAATTAAAAAATGGCGATGTTATTTGGCGTGTATGGTTTAATGCTAAAACTGATGAAGTTGTTGAGTATTATATTACAGATGAAACAAAGGAAAAGCTTAACAAATATTATAATGAACCAAACCCATATTGGGAACATTATTATTGGTGGCAGAAAGATTACCAAACAAATATGAGTATGCGGTACATAATTGATAACACTAAAAAGCAGAAAAATCAGTTGGATAAGCACATGAGTAAATTCGGATGGGACATCAGCGAAGATTCAGATGAATACTATGGACTGTGGTTGTATTTTATAGAATTGCGTATAGCATATGACGAAGCAGGACTTTTGGTACGAGATTTAGGGTATATGATTCCTGATATAATATCATTGGGTGGAATAGCATTTGAATTGGTCGATACAGTAAGGCAATATGTTTCGCTGAAAAAGTTCATAAAAGCAGTTGGCGTTGAGGAATTTACAACTTTGAAACCTCTAATAATGGAGTATGGCGATGATGCGGTTAATGCCTGGAAATATTTCAGTAAAAATTCTGATTATGCATTAAAGCATACTTATGGCAATATAAATGCAACTGAACCTTCTTTGCCTTTGCACAGCAAACCAATTGGTAATTGTGAGGTTGATACTAGTGATAGCATTGGTATAATTAATCAAAAAAATTCTGCCCAATCATTAGCTGATATGGGATATAAAGTAGAAATACTTGAAGAAAACAGCAATGGTGGAAACGGTTATGGTATCACACCAGGGTCTAATCCGGATTTCCTAATTGAAGGCAGAGCGTATGACTGCTATTCCCCAATGACAGCGAATGTAAATACAATTTGTAAAGAACTTGCAGAAAAATCAAAAACGCAAGCAACCCGAATAGTATTGAATCTTGATGGTAATTCAGAAGGTTCTATTTCTCAAGGTAATCTAAATAATATTTTAAGTACTATTTTACGAAAACTTCAACCAGATCAGCATTTGTCTCGAATAGATGAATTGTTCGTATTATATCAAGGTGAAATATTATGGTACTATGTGAGGTGATCATTTGGAATTAAGTCTATATTTTAGCAACAAAAGCATAAAGGGAGATTTGCTCTCCTTTGTTAGATCAATCTTGATTTCGAATGGTATCGTAATTCTCTATGAAGAACATATTCCAGACACTATGTGGCTTCGTATAGTATGTGAGTCACTTCAAGTGATAGTACCACTAGATTATGATAAATTTGATTTCGAAACAATTAGCGATGAATGTTCTATCTTTCATGTTTCTGTTAATGAATACTTGCATTTTTTTACATCACATAATATAAATCAAGTTTTATACAAATTTGTTAATGGGTTTGTTTCCCAAATTGATGGTGATATCGTATTAGAAGCTTGCGAAAAGGGAATTTTCATGAAACGTATCAATGGAGTATATTACCATTATAGACTGGATATATATTCGAATGCTACACTCGACTTTGTTCAATTAGGAACAAAAATTCTTAACTCATTTGATTTAATTGATATCGTATATTCTTTTCGCCAGTATCAATATACTAAATCTGATGTTGCTATAATAAGTTGCAAATATTTTTGGGTTGAAATTTATAGAAACGAGCAGAATATCATTGGAAATAATGAGTATACGAACATTATAAGGGTATTTTCGAATGGTGAAGAATTAGATGCTGTTGCACAATCTGTTCTGCACAATTGGATTAAAACTTTAGCAACAAATTTAAAATGTTCTTTCAAATTAGTTTCATGTTTTGGCGAAGCAATAAATTCCATATTATAAAAACGATTGAAACACCTAATATGTAGCAATTGTAGTGGGAGTTGTAAAAGAGGAAGCTGAGCTTGCTTCCGAACCAACGAAATGGCGTTGCAAATCCTGCGGGTTTATTAATTCATATACCGTTTCAGAATGCAAATCCTGCGGTAAATGGAAATGACAAAGCAATAATTTAATATTCTTACTCCCGAGGCTGATAACCTCGGGATTTTTCTTGTGCAACAAATAAACTTAACATTATTCGACCAAACTTACCAAAAGCATTGACATTGCGCAAATTTTGGAATAAAATTATTTCATATAGTGGTGAACAGTATGCACCTATTTAAAATTATAGTTAGCGTGTGTATTTTATCACCCCAAGTTCATTTTATTTCTCGGGTGTTTTGTGGCAAGAATTTCCTTTTGCTTTGCAGTTGTCACATGTGTATAGATTTGAGTTGTAGTTATCGAACTATGTCCAAGAAGCTTCTGTATGTAGCGTATGTCTACATCCTCCTCTAGAAGTAATGTAGCGAATGAGTGTCTGAACATATGCGGTGTGATATGCATATTACATCCGCAAAGCTTTGTATATTTACTTATCATTGCACGAACTGACTGTTCTGAAAGTCGCTTGTGTAGCTTGTTAATAAAAAAGAAGCCATTTAGTTGAATATCATTTTCAAAAACTTCATAATAATTTCGAAGTGCTTTCCGTACAGCAGGATTTTCAATCTGAATAATGCGTTCTTTTGAGCCTTTTCCGAAGATTTTGACAGTATAGTTCTGTAGGTCAATGGAGGTTGTGGTCAGATTGCAGATTTCAGATACCCTTGCCCCTGTAGCAAAAAGCAACTCTAAAATTGCAATATCTCTTACCGAGACACTTTTGCGATATGTGGTATCGGCACTAGAGGATAGGTCGTACGCACATCTGAGAATATCACTTATTATATTTGATGGAATGGTTTTCGGAAGTAACAATGGCTCACGAAATGAGGTTTCAATTTTATCAAACGGATTGGTTTCAATTAAGTCATTTAGCAGCAGATAATGAGAAAACGCTTTTAAAGTCGCGGTTTTACGTCGGATTGTCTTAGGCTTATACTTCGTGCTTAATAACGATAGATATTCGCCTATGCTGTTTTTGGTAAATTCTTCTGCAAAGGCTGCAAATTGATTTAAATCAATTGTGTATGCTTTAATTGTATAATTACTTAAACCTTTTCTGCTTTTGCAATAACCAATATATTCGGACATAATTCTAGCTAAATCATTCATAGTTTTTTCTCCTTATGTTTTTGTATTAATTATACACTATATTATTCATATCATCCATTTTTTGATTTTTATTTAGTCGATTTAGCGTTTTAATATATAAAGGATAACTATAAATTATCGGAGGTAAGTTATGCAAAATTACATCATCTATCCAAAACAATTTAGGAATGAAAATATTATGATAGATAAAAATAAGTGCTTCATGATAATGCCATTTCGCGAGGAGTTGAATACACTTTACGCTGCAATACAGGCAATGTTAGCGCAAGATGGAATTACTGTTATACGAGCTGATGAAGCACAAAGCAGTAATTTATTATTTAACAAAATAATGAGAGAAATGTTGAGTGCAAATTATGTATTAGTAGATATGACTTATATAAATGCAAATGTATTCTACGAATTAGGAATAGCACATTCATTCAAAGATTCTGATAATATTATTTTGATTAAGCAGAAAGAGGCAAAGTGCCCTTCCGATATCCAATACCTCGAATATATCGACTACACACTGACTGAACCCAGGGAGTTGGTAACAAACATAAAAAAAAGAATTGCTGCGACTAAATATATATCCGATTTTTATGATGCATTAAATAAAAAAGGCATAATTCCATATGTAAATAACAATCAGCAGGAATTTGTAGAGTATATGAGGGTTGAACTAGAATCTTATATTCCGTCTATTACAAGATTATTGATAGGCGAAAATACTTTTACAGATGCAGAAGTCGCTAATCTATTAAATGCATTCGAATGTTTGATTTCAAAACTTATAAAAGACAATAAATTCAAAACTATTAAAGGAGTTTTGGATACTTATTATGAAATAATTATAGCCTGTGCAGAGTTGCCAATAGCTAGAGAATATACTGAACGGTTCATCTCATCATATAGTGATGTTACTGATTCGATTGTATGGAAAATAGATTTAGTTGTGAAATTAACTCAAAATAGGAAACTATTAAACACTACTCTAAATTGGATTATGCGATATTTTTCTTGTTTGCATGCAACAACAATTGACCTAAACCGTCATCATCTAGAGCGATTATTAATTACTTCACAACACAGCGAAGTAAATCAGGCTATGATAGCAGCACTTTATAATGAAAATTGTTACTTGCGCGAATATATGGCAGATATAATTGGCGAAAAGCACTTAACATCGGCTTTAGAAGATCTTTACTGTAGATTGCAGAATGAAGAAAACTGTTATGTAGCTAGAAGCATTGTTCAGGCTATTGGAAAAATTGATAATGTGCATGGGTGTGAACGATTGTTAAAATGGTTTGCATCTACCTATGAGAACTATATTAATCAGAAATATTATGGTATTTTTACACATGTCAGCCATGCTATTGCTAAAATGGATACCACTTCAGATGGAATTTTTATTTCAAAGTTCAAGAAACAGTATAGTGAATATATAAAATAAGTTTATTCGCTATTGCGATCCCAAAACCGTTTAAATCGCTCAATAGATATTTTGTTTGCCAAGGTCGACCATGGCACTAAAGTATCAACTAATTTCAAAATATATAGCAGATGCTTTTTCTGGAGTGTATCACTTTGCTCCTGCATAAACAAATTATTAATTATGGCTGTACAGCATCGCATAACATATGAAGAATATTCTTCAGAATATTCTTCATAAAGTCCTCTGCATAATAGTGTTTGTTTTAAGAATTCAAGTATCGCTATATAATCATCTATATATTTCGTTGAAAAATTATGTGTAGCAGAAAATGGTCTCTGATAATAATGATAGTAGATGTTATTTACCAAAGAAACCTTGTCCGAATACAAAAGTGCCATAAAAGAAAAATAATTATCTTGAGAGCGTCTTGATAAATCAAAAGATAACTTATTGTCTTTAATTAACGAAGTCTTATAAAGCTTATTGTTTACAATAGGGGTTATTCGTATATCACTGCTGTACATATCTACAAGTGCGTGTAAACCTGTTCTTCCGTCAATTACAGCAGAGCGGCTATATACATATCGATTGGTAGAATAATAAACATCGTCAATTTCAGTTTTGATCCCAGCTATTCCCATATCCGCGTTGACACTTAACATTTGTTCGACAAGTTCATCGTAGAACGATATATCAATCCAGTCATCACTATCAACAAAACCTATGAAAGCACCTGTGGCATTATCAATTCCAACATTTCTAGCATTACCAACACCGATATTAGTATCAAGTTTAATATAACGTATATTATTATTTTTTTCAGCGAATTTAAGAATAATATCGTGAGAATTATCTGTAGAGAAGTCGTTCACTATAATAATTTCTTTATTAGAATAGCTCTGATTGCTAATGGTTTCCAAACAACGCTGCAAATACATTCCTGTATTGTACACTGGCACTACTATACTGATCAATGGTTTATTAATCATCAACACAACCCTCGCTTGAATTAAGCGCTTCATACATATTTATGTTGAACCGTTTTTCGAGTGTTTCTAAATAGCTATCATTTTTAAAGCGATTAGTCATATATAGACCGGTTTCGCGTGTGCCTGGAATCTGTGGTGGGTGTTGTGGCTTCTGCCCAGTCCACACCACTGGAGCATTGACAAGCAATTCCATGAACTTAAGCCACATATCATCAGAATGTAATCCATATTCGATTATTTGTTGTTTGTCAAGAGTTAAATCCGGTAGTATGTTTGGAGGGTATAATATTCCACCCACACCGGTTGCAAACAATCGTAAAGAGGGCGTATTAAGCTTATCATATTCAGAAATCCAGTCTTCATATTTGTTTAGAATTTTTGAATTAAAAGTCATGTATAACACACGAGTTGCCGATATAGCATAAGGATATCGTTTATAGGTTTCTATAAGATTACTAAAAGTATTGCAGTTGTATATCACATCATCATCCACGGTAATAATCACATAATCCTTATATCGTGAAAATGTATAGTAGTATTTATTATGCGAAAGCAATTCGCTACTCACTTGTACAATTTCAAGCCCTCGAGAAATATACTGGGTTATGCTATCAGGCAAAGTAGTTGCATCTACGGTATCATCAAGATACAAAATAATTTTTCTTGGTTTTAGTGTTTGTGCGAACAAACTTTCTAAACACAAGGGCAACGTAAAGATTCGCCTGTTATAGCTCGCTAAGCTAACAATAAATGGCACATCGTTTTTATATTCCATAATCAACCTCCGATAATTTATAGTTATCTACTATTGATTACTTGAGTTTTGATGTAAAATAAAAGGGTTTATTACAAATTGTTATGTTTTAACTGCGGGCATTGCATCCAATGTGGTATTAGCCACTGGAAAATAAATTGATATGTTGGAGAATAAATAACATGGATACTACATTTAGCAAAAACACCTTATTTTCAGTAAATCTTATGCCAGTGTCACTGAATTTAGGAAAAGCCAAAAATGATATGCTTGTTTTGTCAGGATGTTCCACAAGCTTTATTGATAATACCAATTATTCAGCATTCGCAGAACTAAATTCATATACATTGAATTCTAATGACTATAATTGCGGTAGAATTGACGTAGAGTTATGTTTTGAATCCACTAGGTATCAGTACGAAAAATTCTGGGCTCACTGTTTTTCTTTTCGCCAAGATGATAGTGTAATTAAAATCGACGGCATTAACATGTCACATTGTTATACAAAAATAACTATGGATGGTAAAATGGCACTAACCATTTCTTTTTATCTTAGAAACAAAAAAGAATTCGAATCGATGGCAAGAAGTGGTAGGTATTGTTTTGAAGGGTTTATAGCTATTGGCAACAAGAAAAATGTCTATGGTATAATGTGCGTTATAGAACGACAAGATGATAATTTTCTACTCAAGGCAGGTAATACTTTTAAAACACATAACAATATAAGTATAGAACAACTTGTACATTAACAAATAATTATATCAAGCAAACTAGATTGGTATTTTATTATAGGAGTATAAAAATGATTAATAGAATTAAGCTTCATGATATTGCAACATACGATGATGTAGAGATATTTCCTAAAAAAATCAACTATTTATTTGGAGGAAATGGCACAGGCAAAACAACTATTTCTAATTTACTCAATAGTATGCCAGTGGTTGATAATGCTAGTATTGATCGGGATAATGACTCGAATGAGATAGTTCTTGTTTTTAACAGATTTTTCATAAGAAACAATCTTAAGCCCCAAAACGGTTTAGATGGAATTTTGACTTTGGGTGAAGAAACCATTAAATATAAGGAAGAAATTGAAAAGCTCAATGAAAACATTTCAAATTACCAACATCAAATAGAAAAGAACAGAGCAACCGAGGAGCACTTGACAACTGAATTAGCTACATTAAAAACTGAAATCGAAGAAATTTGCTGGAAACTAAAGCAAAAATTTGGTTCTGTTTTCCCTAAAGCGTTTGAAGGTACTCTTAATAGTAAAAATAAATTCGCCGAGAAGATTATAAGTGAGTTTTCATCTTATCATGCCGACCATAAAGCAATCTTATTTGATGAATTAAAAAAGGAGTATGATACTGCGTTTTCACAGTCGTCAGAAATAAAACCAGTATTAAACGCATTTAATACTGGTTTTTTAAGTATTCTTAGCAATACTTCATTATTAGAAGAAAGTATTATAGGAAGCTCTCATAGTCAAGTCGGTGAGTTAATATCCAAGTTAAATGCTACTGATTGGGTGAAAGGTGGTATTAATTTCGCACGAGCAGCTAACGGTAAATGTCCATATTGCCAGCAGCCTATATCAGATAGTATTCAAAAAGAGATAGAGGAATACTTTGATGTAAGCTATATGAATAAGTGTGCTGCACTGGAAAAGTATCTTGAAAGATATGTAGATTTTATTGATTATCTGCGTAATTATCGAAATAGTATTCCACAAAATGCTGATGGCATAAATTATATGAATCTTCAAGATCAATTTGATACGTTAATCACTGAAGTTGAAAGAAATATAATGATAGTTGAGAAAAAAGTTGAGACACCTTCTCAACAATGCTCACTTAAGCCATTGGATGAGTACATCTCCGATATTCAAAAAACAATTTCATCACTGAATGAAGCAATTAATAATCACAATAAAATTGTATCGGATACACACGCAAAGGATAATTGCAAAAAGAAAGTGATTTCGATGTGCTTATCCGAAATATACCAAGAGCTGAAATCGAAACTAGATGCTCATAGTGGTAAACAAAAAGGATTGACCAAACTAAGAGAAACAGTAAGCCAAATGAGCGAACAAATTGCTGTTTGGCAATCAGAAATATCTGTGATTAATTCTAAAATCTCCAGCGTAAAGCCTACCGTTGATTCAATTAATCTCTTACTTAGTAATTTTGGATTTGGCGGCTTTATGCTGACGGAAAACAAAGATGAATCAGGTTCGTATAAGGTGGTAAGACCAAATGGAGCCGATGCAATTGACACCTTAAGTGAAGGGGAATACAATTTTATCTCATTCTTATATTTTTATCATTTGTGTTTTGGCAGCAAAAACAAGGAGGATTTAAACAGGAAAAAAATTATTGTGATAGACGATCCAATATCCAGCCTTGACAGTAATGTTATGTTCATTGTATCATCACTTACTAAAGATATCCTCAGGAAGTGTAAAGACAATAAAGATAATATTAATCAGGTGTTTGTTTTAACGCATAATGCGTATTTTTATAAGGAAGTCACCTATTGGGGAAGCCGAGAATCACTTTCTTCTACCCTTGTAGCTTATTATGTAATAAAGAAAAAGGATAATATAAGCTTTGTAACATCTTATGAAAAAAGTCCTATAAACAGTTCGTACGAGTTAATGTGGGAGGAAATCAAAAATCCCAAGTCATCCAAAAGCTTCATTTGTAATACTATGCGAAGAATTCTTGAGCATTATTTTAATGTGATAGGCGGACTTAATTATGATAAGTGCATAGATGAATTTACAGGCTCTGAACGCCTTATCTGCAAATCACTTATATCATTCATCAATGATAGCTCCCATTCTATTTTTGACGATTACACAATGTATGTCACTGATGAGTCAGTTGAAGCATATCTTAATGTTTTTGAAAAAATATTTGATAAAATGGGGCATTCCCAGCACTATAACATGATGATGAAGTTATCAAACTAATGATTAAGAATTATTACTTTGTTTTAAGGAAATTTATGATTATGCCAAATACAATTTTGCATTATATATGGTTAAACAACTATTTCTGCTTCAAAAACGCAGGATTCAATCTGTCAACAAAATACAGAATCGAATATGATGAAAAAGAACACATTCTTTCAGGAAAAGTCAATTCTGACTATGTTGACGATTTTTACACAAACGGCATTGATTTTACAGCTGTTGTAGGAAAAAACGGGACAGGCAAAACAACCTTATTAAAATTCCTTATGGATTTGGACTATAATATTCCACAAAACACAGAATACATATTGGTTTATGAATGCGACGGAGCAATGTATTATAATACTAATATAAATAAATATATTGAAAGTGATTCTGAATTTGCCATTGCAAAAAGCATTGCTAAAAAAAATAAAATCTTTGCTAGAACAATTTACTCGACAGAAATGTTTAATGCAGCGCAATTTGCAAACCAATTAAATGGATATGACTGGTCGTTTGCAGCATGTTTAAGAAGGTCCAGCGAAGAAAGTGCAAATTATAAGCTTAATCCTGTAACTCAATATATTCACAACAGTATAAAATGGCAAATCGATTTTTTTGCAAATGGACGCAAGTATATTGAAAACTTTAAGATAAGTTATCCGAAATGCGTCTGGATATCATTGCTTAAACACGATGATGCTTTCGTAGATATGTACGCTGAGCGCTTCCCTAATAAAGCTACAGCTTCAAAAGATAATGCAACAAATTCACCAGCTAGACTACTTTTAAACAACTTTCTCCCTGACACTTCAACCGATAAACAAGGGCTTTTTCAAGCGAAACTTGCTCGAGCTATGTTCACACAAATCGTTGCAGAAGCCAACACAGGTGCAAATAAAGAACAAAAGAGCAATATCATAGAATTAGTAGAGGAAATTACTCAGTCAAATAATAATTCGGCGTGGGAAAATTTAAGGAGCTTTTTGCAATCAGCAATCGATAACCGTGATCACAAGCAGAAAAGTTATAATTTCGATGGCAGAGCTAATCTTGAATTTATGGACTATATTAATGAACTGCTTAGAAAAGATAACAAGTTTAATCCTTACTTGTTCTTTGGAAGATTATCAATCGCGGTAGATTCCGAACAAATTGATATTGTCGATTTAAAAACCACAATCAGCGAATTATTTAATAACTATAGTAAAACTGCACATATTTTCGATTATCTTTCTTTTTCTTGGGGATTGTCCTCGGGAGAAACTCTTTTGCTCAATACGTTTTCAAAGATCACTCACCTACTAAAAAAGAATGAAAACGGTAATTACTATTTACCTGATGATAGCAATTCAAATAATAAAGCTGATGATCTTCTTCTGCTTTTTGATGAAGCAGAGGTTGCATTTCATCCGGAATGGCAGAGAGAATATCTTAATGCAATGTTACATTTCATCGAACATACTATAGCTGCAAGTGGAACCCATGTACAAATGATTATGGCTACACATTCTCCGATCATATTGTCTGACGTTCCCAAACAGAATACAGTTTTTCTGCATAAAGAAGATGATGTTACACGAGCAAAACCCAATGACGAACAACACGAAACCTTTGGTGCCAGCATCTACACTCTATTCAACGACAGCTTTTTTATGGAAGAAGGAGCAATAGGAGTTGTAGGTGCTCAATTAATTCGTTCTATTATCGATGCAATTAAAAATGGGCATTCACAATCAACAGGTGTGTTTTTTGATACAGATACAAATCTCAACATAGAAAAAGTAAAACAATATATATCATTGATAGGTGATGAGTTAATTCAAAAACAATTACTGCAAATGCTGTTAAACTATCTCCCCAAGTCTCAGAGATTAGAGGAACTAAAGCGCCAGCAAGCAAACATCGCCAAAACGATCGCACGTTTAGAGAAAGGAGATGAACAGTCTTGATAAAAATCGACTGGTATGATTCTGATATAAGGGCAAAATATCACACCGTATTACTAAAATATCTCCCGTCTGATATGGTGTGGCATGGTGACAACAAAACATCTCAATACCGAATTAAAACTGATCTTTTGTTATGCGGTAAAAGGAGTGACGTTCTTAGTTGCAAATATATGGAGCTGTATAAAAACTTATGTATCATCATTAGCAGTAAAAGCAAAAAATATCGTAAAAAAGAATTGAATAAGTTGCTTAATGATCCTTCATGTTCTTCTTTTTTTACAAATAATTATAGCCAATATACGAATGGAGTCAATAATATTAAAGATGATAATATAATTGATGATCTCATTTCAGCGATAAACAAAAACATGAAAGCGGCAATGGAGGCAATTTACCGGGAAATTAAGATAAAATCCAAAAAAACAGTAACATCTCTTTACGCATTGCTTACTCCGGCTCTGCGTGCAGAGCTGCTTGCCTCTCTTGGCGTTGAATGTTGTCCGTATTGCAACAGGCAGTATATAACTGCATATTACAAAACTCCTAAAAGCAAAAGAGCGACTCCCACTGCAGATATTGATCATTTCTATAATAAAAGCAAATTTCCCTTGTTTGCGCTTTCTCTGTTTAATTTCATACCTGCGTGTCAAGTCTGCAATTCGCGATTAAAGGGAACAAAATGGCTTGATGCACTTTATCCTTTTGAGGAAGAATTTGGTGATGATGCGGTTTTTTCCTATGATTTTGATAAAATGGATTCGGATGGACACACTAAAGCGCTGACCCATATTTCTCCTGTGCCTATCCCTCTTAGACTGGATATTAATTCCCGTTCGCAAAATACTAAACATATTAAAAACTCAAATGAACTGTTCGGCTTGGAACGGATATATCAGGGACACAGATTATATGCTGGCGAGCTTTTCTGGAAAAAGCATATGTATAATGCTGAATATATAAAATCAGTGCAAAAACTTTTTTCTGGTAATGATAACTCAAAATTAACAGAGTCTAATCTTTATTTGCTACTATATGGCTACATCTTTGACCAAGAACATCAGTATGATGTGAACAGACCATTATCAAAGCTTACATATGATTTGATTTTCCGCGATAAATCAATTTAAAAAGCTTTTATGTTAATTGCCAATTTGCATAAGCGTTTTTGGGGGAGGGAAGTATTATGAACAAAGGCAAAGCCTTTGAATTACTGGTCAAATATATACTTATGAGCGTTGGATTTTCTGAAGTGAATTCGGATGGGATTTACATATTTGATGGTCCACCCGGGCAAATGATTCAAGGATTAGGAGAATCCCATAATGCTGATGTGCTGCTGGAGCCTCCTGTGCAGATACCGTTTTATTCAATGTCAAGATTGCTGGTTGAATGTAAATGCTACAAACAGAAAGTTGGATTAAACACCGTCAGAGCAGTGTTAGGATTACGAGAAGATATAAACCATTTTGATATTGTTGATTTAAATGAATTGCAAGTAAGAAGGCAACAGAACAGGAGCAAGAATATTTATAACTATGATAGATATTACTATCAGGTTGCTATTGCTTCAACAAATGGCTTTTCGATACAAGCTCAGAATTTTGCGGCGACATATCGCATACCCTTAATTGAGTTCGATAAAATGCCTTTTTGGAAAGAGTATATAAATGCTTTTAATTATACAGATGGTTTTTGTCATGAACCCAGTGTTATCACTAACGAAGAAACCATTATCAAGCAAGCTGTTTAAATTGGACAACGTATGGCAGTGGCAATAACCAACCTTGGACAGATATTATTCCTTTACAACCAAGGCAACAGAAACATAGATTTCGATGATAATTATACTTTGCATTGGCATCACCCTAAAGAACCATGGGAACTTAGAACAGGTCATAATACATATTTATTTGAACTTCCTAAAGATATTTTAAAGGTATGGCTTAATAAATCTGTAACCGAGTTAGATATGAAATGTTCAGCAATAAACTGCAAAGCTTCATTCTTGTCTAATATGGTTGTATACTATTCTGATGAATATCGACAATCTAAAATTAAAATGATTTCTATTGATATAACCCAATTGAACGAAGCTAGAAAGGCAGTGGAATAAAACGACATTTTATTTGATTTTGTACGCTTATTATGCTGATTCGAGGCAGTATGAACACCTAATCCGCAGTCTTTATCCGACTTAGGCTGATTGCCTTTTGCAATTTTTTTAGCAAAGGATTTCGGGTTGTTCTGATGAGTATTTGCACTTATTTGAGTAGTGTCAAACAATCATATATGATAGATTTACAATATAAGTGCAACAGATAGAAAAAGATAATGACACATAAAGAACCTCGTGATATAATGGGAGTAACCACACAACCATAAACAGGAGGAAACAATATGTGTCATTACACTCATTTTACCACAGAAGAAAGAGAATTGTCAAAGGTTCTGAAAGCTCAAGGATTCAATGTCCGTGCAATTGCACGGACATTGAATCGGTCAGCCTCGTCGGTGAGCCGAGAATTCCACAGGAACAGCAAAGCAGACGGTACATATTCCGCACATCACGCAGATAAATTGTATCACGCCCGAAGAAAAAACTGTGGCAGAAAACCAAAGCTGAAAGAACAAGCATTACGGAATTATGTTCTGGCAAAGCTTATCCTCAGGTGGACACCTGAACAGATTTCGGAACGAGCAAAACTGGATAAAGAGCCGTTTTCTGTTTCTTATCCCACTATTTATCGAGCAATAGATTCCGGCGTTTTACCCCGTCAGCTTAAAAAGGCAATGAGATTCAAGTGGAAGTACAAAAAGCACAAGCCTGACGAAAGGCGTGGTAAGATCCCTGATA
>SVMX01000013.1 GCA_015067175.1 Oscillospiraceae bacterium | reverse complement strand
GATGCTTGCAGAGGTTGTTGACCTTATTAACAATAGACCCAGAAAGCGCTTGGGTTATCTCTCACCTGCCGAGGTAATTCATAAATTTTTTCTTTAATTTTGTTGCACTTGACTTGACAATCTATCAATACAAATATGGCAATCGGCACTTTTGGTGTAGGGGGGTACTATGTGGACACGATAGGGAAAAACAAGCAGAAGATAGAAGAATATATCCGAAATCAGCTACAAGAAGACATAGCAAACGACCAAATAACACTGAAAGAGTATGTTGACCCGTTTACGAGTAGCAAGAATACGTAAGCAAAAAATAACAGCCGCTTGAGCGGCTGCTAGTGAATGAGATGCGGTTGCCAGACTTTCAGTGTGCCTTCAGGCACAAGCTGGTAATACACCCTTGAAGGGAGAGAGCAAACCACCAGTTCAACTAGTGATTTTGATTTGATTTTTGGCTCGGTGGCGTGTATGCTGTTTGGTAGCGATTAAATATCGCGCAGATCTTTCTTGTGACAACTACGATACATAAGCAGCGTGATCACAAAAAGAACAACACATACGCAAGCATTGAATACCAGCGAAAACTGTGACGGCACAACAGCCGCTGCCAAAGCAAACACTATGACCGCAAGTGCGCCGACAAGACCGCCGATCATTGAAGAAGCACTTTGCTTTACAATCTCGACTTCGGTCTCCCACTGAAGCTTCGGAAGCTTCAGATTTACAAAAATTCCGAATACGCTTGAGAATACAGCTGTTATTGCAGGAACAAGGATAAACCACATACGCTCCATGATATCAAAGCTCTGGGTCGCCATCACAACGATCTCTGAAACAACATAAAACGGAGCAAGCAGGCACAGGCTGAAAAGCAGCTTTCCGCTGATGATGTTTTTAGCTGACAGCGGCAGGCTCATCGTAATCCACCATTGCTTGCCTTCCATTGATATAGAGCAAGCGCTTGGGTTCATCATGCAGAGAACTGCGGAAAAAACAAACGGGAGCGCGGCGTTTATGTTTATCTCAATGGGAAGCTCGGGAAGCAGCGTGTTCACGTCAACGAATATCAGCGCAACACACATTGCAACTGCAAGTATCGGTCCGATTATCGTGTTTGTTACATACACGCCCGAGGAGAAATAACGCTTTGCTTCACGCTGTACAAGCGCCTTTGTAAGCGAGGTCTGCTGCTGCGCCTGCATTTTGTAGCTGTGTTTTGCATATGTGCCGTGAAGTCTTTGGCAGATTCCGCGGAAGTTCAGCGATACTATCAGCGCTACTGCAGCAAATGAGGCAGCGGATATTCCGATAAACAGCGCAAGGCTTATGATATCGCCGTTTACAGCGGAGTTTCCGAACATCACAGCAGGGGGATATATCTTTCCGAGTATATCAGAAATGCTTCCTACGAGCTGCAACATCATTTCTTCGGTCATCTCGCTCTCTGTGCCGGAAAGCGAAGAGGAGAGCATGAAAACTCCAAGAATAACTATGATAGACAGCACCGCTTCTGCGATAGACTTGTGCTTCATGCGGGAAGCTATTCCCGTAATCAGCGCGCCTACTGCCGTAGCTATTGCAACGGGAATAAGCGGGGCGGCAATTATTCCGAGCAGCGCACTTATGTAAAACATAGCGTTTGTATCGCACATTACCGCATATACTACAAGTCCGGGGAGCATTATCAGCAAGGATATGATCAGGCTTTCGGTGTACAGTCTTAAAAATCTGCTGAACACCACTGCACCGTCAGACAGCGGAAGCGAGGAGATGATATCAAAGCTGTTTTTACGGAATAATACGCCGCCTGTTTTAAACACCGCAAGCATCAGTGACAGAATGCCGGACATCACAATAAGATATGATGGCACTGCGCTTCCTGCGCCAAGTGATATCAGTGCAAAGCTCTGTGCGCCTGAATAAGCTATAACGAATAGCAAAAGCAGCGCTATAATACCATATACCACAAGCTTTTTTCTGCGCTCGATGGGGTCTTTGGTGTGCTTTAAAACGTTAAGTCCGTAGAGATTACACAGCTCTACTTTTGCAAGAGCCTTAATTTGTTTCACCCTCAAGCACCTCCATAAAAATATCCTCAAGAGAGTCACCGTTTTTGGTAAGCTCGCTCATACTACCGCCTGCGATTATCTTTCCGCCTTTGATTATTGTAACCTTATTGCACAGCTTTTCGGCAACGTCAAGCACATGAGTTGAGAAGAATATCGCGCCGCCGTTGTCGCAGACATCGCGCATAACACCTTTGAGAACTACCGCTGCCTTGGGGTCAAGACCTACAAACGGCTCGTCCAGGATAAGCAGCTTAGGCTCGTGCACCAGTGCGGAGATTATTGCAAGCTTCTGCTTCATTCCGTGAGAATAGCTTGAGATAAGGTCGCCGAGCGACGCTGTTATCTCAAAAGCGTCGGCGTATTTTTCTATTATCTCGCTTCGCTTTGCGGCAGGCACTTCAAAAACATCTGCGATGAAATTGAGGTACTGTATTCCCGTAAGATACTCGTAAAGGTCGGGGTTGTCGGGAATATAGGCGAAGCTTTTCTTGCAGGCAATAGGGTCTTTGCAGATGTCCTTGCCGTCAACAAGTATTTCGCCGCTGTCGAAGCCGTGTATTCCGGTAACGCATTTAAGAGTTGTGGTCTTTCCGGCGCCGTTATGTCCGATAAACGCGTAGATATCGCCCTTTTCAACGTGGATATTTATATCGCGAACGCCTTTTTCGCTGCCCTTGTATTTTTTGCAGAGGTTGTTGATCTTTAACATTTTTGTTCTCCTTTTTTATTGATTTCGCACTCAGGCGATGCTTTTTTTATATGCGTGGTATGAGTATATTACAGCGGCAAGTATTACAGCGGCAAGTATACCGACCGTTATGTATAACACTGTCATTCCTCGGAATATAAGCGATTCTGCAATTATCAGAATTCCTGCGGTGAAAAGCGCCGCACCGCCGAAACGGTTGCTGTACTGCCATGCCCTTTCATTCTTCATGCTCCACGGAGTTCTCACAGCCAATATCGCGCCGATCCGTGCTTTAGGGATAATATTGCCTATGATAACATAAAGCACACCAAGCATACAGCACAGCACCGAAGAAAGCTCGGCAGGCATAGCGCCGCCGTTTTCCTCGCCCATAGAGATAAGATGTATCGTCATAACTATCTGTCCGACAAGCACGAACACCTCATAGGTGAGCAGTATTACAAACAGAACCTTGCCGTTAGCGTTCATGCGCGCTGCAGTTTTTTCGTCTGCGACGGACAGTTTTTTCTGCCTTGCTTTGCTGTAAATACTCCAGATGATCGCGGCTATAACGGCTATCAGCGGAAACAAAAACAGCCAGAATTTGCTTCCTCGTCCGCCGACTTCGCCCACAAGATTATAGTTTATCGGCACCTCATCGGGCAGAAAATTCATTGTTGCAGCTGCCCCGATAAGCGACACCGCTGCAATTATCAGCATTATCTTACTTTTCATTTTTGCCGCCTCCAAACTGTCCGAACCACATCATCATCTCGTCAAAAATGCTGGTGTTTAGCTCATAATAAACAAAATTCTTTTCCTTATACTCCATCACCATATCGGCTTTTTTCAGCAGCTTCAAGTGATATGAAAGCGCCGCAGGAGTTATATTCAGTTTTTCTGCGATGTCACCTGCGCTCATTCGCCCGACTCGGAGCATAACAAGTATCTCGCGACGTTGCGGATCGGAGAGTATTTTAAATGTATCAGATATGCCCGTTTTCCTCACCCTTTCGATCTATTTAAAAATTTCTTTAAATAGATTATATCGCATTGTTTTTGAAATGTCAATAGGTATTTAAAAAAAATTTTAAATACTTTTTCAAAAGAAAAACGGCTTTTGATGTGCTGGTCAAAAGCCGTTTTGTATATGTCGATAATTATTCAGCCATGAGCTTCTTTATTTCAGCAACAAGCTCGGAAGCTGAAATATCATGTGTAGCCTCGGTGGGGTGCCAGTCTGCTGCATAGCCTGTGCTGCCGTTTTGAGGAGTAAGGTGCAGAGCGGATACCTTTGTATCGCCTGTTTCTTCGGAATAAAGCTTAACAGCCTCCTCGACGCCCTTGAACAGGCTGTCGCCCATAACGCCCAGCGCACAGATTATGTGAGCGTCGGGGTTGTTTTTGCGTACTTTTTTGAGAAATCCCACATAGCTCTTTGTGTATTCTTCAATGCGGTCTTTTTTGTTTCCGCAGTAGGAAGCGTCATTCGTGCCGAGATTTATTACAATAAAATCGGGCTGGAACTTGCTGAAATCCCATTCGACCTGAGAAACGTTGAAGATGTTGTTATAGTAGCCGAAGCTTTTTGCAAACTGCTCATAAACGGGAGGCACAAGCTGTGTTGCGACCTTTTGATCATTATTGGTGTAGCCCGAGATGATGCCGTGACCGCTGTAGGAAACAAGGCTGTAGTCAGCATCAAGAAGCTGAGCGGCTTTGTAAGCATAAGCCTTTGTTGCGTCTTCGGTGGAGGTGGAGAAGTGGTGCTCCTTTACCTCGTCGTCAACTCCGTAGCCGCAGGTGATGGAGTCGCCGATAAATTCGATCTTCAGCTCCTTTTCGGCGGTGGGCTTAACGTCTGTGCCGTCAACGGTTATGCTCTTTATTCCCATAGTCGACTCGGCAGCTTCAGACAGCTTCAGGATTTTAACCGTTGTGCTTTTTGCCTCATCAGAGGAATAGATATCATAGGTCTGTTCGGCGGACGTTACCTGCTCGTCCATCGTCTTTTCACCGTCTATGTATACGGCAAAGCGAGCCTGCTTATCCTTGCCGTTTGCGGTCATGTTGTCGCCAACGATAGTAACGCTTGCGGAAGTTCCTGTGAATGTAAATTCAATGCCGCTTGCGGAAAGTGCGAGCCAAAGTGCGCCCTCGCTTTCGGCGGTACGTCCGATAAGCTTAACGGTATCGGCGCCGGGTGTAAATGTCATATCAGTCTGCATAGTTGCCTCACTCTCTGTAATGCTTGAAGTTTGTTCGTCGGTGCTTTGCTCTCCCGAGCCTGATGATGCGCCTGCGCAGCCGCTTATCATCATCACAAGCGCCATAGCTGCCGCAGAAAATGCTTTTTTGACAGAAGTCATATTATCCTCCCATAAAATAACAGGCGGATATCCGCCCAAAAATCACAAAAAAATTATACCACATATATCCGTTAAAGTCAACCTGCAAGGTTGTATTTTTTACGGTTTTGTGGTAGAATAATCATATAGTGAGAAAAGAAAGGGATTTGAAATGTACGATCTGAACAAGGTTGGTGAGCAGACCTATTATATAGATTGCCCCACCAATTTAGGAATATATGTATACGATGATAACAAGGTCTGCATGATAGACGCAGGTGGTGACAACGAAGCGGCGCAAAAAGCGCTGGATCACATAAGCGCCAACGGCTGGAAGCTTGAAATGGTGCTGAACACGCACTGCCATGCCGACCATACCTATGCGAACGCTTATCTGAAAGAGCGCACAGGCTGCAAGATATATGCGCCGGGCGCGGATTCTGCGATATGCACATATTCGTATCTCAATGCGACTTATCTTTACGGCGGCTTTCCGCCAAAGGAGCTTGATAATAAGTTCACCTTTGCGCCGCCGTGTGAATGTCTGCCGTTTACTCCCGATGTGCTGCCAAATGGAATGAAGCACCTTTATGTAAACGGACACAGCTTTGAGCAGCTTGCATTCGGAACTCCCGATGGAGTGTGGTTTGTGGCTGACGCTGTGATAGCCGCGGAAACATTTCCGAAATACAAGATATCGTTTCTGCACAGCGTGAAAGAACATCTGAACACGCTTGAAAAGCTTAAAACGCTCGAGGGCAGGCTGTTTATACCCTCACACAGACCGCCGCTTGATAATATTGCGGAGCTTGCCGAGCTCAACCGTATCAACGCCCTTGAGGTAGCCGAGGATATCAAGCGCTTTTGCGCCGATGGCGTTACCATAGACGAACTGCTTGAAAAGATATTTGCGGAATATAAGATACGCCTGTATGTTATGCAGTACGCGCTGGTTGGATTTACGACGCGCTCTTATCTTGCGTGGCTGCAAAGGAGAGGAGAGATAGCTCCCGTTTTTGAGGGCACGCGGTTGCTTTGGAAAACCGTTACTCCAGAATGATAGTGAACGGACCGTCGTTCAATAATTCCACTTTCATATCTGCGCCGAATATCCCCGTCTGAACGACGGGGATATCTTTTTTGCAAAGCTCGGTGAAATATTCATACAGGCGGTTTGCCTCATCGGGAGCGCCCGCCATCAGGAAATTCGGGCGGTTGCCCTTGCGACAGTCTGCGTACAGTGTGAACTGCGATATTATAAGAAGCGAGCCGCCCACATCTTTCAGCGAAAGGTTTGTTTTGCCGTTTTCGTCTGCGAAAATGCGCAGACCTATCATTTTTGCGGCAAGGCGCTCGCAGTCTTTTTCGGTGTCGTCCTTGCCGACACCGAGCAGCACCAGAAAGCCCTTTCCTATGCTGCCGCAGACTTCATCGTCAACGGTGACGCTTGCGTGCTCTACACGCTGGATAACTATCTTCATATTACCTCCCGATCATGAATATTATCGGTGCCATGGAAAATTTTTTGAGCAAAAATATGTTTTATTTGCCTATTGCTCTTTCGGTTGGCTTTTTAGTTTTTGCACTGTTAAGCTGCTTGTGCTGTTCGAAGCATTCGTCAAAATTATATTCAAACATACCGCCGTTCATCTTGATAAGGTTGTCGGGCAGGGAGACTGCGCCTGTGGCAAGGTCGGTGGCGTATTTCAGCTTAGCAGGATTGTGACATATACTGTCAGTCATCATTTCTCCCGCAATCATCATTTCAGCGTCTACAAGATCTTTTGATTTGCCTTCGCTTATTTCAGGGTGCGCCAGTAATATCTTATTGTTGAGGATATTGACTATTCCTGACGCGAATTTATCCTGGGAGGATACCAAAGCGTTTGTGACAAGACCGCTTACCATGCTTTCTTTGAGATTGATTATACTGGTGTATTTGTCCAGTGCTTCAGAGTTGCCTGCGATGCTTTTGATTTCGGTGAAAGCAGGGAGCGTTATCGCGTTTGTGTCCTGTTTGAGATCAAGGCGCATCACGCCTGCGTCAACCACCTTGAAGAAATCCTTGGTGGATATTCCTTCGATCTTGGTTACGTCGAAATGTATATCTTTAGCCGATCCTTCAAGCTTTACAAGACCATTTGCAGCGTTCTGGAAAAAGCCTGCGGAGCTTTCGATCTGAGCCTGTTTGTTTTTTGCATAAGCTGCCTGAAATTCTTCGGATTTGAGGTAAGCTTTCTGCTCCTCAGCGGATTTGCTTTCAAAATCTGCATCGAGAGAAGCGGCAAGAACCTTTTCGTTCGTTGCGACCATCGTGTCTAAAAAACGCTTTCCGACTTCTTTGAAGTGATTGATGGTATTTTCGTTCGGCTCAAAAAGATCTTCATAGGTAAAGCCATCATTCAGCATATTGCCCATGATGAGCGAAACACGCGAGGGCATTCTGTCCATAGAGCTGACAATGCCGGAATTCTTTTTGAAGAACTCGTTAGGCTCGTTATTCGTGTGAGGCCCCAGCGCATACATATCTATCTTTTTTATGAATTCATTGTGTTCGTTGTCTCTGTCAAGAAAAGGTCTTACCTTGTCGGTGTAATCCTTGATTTCGGTGTCAATATCGAAGATATCGGAAGCCTGTTCTTCGCTGACAAGAGCGTCGAAGCCGACCTTTTGGTTTGCTTCTTTCTTTTTGCCAAAGAGCAGATTGAACAGCTTTTTCCACCAAGGGATATGCTTTTCCTTTGGCTCTATAGCGCAGGAGAGCTCAGCGGACTGATACTCTCCGTTGCTTCCCTTTACCATGGGGTTTATCTGAAAAGAGTGCTCTTTGCCGAGCATATCCTTTACAAATTTGCAGCAGAATTCGGAATAATCCTGCGTGTTGTATGCAGCCTTTGCAGAGGTGTTGCCAAGCTTTATTCCCTCGGTCAGATCAACGCCCTCTCTGAGCAGATGATTGAAGCGTTCTTCGCCGTAAAAGCTGCGGAACATATCGTTCACAGCTGCCACAGCCCATTCCTTTTGCTCGGGTGTAGGATCGTCCAAGCACTGACCGAAGTTCTTTTCCGTTATACCTGCCGAGGTGTTGAAGTTGAGGGTTACAGGCGCTTTGTTGTAAGAGCGCGCAAAAACATCATCTATAACAGGTGAGAGTGCATCGACCTTTTCCTTGGCTGACTTTGTTGCCGATTCCATATCGCTCAAAGCATTTGACACGAGCGTTTTCATCTGAGATTTTATCTCGTTGGGCAGCTCAAAATGAACTCCGTCAAGGCCATTGGGGGTAGAAAGCCAGTCTGACAGCTGCAGCATAACATATCGCATGGATTTTTCCTGCATAGCTTCAACGGCTTTATTCGCTTCGGAAAGCTGCGAAGCAACGGCATTGGGGTCAACAAGGTTTTCTGCGCTGTTTTGCAGCGTGTTGAGCTTTCTGGTATAGTCGTTGCAGTCGCTGTTCAGAGTATCCATCTGGGCGTCAAAGCTGGTCGTTGTGGAATTGATGATGAACTGTGACGCGATACCAAGCATATGGTCGATAGATTCGATCTTGATGTTTTTCATAGCTTTACATACCTTTCTGAGCAAATTTTCGTTCTATGTTTTTATACTCGAAAGGTTCAGTTTCGTAACAAAAAGTTTAGCTTTTTATCAGCGGCTTCTGCCTCCACCGCCGCTTCTGCCTCCGCCGCCGCGTCCTCCGCCACCGCTGCGGCCACCTCCGCCGCCGCTGGAGCTGCTTATGCGCACATGAGTTGTGGTTTCGCGTAAGTAGATATCCTTGCGCTCTGTGAATTTAGTGCGCGAGGTGTCCATATATCTGCGTGCGCTGACAGGAGCCTTTTTGCTGTAGCCCTTTACGGTAGAGAAAGTCGTTATCAGCGATACGATAAGTCCGATTATCAGCGGCACACCGATGGATACTATCTGACTTTCACTGTCGCCGTAATAATATTCATCGTCGCCGTAGTAGCTGTAGTCGCCGTCTTTGTTGTTGCGAAGGTAGGAGCAGAAATTCTGAATACCCCTATAATAGTTATCTCCGCCGTCGGCATCAAAACCTTTGTATACGTAGTCGAATATCGGGTCGATCTGATGGCCGTACATCTCGGTGCCAAGACCCATAGCGGATATCCAGTCTTGGTGGCTTGAATCGCTTTTGTCATTATCAAAAAGCAAAATTACGTTGCTGCTACCGAAACCAAAGCAGGTATCTGCAAAATCGTCTGTATATTGCTTCGGGGTCTTTCCCTCGCGGTCATCGGTGATAACCGCGCCTACATTACATTCTATTTCGTTGGCGGTCAGTTGCATATACTCCAGAAGCTCTGCTTCCTCGCTCGAGCTAAGCACGTCGTCAAAGTCCGCCAAAACAGCTTTAAATGTTTTGGCTGCATCTGATGAGCCATCTTCAATAGGTGTGTAGTCAGCGCCGAAGTATCCGCAGAATGACATAACTCCCTCGGCAAAGCCGCCTGTGTCCTTTCCGCTGTAGAAAGCGTCAAAGATATCATCGCGCTTGTTGCGGTATTTGCTGTCAGCTTTACCTGTCATGTCGATATAATCATAGCCGTCCTCGAAGTCGAGGTTTATGTACAGCATAAGCGAATCGCTGTCTGCACCGAATGTGGCGTTGAGCATTCCGCCGGTATAGCTGCTTGGGGAGCTGCTTCCAAGCTCGTCATCTGTTACCACGCCGATGTTGATGCCTGCTTTTCTTGCAGCCTCATTCAACATGGGGCGAAGCCGCGCTTCCTCCTCATCGGTAAAGCAGTCGGCGTAGTCGAGCAGACTGCCGATATATCCGTTTGCAAAGGCGCTGATACTAAGCCCTGCGCACATCATCAGCATTACTGTTAAGGACAGGAGGAGAGATAGTGTTCTTTTCATCTCATGCCCTCCTTATGATAAAAACAGTGCGCCTGCGCCGAAGCACAGTCCTGCAACTGCCGCAAAAATTCCCAAGCCGAACAAAAAGCTTTTTATCTTGCTCACAGGCAGGATACCGAAGCGTGTGCCTGTCTGGCCGTTCATAACAAACGGGTAGTCCTTGCCCTTGAAGCGGTAGTTTAAAAACCATACGGGGAGAAGAGCATACACAGCAGTGCTGTTTTTGTAGTGCATATTGGAGTTCGTCACTGTTACCGAGGTGTAGGACTGACTTGCCATATCGGCTTTCAGAGTGTCAACGGCGGCTTCGTTTATTCTGCTGTCGATGCGTTTTTCGGCATCATTCAGTGAAACATCGTATTTTTCTGCGGCACAGCCCGAAAGATAGGACATGGAAAAGGGTTTTATGCCGTTGTAATTATATGGCTCGATGCTTTCCATCAGTGCATCGTCGATGCGCTTAGAGCCGTCGCACGGCACGCGTATGAAAGTCATTTCGCCTGCGCGTATCGAGGTGTAGTATTTGGTGTTTGTGTAGCGTGTGTCGCCTACGCGCCAAGTGCGCACCTTTTTGCAGCTTGCTTCGACTCTCGCGTTCACGATGCCGCTTTTCAGCCAATACGGTACATACAGCGCGGAGATATCAACTATCTCGGCGTTTTTCTTAAATCCGTTGGGAAGCAGGAACTTGCCCTTTATGTACTCGTAAAACGACTTTTTGGCAAGGTCTTTTGTTGTTACAAAGGGTATGATAAGGTCGGGCTTGTACTCGCCCGAAAGACGTCCCGTAAGGATAACGGGGGTGTGGCAGAAATGGCAGCGCACGGAAGCTTCAAGTTCGCTGCAGATGACTCCTGCGCCGCAGTTTGGGCAGGAGTAGAGCGCAGAAGCCCCTGTGAACTTCTCGATCTCGCGCTGCTCCTCTGTGAGCTCGCTGTCAGCTTTATCAAGCTTCATCTGCTCGTTTTCGGCGAAATGCTGCTTAATTTGCTCCTCGTCGAACATACTGTCGCAGAACAAGCAGCGGTGCTTTCCGTGCTCGTTGCTGTATTCAAGTGCTGCGCCGCAATTCGGGCACTGATATGTTACAGATTGCATTTGCATATAATTACTCCATTTTAATGATTCGGGAGCGGTGCTCCATTAGTTTTCGTACGTTATTATTATACAGCCTATATGTTCACTTTGTCAAGCAAAGAGCTAGGCTTTCAGCTGTGTTATCTGTTCCAGTATTTTCTGTCTAGGCTGCGGTAGCTTATAGCCTGTGCTATATGCTCTTTTTGAATGTCCTCGCTGCCCGAAAGGTCGGCGCAGGTGCGTGATACTTTTAATATTCTGTCGTAAGCTCTTGCGGACATTCCAAGCTTATCGAATGCGCGGCGCATGGTGTCCTCGGCGTCGCTTGTAAGTCTGCACACATCTGCTATTATATCCGAGGTGATGCCGCTGTTGCTTTTTATGCTTGTGCCTGCAAAGCGCTTTGCTTGTATGTCGCGGGCTTTTTGTATGCGCTCAGCGATATCTGCGGAGCTTTCCTGCGGCGTTCTGTGACTGAGATCGCCGTATTCCACGGGCTTTACCTCTATCTGAATATCTATTCTGTCGAGCACGGGCTGGGATATCTTGTTGAGGTAATTTGTCACCTGTGCGTCTGTGCAGCGGCACTTTTTTGCGGGATTTCCGAAGTTTCCGCAGGGGCATGGATTCATTGCCGCAACAAGCATTACGTCACACGGATAGCAGGCGGAGCCGCTTGCTCTTGATATATTTATCTCGCCGTTTTCGAGCGGCTGACGCAGCGTTTCGAGGACCTTGCGGTCGAACTCGGGCAGCTCGTCCAGAAACAACACGCCGTTGTGCGCGAGCGATATCTCGCCCGGGTGTGGGATAGTACCGCCGCCGATAAGTCCTACTGCGGAGGCAGTGTGGCTCACTGAGCGGAACGGGCGCTGCGTCACAAGAGGTTCTGCCGGATCTATCATTCCTGCGATGGAGTGTATCTGCGTGGTTTCTATGCTTTCGGCAAAGGTTATTTTAGGAAGTATCGACGGGATACGCTTTGCAAGCATGGATTTTCCTGAGCCGGGAGGCCCCAGCATAAGGATATTGTGCGAGCCTGCCGCCGCGACTTCTATCGCAGATTTTGCGCTTTGCTGACCCATTACCTCCGCAAAATCCGCAGTGTGCATGAGCGCTTTTTCCGAGGGTATGTACTTTTCTTCGGGGGAAAGCCCTGTGCCTTTGTTCAGAAAGTCTATAAGCTGCGACAGATGTTCCACGCCGTAGACCTTTATGCCCTCCGCAACGGAAGCTTCTTTTGCGTTCTGCTTTGGCAGAAATATACGCTTTGCGCCGTTTTGCGCGGCGGTGATCACCATGCTGAGCGCGCCGTTTACGGGAGAAAGTCCGCCGCTTAGCGAAAGCTCTCCGATGAATACCGCGTCGGAAAGGTCTTTGTCAATGATTCCGCCGAGCTTCATGAGCGCCACGATTATCGGCAGGTCGAACATAGAGCCAACCTTTTTCACGCTTGCGGGTGCGAGATTTACAGTGACCTTGCCGTTCAGCAGATGATTAAGCTCCATCTGAGAAAGAGCCGAGCGTATGCGGGATTTGCTTTCCTGTACTGCGACATCGGGCATTCCTACGATATCAAAAAACGGCTGTCCCGCCGACAGACTTGCTTCTGCGGTAACGGGAAATGCGTTTAGTCCGAACAGACCTATGCTGTTAATCTGACTGAACATGGCCGACCTCCTACAACTGATTTAGTGTTTTAAGTATAGCATATTTTGCGTTTAAATACAATATCCAAACTAAAAATGCAATAGGGGAATATACCAAAATATGTATGGCATTTTTCAGCGTTTTTTCACAAACTGCCTATTGACTGTTTGGCGAAAATGCCTTATAATGTTGAATATGCTACAAAAATATAAGCTGTAACGGAGGGAGATATGGACGGACGATTTATAGGGATAGAGCTGCGCTCGCTCAATAATGCGGTGCGGCGATATCTGGAAAACAGCGAATCACCGCTTGCAGAGGATAAGCTGACCTGCAGCAATGCATGGATAATAGGGTATCTTTCGCGTGCGCATGGCGATGTTTATCAGCGAGACCTTGAGGAGGAGTTCGGCGTAACGCGCTCAACCATCTCAAAGGTGATAATGCTGCTTGAGAAAAAGGGGATAATACAAAGAGTTAGCGTGCCGCATGACGCAAGGCTGAAAAAGCTTGAGCTTACCGAAAAAGGCAAGGAAGCGGCGCTGAAGATGGCGGAAAACGGTGCGAGAATGGAGGCGCAGCTAACTAAGGGATTTACAGACGAGGAGCTGCTTCAGCTTGCTGATTATATGCAGCGAATGAGGGAAAATCTCGGCGAAAAAGCCGAAGTTATACATAATACAGACAAAGGAGAAGAGATATGATAAAAAAGCTTGCAGGCTGTGTAAGGCAGTATAAGCTTTACGCACTGCTTACGCCCGTTCTGGTTATACTGGAAACCGTGGCTGAGATAATTATTCCGCTGGTGATGGCGGAGCTTATTGACAAGGGTATATATGCGGGAGATATGCAGGTCGTGGTCGTTGCGGGTATAAAGCTACTGGGACTCACCTGTCTTGCGCTTGCTTTCGGCGTTGCGGCGGGATTTACCGCATCTTACGGCAGTGCGGGCTTTGCCGCAAACCTTAGACACGATATGTTTCACAATGTGCAGAGCTTCTCGTTTTTCAATATCGACAAGTTTTCTACAGCAAGTATAGTAACGCGCCTTACAACTGATGTTTCCTATGTTCAGATGGCGTTTCAGATGATAACGAGAATTACGGTGAGAGCGCCGTTCATGCTGCTGTTTGCGTTTATTTCATCGTATAATATTTCCGCTGAGCTTTCAACGGTATTTCTGTACACGATACCGCTGCTTGCTGTGGGACTTTTCATAATTGTCAAGCTCGCGTTTCCGCGCTTTCAGAGAGTGTTCAAGACCTATGACAAGCTGAATGCGGTCGTAGAGGAAGACCTGCGCGGTATCAGAGTTGTAAAGTCCTTTGTTCAGGAGAAGCACGAGATAAGCAAATTCGGCAAGATATCCGACAGCATCTACACTGATTTCACAAAGGCGGAAAAGACGGTTGCTTTCAATGCGCCGCTCATGCAGATAGCTATATATGTGAGCATGGTGCTTATCTCATGGCTTGGCGCACAGGCTATAGTTGCAAGCGGCAACAATGAGGCGCTCGGACTGTCTACGGGCGAGTTGATGAGCCTTTTCACCTACACCATGCAGATACTCATGAGCCTTATGATGATATCCATGATATTCGTTATGCTCACCATGTCCAAGGCAAGTGCAAACCGTATCGTTGAGATACTTGATGAAAAGACGGATATCACAGACGGCGAAAAGGGTATTACAGAGGTAAAGGACGGCTCGGTTGAGTTCAGAAACGTAAGCTTCAAGTATTTTGCAAGTGCTGAAAAGAATGCACTGGATAATATCAATATCAGGATAAACTCGGGTGAAACTATAGGCATTCTCGGCGGCACAGGCTCGTCTAAATCCACATTTGTTCAGATGATACCGCGCCTTTACGATACTACCGAGGGCGAGGTGTATGTCGGCGGCGAGAATGTCCGTGATTACGACCTTGCGGCGCTCAGAAACAACGTTGCGATGGTGCTTCAGAAGAACGTTCTGTTTTCGGGCACTATCAAAGAAAACCTGCGCTGGGGCGACGAAAACGCCACTGACGAGCAGATAAAGCACGCGTGCGAGCTTGCTTGTGCGGACGAGTTCATTCAGGGCTTCCCCGATAAATACGACACCTTTATCGAGCAGGGCGGCGCGAATGTTTCGGGCGGTCAGAAGCAGAGATTGTGTATTGCGAGAGCGCTGCTGAAAAAGCCTAAGGTACTTATTCTCGATGACTCGACGAGCGCTGTCGATACCAAGACCGACGCGATGATAAGAAAGGCTTTCCGAGAGGAGATACCCGATACCACAAAAATAATAATCGCACAGCGCGTATCCAGCGTTCAGGACGCGGATAGGATAATCGTGCTGAATAACGGCGCTATCGAAGCGGTTGGAACTCATGACGAGCTGCTTCAGAAGAGCGCCATCTACCGCGAGGTGTATGAATCACAGATGAAAGGGGCTGAGGAAGAATGAGTGAAAACAACAAAAACAAGGCTTCTGCGATGCCCCCTAAGGGCGGCAGACCGCCGATGAAATTCGACGCTGGCGTGCTGAAGCGCTTGATGAAATATATGAAGCCCTATCGCTTGCAGGTGATATTGGTAGCAATAAGCATCGTTGTCAGCTCTGTTGCGGGCGTTGCGTCGTCGCTGTTTATTAAAACGCTTATAGACGACCATATAATCCCGCTGGTAGGCGTGACAGACCCCGACTTTTCGGGACTACTTTCCGCTATCATCGGAATGTGCGTAGTGTTTGCGCTGGGTATAGTCTCCACGCTGTTCTATAACCGAATGATGGCGAGTATTTCGCAGGGTGTGCTTAAAACGATACGCGATGATATGTTCTCGCATATGCAGAAGCTCCCTGTGAAGTATTTCGATACCAATACACACGGCGATGTAATGAGCTTTTACACCAACGATACCGACGCGCTCAGACAGATGATATCACAAGCGCTGCCGCAGTTTCTTTCCTCACTTATCACTATCGTTTCCGTGTTCGTTTCAATGCTCACGATGAGCGTTTGGCTCACGCTGATAGTTGTTGCGTTCCTGTTTGTTATCTTTAAGGTGACGGGTACTGTTGCGAAAAAGAGTGGAAAGTACTTTATGCGTCAGCAGACCTCCATCGCAGACCTCAACGGCTATATCGAGGAAATGATAAACGGTCAGCGCGTTATTAAGGTGTTCTGCCATGAGGATAAGGCAAAGGCTGAGTTCGGCGAAAAGAACGAGGTGCTGAGAAACGATATCGCAAAGGCAAACTCCTATGCGAATATCCTCATGCCTGTAAACAACTGCATGGGTTATTTCCTGTATGTTATCATTGCGATAATCGGCGGTATCATGGCGATAAACGGTGTTATGAACGTTGCGGTGTTTGCGGTGAATATTCTTACGCTCGGCACTATCGCGTCTTTCCTGCAGCTTACAAGAAGCTTTATCGGACCTATCGGACAGGTGTCGCAGCAGCTCAATTCCGTTGTTATGGCGATGGCAGGCGCGCAGCGTATCTTCTCTCTGCTTGACGAGAACCCCGAGCCTGATGACGGCTATGTTACTTTGGTAAACGCAAAATACGACCACAACGACAAGCTTGTCGAGGCTGACGAGCGCACAGGCACATGGGCATGGAAGCACCCTCACGGCGACGGAACAGTTACCTACACCGAGCTTCGCGGAAATGTTGTGCTTGACGATGTAGACTTCGGCTATACTGATGATAAGCTGGTGCTGCATAATATAGATATCCACGCTGAGCCGGGTCAGAAGATAGCCTTTGTGGGCGCGACAGGCGCGGGAAAGACCACGATAACTAACCTTATCAACCGTTTCTATGATATTGCAGACGGAAAGATACGCTATGACGGAATAAATATCAACAAGATCAAAAAGGACGACCTGCGCCGTTCGCTCGGCGTGGTGCTTCAGGACGTAAATCTGTTCACGGGCACGGTCATGGATAACCTCCGCTACGGCAAGCCCGACGCTACCGACGAGGAGTGCATCGCGGCTGCAAAGCTCGTGAACGCCGATGGCTTTATCCGTATGCTGTCCGATGGCTACAATACAGTGCTTACGCACGGCGGCAGCGGACTTTCGCAGGGACAGCGCCAGCTTCTTTCTATCGCGAGAGCGGCGGTTGCCGACCCGCCAGTAATGATACTTGACGAAGCTACTTCCTCTATCGACACCAGAACAGAGGCTATCGTTCAGGCAGGCATGGACGCGCTGATGATGGGCAGAACTGTGTTTGTTATCGCGCACAGACTGTCAACCGTCAAAAACTCCGATGTTATTATGGTGCTTGACCACGGAAGAATAATTGAGCGCGGCAGCCATGAAAAGCTTATCGCCGAAAAGGGTCAGTATTACAGACTTTATACGGGCGCATTTGAGCTGGAATAATACACCTTGTGCGGGGCAAATGCCCCGCTTTTGGGCGTTTTCTTAGCTGTAAATAAGTTTTCGCTGCGAAAATACTACTTGTATTTTTGTGACAGGTGTGATATAATTATAATATTGCTTTATAAATAAGAAAGGGTTGATCGTTTTGAAACGAGTTGGTCTGGATATTGGCTCAACTACCGTTAAGGTCGCTGTTTTGAGCGAGGGCGGCGAGCTGCTATACAGTCAGTACAAAAGACATTTTTCAGATATAAGAAAGACAGTGTCCGATATAATCGCGGACGCAGGAAAGGAGCTTTCGGGCGAGCGTGTGATGATCGCTGTTACAGGCTCGGGCGGTATCTCTGTGTCAAAGTGGCTTGGCATACCGTTCGTGCAGGAGGTTGCAGCGGGAACAAATGCTATCCGCAAGCTTATCCCTCAGACTGATGTTGCGATAGAGCTTGGCGGCGAGGACGCTAAGATCACATATCTCACAGGCGGTCTTGAGCAGCGTATGAACGGTACTTGTGCAGGCGGCACAGGCGCGTTTATCGACCAGATGGCGGCGCTTATCAACACGGATATCGGCGGTCTTAACGAGCTTGCAAAAAAACACACCACTATTTATCCGATAGCTTCGCGCTGCGGCGTTTTCGCAAAGAGCGATATCCAGCCGCTGCTGAACGACGGTGCAAAGCGCAGCGACGTTGCGGCTTCCGTTTTCCAGTCGGTAGTAAACCAGACGATAAGTGGACTTGCCTGCGGAAAGCCCATCAAGGGCAACGTTGCGTTCCTTGGCGGACCTCTGCACTATCTGTCGGAGCTTCGTCAGCGCTTTATCGAAACGCTGAACTTAACTGAGGAGCAGATAATCTTCCCCGAAAACGCAAATCTTTTTGTTTCCATGGGCTGTGCGCTGTCAGATGAAAGCGCTGAGGCTGATATGGATACTCTTGTTGAGAAGTCCTCAAACCTTGAAAGCAATCAGCTTCGTGAGGTGGAGCGTCTTGCTCCGCTGTTTAAGAGCGAGGAGGAGCTTCGCGAGTTCAAGGAGCGCCATGCAAAGGCGATTATCCCGACAGCGGATATCGCAAAGCACAGCGGCGCGTCCTATCTTGGCGTTGACGCAGGCTCTACCACAACAAAGGCAGTACTGCTTGACAAGGACGCAAGGATACTGTATTCGCACTATGCAGGCAACGGCGGCGACCCGCTGAAGTCCGTTATCGGTATACTGAAAGAGATATATTCACAGCTTCCCGAGGGGGCGTACATAGCAAAGGCCTGCACCACAGGCTACGGCGAGCACCTTATAAAAGCGGCTCTCGGTGCTGACTTCGGCGAGATAGAAACAATGGCGCACTACAAGGCTGCTGATAAGATACTTCCCGGCGCTGAGTTTATCCTTGACATCGGCGGTCAGGATATGAAGTGTATGCAGGTCAAAAACGGCGAGATAGAGAGCATTCTGCTGAACGAGGCTTGCTCCAGCGGCTGCGGCTCGTTTATCGAGAATTTCGCAAATGCACTTGGCATGACCAGTGAGGAGTTTGCAAAGCTGGGTCTTACCGCAGAAAACCCCGTAGACCTCGGCTCGCGCTGTACTGTATTCATGAACTCGCGCGTTAAGCAGGCTCAGAAAGAGGGTGCGACCGTAGCGGATATCTCGGCAGGTCTTTCCTATTCTGTTGTAAAGAACGCGCTGTTCAAGGTTATAAAGCTGCGCGACACCTCCACAATGGGTGATAAGATAATCGTTCAGGGCGGTACTTTCATGAACGATTCCGTTCTGCGCGCATTCGAGTCTATCGTTGACAAAAAGGTTATCCGTCCCGACAAGGCGGGACTTATGGGAGCTTACGGAAGTGCGCTTATTGCGATCGAGCGCGACGACGGAAACGGCTCCAATATCGCAAAGGCAGAGGCTCTTGACGGCTTTAAGGTCGAAAAGACTACCGCGCGCTGCGGAAAGTGCAGCAACAACTGCCTGCTGACTATCACAAAGTTCCCCGATGGCAAGCGATACATAAGCAACAACCGCTGTGAGCGCGGTGCGGGAAATGTATCGGGCGAGGAAAAGCTGCCCAATCTGTTTGATTATAAATATCATCTGCTGTTTGACCGAGAGAGCTTACCTGAAAGCACTGCAAAGCGCGGCGTTATCGGTATTCCGAGAATCCTCGGTCTGTATGAGAACTATCCGTTCTGGCATACGTTCTTTACAGAGCTTGGCTTCAGCGTAAAGCTGTCGCCGAAATCCTCCCGTGAGATATATGACCGCGGTATCGAAACAATGCCGTCTGAGTCCGTATGCTATCCCGCAAAGCTCGCGCACGGACATATTCAGGCACTTGTTGACGACGGCGTAAAGCTGATATTCTATCCCTCAATGCCCTATGAGATGGGCGAAGCAAACGGCGCAGACAATCACTACAACTGCCCTGTTGTTGCGACCTACAGCGAGGTAATAAAGAACTCTGTTCCCGAGCTTCGCAAGGACGTTAAGTTCTTAAATCCGTTCCTGCCTATCTTCCATAAGAAGAGAATGGGCGAGCGTCTGTATGAGGAGCTTTCTTCTTCGCTCACAGACATGAAATTCACCAAGGCGGAGATAAAGAAAGCGCTTGAGGCTGCTTACGCAGAGGACGAGGCGTTCAAGCTTGAAATGCGCACCAAGGGCGAGGAAACTCTGAAATATCTGGAGGAAAACGGCAAGCAGGGTATAGTCCTTGCAGGTCGTCCCTACCATATCGACCCCGAGATAAACCACGGTCTGCCCGAGATGCTTACGGGCTACGGCTACGCGGTATTTACGGAGGACTGTATCGCTCACCTTGAGGAGATAGTTCGTCCTATCCGTGTCGTTGACCAGTGGATGTATCATACAAGGCTTTACGGTGCGGCTCATGTTGTCGGAAAGCACGATTGTCTGGAGCTCGTTCAGCTTAACAGCTTCGGCTGCGGTCTTGACGCTATCACGACAGACCAGGTGCAGGAGATACTGAGAAGCTTCGGCAAGATGTACACCTGCCTCAAGATAGACGAGGTAAACAACCTCGGTGCGGCGAGAATCAGACTGCGTTCGCTCATTTCCGTTGTGGAGGAGAGAAAGCGTCACAACTTTAAGCCCGTGCAGGGTCATGTCGGCTACATAAAGCAGCCCGAATTTACAAAGGAGATGCGCGAAAAGCACACGATCCTTTGTCCTCAGATGGCGCCTATTCACTTCGATATGCTTGAGGCTGCGTTTCAGCACAGCGGTTATAATGCCGTTATTCTTAAGGACTGCTCCAAGGCTGTAGTTGAGGAGGGTCTGAAATACGTCAACAACGACGCGTGCTATCCGTCTATACTTATGCTGGGACAGCTTTTGTATGCGCTGAACAGCGGCAAGTATGACCTTAACAACACATCTGTAATGATAACCCAGACAGGCGGCGCGTGCCGTGCGACAAACTATGTGGGAATGCTGAAAAAGGCGCTCAAGGACGCAGGTCATGAGAACATTCCGCTTATCTCGCTGAACGTTGTCGGACTTGAAAAGCAGAGCGGCTTCAAGCTCTCGCTCGGAATGGCGATGCGTGCGTTTATGGGCGTTGTTTACGGTGATGTGCTTTCACGCTGTCTTTACAAGGTGCGTCCTTATGAGATAGAAAAGGGCAGTGCAAATGCTCTTTACGAGAAGTGGAGGGTGTTCCTGCGCGATGAGCTTAAAACGCTGTCGATAAGCCGCTTCAATAAGAATGTGCGCGCTATCGTAAAGGACTTCTCGGAGTTCCCTGTGCTGGATATCAAAAAGCCCAAGGTAGGACTTGTCGGAGAGATACTCGTAAAGTTCCACCCTGTTGCAAATAACGATATAATCGGTCTGCTTGAAAACGAGGGCTGCGAGGTAGTGGTTCCCGACCTTATGGGCTTCTTCTACTATGTATGCTCGCACGGTGTTACAAAAAGCGAGCTGCTTTATATCTCCAAGAAAAAGGCTTTTGCGGAGAATGCCGCAGTTAAGTTCATAAGACTTATGGAGAGCAGCTACCGCAAGGCTGTAAAGGGCACGAAGTTTGGCTGTCCCGGCGATATCTTTGAGATGCGCGAGTCCGTAAAATCCATCGTATCTCCCGGTAATATCGCGGGCGAGGGTTGGTTCCTTTGCGCTGAGATGATAGAGCTTATACATGAGGGAGTTCCCAATATCGTATGTATGCAGCCGTTTGCCTGCCTGCCTAACCACGTTACGGGTAAGGGCGTTATCGGCGAGCTGCGCAGACAGTATCCGCTGTCTAATATCGTGGCGGTAGACTTTGACCCCGGCGCTTCCGAGGTAAATCAGGTAAACCGTATAAAGCTTATGCTGACGCAGGCTTACGCCAATGCGGGAATCAGCCGCAGCGCTGTTGTACCAAAGGCGGAGCTTGAGGATAGATATTCCGAAATTGCAGATTCCATGAACTAAGGACAGAAAAGAAAGGAGCTTATTATGGCTACATTTAATTTTTCTACAGAAAAGAAGCCCGAGGGAAACGCTAAGGGCTTGGGCGTATTCGTTCTTATCGGTGTTATCATCGTGTTTGTGCTTATCGTTCTGTTCAACAGCTTCACTGTTGTAAACGAGGGCTTTATCGGCGTTAAGTATCAGTTTGGTAAGATCGTTGACAGCAGCCTGTCCGCAGGTCTTAACTTCCACATTCCTTTTGTGGAGGAGATCGAGCAGGTAGATACCCGTGAGCAGATCTATTCCGTAACAACAGACGCTTACACCAGCGACACACAGACCGTAAACACACTTATGCTGAAAGTGAACTACTACTACGACGGAACACAGCTTTCCGATATCATCAGAAGCATTGGTATTCCCAATGTTGAAACAAAGCTGCTGGTTCCCAATGTTGCAAAGATCGCAAAGGACGAGATCGGTAAGGTACAGGCTGAAAAGCTGGTTCAGAATCGTTCCGATGTTCAGAACTCCATTTATGAGGAGCTTAAGGAAACTCTTGCTCCGCAGGGAATCATCGTTACTGCGTTCGCTATCGAAAATCTGTCCTTTGATGACGCTTTCGAACAGTCTATTCAGGCAAAGGTTATCGCTGCACAGGACGCGCTGAAGATGCAGAACAAGACCGCTGAGAAGGAAGAAGAAGCTAAGCAGCAGGTAATCGCAGCGCAGGCTGAGGCTGATTCTCAGAAGATCAAGGCAGACGCTGAGGCTTATGCTATCAAGGTAGTGCAGGAGCAGATCGCGCAGTCCCCGAACTACATAGACTACCTCAAGATCAGCAACTGGAACGGCATTCTGCCGCAGGCTATCGGCACAGAGGTAAATCCGTTCATTGCACTTGACGGAGATTACGCGTCAACGCAGAAAAACAACAATCCTGCGTCAACCACTCCCGCACAGTAATAAAAATCAGTAATTAGGAGTGAGGAATGAGGAATTAAGGTGTGCGCACCAAAATTCCTCATTTCTTGTTTTAAATTCCTCATCAAATAAAGGACGGTAATTATTTTGGATTATTTGACATTAAAAAGGAATGCGCTGGACAGCTTTTTTGCGCGAACCAACGAAATGCAGCGCAAGGCTGTTTTTAAGGTGAATGGCGCTGTGCTGATAATCGCAGGCGCAGGCAGCGGAAAAACGACTGTGCTGTGTAACCGTATCGCAAATATGATGCGTTTCGGCAATGCTTATAACGACACCGAGGTGCGCGGTATCTCGGCAGAGGAGGAAGAGTTTCTCTATCAATTTCCCGCGCTTCCCAAAACTCCCGAAAATGCCGAGCGCCTTGCGGATATAGTCTCCGTTGACCCGATAGCTCCGTGGAATATCCTTGCTATTACGTTCACAAATAAGGCAGCGAGCGAGCTTAAAGCACGCCTTATCTCGATGATAGGCGAGGAGGCGGAGCGTATAAATGCTTCCACATTCCACTCTGCGTGCGTGAAGATACTGCGCCGCGAGATAGAGCATCTCGGCTACAAGAGCGGCTTTACTATCTACGACGAGGACGATGCAAAGCGTATCATTAAGGACGCTATGAAGAATCAGGGCATTGACGAAAAGGTGTTCAATCCCAAGGTGTTTAAGAACATAATCTCACGCTGCAAGGATAAGATGATTGGCCCTGCGGAGTTTGCTCAGACCGCGCAAGGCTCTATGGATATCATGGACAAGCGCGCTGCGGATATCTACAAGGACTATCAGGCGGCGCTTCAGGCGGCAAATGCAGTGGATTTTGACGATATAATCTGCCTTACGGTGCGCCTTTTTGAAGAAAATCCCGAGGTGCTGCGCCACTATCGCAACCTTTATAAGTACATCATGGTGGACGAGTATCAAGATACGAATATCGCGCAGTATCGTTTGGTTTCGCTTTTGGCAGGCGAAAACGGAAATCTCTGCGTTGTTGGTGACGATGACCAGAGTATCTATCGCTTCCGCGGCGCAACCATCGAAAATATCTTAAGCTTTGAAAAGCAATACAAGGGCTGCGAGGTTATAAGGCTTGAGCAGAATTACCGCTCTACCGAAAATATCCTCAACGCCGCAAATGCAGTCATAAGAAACAACCGTCAGCGCAAGGATAAGGCGCTTTGGTCGGAGCTTGGCGCAGGCGAGAAGATACAGTGCCATAAATTCGAGAGCGAGGCTGCCGAGGCGAGATTTATCGCAGATAAGATACTTGAGGGTGAAAAGGAGGGCAAGAGCTATTCCGATTACGCTTTGCTGTATCGCAGCAATGCTCAGTCGCGCAGCTTTGAGAACGCTCTTGCAAGGTCGGGTATCCCTTATAAGATAGTAGGCGGTATGCGCTTCTATGACCGCAAGGAGATAAAGGATATCATGTCCTATCTTGCGCTGATAAACAACCCCAACGATATCGTGCGTTTCCGCAGAGTTATCAACGAGCCGAAGCGCGGCATAGGTGACGCTACTGTAGACGAGATAGTGCGTATTGCTCAGGGGCTTAGCTTATCGCCTATCGAAGTGTGCCGCAATGCGGCGCAGTATGAGGGGCTTTCGCGCAAGGAAAAGGCGCTCAGAGCCGCAGCTAACCTGTTTGATGAGCTGGAAGAGCTTTCCGATACACTGGACCTTGCCGAGCTTATCGACGCTGTTGCGGAAAAAAGCGGCTATATGCAGGCAATGAGAGCCTTGGGCGATGAGGGCGCCGCACGAATAGACAACATCAACGAGCTTAAATCCAATGCGCTTGCAGCTATTGAGGAGGACGAAAACATCACGCTGCCCGATTTTCTGGAGCAGGTGGCGCTGGTGTCCGATCTTGACAGCTACGACAGCGATGCTGACAGAGTGTCGCTGATGACGATGCACAGCGCAAAGGGTCTTGAGTTTGATACGGTGTTTCTGGTGGGTGCGGAGGATAATATCTTCCCAAGCTACCGCAGTCTTGGAGATAACTCCGAGATGGAGGAGGAGCGCAGGCTTGCTTATGTTGCGATAACACGCGCTAAGCGCAGCCTTTATGTTACCCACACGCAGTATCGTATGCTGTATGGTCAGACAATGCGCAACAAGTTGTCTACGTTTATCCGCGAGATACCCGAGGAGCTTATCGTTATGAAAGGCGGCAGACCTGTCAGCGAAAATGCTATGGCAAGCACATGGACAAAGCCGCAGAAGCCCGATTATCTCGCAAAGGAAGCGGCAAAGAAGCCTGTTATCCCTCAGCCTGTCGCTTCGGGAGAGGTGTTTGCCGAGGGCGACAGAGTACGCCATAACGTATTCGGCGAGGGCACCGTAACGCAGGCAACGCGCATGGGCAACGACACAATGCTGTCGATTAATTTCGATAAGGCAGGCATAAAGAAGCTTATGGCAAATTACGCAAGGATAAAAAAGGTATGATCTATACCGCCGTTCCGTTTGGAATGGCGGTATTTTTCACTTTTTCGACTTTTGTGGCGTAAAATTTCAAAAAACACTTGTGCAAACGAGAAAAATGTGATATACTAAAATAGAATAGGTATGTATACCCATTATAAGTAGGAGGCACATATATGGAGACAAAAGCAAACCAGACTGTCGGCAGCATCAAGGTCTCCGACAGTGTTATACTGAAGATCGCAGAGGTAGCCGCAACAGAGATAGACGGCGTTGACTGCAGCGGACAGAGCCTTGCGCCCGCAAATGCAAAGGCTAAGATGTTTGGTGCTGTAAAGTGCAAGCTGAACGGTGAAACTGTTGCGCTGAAGCTTGATATCGTTATGCTTGAGGGACACAATGCTGTGAATGTCGCTGAAAGCGTGCAGAAGAGCGTTAAATCCGCAGTGCAGAGCATGACAGGCTTTACTGTGACAAAGGTGGACGTTACCATCGCAGGAATAAAATTCAATAAGTAACAGAGGACATAATATGGAAGATAGGCTTACAAGGCGTGAGGTGCGCGAGGGCGCGTTTATCATACTTTATCAGACGCTTTTCGGTGCGGCTCCCGCTGAGATATGCGAGGCGAACGAGGAAGCGTTCGGACTGGTTAAAAACGAGGAAACTGACGAGATCGTGAACGGCGTGCTTGCTCACAGCGAGGAGCTTGAGCAGATAATAGCAAAATACAGCACAACACGCTCCGTTTCAAGAATAGCAAAGGTGAATATGGTGATCATGAAGATCGCCGTTTATGAGATGAAATATTGCGAGCGCATACCTAACGCTGCGGCGATAAACGAGGCGATAGAGCTTGCGAAGAAATACGCTTATAAGCCCGACAGCGGCTTTATAAACGGCGTGCTTAACGCATATCTCGGAGAGCTTGATGCAGCCGAGAAGTAAACCGCCCATCGTTACCGTGTCACAGGTGAACCGCGTTGTCGGAATGCTGATAAAGGGCGACAAGCGGCTTTCCGATGTCATGGTGCGCGGCGAGATAGTGGATTTTACAAATCACTATAAAACAGGACATCTTTATTTTACTTTAAAAGACGAGCAGACCAGACTCAAGGCAGTGATGTTCGCGGGCAATGCGGCGGGACTTAGGTTTTCTCCCGAAAACGGAGATAAGGTAGTGTGCCGCGGCGCAGTTACTGTATATGAACCTAACGGAGTTTATCAGATAAATTGCACCGAAATGCGACCCGATGGCGAGGGAGAGCAAGCGGCGGCGCTTGAAGCGCTTAAAAAGCGGCTTTCCGAGGAGGGTATCTTTTCGCAGAAAAGACCTGTTCCTGCGATGCCGAAAAAGATAGCGGTCGTTACCTCGGCAGGCGGCGCGGCGTTACAGGATATTATTAATGTAATTTCGCGACGTTGTCCTATCGTTACGCTTGTCGTTATCCCTGCGCAGGTGCAGGGCGTTGGCGCTGCGGAGTCTGTGGCGAATGCAATAAAGCGCGCACAAAAAACAGGCGCGGACACGATAATTTTCGGTCGCGGTGGCGGCTCGTCAGAGGATCTTGCTGCGTTCAATACCGAGCTTGTTGCAAGAGCGGTATTTGACAGCGCGATACCTACCATTTCCGCTGTCGGACACGAAACGGATATAAGCATTGCGGACATGGCGGCGGATATGCGTGCACCTACTCCGTCTGCGGCGGCGGAGCTTGCCGTGCCTGATATTCAGATGGTGCTTTCCGCTGTGGAGGGCGCTGCAAGGACGATAGGCGAGCACACAAAACGCCGTATCGCAGAGCGCGAGAATGCGCTTTTGCTGCGCTCTGAGGTGATAAAGGCGCTGTCCCCTCAAATGAGGATAAACGAGCTGTCGCGCAGGCTTGAGAGCACTTTTGACAGTATTTCGGGCAAGGTACATTCGGCTGTTGCGGAATATGACCGAAAGCTTAGCAGCACAGCAGAGGTGATATCGGCACTCGATCCGCTGAGCGTGCTTGTGCGCGGATATTCGGTGACGTATCACGGCGGCAGGATAGTGACAGGCTGGGAGGAGCTTAAAAAGGGCGACGAGGTGGAGCTTCGCTTCGCAAGAGGAAGCGCAAGAGCCGAGATAATCTCCGCCGAAAGGGAATAGGAATGGATTTTGAAAAGTCAATGGCACGGCTTGCAGAAATATCCGAGCTTATGGGCAAGGAGCTTCCGCTGGAGGAATCGGTGAAGCTCTATACAGAAGCGGTGGCGCTTACGAAGCAGTGCAGAGAATATATAAATGAGGCAAAGCTGACGATAGAGCAGCTTGAAGCCGCGGAGTGATAAAATGGTCAAGGAACAGCTTGAATACTACGCTGAGATAACCGAGGCAGCGCTTGATAAATACCTGCCTGATACCGATTGTCTGCAAAGCAGCGTTATAAAGGCGGCGAGATACAGCCTCGGCGCAGGCGGAAAGCGCATTAGACCTGCGCTTGTGATGGAGTTTTGCCGAGTGTGCGGCGGTGACGCGGAGGACGCGCTTCCCGTTGCGTGCGCAATAGAGATGATGCATACTTTTTCGCTTATCCACGACGATCTTCCGTGCATGGATAATGACGATATGCGCAGAGGCAAGCCGAGCTGTCACAAGGCTTTTGATGAATGTACGGCGCTTCTTGCGGGTGACGCACTTGCGATGCTTCCCTTTCAGATAATAGCTGAAGCGGCGCTGAAGAAAAGACTTAGTGCAGACGCGGCGCTGAAGATAATATCGCTGCTAGGCGAGCGCTCGGGAGTTTTCGGTATGATAGGCGGACAGGTCATCGACACCGAGAACGAGGGCAAAAAGCTACCCGAAAATATCTTGCTTCAGATGTACTCAATGAAAACAGGCGCGCTGCTTGATTTTTGCTGCCGTGCGGGCTGCATAGCGGCGGGCGCGGGCGCAGATAAACAGCTTGCGGCATCTGAATACGCTCAGAAGCTTGGGCTTGCTTTTCAGATAACAGATGATATCCTTGATGTTACAGCGGACGAAAAGCTGCTTGGAAAGCCTGTAGGAAGCGACGCTGAAAGCGGCAAGCACACCTACGTTTGTGCTGTTGGTCTTGACAATGCACGCGCTGAGGCAAAGCGGCTCTCACAGGGAGCCGTGAAAGCGCTTGACGCGTTTGAAGATACACAATTTTTGATAAAGCTTACGGAATACTTACTGGAACGAAATTATTAAGCTGCAAAGGTAGATAAAATATGAATTTTTTAATGGCAAATCCAATTCTTTCGGTCGGCGTTATATCATGGTTCGCTGCACAGATAATCAAGACGATAGTTCACGCTGTCAAAGCTAAGACCTTTGACCCCGAGAGATTCGTCGGTGCGGGCGGTATGCCGTCGTCGCATTCGTCACTTGTAGTGTCGGTCGTTATTTATACGCTGAGAGTGGAGGGCTTTCAAAGTCCGTTTTTCGCGTTTGCGATGCTGCTTGCGGCCATCGTTATCTATGACGCGATGAGCGTGCGCTATAACGCAGGTCTGCACGCGAAAGAGCTTAATCGTATGCGAAAGATCATTGATGATATGGACGATGAGATACAGCAGCTCAGCGGCGCAGACGCAGAGGATATCGAGGATCTTTCCGATCAGAAAGATCTGAAGGAGTTCCTTGGCCATACGCCTATTGAAGTGCTCGCAGGAGCTATGCTCGGTATCATAATTGCGATGGTATTCCCGAAGCCGCTCGCATGATTTTTGGAGGACTTTGATGTATCTCAACGACAATATTGATCATGAAATCATTGCAAATATGACGCTTCCGCAGCTTAAGGCATTATGCCGAGAGCTGCGGGGCTGTATTTTGCAGACAGTGATGCAGACAGGCGGTCATCTCGCTTCAAACCTTGGAACGGTGGAGCTTACTGTCGCTCTGCATTATGTTTTTGATGTAAAGACAGACCGTATCCTGTGGGACGTTGGACATCAGGCATACGCTCATAAGCTGCTTACGGGCAGATATTCAAAATTCGATACGCTGCGCAGCAAGGGCGGTATTTCAGGCTTCGCAAGAAGAAGCGAAAGCCCTGCGGACGCGTTTATCTCAGGCCACAGCAGCACATCTGTATCTGCTGCGTGCGGCATCGCAGCGGCTATGAAGCTTAGCGGAAAAAGCGGCAGCGTTGCGGCGGTTATAGGCGATGGCGCGTTTACGGGCGGCATGGCTTATGAGGGCCTTAACAACGCTGCAAAGAGCCGCACAGGTCTTGTGATGGTGCTTAATGATAATGCTATGTCCATCTCAAAAAGCACCGGTGCGCTTGCAAGGTATCTTTCGCATATCCGCGCGACCCGAAGATACTACTGTGCTAAGCAGCAGTTCAAAACTGCGCTGTCACAGGTGCCGCTTGTTGGCGAGCGCCTTGAAAAAGCAGTGCGTACCGCGAAAAATCTTATCAAGGATATGATATACGGCACAGGTACGCTGTTCGAAAATCTCGGTTGCAGCTATATCGGGCCTGTAAACGGTCATAATATAGAAGATATGATTGAGGCTTTGGCGGTAGCAAAAATGATGCATCGCCCCTGTGTAGTCCATGTATTTACAACGAAAGGAAAAGGCTACAGACCTGCAGAGGAAAATCCCGGTGAGTATCATGCGATAGCACGCAAAGGCGCGAAACAGACGGGTGCTCCCGCTATCAGCTATTCTGAGGCTTTCGGTCTGGAGTTTGAGCGCTTGGGAAAGACCGACAGCAGGATATGCGGTATAACCGCCGCAATGAAATACGCAACAGGCATGAACTATTTCAGCCATTCCTGTCCCGAACGTTTTTTCGATACGGGAATTGCAGAGCAGCATTCGGTGACATTTGCGGCAGGGCTTGCGGCTGAAAAAATGCTGCCTGTGTTCGCAGTGTATTCCACGTTTTTGCAGCGCGGATACGATCAGATAATCCACGACTGTGCTATAGAAAATACGCATATCGTGCTTGCGATAGACCGTGCAGGCCTGGTTGGTGAGGACGGCGAGACGCATCAGGGGATATTCGATGTCCCGATGCTGTCGGGAATACCGAATGTGACGATATTCTCCCCCGCAAGTCATGAGGAGCTTCGCCGCTGCTTAAAGCGTGCGATATACGACACGGACGGGGTTGTTGCGGTGCGCTATCCAAAGGGCGGCGAGTATAGAAAGTTTCTCCCCCCGTCAGCGGATTTTTCTTACAGTGGAAAACGCGCGAAAACGCTTGCTGTAAGCTACGGAAGAATATCCGCGTGGCTTGACGAGTGCGCGGACAGTGCGGGCTGTGATTGGTTAAGACTTGTGAAGATATCGCCGCTGCCCGAAAAAATAACTGAGATAGCGGCAGCTTACGACCGCGTTGTATTCTTTGAGGAGAGCAGTCTCAGCGGCGGTATAGCGCAGAAGCTGTGCTTTATGCTGAGTGAGCGTGGCTTTAAGGGCAGCTTTGAGGCTGTGGGAATAAACGGATTTGTGCCCGCGGCAACTGTAGAGGAGCAGTTAGAGGCGTTTGGTCTTGATAAGGCCTCGATGATAGAAAAGCTAAAGTAAGGGAGAATTATGGACGGACGGCTTCGGTGCATGACTGCGATATATCTGTCATATCGGGACGAATATTATCTGCTTTACAGGCAAGGCGGCAGCGTTGTTACGGATTGCTACACAGGCACGGCGGGCGGTCATTTTGAGCAAAACGAGCTGAATGACGCAAGAGCCTGTGTGCTGAGAGAGCTTTTTGAAGAAACAGGGCTTACCGAGAGCGATATATCGGGACTAAAGCTCAGATATATCACGCAACGGCTGAAAAACGGCGAGATACGGCTGAATTATTATTTCTTTGCCGAGCTTAAAAAACAGACCGCGCTGAAAAGCACCGAGGGTGAGATACGCTGCTTCAAGCCTGATGAGATAGCAGCGCTTGAAATGCCGTTAAGTGCGGCGCAGATGCTTCGGCATTATTTTACCGAGGGTCGGGGTACAGAGCTTTTATACAGCGGAGCGACAACCGAAAACGGTATGGTATTTACTCCCTTGACGGAGTTTTAAGGAGGTGCGCCTATGCGGCTTGACGTGTATCTTACCGAAAAGGGGCTTTGCAAAAGCCGTACAGCGGCGCAAAGCCTTATAAAAAGCAGCGGCGTTTCGGTAAACGGAAAGCCGTGCACAAAGCCATCTTTTGAGGTGGCAGACGGTGATAATGTCGAGATAACGGGTGAGCAGCTTCGCTATGTTGGGCGCGGCGGATTAAAGCTTGAGGGCGCGCTGAAAGTGTTTTCGCTTGATATCGGTGGCATGGTGTGCCTTGATATCGGCTCGTCTACGGGCGGTTTTACAGATTGTATGCTCCAAAACGGTGCGAAAAAGGTTTACGCGGTGGACGTGGGAACAGACCAGCTCGATGAAAAGCTTCGTGCTGACTCGCGTGTTGTTGTGATGGAGCAGACGGATATTCGCACGGCGCAGCTTCCCGAAACGGTTGATTTTGTCGGCACTGATGTGTCGTTCATATCACTGAAGCAGATATTACCGCATATCGACCGTTTGCTTAAAAACGGCGGCAGGGCAGTGGTGCTGATAAAGCCTCAGTTTGAGGCAGGACGTGCCGCTCTCAACAAAAAGGGCATAGTAAAGGACGAAAAGGTGCGCCGCAGGGTGGTGGAGGAAATAACGGAATTTGCGTTACAGTGCGGTTTTTCTGTGATAGGAACTGCGGATTCCCCGATATGCGGCGGCGACGGAAACACAGAGTATCTGATGTGCATTGAAAAGGTGGCGAAATGATGAGCAAGCGTGTTATAATAACCTACAATACGCATGATGACAAGGCTGCGGCGCTTGCTGACGCTATATCTGCGCTGCTTTCCGACAGCGGTTTTCAGCCGATGTTTTTTGACGGCAAGGCTTTAGACGGGCTTCGGGACGCGCTTTGCATGATAACTGTCGGCGGTGACGGAACTATACTTCACTGGGGCAGATTGGCTGCAATGTGCGGTGTACCGCTTCTCGGAGTAAATCGCGGAAGACTTGGCTTTATGGCGACGTTGGAGCCATCGGATATCGCGTGCATACCCGAGATACTGAGCAGTGATTTTACCGTCAGCAGACGTATGATGCTGAGTGTTGAGATACACCGTGCAGACGGGAGTTGTGAAACGCGCGAGGCGCTCAATGACGTGGTAGCGGAGCGCGACAGAAGCTCAAAGCTTCCCGAGTTTCGTATATACTGCGGTGACAGCGAGGTGTCGCGAGTACAGGCGGACGGAGTTATATTCAGCACGCCGACAGGCTCTACGGCTTATGCGCTTTCTGCAGGCGGCTCTATAATTGCGCCCGATATGGAGTGCGTTGAGTGCACGCCGCTGTGTCCGCACACGCTGTTTTCGCGCCCTATGATTTTTTCTGTGGCGAAGCCGATAAAGCTGCGTGCTGCGTCTTATCAAGGCAGCGTTGTAACGGTCAGTGTTGACGGCGAGCGCGGAATACCATTTGGCGACGGTGATGAGCTGGTGCTGCGGAGATTTGACAGTCCGCTTGAGCTTATCGAAGCGGGAGAGGGCTTCTTCGGCGCGGTGAGAAACAAGCTGATGACGCCGCTGAAGTAGTATCGGACGGCTTGCAGAATTTCTGAAAAAGAAGGCGGTGACATCATGGATAAGAAGCGGCGACAGGCGGCTTTGCTGTCGATAATAATCGAGAATGAGGCGGAAACTCAGCAGGAGCTTCAGATATTGCTGAAGCAGGCAGGCTTCCGCGTGACGCAGGCGACTATATCGCGCGATATGCGCGAGCTTAAAATAACAAAGGGTATCTCGGAAAACGGCGTTAATTGCTATTTTTCCTCCGCTATGGGTGGCTCGCCGCGGTACAACAGCATATTTGCACAGGCGGTGGTGTCGCTTGACTATGCAATGAATACCGTGGTGATAAAATGCCGCGCGGGACTTGCAAACGCTGCGTGCGCGGTGCTGGACGAGCAGAAATTCGGCTTTGTTGTAGGAACTATTGCAGGCGATGATACGATATTCGTGCTGACGCGTTCGGAAAACCACGCCGTGCAGCTTATAGAGCAGCTCAAAAAAATGCTGAAAAAGAATTAGTCTGACAGAGGAGGGAGCACGCTTGCTTCGTGAATTATCCATAGAAAACCTTGCGGTCATCGAAAAGGCTTCCGCGCAGTTTGGCGGAAACTTCAACGTTTTTACGGGTGAAACGGGCGCGGGTAAAAGTATACTCATCGGCGGAATAAACGCCATTCTCGGTCAGAGAACTAACAAGGATATCGTGCGCACAGGCGCGCCAAAGGCTGTTATAACAGCGCTTTTTGACGATGTTTCGCAAAGCGTTCTGGACAAGCTTTCGGAGATGGGCTTTGATGCTTCGGACGGCGAGCTTATGCTTATGCGCGAGATAACCGCAGACGGAAAAAGCACCGCTAGGATAAACGGACGCTCTGCAACGGCGGCGATGCTGCGCGAGATAGGCTCAATGCTTGTCGATGTTCATGGTCAGCATGAAAACAGGCTGCTTATGTCGCAGGATAATCAGCGTGATATACTTGACAGCTACGGCGGAATTGACGCGGCGCTTGCGGATTACCGCGAGAAATTCCGCAGCTTTTCGCAGATCTCAAAGCGCATACATAAGCTTCAAAGCGAGGACGAAACGCGCGCACTGAAAGTCGCTCGTCTGACCTCGATAGTTGAGGAGCTTGAGGCGCTTGATCTTGAAAAAGGCGAGGGTGACGCACTTGAAGCGGAGCTTGCTAAGTGCCGCAATTTCGTTAAGATACAATCGGCGCTGTATTCGGCATACAACTGCTTTAACGGTGAGGAGAGCGTTGGTGCGCTTGACCTGCTCAGAAAGGCTATGAATATGCTAAGCTCGGTTTCACAGTTTATGCCCGAGGCTGACGCGCTTGCGAAGCGCATAGAGGATATCCTGCCCGAAGCGGAGGATATCGCGGCGGAGATATCCGCTAACACCAACGACGACGGAGGCGCTGCAAGAGAGGCTTCGCTTGAAGACAGAGTATCCCATCTAAAGCACGCAAAGCGTAAATATAACATGGACGCTGACGCCCTTGTCGACTATCTTGACGAGTGCCGCAGCGAGCTTTTGGAGCTTGACGGCGCAGACGGCGAGCTTGAGCAGCTTCTTTCGCAAAAGCATGAGCTTGCAGAGGATGTAAAGTCGCGCGCCGCAGCTATCACAGAGCTTCGTGTGAAAGCGGCGGAAAAGCTGTCGGCTGAGATATGCGAGCAGCTAAAGTTCCTTGATATGCCGAATGTTAGGATAGTTATTTCGGTGGAGCGCGACAAGGTAACAATAAACGGAATGGACAAGGTTGAGATGCTTATTTCGGCAAATGCAGGCGAAGCACCGAAGCCTATAAACAAGATTGCAAGCGGCGGCGAGCTTTCGCGCATAATGCTTGCGATAAAGAGCGTGCTTGCGGATAACGATGATATCCCGACACTTATTTTTGACGAGGTAGACGCGGGAATTAGCGGCAGGGCGGCGCAAAAGGTTGGCATAAAGCTTGCGGAAACTGCGCAGAAGCGTCAGGTGCTTTGTATAACCCATCTTGCGCAGATAGCGTCACAGGCGCAGCATCATCTGCTTATTGAAAAGCATACCGAGGGCGAGCGTACGTTCACGCACATACAGCCGCTTGATTTTGAGGGCAGAAAGGCTGAGCTAGCCCGCATAATCGACGGCGACGGCAGCAGTGAGAGCAGCCTTAAAGCGGCAGAGGAAATGCTGCGCAGAGGGTCATGACTTGGCGGTTAAGAAGGAAAAGCGTGAGCAATTGCTCACGCTTTTGTGCTATTTAATTATCAAGAGTATAGACCTTTTCAGCTTTTTTTATGTTGTTATTATCTTCAATTCATTTCTGAATTAATGAAAAGTAATCGGATAAGAAAAGCCTCGTTTTTAGTTGTACCATGTTCTGAAGCATTGAGTTCGATAAGGCAATATCTTAAATCGTTCTGCGAAAAGCAAAAGGATTACATTCTGCTTGAGAGTGCGTGGTTGGCACAGTACAAGGCGCAGAATCCAAACGGCAGCAAACTTGCTTCTGCGGAGTTTGTTGTAACGAAATTGTGATTTGTAAAGCTTATGGAGTTTTACGGCTGTAAGTTAGATACCCCGAAATGTTTTCTGCCGGACAAAAAACCAGTCGTTACAGAAACACCTAAATCAGAAAAGAAATCTCATAAAAGAACAGAAACATCGGATCGTATCATTGCGCTTGATGTTTTGAGAAAAGTGAGGAACATTTTGTGGGCGGAAGTTTCGCAGACGATACAAGTGGGAGCGATACGGCTATCAAATATGTAGCTTCCGGTTGAGCGCAACAGTATAAAAGTATATGCTATAATAAAAACAGAATAACCAAGAGCCTTTGAGCCATGCGACCGATTTAATCGGCTGTGTGGCTCTTTTTTGTTTTCGGAGGGTACATGGCAAATATCATGTATCTTAGAATTGACGGAGTTATATACAAGCGAAAGCACGACCTCTCGGGGCGGCACTCTGAGCTTTAAAAACGGCGAGCTTTATGTCGGCGGCAAGCGCGTGCTTACGGAAGAATGACAGAGAATTACACAGTTTTCTGTGTTAATCTCACAAAGAAAAGGAGGTCATTAAATATGGCATACAAAACGATCGCGCTTACGGGCGCGGAAATTGAAGTAGATATCAGCGGTCAGAACTGCGATATCAGAAACGACGGCACGGGCGTAGTTTACGCCTCGGCAGAGGCAGGAATTACCGCAGGCGCAGACGGAGTCCTCTCCATACCTGCAAGCGGAGCGGCGAAGCTTCTTGACAGTAACGGCACAGTGCACCTGCTCGGAACGGGAAGCGTTCTGCTTTGCGGCAATGATTACGCAGAACCGGTTTTTAAGACAGCCGCCTCGGCTTCGGGTGGAGGCGGCACCGAAGATCTCGTTGCAAGGAACGCTATTGACGCTCACGCGGGAGATACCGCGATACACCTTACAGCCGAGCAGCTAAATACTACTGTCGCGGCGGCTGAACAGAGCGCAAACAGCTACACTGACAGCAAAACAACGGAAACCCTCACCGCCGCCAAGGAATACGCGGACAGCATCGCAGGCAGCGGCGGCACGGGCGGCGTTTCTCAGAACTACGTTGACACGGGCGACAGCAACACTCTTGAAGCGGCTAAAACTTACGCAGACAGCAAGAACGCTGAAACTCTCGCAGCAGCTAAAGAATATGCAGATAGCCTTTCGGGCGGCATTACCGTTGACAGCGAGCTTTCGGCTGACAGCGAAAACCCCGTGCAGAACAAAGTGATTACGGCGGCGCTGAATGAAAAACTATCCGCTGACACTGTTTCAACGGACAATTCGCTCGGTCTGCATAAGATGTATGCTACCGATACCGACCTTGAAGCAGGCGTGTCGGAGCTTGAAACGGGTACGGTCGCGCTTGTATATGAGTAAGGAGGCGGCTTATGGCTAAAAACTTGTATGTCGGCGTCGATGGTATCGCACGAAAGGTAAAGAGCGGTTTTGTTGGCGTTGGCGGATTTGCTCGTAAGATAAAGAAAGGCTATATCGGCGTTGGCGGCGTTGCAAGACCGTTCTTTGACAGTGACAGCGGAGGCGATACGGCTGAATATTACGGTACTGTAGAACCGCTATCTGAGGCAAAATTCGAATTAGCGGCTGCCACAGTCGGCGATTACGCTTTGTTCGGCGGTGGCTGGAACGGCAGTGCTTGTTACGCGACGGTAGACACATACAATTCCTTGCTTGTAAAAAGCAATGCAAGAGATTTATCCGAAGCTAAATACAAGTTAGCAGCGGCTTCGGTCGGGGACTATGCTCTATTCGGCGGTGGCTTTATTTCGGCTAGCCCTTACTATACTGCAAAAGTAGATACCTACAATTCTTCACTGGTTAAAAGTACGGCGGCGAATTTGACGGAAAGCAAATACACAATATCATCTGTTTCGGTCGGAGATTATGCGCTGTTCGGTGGCGGTGTGGTAAGTACTACAACGTGTAAAACAGTAGATGCGTACAATTCATCGCTCGTAAAAAGGACAGCAAGCAGTTTGTCAGTTGCAAAACATTCCGCAGGAACTGCTAAAATAGGTGATTACGCATTGTTTGGCGGTGGCAAAAACTATGATGGCACTTTTTTCAAAAGCGTTGATGTTTACAGTTCAACGCTTGTAAAAAGCACCGCTGCGGATTTGTCAGTGGCGCGGTGTCCTGCCGCTAACACTGTAGGCAACTACGCATTGTTTGCGGGCGGCAATGGTACAAGTACAACAAGGTATAAAACAGTCGATGTATATAATCCCTCACTTGTAAAAAGCACTGCCGCCGATTTATCGGTAGGAAAGTCTTTTTTTGCGGCAGCTACAGTCAAAAACTGTGCTTTTTTTGCAGGCGGAAATAATGAAAACACATTTTTAGCAACGGTAGACACCTATAATTCGCAGCTTGTAAAAAGCACCGCCGCAAATCTATCAGTGGCAAGAAACCACTTGTCCGCTACTACTATAGGCAACTACGCGCTGTTTGCGGGCGGCAACGGCAAAACTGTGCGATATGCCACGGTAGACGCATACACAATAATCTAACAGGAGGATATTTATTATGATAAAACTTGAAAAATACACAGGTGAAAAAACCTATATGTTCCCTAACGGAGCAATTGCAACTAAGGAGGCAGTTCTTGAAAACTACCCTGCGGCAGAGGTTTTCACATTTGTTGTAGGAACGGACGAACTCGGCCAGGTCATGCAGTCTATGGATAACCTCTCTGTACTGCGCGGCGTTTATGGCATTGACAGCACGCTTTCAGAGGATGAGGCTATCGCTGCTATCGAAACGATATTGAATACACCCAAAGAAGCGGTCGAGGAAGTGACTGCCGAGGAACGTATTGCGGCTTGCATGGAGTATCAAATGCTTACAAGCATGGAAGATACCGAGGAGGTGGTATAACATGAATTTTGACATCGTGAAAAGAAACTATAAGCGCGGTCTTTGGACTGTTGCTATGGTGCGAACTGCTGTTCGTAAAGGTGTAATCACTAAAGAACAGTTCACTGAAATAACAGGCATGGCGTATTAAAATACCAATTCAAAAGGAGCGTGATACCAATGGACGCCGAAACGTGGTCTATGGTAGTTGGCGTTATCCTCACGCTTGCGGGCGTGTTCGCAATGATGAGAGGGGGTGAGGATTAGTGGACGAAATTGAGCTGCGCGAAAAGATAGCGCGAATAGACGAGCGGAGCAAATCCAACACGCATAGGCTTGATACCGCCGAGAAAAAGCTTGAAGAAAGCGAAAAGCTGCTTAACACTATCGCTTTGGTAGCACAGCGGCAGTCCGATATGGACGGCGACATCAAGGAGATAAAGACCGAGGTAAAGACCTTGACAAGCAAGGCAGGAAAGCGCTGGGACAGCGTTGTTGAGAAAATCATCATAATGGTGGTTGCGGCGGTCGTTACTTATGCACTTACCAAGTTCGGACTTGGGATATAAAATCAAAGGAGGACAATTTTATGAACTGGAAAAGAAAGCTTACATCACGCAAGCTGTGGGTATCTGTCGCAGGCTTTGTGACGGGTCTTATCCTTGCGTTTGGCGGCAGCTCCGATACTGCTGAAACCGTCAGCGGCTGCATTATGTCCGCAGCTTCGGTCATTGCATATACTGTCGGTGAGGGGCTTGCAGACAGCTCCCACAACAAGGAGGAATAAGCTATGGCTGTGACATTCAAGGCGCTTGCGAAGAAAAACAACTGCTACAAGGCGGCGCAGAAGATGCCCAAAGGCAAGGCAGAGGGCATTGTCGTTCATTCCACAGGCGCAAACAACCCCAACCTAAAGCGTTATGTGAACTCGCCTGCCATCTGCGGCGAGAATAAATACAAGAACTACTATGACCGTCCGAATTATGAGGCTTGTCCTCATGCCGTAATTGGCAAGGACAAGAACGGCGAAGTTCGCGCGGCGCAACTGCTCCCGTATGATATCTGCTGTTGGAACTGCGGCAGAGGCAGCAAGGGAAGCTATAATTATGAGCCTGCGTATCTCCAGTTCGAGATATGTGAGGACGCGCTCAACAACGAGGAGTATTTCAACGCGGCTTTTGACCTTGCGGCGAAGCTTTGCCGCGAGTGGTGCGACAAATACGGTGTTCCTGTCGAAAAGATAGTCAGCCACAAGGAGGCGCACAAGCTTGGATATGCAAGCAACCACGGCGACCCCGAAAACTGGCTGTCGAAGTTCGGCAAGAACATGGACTGGTTCCGCGCAAAGGTGGAGGAACTCGGAAAGCCGCCCAAGAAGCTTTATAGAGTGCAGATTGGCGCGTTTCTGACAAAGAAGAACGCAGAAAAGTGCAAGGTCGAAGCGGCTAAATGCGGCTATTCGGCTTTCATCGTGAAGTCGGGTCTATTTTACCGCGTGCAGGTCGGCGCTTTTGAGGACTATGAGAAAGCCGAGGCGCGCATGGTGAAGCTGAAGGTCGATGGGTTTAAGGCGTTTGTGGTGGAAGCAACTGAATAAAAAAATGTACCGCCCTCGAGTTTTTCGGGGGCGGGTTTTGCTTTTGTACAGCCATTTAAGAGCGAAATTTCGTGTTGCATGATTGGCTGAAACATTGTTTTTTGGAGTGTTTTATCGTCTTTTGGAGCGAAATGTCTATTTTGCGGTGCAAACAGAAAACCGCACTGTTAAGCCGTTCGTGGCAACAATGCGGTTCTGCGCGATATTCAACTTGGCAAAGAACGTAATATTTGATACAATTTTAGGGGGTTGCACCTTTTAACGGGTGGTTGCACAATTTAACGATAGGTTTCATTTTTTCTTCATATTATGGATCAAGCGAAACAATATCAATTTCTTGTTACTTTGTTGTTGGTGTAATTATATTTCAAACAAGAAAAAACTATTAATTCGTAGAAATGTAACTCAAGGAACGGCTCTGTTGTGAAAATGAAGAATCCCATAGCAGAGCTGTTTTTGATTGCGATTGTTTTCGCATAATCGTCGTAAAACGTGTCCGAAAACCTATGTGTGACCAGCAAGTGACCTTTATTTATGGGATAATATCGTTACATAATAAAATTATTTTTCATTACGCACCCTGTTGTCACTAAGATGTGATATAGATATGATAAAAATTACAACATTTTTCTGATGATAGATTGTCAAGTCAAGTGCAACAAAATTAAAGAAAAAATTTATGAATTACCTCGGCAGGTGAGAGATAACCCAAGCGCTTTCTGGGTCTATTGTTAATAAGGTCAACAACCTCTGCAAGCAT
>SVMX01000012.1 GCA_015067175.1 Oscillospiraceae bacterium | reverse complement strand
CTTCTGCTTTTCTTCCAGCAGGAGCTTTTCTATATGCGGAATAAGCGGTAGAGTTCTTCGGCTGGACGCATTTTTCAGCTTATCCTCCGCAATTATGACCTCTTTGCCGTCAATATAGTCGTCGATAGCTGAAAATTTCTTTTCTATTCTCAAAACTGAATGTATCTATCGTCAAAAAATCGAATCTTTTTCTCAGGCTCGTCGTCTTATTGATGATTATATTTGGTTTTATAACAACGAAAGGATTCAGCTAAAATCAAAACTGACACCGCTTCAGAAGCGATGCCAGTTCATTGCTTGATTATACCTTAGGGGCTTTTTTGTGCTGTCTGCACAAAGTGGTTCAGTCCACTATCTTTTTGGGGCATTTCAATAACAATGCCGTTTTGTTTTAATAATATTACTTTATTATTTAGCTGAGATCTGCTTTCATCTTGCGCTTGAACAGTAGAATAGAAGCAACGGTGACTATGAGTGCATACGCTGCGGTAATCGCGATATCCAGCCAAAAATCTCCGCTGAAATCCATTGCAACTGCGGCTCTTGCGGCTTTGGTGCCGTGGTAGAAAGGCAGAACATTGCATATGTCCAGCATAACTCCTCCCGTGGCAGCGCAATCGAACCAAATACCGCCAAGGAAAGCAGACAGCGAGATGATGATAGAGCAAAGACCCGGGGAAGCCTTTTCGCTGAACAGTGTTCCGAACAGCAGTCCGAATGAAATGAACAGCACTGCAAGCGGTATCAAAGCGATAACTGCGATAAGGCAGCCGAGGATATTGAGTGAAGTGCCTGTAATAAGACCGATGACAACAGAGCATACAAAGGTTATCACCATCTGCACTAAGGTCAGGATAAATGCAGGAAGAATGTAGCCGAGGATAAAATCAGACGATCTCATGGGAGATGCGTAAAGTCTTACCAGGAACGAGCCTGAGCGATCCTTTGAAACATTAAGGCAGGTGAACAGCATTACAAATGCAAGTCCGAACACTGCGATACCGGGGCCGAGATTGTTGATGTTGAATATCGTCATGTTTGCTTCGGCGGGAATGCTTGAATCAACAAGAGTCATAACAACTAGCATTATCAGCGGAAATCCAAGGCAGAATATGTAGCTCAGCGGGTCACGCAGAAGCTCCTTAAGATTACGGTCGGCAAAAGCTAAACAGCGCTGCATTATAATTCCCCCTTTTCTGTCATTTCTGCAATTTTAACGAATGAGGCTTCAAGTCCCTCTTCGCCTGCGATGGCTTCTATTTCGGAGAGAGTTCCTATTGCTGATATCTTTCCTTTAAGCATTATTGCAATGCGGTCGGAAAGGCTTTCAGCCTCCTCCATATAGTGAGTGGTGAGGATTATCGTTATCTTGCCTTTAAGCGACTCTATTGCGCGCCAAAGCTCGCGGCGTGCGAGAACGTCAAGTCCGAGCGTAGGTTCGTCAAGAAACAGCACCTTAGGCTCCGAGATAAGCGCCATTGCAATTGAAAGCTTGCGCTTCCAGCCGCCCGAAAGCGTCTTTGCACGGTCATTCTGAACCTCGTCCATATCAAAGAGTTTTATCATCTCCTCGACCTTAGCTTCGCATTTCTCCTTGGAAAAGCCGTATATTTTAGTAACAAGAGCGAGATTTTCGCGAATAGTGAGATTTTCAGCTATCGCGGTATCCTGTGGTGAAATACCGATTATCTGCTTTACATTTTCGCTTTCTTTTATTGTATCATGGCCGCATATAACTGCATTTCCCGATGTGGGGGTAGACAGACAGCACAGCATACGGATAGTTGTAGTTTTACCTGCGCCGTTTACGCCAAGCAGCGCGAACAGCTCGCCTTCGTCAACGTGAAAGCTTATGCCGTCAACTGCGGTCTTGGTCTTGTATTTTTTAGTAAGCGCTACAGCCTCAACTGCTTTCATAGATTACCTCCAAAATGTCATTACGTCGGCATATCGCCGAGGTTTACTATTGCGATGCCTCTGCCTTCCTCGCCGAGGATAAGCAGTGAGTCGCCCACATTGATGTTGAATAATTCTCTTGCTTTTTTGGGAAGCGTTATCTGTCCCTTGTCGTTTACTTTTGCAATACCGAATGCGTGCTTTCCGTCCTGCGTATCATCATCAAGGTATTGGTTGCAGAAAAGCGCGTCCATTGTTGTGCCGTAAAGTTCTGCAAGCTCCATACAAAATTCGATGTCGGGAGTGGTGTCGCCGTTTTCCCATTTTGCAACAGCCTGACGTGAAACGCCCAGCTTTTCGGCAATTTCCTCCTGAGTAAATCCGCTTTTCTTGCGAAAAAGCTTGAGATTGTTAGCTTTTATCGACATTTCATCACCTCATGTTTAAAGTATAGCACTTGCGGGCTTGTATTTCTACCAACCCACGGGCGCTATTTTGTTATTTTTTCGTAACATTTTCGGAAAAAGCATGATTTCGGCGGCTTTTTCTGAATATGTCGCCGCACGATTGCATTTTACTCCTCGACGGCAACGATGGGATAGCCGCTGATGTAAGGCTTCACCATGTCCGGGTGAGTTTTTGCGGTATCGAAAAGCAGCTTTGCAAAGCCGTCCTTGCTGACAAAATCGCACAGTGCCGACAGCGGCAGAGCAGACACTGTATCGCATACGGGGGACACTGTGATGACGCGTTTTCCGTCAAGGTCGTTCACGCGAAAAGGCCATATCCGACAGTCGAACGGCTTTTTATCGCCAAGCTTGCAGCCGTTTTCAGTAAGCATGGGGCAGAATATCACCTCATCGCCGTTGAATTTCATATCAAAAACGTATTCGCCGCCGCGTTCAATAAGTTTTATATCGGGGTGGTTTTCGGCGAGATAGCCGCGAAGCTCCTCAAAAACAAGGGGTATCTCCCATTTGTCGCTTTCGTCAAAGCCGCAGCATATCCTGCATTTGCCGCAGGAAGCGGGTTCAAGTATCTTTTTCAGCATTTTTTAAACTCCTTTATCAAAGCTCGCGCGCTGCTTTCCACAGGTACAGCGAAGCCGCTGTGCCACATGGGGAGTAGAGCTTTTTGAATTTCTTCATTTCCTTTATATTTTTGATGTCGATATCGTGCAGCAGCGAAAGTCCCTTTCTTATACCGAAGTCGGAAAGGCTCAGCACATCATCGCGCCCGAGGCAGAATATCAGCGTCATTTCCGCTGTCCATTCGCCTATGCCTTTTATCGTTGTGAGGGCGGTCTTAACTTCTGTGTCGGTCATATCGCGCAGCTTTTGCGCGGACAATTCTCCTGTTGTAAAACGCTTTGCGCACTCGGCAATGCAATTTGCCTTGCTTTGGGATAATCCACAGGCTTTGAGCTTTGCCGCGTCAAGGCAATTCTGGGGAGCAATTTCACTAAGCTGCTCGCACAGCCTTGTCCAGAGCGCTTCGCAGGCTTTCATGGATATCTGCTGATTGACGATGTTGTAGCAGATTCCGCTGAAAACATCATCGAAGCCATCGCGGCTTATAATGCCCTTTTTCTTAATAAATTTACCCAGCTTTTCATCACGCTGCGACAGAAGCTCCGCTTGCTGTGCGGTGCATGAGATAACAGACATATTCATCACCTATCGTAGTGTTATTTTGCTCTTTTGCCTAAACTATATTATATGTGTATTTTCTATAAAAGTCAATGGTACGGCTGAATTATTAACTGTTTCTATGTGTATCGGCGACATTCGCTTTATGTAGCTGTTTTGTGTATTTTCATCAATTTTTCACATTAAATTTATTGACAATAACGAAAAAACAAGTATAATAAAATTAGACGATAAAATAACAGTGGCTATTTATTTTTATCGGCTTGCTTATGTTTAAATGCCGTGGTGTCACGGTTCGGCACTTTTAGAAAGGAAATAATATATGAAAAACAGCAACAACAATACCTATATGTTCAAGGGCAATGAGACCATTCGCAGTGTCAACGACGCGTCGTTCCTTTTTGGCGAGTATGTTGGCAGAGAGCTTGAGCGTATCGGTATGCGCGCTTCTTATCGCCATGTTATGAAGCCGCTGATGGAGCATGACGGGCTTACCCAGCTTGAGATAGTGAACATCACAAAGCTGAAAGCTCCCACTATCAGCATTACGCTTCGCAACATGGAGCGCGAGGGCATCGTTCGCCGCGAAAAGAACGACAACGACCGCCGCGAAACCCATGTTTTTATCACTGATAAAGGCAGAAAAATGCACGATCAGATACTTCAGGCGTTTGACAATGCCGAAAAGCTCATGCTTGAGGGGATTTCCGAAAAGGAGCTTGATTCTGTCGGAAAGCTTATCAAGAAGATGACGGATAATCTGAAAAACGGACTCGGAGGAGATTTCGTTGATTAAGATACTGACATACTTAAAAAAATACTGGTATATTGCAGTGTTGTCGCCCTTGTTCATGATTCTGGAGGTCAGCATGGATCTTATCCAGCCCGACCTTATGTCCAGGATCGTTGACGAGGGCGTCCTCGCTGAAAACATGGAGATAATCCTGAATTTAGGGATACAGATGGTGATATTCACCGTCATAGGCTGCATCGGCGGCATACTTTCGGGCGTGTTCGGAAATATCGCGGCGCAGAGCTTTTCTAACGATCTGCGTAAGGACGCGTTTGCAAAGGTCATGAAGATGTCGTTTCAGCAGACGGACAAGTTCACCACAGGCTCCCTCGTCACAAGGCTCACGAATGACATAACTGCTTGTCAGGACTTTGTTGGCATGGCACTGAGAATGATGGTGCGCACTGTAATGCAGTTTGTCGGCGGTATCTACATGGTGCTGAACATAGACGTTATGTTCGGTCTGGTTTTGCTTGTTACGTTGCCCGTGCAGCTTATAGTTGTTGCTGTGGTGCTGAAAAAGGGCGCTCCGCTTTTTGAAGTGGTACAGGGCAAGCTTGACCGTGTGAACTCCGTTGTTCAGGAGAATGTATCGGGCGCGAGAGTGGTTAAGGCGTACACTCGCGAGCAGTATGAGATAGACCGTTTCAGCAAGGCGAATGACGAGCTTTGCAACACAAATCTCCGCGTGCAGAAGCTTATGGCGCTGCTTACGCCCGTGCTTTCTATACTTATGAACGCGTCTGTCCTTGCTATAATCTACATGGGCGGACTTGAGGTGCAGGCGCGCGAGCTTGAGGTCGGCAGAGTCATGGCGGGAATTACCTACATTACGCAGATACTTATGTCCGTGATGATGATAGGCATGATGTTCCAGCAGGTAACCCGCGCATCGGCTTCTGCAAAGCGTATCAGAGAGATACTTGACGCTGACCCCGTTATTGAAAGCGGCGGCTTTGACGGCACTACCGCAGCGCGGGGAACTGTTGAGTTCAAGAATGTATCTTTCCGCTATCCCGGTGTTCAGGCGGGAAATGTGCTGGAGGACATCAGCTTTAAAGTTAATAAAGGGGAAACTGTGGCAATTCTCGGCGCTACGGGCTGCGGAAAGACCTCGCTTGTAAATCTTATTGCACGTTTTTATGACGCGGCAGAGGGACAGGTGTTGGTTGACGGAGTAGATGTAAGGGAATATCAGCTTGACGCACTGCGCAAAAAAGTAGGCTTTGTTCTGCAAAAGAGCGAGCTTTTCTCCGATACGATAGAGAATAACATTCGCTGGGGCAAGCCCGACGCTTCCGACGAGGAGATACGCAGTGCCGCTGAGATAGCGCAGGCAGCGGAGTTCGTCGAGAGCTTCAACGATGGCTACAAGGATATCATAACAGAGAAAGGCTCGTCGTTGTCGGGCGGACAGAAGCAGAGATTGTCCATCGCCCGTGCAATCGTCAAAAAGCCTGAGATACTTATTTTTGACGACAGTATGTCGGCGCTTGACCTCACCACTGACGCGAAGCTGCAAAGAGCGCTGCGCGAGAATCTCGGCGATACCACTGTTATCATGATAGCACAGCGCGTTGCGAGCGTTATGGGTGCGGATAAGATAGCGGTTATAGAAAACGGCAGACTTGCCGCGTTTGACAACCACGAAAATCTGTTGAAAAGCTGCGAGGTATATCAGGATATCTACAGCTCACAGATGAGAGAGGGGGACGAGCGCGTTGGCTGAGAATAACAACAATAAGCCTGTGATAAATCTGCGACCGGGCGGCAGAGGTCCGGGAGGTCCCCATGCGATGGGAATGCCGCAGGAAAAGGCGAAGAATGTTAAAGGCTCGCTTAAAAGGATACTGCAATACATAGGCAAAAACAAGCACCTGCTGTATGCGATGCTTGCTGTTATGCTGGTTGCAACGCTTCTTAACGTTGCTGCGCCTACCATTCAGGCGAGTGCAATAGACACGATAACCGTAACGGACAAGCGCCCTGTTATTGATATAGACGCGCTTGTGCAGTGGCTTATCATACTGGGCGGAGTGTATCTTGTGTCGGCGGTGCTGACGTATTTTCAGAACATCTTTGCGGCGAAGCTTTCACAGTACACTGTTAGGATAATGCGAAAGGATCTGTTTTCGCGTATCTCAAAGCTTCCTATAAAGTATATCGACACCCACAAGCACGGCGATATCATGAGCCGCATGACGAATGACGTTGAGAACGTTTCGAACTCGGTGTCGCAGTCGCTTGGCTCGCTTATTTCGGGCGTTATCATGGTGTTTGGCTGCTTTGTGATGATGCTGATACATTCGTGGCAGCTCACGCTTGTCAGCATGATAACGATAGCGCTCACGCTTTTGGTGTCGAAAAATCTGTCGAAGCTGATGAGAAAATATTTCCCCATGCAGCAGAAGAAGCTTGGTCAGCTCAACGGTCAGATAGAGGAAACTGTAAGCGGATACAAGACCGTAAAGGCTTATACACGAGAGGATAAGGTCTGCGAGGAGTTTAACGTTACTAGCGACCAGCTTAAAAAGATAGGCATAAAGGCGCAGATACTGGGCGGCTCTATGGGCCCGTGCATGAACTGCATAGGCAATATCGGATTTTTGCTGATCGCGGCATTCGGCGGTTGGTTTGCGATAGAGGGAATCATTTCTGTCGGCACTATTCAGGCGTTTATCGTGTACTCAAAGCAGTTCACACGACCGATAAACGAGATAGCCAACCAGTATGCGCAGCTTCAGTCGGCTATTGCGGGCGCGGAGCGTGTGTTTGAGATAATGGACGCAGAGCCTGAGGATATCGGTGGCAATGAGCCGTTTGAGATTGAGAACGTCAAGGGCGACCTTAATTTCAAGGACGTTAAGTTCTCCTATGTCGAGGGCGAGCCTGTTTTAAAGGATTTCGACCTGTGGGTAAAGAGCGGTCAGAAGATAGCGATAGTAGGAGCTACGGGCAGCGGAAAGACCACAGTAATAAACCTGCTGACGCGTTTCTATGACATAGACGGCGGCGAGATACTGCTTGACGGACAGGATATCCGAAATGTGCCGATGGAAAAGCTGCGTGGTAGTATCGGAATAGTTTTGCAGGATACCGTCATCTTCTCCGAAACGATAGCGCAGAATATCCGCTACGGCAAGATAGATGCGACCGATGAGGAGGTAATTGCGGCGGCAAAGCTTGCAAGAGTTCATGATTTTGCTTCAAAGCTTGCCGATGGCTATGATACCATGCTCACAGAGGGCGGCAGCAACCTTTCGCAGGGACAGCGGCAGCTTATCTCGATAGCAAGGGCGGTGCTTGCCGACCCGAAGATACTTATTCTTGACGAGGCTACTTCGAGTATCGATACAAGAACGGAAATGCACATTCAGGCGGCTATGATAGCGCTTATGAAAGGCAGAACCAGCCTTATCATCGCGCACCGTCTGTCCACTATTCGCGACGCGGATAAGATAATCGTCCTCGGCGAGGGCAGAGTGCTTGAAGCAGGCGACCACGAGGAGCTTCTCGCTCAGCGCGGCGCTTATTACAGGCTGTATCAGAGCCAATTCGCGGGAATTGCTACATAAGATCAACGGGCTACCGATGGTAGCCCGTTTTTTCAACTCTTATATTTTCCGCATGATCTGCACTCGGAGGAAGCACTTTTATTTATGCAACCGCAACTGTCGCAGTACCATTCACGTTCTGCGAGTATATTAGTAGTATCATGTTCATGTGAAAATTCTTTGGGAGGTTCATAGGTGGCGATTACGTTTTCATTGCCTAAGTATTTGTTTCCGAAGTACAACGGTATCGCTTGATTGCATCGCAGTATTTTAAGCAACTTTTCCTGTTCTCCGTTGATGCCGCAGATGTACAAATCGAGAGTGTCCTTTTTCGCGTTTGTTATGTATAGCTGATATTTTTCTTCGTCTATTTCTGTGGAAAAAATATTACTTGTACACAAGTGTTTATTCGGAATATTTTTTCTTGAAATGGTGATAAGTATTGGAAGTCTTGCAAGACTTGCATAATCATCAAGGGGCGCGATGTTATTGCGGTTTTTGTTTAGATATTTTATTCTGCCGAAAACAAAAGCTGTATATCCCACTGTTATGAGCACACAGACGCCAAGCAGCGACAGCATTAAAGTCCAATTAAACTCATGCGTCATAAGCTGCAATGGTATTGCAATGATGTAAAACACTAAAAGGTAAAACCAGATATGCTCGAAAATCCATTTCGCGCGTCGTGGATTTTCATTAAAAGCCATAGGGTGACGGCAGTTTTTGCACAAAAAGAGCAGATTCTTTTGCCACAGATGTATTCCACCTCGATTAAGATGTTTTCTGATTTTATTTACTGTGATAAGACTAGTTCTTTCAAATCTTCCGAGTTCATTTGATGGGTGGCCAAATTTAAATGCTGTAAGATCTCCCTGTGTTTCGTAAATATGTTTAGTGTATGAAAGGTCGTTATATTTTGCTTGAGGACTTTTAGTATAACTTTTCAGCCGAGGTAATGGTAGCAATAAAAATCCTGATCCACCCGTACAACGTCCCATGATATTCGGGAGAAATTCTTTTGATGGTGGTGTTAATTTAAGTTTTTTTCCACAGAACGGACATGTTTTGTCAAACATAAGTTACTCCTTTAAAATATACTCCCTAACCTCCAAAAGCGACCCTAAAATAACCTCCGCAAGCCCCTCCATCTCTTCGTTCGGCTCTGCCATGTCGGGCACCATTATCGGGCGCATACCTGCGGCGTGCGCGGAGCGTATTCCGTTGTAGCTGTCCTCAATGGCTATCGCACATTCGGGCGCGACAGAAAGCTCCTCGCAGGCTTTGAGGAAAATCTCGGGGTGCGGCTTGCTGTGGCTCACCATATCGCCGCAGACAACCTTGTCGAAGTATGGGAGAAGCCCGGCGTCACGAAGCTGATTTTCAACCACAACGCGCCTTGTGGAGCTTGCAAGCGCTATCTTTAAGCCCTTTTCTTTAAGAAACTCCAGCAGCTCGCGGACGCCTGTTTTCATGGGCAGTCTGCCGCCGTCGTAGCGCTCGTGATAAAGGTCGGATTGCTCCTTTTTGCGCTCCTCATAGGGAAAGTCCTCGCCGTAAAACTGGAGTGCGATGCGTTTCGTTTCAGCAGAGTTAGTCCCGAGGCACAGCTTGCAAAGCTTTTCGATATCCTTGATGCCGTATTTCGCGGCAATTTCTATCCAACATTCAACCACCTTGCGCTCGGAGTCGAAGATAACTCCGTCCATATCAAAAACTACAGCCTTTAATTCTTTCATATTTTTGCTCCTTGATATATTTTCACCTATATTTTACCACAAAAGCTTGCTCATTTCAACCTCTGCGGTATATTTTGCAGCTTTTGTGGGATATTACCTTTGAATAAAGGGAAGAGGTGCAAGATGTCCGAAGAAGTATACACAAATCTTCCGCCCGATACTCCGATAAACGCGAGCCTTGAGCGGAATTTAAAGAATATAAAGGCAATGACGGGCGGGTCTACCGATGTTATCGTCAAAAGGGGCAGAGTGTGCGGAAATGACATGGCGGTGATACTCTGCGAGGGTATGACAAGCTCCACTGCGCTTGCGGCGCTGGTTTACGAAAAGCTGAACGACCTTGACGGCAGAGGTAATGTACCGCCAGATGTCCTTATGGACCATATTTTCAACGCCTATCTTGTGGCGGCAGAGCAGCTTGAGATAAAAAATCTCGGCGATCTGTGTCTTAAGATGGAATCGGGGTTTGCGATAATCCTTATTGACGGCTGTACAGCCTGCACGGGAATAGGTGTGCAGGGCTTTAAAACGCGCGGAATCGAGCAGCCCGATACTGAAAACGACCTGCGCGGCTCAAGAGAGGGCTTTGTCGAGGTAATTAGAACAAATATGGGACTGATAAGGCGCAGGATAAAGTCGCCTACGCTCGTTTTCGAGATGTCGCAGCTTGGCGAGCGCAGCAATACCGATATCTGTCTGTGCTACATCAGTGACAAGGTGTCGCCGAAGCTTCTCCAAAACGTGAAAAAGCGCCTGAAAAGCGTTAAGCTGAACACTATTCTTGAAAGCGGCTATATCCAGCCGTATCTTGAGGGGGACGGCGGCTGGTTCTTTTCGGAGTGCGGCACCTGCGAGCGTCCCGACAGCTTTGCGGCGAAGCTTTACGAAGGCAGGGTCGGCATACTTGTGGACGGAACTCCGTTCGCGCTTGTTGTGCCATATCTTTTTATAGAGAGCTTTCAGACGCTTGACGATTACACCCAAAAGCCGTTTTACACCGTTTTTATAAGGCTTGTGCGGCTTGCCGCTTATTTCATAACGCTGTTTTTACCGGGAGCTTATGTTGCGATAGCCTCATTCAGTCCCGAGCTATTGCCGTCTGCGCTTATACTGAATCTGGCCGCGGCGGAGCAGACAGCGCCGTTTTCGCTTATGCTGGAGTGCCTTTTCATACACTTTATGTATGAGATACTGCGTGAGGCAGGTATACGTCTGCCGCGCCCTATAGGTCATGCGATCGGCGTTGTGGGCGGTCTTGTTATCGGAGATATCACGGTGAACGCGGGCCTTGTGGGAGCGCCGATGGTGCTTGTTGTGGCGCTTTCGGGACTTTGCAGCTTTGTTGTTCCCGCTATGTATGAGAGAACGGTCATATTGCGCTTTTTGTATATCATCGCGGGCGGCGTTTTCGGACTTTTCGGGCTTGCTGTGGCGGTAGGTGCAGTGGTAGTTAAGATGTGCTCGCTGAATGCGTTCGGAACGCCGTATATGGCGCCGATATCGCCGTTTACACCTCGTGCAGGGAGAGATATGTTGGTGCGCGCAGGCTGGAAGCGCATGGCTGACGGCGACATGACGGTGCAGGGGCTTAACGGTGCGGAATAAAGAGGTAACATGATAAGTAAGTATCAGCTTTTTTGTATTATGCTGCTGTCGCGGCTGTCGTCTGAGATAGCGTTTCCACAGACGGGCGGATTTGGCTTTGAAAGCATGGCTTCGGTGCTCGTCGCGGAGGCGATAAGGCTGGTTGTTGCGCTGCCTGTTATCATATATTCCTCAAAGGGTAGGGATATCTACGGCGCGGCGGTCAGAAAAAATCGCCTGTTAGGAACGCTTTTGGGACTTACAGGAGCGTTTGCTGCGGCGTTTCTTGCGGCGAGAACAGTTCTTATCAGCGCGGAATTTGCTCAGCGCACGATAATAACAGGAATGTCGGCGGCAGTAACTGCGATAATCATTGCACTGCTTGCGATATATATGGCAATAAAGGGCGCGGAGGCGCTGTCGCGCGCGGGAGTGCTGTTTCTTGTTGCGGCAGGAGTTGTCACTGTGACGGTGATCCTCGCGGATATCCCACACTTGAAGCTGCGCGATATCGGCGGCGCGGAAATGTCGGAGAGCTTTATCTATCAGGTTTTGGAGCAGCTTTTGCGCGGCGGCGAGTATCTCGTTTTTGCGGCGCTGCTGCCTTATGTGAAAAAAGGCGGCGGAGGAACGGCGCTTGTGTTTGCGTTAGCCTCAACTGCGGCGTTGCTGCTTGTGGAATTGTTCGGAATGTCGGTGCTGGGAGAGTTTTACGGTATCGCGGAATATCCCTTTACCGCTGCGGCTGAGCTTGCGGATATTTCGTTCTTTAAGCGGCTTGACGGTTTTACTGCGGCAGTGTGGACGCTCGGTGCGGCGTTCAGAGCGGGGCTTCTGCTGTTCTCGGTAACGGCGGCAGTGAACTCCGTCATGAATGGCAAGGAAGCCTTTGAAAGGAGCGGAACATGAAAAAGCTTATCATCATAGCGGGGATAATGCTGTGCTGCTGCGGCTGTGCGGATACCACAGAGATTGGCGACAGGGCGATAATTCAGCTTGCGGCGGTAGACTGCGAAGATGGGGAATATACGCTCAGCGCACTGCTTTTCAGCGCGGGCGGCAGCGGCGGCGAGCTTGATGTAACTCAGTCAAATGTGATAAAGGTCACGGGCAGCGGCAAAACGCTCGGCGAAGCTGTAAAGGAGCTTTCGCTCATTGACGGCAAGGAGATCTATATGAGCGAAGCGAAGCTGCTTGTGCTTGGTGGCGGCTTTGAGGAAACGGATATTATTTCGGTGGTCACGATGCTTAACCGCGATATGAGGTGCAGCCTTAATATGCCCGTTTGCTGTGCGGAAAGCGCTTCGCTGCTTACCGATCTGCAATTTACCGAGGGTATAACCGCCGCCGAAAAGCCTGTCGATATGATAAAGAACGCGTATCTTTCGGGGGTGTCGCCAATGACAACGGTACTGGATATCTTGTCCGATTCGGCGGGCGGCAGAGAAACGCTGATACCGAGCTTTGCGCTGGCGATAAACGGCAGCGGAATGACAAGCTCTGACGACGGCAGGACAGCCTCCCTCAACGGTGCAAGGCTGATAAGCGGCGGAAAGCTCACTCAGACCGCAGATTTAGGGCAGACGGCGGGCTATATGCTGCTGAGCGGACTTGCTGACAGCGTGGTGCTGAATATCACAGACGACAGCGGAGAATACTCCTGTGAGGCGTATCACATTGATGTGGATTGGGAAAACGGCGTTCCGACTATATCCGCGGACTATCGAAGCAGAGCGGGGAAGCCGCTGTCTTACGCGCAGGAGCGCGCCTGCCATGAACAGCTTCAGGCTGCTGCTATGCAGGGACTTGAGCTTTTTCGGGCGGGCGGTGGAGAGGACTTTACAGAAAAGTAAGAATATGGAGTTTTCAGCTCGAAAAATTTTTGTTTATGTCATATTTCCTATTGACAAAATAACTAAAATGAGGTATAATATTTTCAGTAAAAAGATCAGCACCTTTAAGGCGGCACTGAGAGGTCGGCAAGGTTATGATGGTTTTGTCTGCGCGGGCTAGCTATAGCTATATCCGCACCCTCAAACGATATCAAAGCCTGTCGCTCTTAGTGACAGGCTTTTTTGTGTTTGAAGATAAGAAAGGGAGTGAGAGCGTCATGTGCTGCATCAAAGGTCTTTCCGTAAAAGCCGAAATACTTGACGAAAGCGCGATCAAAAGGGCTGTTACCCGTATTTCGTTTGAGATCCTTGAACGAAACAAGGGCACCGAGGGTCTTTGTCTGATCGGGCTTTTTTCGCGCGGTGCGGTGCTTGCAAAGCGTATCGCAGCAAAGATCGCAGAGGTCGAGGGCAGCGATGTTCCCGTTGGATTGCTTGATATCACTCCGTTTCGTGACGACAAGCCGAAGCAGGGCGTTTCCGATAACAGCAGGATAGATTTTGACATAAAGGACAAGCGTGTCATAATCGTTGATGATGTGATCTTCACAGGGCGCTCGGCGCGTGCGGCGATAGATGCGCTGATGTCGCGCGGCAGACCCACGCTGATACAGCTTGCGGCTCTCATCGACAGAGGACACCGCGAGCTTCCGATAAGGGCTGATTATATCGGAAAAAATCTTCCAACCTCGCGCGAGGAGATAGTTAAAGTCATGGTGAACGAGCTTGATGGCTGCGATAAAGTGGTCATCTACGGAAGCTCGGATTGATAGGATTAGGATTTGTAACAACGGATAGCAGATAATGTGGAGGATTAGATGGTTTTATTTCTGAAAAACGGCTATGTTGTGGACAGTGCCAACAATTTCGAGGGCAAGGCTGATATCGTCATAAAGGACGGCGAGATACTGAAGATAGGCAAGAGATTGAGCTGCTCAAAGGCTGATCGCACTATCGACTGCAAGGGACTGACTGTTATTCCCGGTATTTGCGATATGCACGTTCATTTCCGTGATCCCGGTCAGACTCACAAGGAGGATATCATCACAGGCGGCGAGGCTGCTGTTGCAGGCGGAGTTACCGCGGTCGCGTGTATGCCGAATACAACTCCCGCTGTTGATAACGCTGAAACTGTTAAATATATCGTTGAAAAGGCAAAGCAGTCCAAAACAAAGATATATCCCGTCGGCTGCATTACAAAGGGTCTTAAAGGCGAGGAACTGTGCGACTTTGAGGAGCTTCGCAATGCAGGCTGTGTTGCGGTTTCCGATGACGGCAGACCTGTAAAAAATGCTAAGCTTATGGCGAGAGCGATGGTAAAGGCTCATTATGCGGGACTTAAAGTAATTTCCCACTGTGAGGATCTGGATATCATCGACGGCGGCATTATGAACAGCGGCAAGGTTTCAAAGGAGCTGGGAGTTCCCGGAATGCACCGTTTGAGCGAGGATATTATAACCTCCCGTGAGATAACGCTTGCGACCGACCTTGAAATGCCGATACACATTGCTCACGTTTCCACTATACAGAGTATGTCCAATATACGCGTGGCTTCGCGCTACGGCACTATGGTAACCTGCGAGACCTGTCCGCACTACTTCATGCTGACAGACGAAAAGCTTCGCACACGCGACGCGGACTACAGAATGAACCCGCCGCTGAGAACGATGGACGATGTGAGAGCCATTACAGAGGGTATCTGCGACGGCACTATCGACTGTATCGTTACTGACCATGCGCCTCATTCCGCAGAGGAAAAGGCGGATTTCCTGAAAGCGCCTAACGGCGTTGTGGGACTTGAAACCTCCCTTGCGGCTACGCTCACTGCGCTGTATCACACAGGCAAGGTGAAGCTGTCAAGGATAGTTGCGATGATGTGCGTAAATCCGAGAAAGATACTCGCGCTTCCCGGCGGCTCGCTTCAGGCGGGCGATGTTGCGGATATCTGCATTTTCGATCCCAACGAGGAGTGGAAGGTCGTTCCCGAAAAGCTTCACTCAAAGTCCAAGAACACCTGCTTCAAGGGCAAGGTATTGAAGGGCAGAGTTAAGTATACGATAGTCGACGGCGAAGTCGTATACGAGGATAAGTAAGGTAAATAATTAAATTAACTTATACGAAAGAGAGGAAAAAGGCTATGTCATTTGACAGACTTATTGAAAACATTGAGAGGACGCAGAACCCTACGGTTGCAGGTCTTGATCCCAAGCTTGATTATGTTCCCGAATACATCAGAGCGAAGTGCTTTGAAAAGTACGGCGAGACACTGAAGGGCGCTGCAAAAGCTCTGCTTGAATACAACAAGGGACTTATCGACGCACTGTGCGATATCGTTCCCGCTGTAAAGCCTCAGGCTGCTTATTATGAGATGTACGGCCCCGCAGGCATGAAGGCGCTTCAGAAGACACAGGAATATGCCCGTGAAAAGGGTATGTTCGTTATCACAGACGGTAAGAGAAACGACATCGGCACAACTATGGAGGCTTATGCTACAGCTCACCTCGGCAAGGTCAAGGTAGGCAGCAAGGAGTACGAGCCTTTCATCGGCGACGCTCTGACAGTAAACGGATACCTCGGCTCCGACGGTATCAAGCCTCTTCTGGATATCTGCCGCGAGAATGACAAGGGTATTTTTGTTCTTGCAAAGACCTCTAACCCCTCCTCGGGCGAGCTTCAGGACAGAAAGATCGAGAATATGCCCGTTTATGAGGTAATGGGTCATATGTGCGAGGGCTGGGGCAAGGAGCTTCCCGGCAAGTACGGCTACAGCGGCGTTGGCGCAGTAGTTGGCGCGACATATCCCGAGCAGATCGTATATCTCAGAGAAGCGCTTCCCACAACATTCTTCCTTATCCCCGGCTACGGTGCTCAGGGTGCAGGCGCAAAGGATATCGCGGCAGCATTTGACAAGAACGGTCTCGGCGGTATCGTAAACAGCTCCAGAGGCATCATGTGCGCATATCAGAAAGAAAAGTGCGACGAGCATGACTATGCAGGGGCAGCACGCAGAGAGGCTATCCGCATGAGAGATGACATCATGAGCTTCGTTGGAAAAATAACTCTTAATAAATAATATAAACAAAAGAATCGGAGGCTAAATATGTACTTTGAAAACAACAAAAAGGCAAGCCTTGTTCTTGCGGACGGCACGGTTTTTGAGGGCCGCTCATTAGGCGCAGAGGGTAAGGTCATCGGCGAGGTAGTGTTTACCACTTCGATGGTAGGCTATCAGGAAACTCTGACAGACCCCGCTTACTGCGGTCAGATAGTTGTTCAGACTTTCCCGCTGATAGGTAACTACGGCGTGAACAGCGAGGACGGTTATTCCGCAAGCAACACTCCCACAGGCTATATCGTACGCGAATGCTGCGAAACTCCCTCTAACTTCCGCTGCGAGGGCAACCTTGAAAGCTATCTTGCCAAGAACGGAACAGTAGGTCTTTGCGATATCGATACACGCTCACTGACAAGAGTTATTCGCGAAAAGGGTGTTATGAACGGCGCGATAGTTTGCGGAGACTATGACAAGGAAGCTCTGCTGAAAGAGATAAACGAGTTCAAGGCTGAAAGAGCGGCGGCAAAGGTAAGCGTTAAGGAAAAGCAGACATTTACCGCTGAAAACGGCAAATACAACGTTGCTGTTATTGACCTCGGTATGACCAATGCTATAAAGAACGCACTTCTCGAAAGAGGCTGCAATGTGACAGTAATGCCCTACAACGCAACTGCTGATGATATCCTCGGCGTTGATCCCGATGGCGTTATCGTATCCGACGGCCCTGCAGACCCCACTGAAGCGGTTGAGGCTATCGCTGCTATAAAGGCACTTTGCGAGAAGAAGCTTCCTATTTACGGTACATGCCTCGGACATCAGGTGCTTGCGCTTGCAAACGGTATCAAGACCTACAAGCTGAAGTACGGTCACCGCGGTGCAAGCCAGCCTGTTAAGAATTTTGAGAACGGCAAGACCTACATCACAGCACAGAACACAGGCTTTGCTGTGGACAAGGACAGCGTACCCGCAGGTGTTGCTGAGGTAACTCATGTCAATGGCAACGACGGTATCTGCGAGGGACTGAAATACAGCAATATCCCTGCGTTCTCCACACAGTTCCGTCCCGACACCTCAGGAAGCCCCCACGACTCGGGCTATCTGTACGACCGTTTTATTAAGATGATGGAGGAGAATAAGTAATATGCCGTTAAGAAGTGATATAAAGAAAGTTCTGGTTATCGGCTCGGGTCCTATCGTTATCGGACAGGCTGCCGAGTTCGACTATGCGGGCACACAGGCTTGCCGCGCACTGAAGCAGGAGGGTCTTGAGGTAGTTCTTATCAACTCCAACCCCGCAACCATCATGACAGATAAGCACATGGCTGATAAGATCTATATCGAGCCGCTTACTCTTGATGTTGTAAAGCGTATCATTGAGATAGAAAAGCCCGACAGCGTGCTGTCTACCCTTGGCGGTCAGACAGGTCTTACACTGTCTATGCAGCTTGCAGAGGAGGGCTTCCTTGCAAGCCACGATGTAAAGCTGCTCGGCGCTGTTCCCGAAACTATCCATAAGGCAGAGGACAGACAGGCGTTCAAGGATACGATGGAGGAGATAAACCAGCCTTGTATCCCCTCAAAGGTCGTTGAGACCGTTGAGGACGCTATGGAGTTCGCTACCGTTATTAATTATCCCGTTATTGTGCGTCCTGCCTTTACACTGGGCGGCACAGGCGGCGGTATCGCATACACTCCCGATGAGCTGCACGAGATCGCAACAAACGGTCTGCGCCTTTCTCCCATTACTCAGATACTTGTTGAAAAGTGTATTTCGGGCTGGAAGGAGATCGAGTTTGAGGTTATCCGCGACAGCAAGAATAACACTATCACTGTATGCTCCATGGAGAATATGGACCCTGTCGGCGTTCACACAGGCGACAGTATCGTAGTTGCTCCCGCTGTTACACTCACTCCCATTGAATATAATATGCTGCGTTCCGCTGCGCTGAACATCGTTCAGGCGCTCGGTGTTGAGGGCGGCTGTAACTGTCAGTTCGCACTGAAGCCCGACAGCTTTGAATACGCAGTTATCGAGGTAAACCCCAGAGTTTCCCGTTCCTCTGCGCTTGCTTCCAAGGCAACAGGCTATCCTATCGCAAAGGTTGCTACAAAGATCGCTATCGGCTACTCACTCGACGAAATAGTAAATCAGGTTACAGGCAACACCTACGCTTGCTTTGAGCCTACTATCGACTACCTTGTTGTTAAGTTCCCGAAGTGGCCTTTTGATAAGTTCGTATACGCTAAGAAAACGCTTGGTACACAGATGAAGGCAACAGGCGAGATCATGGCAATTGCTCCCACATTTGAGGCAGGCATGATGAAGGCTGTTCGCTCCATCGAGCTTGGTATGGATACTCTCACAAAGAAGGTATTCACAGAGCTTACCGACGAGGAAGTTGAGAAGAAGCTGTATGACGTTGACGTTGACCGCTGCTTCTGCATTTTCGAGGCGTTAAAGCGTGGTATTTCCGTTGACAGGATCCACGAGATCACAATGGTGGACAACTGGTTCATAAGCAAGCTCAACAACCTTGTAAAGCTTGAGAAGTGGCTTGCTGAGGGCGAGCTTACAGATGAGAAGTATGCAACTGCAAAGAAGTACTGCTATCTTGACAGCACTATTGAGCGCATTTCTGGTCAGAAGATAAAGAACAGAAAGCTTGCTTCCTACAAGATGGTTGACACCTGTGCGGCTGAGTTCTCCGCTGCTACACCTTATTTCTATAATACATTCGATGACGAGAACGAGGCTAAAGAGTTTATCGAAACTCACCCCTCCGACAAGAAAAAGATCATCGTATTCGGCTCCGGTCCTATCCGTATCGGTCAGGGTATCGAGTTTGACTACTGCTCCGTTCACTGCGTATGGGCGCTGAAGGAGGAGGGCTGCGAGGCTATCATCTGCAACAACAACCCCGAAACAGTTTCCACCGACTTTGATACAGGCGACAGACTTTATTTCGACCCGCTGACACGCGAGGACGTTGAGGCTCTTATCGAGACCGAGAAGCCCTACGGTGTTGTAGTTCAGTTCGGCGGTCAGACCGCTATCAAGCTTATCAAGCACCTTACAGACCTCGGAGTTAAGATACTCGGAACATCTGCCGCAGACGTTGACGCTGCGGAGGACAGAGAGCTGTTTGACGAGCTGCTTGAAAAGTGCGGTATTCCGAGACCTGAGGGTACAACAGTATTCACAACTGAGGAGGCTCTCACAGCGGCAAACAAGCTTGGCTATCCCGTGCTGCTGCGCCCCTCTTACGTTCTCGGCGGTCAGAATATGATCATTGCTCACTGCGACAACGATGTTCAGGAATATATGGAGATCATTACCGCAACAGAGCTTGAAAACCCCGTGCTTATCGATAAGTATATGATGGGTACAGAGGTCGAGGTAGACGCTATCTGCGACGGCGAGGACTTCCTTATCCCCGGTATCATGGAGCACGTTGAGCGCGCAGGCGTTCACTCGGGCGACTCCATCTCCATCTACCCCTGTCAGAACCTCACCGAGCACATTAAACGCGTTATCATCGACTACACAGAGAAGCTTGCAAAGGCTCTGCACGTTATCGGTCTTGTAAATATCCAGTACGTTGTTTACAACCACGAGGTATTCGTTATCGAGGTAAATCCGCGTTCTTCCAGAACAGTTCCTTATATCAGCAAGGTTACGGGCGTTCCGATGGTTGACCTTGCTACAAAGATACTGCTCGGCAAGAAGCTGAAGGATATGGGCTATAAGAGCGGTCTTTATCCCAATGCTGATTATATCGCAGTTAAGGTTCCCGTGTTCAGCTTTGAAAAGCTGCATGATGTGGATAACCAGCTCGGCCCCGAGATGAAGTCCACAGGTGAGTGCCTTGGTATCGCAAGAACCTTCGGTGAGGCTCTGCTTAAGGGTCTGACCGCTGCGGGCTACAAGATGCACGACAAGGGCGGCGTTCTTATCTCCGTTCGCGACAGCGACAAGCACGAGGTTATCGAGATCGCAAGCCGCTTTGAGGCGCTCGGATTTGAGATATACGCTACCAGCGGTACTGCTTCTATCCTTAACAGAAACATGATCGCTGCAAACCATGTTTACCGTATCTCCGAGGGTGAGCCGAATGTTATCTCCTTGCTTGAAAGCGGCAAGATAAATTACGTTATCTCTACCTCTGAAACAGGCAGAAAGCCCTCTCGCGACAGCGTAAGAATGCGCCGTAAGGCTGTTGAGCGCTCCATCGCTTGCCTTACCTCCATTGATACAGCGAACGCGCTGCTTGAGTGTCTTGAGATGCATAAGAGCGTTGATGATGTTGAGATGGTAGATATAACAACTATCTAACAGGCAAACGATAAGTACGCATCTTCTGCGTCAACTGCACAACGGCAGGCACCAAGCCTAGCCGTTTCGCAGTTTCCTTGAATCTACGCGCTTCTTGCTCGCCTGAATCTGCTATAGACAGTCGCAGCGACTATGATAAGTTTTAATTTTCACCCAAACGGCGGGATCAGCTCTCGCCGTTTTCGGGTATTATCTGAAAGGAATTTTAATGAAGATCGGCAAATATCCCGTTAAGCACACCTACAAGGTCGCGCGCATAATTTCGGACGTTCTTTCACTTGGATTGGTCGTTTTGATAGTTTCGGCGACATTCGCGTTTTTGGAAAGCTACAAGCATTTTTACTCGCTTATCGACATAAACAATGAGGCTGCGCTTGAGGCGCTTCGTCAGAACAACCCCGATTATGAGTGGCAGCAGTGGCTGTCGCTGATCTTCCCTGTGCTTGCCGTAGCAGTGCTTGCGGTCTACATCGTGCTTGTACTTAAAAGCCATAAGCTGAGCCGTTACGACGTGAACAAAAGAAACGCGCAGAAATGCTACGACGCGTATGCGTTTGGTGCGTCGCTGTGCAAGATACCTGCGCTGCTGATAGTGTTTGACATCATGTGCATAGTTCAGGATAAGCTGCTGATGTCTGCGTATGGATTTTCATGGTTCAGTTGGCTTACTCTGTTGAGTATTTTATTGATTGCGATCATCGTGCGCTATACAATGCACAGGCTTGCGCATATCACTGCAAAGCCTGCGGCGGCAAGCTCCGACGCGGTAAAGGTGAAAGCTGTTGCGGTGAGCAGCAAGCTCGAGGATTCCGATAAAAAAGAAGATAATAAGGAGGAAATATGAGTTATTTCTGTGATAAATATCCCGTTGTTGAGAAAAAAGCCCTTGCAGGCGGTGTTTTCTCTGTGACAGTAAAATGCCCGGAGGCTGCCAATGCGGCAGAGGTCGGACAATTCGCAAATATACTTGCCGACGGCTACACTCTGCGCCGTCCCATCTCCATCTGCGAGATTGACAAGGAAAAAGGAACACTGCGTTTTGTGTTTGAGGTGCGCGGTAAGGGAACTGAGGTGATCTCCCATGTGAACGAGGGCGATAACCTTGATGTTCTTGGCCCGCTCGGAAACGGCTTTAAAGCCCCTGAGGGCAAACGCGTTATCGTTGTAGGCGGTGGTATAGGCGTGCCTCCGCTGCTTGGTATCGCTAAGAGCCACGGTGACAAATGCACAGCTATCCTCGGCTTCAGAAGCTACGATAAAATAATTCTTGCCGACGAGTTTGAAAAGTTCGGCGCAAATGTTGCGGTATGCACAGACGACGGCAGCGTTGGCTTCAAGGGACTGGTAACAGTGCCGCTTGAGAACACACTGAAAAACGTAGGTGCTGACCTTGTTTGCGCGTGCGGCCCCGAGCCTATGATAAAGGCTGTTGTTAAGCTTTGTGAGCAGTACAAAATTCCTTGCCGCGTTTCGCTTGAGCAGCGCATGGGCTGCGGCGTAGGTGCTTGCGTTGTTTGCAGCTGCATGACTGTAAAGGACGGCAAGGAGCACTATGCAAGAGTTTGCAAGGACGGACCTGTATTCGATGCAAAGGAGGTAAGATTCGATGGCTGATCTTTCTGTAAAAATCGCGGGTGTTGAGTTTAAAAATCCCGTTATCATGGCGTCGGGTGCGTACGGCAACGGCGAGTGCTACACCGACCTGTATCCTATCTCCGAGCTTGGCGGTATCTCTTGTAAGGGCATGACTATCGAGCCGAAAATGGGCAATATTCCGCCCAGAATTGCCGAAACTCCGAGCGGTATCCTCAATTCTGTGGGACTTCAGAACATCGGCGTGCGCGGCTTTGTTGACTACTACCTTGACGGGCTTAAAGAAGATGGCAAGGGCACTGTTATCATCGCAAATGTAGCAGGCGCAACGTTAGAGGACTACATTGCGGCTGCTGAGGTGCTGGAAAACAGCAGCGTTGACATGATCGAGCTTAACATCTCCTGCCCGAATGTAAAGGCAGGCGGCGCGACATGGGGCGTAACCTGCGAGGGCGCAGCGGCAGTAACAAAGGCTGTAAGAGCGACCACAAAGAAGCCGCTTATAGTGAAGCTTACTCCCAACGTAACAAGCATTGCAGACATCGCAAAGGCAGTTGAAGCAGAGGGTGCGGATTCTATCAGCGTAATAAATACACTGCTCGGCATGAGAATAGACATCAGAAACCGCAGACCTATCCTCCACAACAACGTTGGCGGACTTTCGGGTCCCGCGATTTTCCCCGTAGCTGTACGCTGCGTATGGCAGTGCTTCAATGCGGTTAAAATCCCGATAATCGGTATGGGCGGTATCTCCACATGGGAGGACACTGTTGAAATGATGCTTGCAGGCGCTTCTGCAATCCAGATGGGTACAGCGATATTCACTGATCCCTACGCACCTCTTAAGGTTACCGAGGGTCTTGCGAAGTATATGGACGACAATGGTATCAAGTCGCTGTCTGAGATCGTTGGACAGGTTAAACCCTGGTGATGCAGGGCTACAACCTTATCGTGGTGTATAACACTGCTGCTGACCGTATGCTTATGTGCCGCAGAAAGAAAGACCCTTACAAGGGCCTTTCTAATTTTGTCGGCGGGAAGATCGAGCAGGGCGAGGACGGCTTATCTGCTGCTTATCGCGAGCTGTTTGAGGAGACGTCGATACAGCGGGCGGACATAAAGCTTACACACCTTATGGACTTCACCTATCATCTGGACGAGTGCTATGTTGAGGTATATGTCGGCAGGCTTATTCGGGATATCAAGGTGAGCGGCGATGAAAATGACCTGTACTGGTCTGATTTTGAGCACGATTTTTTCTCGCTTTCGGAATATGCAGGTGAGGGTAACATCGGACATATAATGGAGCATATTGCGTTTAATCGCGACATGCTGCTGGGCTTATAGGAGAGAGCAATGAAGATAATGGCAGTAGACTATGGTGACACACGCACGGGGCTTGCGATGTGCGACAAGAGCGAGTTCCTCGCGTCGCCGCTTAAGATAATCACCATGAAGGACTTCGACCGCTGCGCTGAGATGGTAGCAGAGGAAGTGAAACTGAACAAGGCGGAGATGGTTGTCGTGGGAAATCCCATCAATATGAACGGCACATACGGGCCGCGCAGCGAGAAATGCTGCGAGTTTGCGGAAAAGCTCCGCGGACTTGTCGATGTAGAGGTGAAGATGTGGGACGAAAGAAGCTCCACTGTTTCCGCTATCGGAATAATGAACGAGAACAACAAGCGCGGAAAAAAGCGCAAGGAGAGCCTTGACGCGGTTGCGGCGGCGATAATCCTTGAGAGCTATCTTGCTTACAGGAAAAATCACCCCGACGAATGATTTTTGCATAATTAAAAACTGCTTTCGACAAATATATCGAAAGCAGTTTTTTATATTACAGAATTTAGATTACAGCGGAACAAATACGATACCGTCGTCGCCGATGGTAGCCTTGCTTCGCGAGGTTGCAACGTTCACCTGATGAATAAACGAGTTTATTCTGATGATAACGCCGGGGTAGAACTCCTTGCGGCAGGATACCGACAGGTTTTGCTTCAGTTCAAGTGTTCTGTCGATCTCAGCAATACGGTTGTTTATACGCTTCATCTCGCCCTGAAGCTGGAAGCGCGACTTCATTGCTTCGACCTTCATGTGCTCACGCGCAGGAGAAAGTTTGGCAGCCTTAGCAAGCTCAGTAAGTGTAGTGAGAATCTTTCCGAGCTGGTCACATTTATCTTCTATCTCCTCAAGGCGTCTGGAAAGAGTGTCGCGTTCTTCGGAAAGAACCGCGTTGTTACCAAGTGTGATAAGCGTTTTTGCATATCCTTCAGAGCCGATGACAGAAGCTTCGATATTCTTGAGTGCTGTATACTTGCCGCCCATCATTACGCCCTTGCCTGATGCGATGATGTTGTTGCCTGCGTATACTTCACCGCCTACAAATGTAGCAGCCTCAACGTCGTGTTCAGCGCGGATATTGCTGTTTTCACAGAAGCCAAGCTTCACGCTGCCGCCGCATTCGATGGTGGAGTTGATACTGCCGAGCTTGACATTAACATCGCCCGAAGCTTTGATGGTAGCCGAAGTGACAGTACCGTTGATAGTAATATTACGTTTGGAGGAAACTGTGTAGCCCTCAAGAACATTTCCCTTGATGATAATATTGCCGATGAAATCGATATTACCACTGGATACGTCAACATCTTTCTTGATGATAAGCTCTTCTTCTACAACAAAGGCATTTCCCGAAAAGCGCAGATTACCGTCAAGGTCGGCAACGATGGCTGTTCCATCCTCGGATAATGTTGTGCCTGCGCCAATGTTTACATGGGCGGGAACTCCTATATGCTGACCTATAGTTTTGCCCGAAATATCGGTACCGGGAGTGCCCTCTGTGGGCATAGATATCTCAGCGATAGGAGTACCGCGATAGATGTTTTTAACGATACCGAGGTTTTTGTAATCAACCGTGCCGTGCTCGTCTTCTACGGGGGCGATAACGCTGTCCTTATCAAAAAGGTATTTTACAGTTCCGTCAACACCGTCGACAGGCGGTACCCAACGCGCAATACAGATGTTTTCGCCATAGCGCTTTTGTTTTACGACAGAAGAAAGGACATCTTCGTCTATACCAAAGTATACTCCTTTTTCGATCAGGGCGTTTTTGATCTGCTCCTCCGTAACGTGGTTTCCGTCATTCTGCGGAGCGGTTATCTCCATAAACGCGGTGGTGAAGTTCGGGTCTACCGAGATCTCAACATTTGCGTGAATAGGGATAATGGCATTATTCATGTCAGACATAAAATGCCCCCTTTCTGTAAAATGATATTTTTCCTTAATTATATTTTACCACATTATTGGATAATTTGCAACAGAAAAAGCGCTTGGCATATTAAACAAAGATATCGACGGTTTTTCGTTATAGTATATAAAAAAAAGCCCGCACTCGGCGGGCTTTTTGTGCAATCATATTACTGGGTGGTGCCGCAGAAGGGGCAGAACTTAGCTTCGCTCTTGATCTCCTTGCCACAGCCGATGCATACACGTGTTGCGGGTGCAGCCTCAACAGGAGCAGGAGCTGCAACAGGAGCGGGTGCCGCAACGGGAGCAGGTGCAGCAACGGGAGCAGGTGCTACAACAGGAGCAGGTGCTGCAACAGGAGCAGGTGCTGCAACAGGAGCAGGTGCTGCAACAGGAGCAGGTGCTGCGTATGTAACAGGAGCTGTATAAACAGGCTGCTGCTGAACAGGAGCAACATAAACAGGCTCCTTAACGCCAAGATGCTCGTTCAGTGCAGTGAACTTCTTGTAGCTGCGGTATGCGAGCATAAGTAACAGATAAGTGATAAGAGTACCGCCAATGCTGTAAACAATAACATCCATGAACAGGTTTCTGAAGCCATCAAGAACGCTTGCAGAAAAACCGGTGGGAATGCAAAGTACACTGTAAGAGAGCTTTGCAACGGTAACTGCTTTAACTATCTTCTCGAATAAAGAGCAGTTGAAGTTTAAAAGTCCCTTGATCGAGGTAGTGTCATCGTTTGTGTTTGCCTTGTCCTTTGTTGCGAAGTAGAGAATAACTGCAATAACTACAGCAGCAACAGCTGCGATCATGCAGTAGATCTCAGTCCACTCGGGAGCTAAATAGCTGTTAAGAGCACCTGAAAAGTAATCGTACATAGTAGAAATACTCCTTTTAAATGAATTTTATGCTATATAATAGCGCAGGACAAAGTCCTATACACTAATTATATCATACAATGTGTGAAATTTCAACCACTTTTGATAAAATTATGTTATCTTATTCGAAATATCGAACGGGGTGGTCTGGTATACAAAATAATTCAGCCAATTTGTGTAAAGCAGCGTCGCGTGTGAGCGCCACTTCATAACAGGAGGCTTTTCTGGGTCGTTGTCGGGGAAGTAGTCAACGGGGAGCTTCGGGTCGAGACCCCTGCCGACATCGCGGAAATACTCGGCAGCAAGCGTATCAGCGTCATACTCTGAATGACCTGTAATAAAGAATTGCTTGCTGTCCTCGCTGCAAACGGCGTAAACTCCGGCCTGATCTGATACAGCCATGATTTTAAGCTGCGGAATTTTTAAGATATCTTCCTCTTTTATCTCTGTGTGGCGAGAGTGGGGAACGTAAAATTCCTCGTCAAAGCCTCTGAACAGGCGCGATTTCGGCGTGAGGAGCGTATGCTTGAAAACGCCGAACATTTTGCTGTCAAGAGGGTACTTAGGTACGCCGTAGTGATAATACAGCGCAGCCTGCGCTCCCCAACAGATGTGGAATGTGGAATGTGAATGAGTTTTTGTCCACTCCATTATGCCGCAAAGCTCCTGCCAATACTCAACAGCTTCAAAAGGAAGCTGCTCAACAGGCGCACCTGTGATGATAAAGCCGTCAAAATATTCGTCCTTTATGTCGTCAAAGGTCTTGTAGAACGTCAGAAGATGCTCGCTTGATGTGTTCTTACTGGTATATGTAGAGGTCTGCACCAAGGTGACCTCGATCTGAAGAGGTGTATTTGACAGACAGCGAAGTATCTGTGTTTCGGTCGCGATCTTTGTAGGCATAAGATTGAGCACGCCGATCTTCAGCGGTCGGATATCCTGATGCAGTGCTCGGTACTCGGTCATGACGAAGATATGCTCGTTTTCGAGTATGCTCTGCGCAGGAAGTCCGTCTGTTATTTTTACAGGCATTTCGTTATTTCCTTTCATTATTTCTCTATATTAAAAGATTATATATTAATTTTCGGCATTTGTCAAGGAAGGTATCGTCATTTTGCACTGTTTTAGCTGTGAAAATTTTGATGTTTATTGGGTTGAAAAATGTATATTATTATGGTAAAATATATATGTATGGTTCAGGCTATGCCTGACTTTGGTATTTTTTCATTTTTAAGGAGGACTTTATGACAAAAACAAGAACCAACCGCGTTCTGTCATTGCTGACAGCATTTGTGCTTGTGCTTTCGCTGAGCTCATTCTTCTGTATCAGCACTGCTTTCGCAGCTAAGGACGGTGACTGGGTATATACAGTTACCGACAGAAAGGCAACTATTACCGGCTACACAGGCTATGACAAAGCTATTGTTATTCCAGATATAGTTGGCGGTTATGTCGTTACATCGGTTGCAGGTATCTACCCCAGCGGTACTTCTAAGACAAGGATCACATCAGTCAAATTCGGCGATAGGATCAAGGAGATAGCTCCTTCACTTTTTGACGGTTGCTCTAACCTTAAGACTGTAACTTTACCTGCAAGCCTTGAAAAGATTGGCAATGCCGCTTTCCAGGGTTGTGAGTCTCTTGCAAATATTACCATTCCTTCAAGCGTTAAAGAAATCGGTATCAATACATTCAGAGAGTGTACTTCTCTTGCAACTGCAAATCTCAGCTGCAAGGCTACCGAGATTCCGGACGGACTGTTCTTAGATTGTTCTTCTCTTGTATCCGTAACACTTCCCACAGGCTGCACACGTATTGGCAGTTCTGCGTTTAGCGGCTGTTCTAAGCTTTCCAAGATAAACATTCCTGACATTGTAACAGAAATCGGAAGCAGCGCTTTCAATGAATGTTCTTCCATTTCCGGTGATATTGCGCTTCCTTCAAGTCTTGTAACTTTAGGTGATGCTGCGTATGCAAATTGCTCACGCATTACTAAGTTTATAGTTCCTAATAAGGTAAGCACCGTTGGTTCAAACGCTTTCCATAACTGTAGCTCTCTCAAATATGTATATTTTGGCAAGAGCGTTAGTAAGATCGGCGATAGCGCGTTCAGAGGCTGTTCTTCTATTCAGAAGCTGTTCTTTGGCGGCTCTTATGTAAAACTGAACGGTGTGTTTGATTATGACAGCATTCCTTCGGTTTACTATCCCTCTACATACTCAACAGAGTGGTCTAATTATTCCGGCACAAAGACAAAGTATACTGCTACTACCAGTGTTACAGTAAGCGGCAATAAGACTCTCGCGGCAGGTAGCAGCATGACAGTCAAGGCTACAGCAAAGCCTGCAAATTCTCTCGTTGGCGACCTTTACTATTTCAGCTCTTCTGATCCTTCTGTTGCAACTGTTAATGCAAACGGCGTTGTAACAGCACTCAAGGGCGGCAAGGTTACTATCACAGCAACTTCCATCACCGGCAAGTCCGGCAGCATTACTATCAGCACTTTACCCAAGAAGGTTACAGGCTTAAAGGCAACATCTGCTACTGCAAATTCCGTTAATCTCACATGGAATGCTTCCAGCGGCGTTGCCGGCTATTATGTATATCGTTCTACATCTGCTACAACAGGCTTTAAAAAGGTTGCTACAGTGGCAACAAATTCTTACACCGATAAGGGTCTGACAAAGGGCACTAAGTATTACTATTCTATCCGTGCTTATGTTAAGTCCGGTTCTAATACTCTTCAGTCTGATCTTTGTGCTTCCAAGGGAATTACAGCAACTTCTCCCGCTCCTTCCAGCGTAAAGGCTACAAAGTCTTCTTCCGGCGTTGCTAAGATCAGCTGGGCTAAGTGCGTTGGCGCTGAAGGTTATCAGGTTGCTTATTCTACATCTGCAAACGGTACATACAAATCCGCAGGCTATGTTAAGAGTGGTTCTACACTGTCTGCTAAGAAGTCCGGTCTGACAGCAGGCAAGACTTACTATTTCAAGGTTCGCTCCTACATTACAGTAAACGGCAAGAAGGTATACAGTGCTTTCTCTACAACTGTAAGAGTTAAGGTTTGATCGAAACGCAATAATTGAATGATTAAGCGGCTCATGATTAATTTCATGAGCCGCTTTTCATGCAAAAATTAAGGAGAGAGCCGAAGCCCTCTCCTTTTTATGGGTATGACCCTTGTTTTTAAATAACCGCCTTGCCGTGGGTGTGCTTATAAAACCCGCTTGTGAGCAGGGTGGGTAAGATCGCCTCTCGGTTTCACGCTCCCTATCATCCGCAGTACGGGAGGTCTGCAATCCGCCGAAAGAGCTGAAATCCCTTTAATATCGTGTTGGATTATATTGACACACCTTAAACGCACATTGTGAAACACAATTTGCAAGGCAGTAGTTTTTCATACTCCGACCGCAGGCTTGTTTGCTGCGGTAAAAATATTATTTGTTGTGACTTTCGTATTATTCCGCCGAAGCAGAGGTAAATTAACCCTCGTCTTCCTCGTCGTCGAAGCCTGCAAGCTCAGCAAAGCGCTTAAGGAAGATCTCGCCGATCTCGGAATATTCTTCATCGTTATCGACAGTTGCGAGCATAGCCTCGCCGTTTACTTCCTGTTCTTTCAGAACGATAAACTCATCAACGCCCTCTTCGTCGTCAGACTCGGGCACAAGCGCATAATATGCAGTTCCGTTATGCTCGATAGCGTCGATAAATTCAAAACGGACAACGTTTCCGTCTTCGTCTTCAAGCTCAATAATGCCCTCTTCTTCGTCGAGGACTGCGTTGTTCATATCTTCAGCCATATCATAAATTCCTTTCAATACTAACGCTGAAAAGCAGCGCGATATATATTTATTTTACACTAAGTTTCCTTGGTTGTCAATATGGAAAAAGCAGAAAAAGCCCGAAAATGCGTTCTTTACACAAATTATCAGAAGTTTGCATAATTACGCGCTGAAAAAGTTGTATAAAACATCAATAATAAAGTTGAATAAAACTATTGACTTTGCACAAAAAATATGTTATTATTAATTCAAGGAAAGAGAGAGGAACAAAAACGAAAGCTCTTCCAAATATCACGAAAGAGGTACACTCCAATGGGTTAAGAAGTAAATACAACTTCAACCGATTTTGAGAAAGAGGTCAGTCCGATGGAACACGACGCTTAGTATCTTAACGAAAATCTTCATGAAAGGGGCGAGTCCAATGGAAACAATTGAAATAGCTTTAGCGTCTGCGGCTCGTACCGAGAGCTGAGGGTAAATGATAACGGTGAACGGACTGTGCGGGTCTTCCCGATAACACAGCAGCTGCCGAAACGGAGCGTTTAGCTCATTGAACACCTTCCGCAGCAGGCGGCGCAGACAATGATGTCATGGCGGTCAGGCCGCTGAAATACCGCGAAAGCGTTGACATAGATTTCTGCGAAAGGACAAACCAATGTCTACATGAATCTTCTTCAAAATAAAATATTATAAAGGCGGTAAATTCCGATGTAATACTTGAAGATGACAATTGAATAATACTAAGGCTGCTCGGTTGGGCAGCCTTTTTGATATGCTTTTACTGTCGAAATTGCACAAAAACACTTGACAAAGAGGAGAAAATATGTTAAAATTTAAAAAGGTGTTGTGGGTATTTTATCCACTACGCAGAATAAATCAAATGCTATGAGGAGTATAACGATGTTTAAAACCTTTGAAGAAGCAAAAAAATTCTGCACAGAGCATGAAGTAAAGATGCTCGATTTTAAAATGGTTGACCTTGACGGTCGCTGGCGCCATATTGCTATTCCCGAAAGCCGCTTTGTTCCAGATCTTATGGAATCGGGTATTGGCTTCGACGGCTCTAACTACGGCTTTGCGCCCGTTGAAAAGAGCGACATGATCTTTATCCCCGACCTTTCCAGTGCGTCCCTCGACCCGTTTGCAGAGGTTACCACGCTTTCTATGATAGGCGATGTTTATGTAATTTCCAGCCCCAACTATCGCTTTAATCAGGATCCCAGAAATGTTTCCAAGCACGCTGTTGAGTATCTCAAATCCACAGGTATTGCTGACGAAATGATCATCGGCCCTGAGTTTGAGTTCCATATTTTCGATAATGTTTCCTACAGCACAAAGCCTGAGGATATGGGCTTCACTGTTGACACAAGACAGGCATCTTGGAATTCCGAGTATGCTGACAGCAATAACAAGGGCTATATTACTCCCGGTCACCGCGGATATCACGCTGACCTCCCCAACGATATCACATACGACCTCAGAAGCCGCATCTGCCTTATGCTTGAGGAGCGCGGGATTAAGGTCAAGTACCACCACCACGAGGTTGGCGGTTCGGGTCAGGTCGAGATTGAGGTCGAGCTTGGCGAGCTGACAAAGATGGCGGATAACACAATGACCATCAAGTACATGGTTAAGAATGCGGCTCTTCAAGACGGCAGAACAGCAACCTTTATGCCCAAGCCTATCTACAGTGAGGCAGGCAACGGTATGCACGTTCATATGCTTCTTTTCAAGGACGGCAAGCCTGTATTCTATGATCCCAACGGTTATTCCGAGCTTTCCGAAACTGCGCTTTATTTTATCGGCGGTCTGTTAAAGCACGCTCGTTCTCTCTGCGGCTTCACAAACCCCTCCACGAACTCCTATAAGCGCCTTGTTCCCGGATTTGAGGCACCTGTTACTATCGGTTATGCTACCTCTAACCGCAGCGCGGTAATTCGTATTCCCGCGTATGCAAAGGCTCCCGACAAGCGCCGCTTTGAGCTGAGAAGCCCCGACGCTACCTGCAACCCCTACTATGCTTACGCAGCTATCCTGATGGCAGGTATCGACGGCGTAAAGAATAAGATCGACCCGTCCAAGTGCGGCTGGGGTCCGTTCGACTTCAATCTCTACACCCTTTCCGATGAGGAAAAGGCAAAGATCCAGTCCCTGCCCACAACTCTTGACGAGGCGCTTGACGCACTCGAAGCTGACCATGATTACCTCATGGAGGGCGGCGTATTCCCCGAGCGTCTTATCGAGATCTGGCTGAAGAAGAAGCGCGCAGAGGCTGCGGCTATCAATAAGATACCTCACCCCGCTGAGTTTGCAAGCTACTACGATCTTTAATTAAAAACGAACTGCCCGAGAGTTTCTTGGGCAGTTTTTTCGTGAGATTTAATTCATTTTGTATTGACATTTCGAACGTTTTATAATATCATAGTATTATAAAGTTCTCAATGTAGTACCTTTTTGGGAACTATCGACGGAGGTGCGTATGCAATTCAGTGAAAGGCTGTCCATGCTTCGGCGGCGCTATTCGATATCGCAGACCGAGCTTGCACAGGCGGTTGGCGTGTCGCGGAAATCCATACAGTATTATGAGTCGGGGGAGCGCTATCCGCGTGCGGGCGTGCTTAAAAAGCTTGCGGAGCATTTCAACGTAACGCTTGAATATCTGACCTGCTCTGAGGAGAGTATGCTGCAGGGCGCTTTTTCGGTTGACGCTGTAGTGGGCGAGGTGACTGCTCTTTTTTCGGGCGGCTCGTTGTCCGAGGAGGACAAGGACATGGTTATGCGCGTTATACAGGAGGCTTACTGGGACTCCAAGGGCATTAAGACAACAAAATAAATGAACGGAGATTACATAAATGATAATAACTGACCTCAGCGGCAGATGGGACGCTTTTCTTGACGAAAGCAAGCGCTCTCTTTCGCCGACAGAATATCCCGATAGCATAATGCTGCCCGATTCTACATCGAATGCAGGGCTTTTCCGCGAGAATACCGAAATAGAGTACGGCTGTCTTACCGATATGCGGAAATTCGAGGGCTACGCGTGGTTTCGCAGAAATATCCGGATAACGCCCGAGATGGAGGGAAAGTGCATTACGCTTTTCCTTGAGCGCACACGAATGACCGCTATCTACATAGACGGCAGAGAATGCCGTTTCGGTAATTCGCTCTGCTCACCGCACCGTTTTTCGCTTGGCGGACTTTCCGTTGGTGAGCATGAGCTTGTTGTGCGTGTAGCGAATGTTGATTATCCTACGGGTGGCGGTCACATGACCTCGCGCGACACTCATACCAACTGGAACGGTATTATCGGCAGAATGGAGCTGCAGTGCTATGACGCTTATCCCGAGGCGGTGTACGTTTTTCCGAATGTTTCTGAGCACAGTGTTTATGTTCGTTCTGAGATAACGGGAACGCAGCAGGGAAAAGCTAAGCTTCGTGTTTTCGATGAAAACAAAGAGTACGCGAGCGTTGAAGCAGAGTACAGCGACGGCGTTCTCCGATGTGATATCAAGCTGCCGTGTGACGTTCCGCTTTGGGACGAGTTTACGCCAAATCTGCTCAGTCTTGAAATAACCATCGGCGGCGACAGCAGAACTATATCTTTTGGTATGCGCGAGATGAAAGGCGAGGGCTTAAAGCTCCTCATAAACGGCAGCCAGACCTTTCTGCGCGGCAAGCATGACGGAATGGTGTTCCCGAAAACAGGCTATGCGCCTGCTGATGTCAAGGCGTGGCTTGAAGTGTTCAAGACCGCCAAGGAATACGGCATAAACCATTATCGCTTCCACACCTGCTGTCCGCCTGAGGCAGCCTTTACCGCAGCGGATATCATGGGTATCTATATGCAGCCCGAGCTTCCTTTCTGGGGAACCATTCCCGATGAGTTCGGCGAGGAGCATAACTATCTGCGTGACGAGGGCTTCCGCATACTGCGCGAGTTTTCACATCACCCGTCATTTGTGATGATGTCGATGGGTAACGAGCTTTGGGGCAGCAAGGAGCGCCTTAACGAGCTTATAGCAGGCTATCGCGCGGTCTGCCCTGATAAGTTGTATGTGGGCGGCTCGAATAATTATCAGTTCGTGCCGTGTGTGCTTGATGAGGACGACTTTTTCAGCGGTGTTCGCTTTGACCGCGACCGCCTTATTCGTGGAAGCTATGCGATGTGCGATGCTCCGCAGGGTCATATACAGACGACAGAGCCGAACGCCGTGCATAATTATGACCCGCTTATTGACGAAGCTGAAGCCCTTGGCAGCAACGGCGGCGAGATAATGATACAGTACGGCACAGAGATGAAAAAGGTAAGTGCAGAGGACAGCGGTGCTCTTGTTCCCGATGTGCCTGTTATATCGCACGAGGTAGGTCAGTTTGCGATGTATCCCGATTTCAGGGAGATAGAAAAGTACACAGGCCCTGTTCAGCATTTCGCTTATGACGCGTATAAAAAGGGCCTTGAGGAAAAGGGGCTTTTCTTCAAATGGGAGGACTTTTTCAAGGCTTCTGGTAAGCTGTCGGTGCAGTGCTATCGAAATGACATTGAAACTGCGCTGAGAAGCGAGCAGATGTCGGGATTTCAGCTGCTTGATATACAGGATTTCCCCGGACAGGGCGTCGCAACAGTGGGAATACTTAACTCTTTTATGGAGAACAAGGGTCACATTACCGCCGAGGAATGGCGCAGCTTTTGCGCTGACACGGTAGTTCTTGCGAATTTCAAAAAATACATCTACACTTCGGACGAGGAGATTGCCTGTGGAGTACAGGTGTCCTCCACGCGCCCCGATTTCTGTGCGGATAGCGTTTCATGGAGCGTTGAAGTAAACGGAGCTGTCATTGCAAGCGGCAAAAGTGAGCTTCACAGCAAAGGCGGCAGAGTGTCGAGATACAAAAGCTTTGATTTCGCGGTGAACTGTGAAAATGCCTGCACGGCAAGGCTTACACTCAGAATTGACGGCACGGATATCAGTAATTCCTATGAGCTGTATATCTACCCCGAAATTGATGTTGAGATAACCGAAAATGCGATAAGATACGGCTTGAAGTCTGTAAGTATTACTCGTGATCTTAGCGAAGCGAAAAACGGCGGCGCGCTGTATGTCCCTCGCCCTGAAAAGGGCAGCCTTGTGGGTGAATATTGCACAGATTTCTGGTGCTACGGTATGTTCAGAAGCATCTCGGAGAGCATGGGCAAGCCTGTTCCGACAGGTACGCTCGGACTTTATATCGAGCAGAAATCGCCGCTGCTAAATGGCTTCATGACGGAGTATTACACAACTCCACAGTGGTATGGTCTTGTTTCTCACAGCCATTGTGCAGACCTTGACGGTACTGATATTACGCCTGATGTGTGGGTGATAGATAACCCCGAGCGCCGCAAAAAGCTTGCACTGCTGTACCGTGATAATGGTGCGGTATGCTGCACTGCGCGCCTTTGGGAGATATCTGACCGCATTGAATTGAAGCACTTCGCAGCTTCTCTTGTGAATTACATCTGTGGTGAGTGATGGATAGATTTATTTATTCCGATGACAACAAGCGCTATCACACGCTAAACTACCACAACAAGCATACTTACGGCGAAAAAGTGCATAAAGCGGCAATTGATGCAGGGTTTACCTGTCCGAATATCGACGGCAGCAGGGGAGTCGGCGGCTGTATCTATTGCAGCGGCGGCAGCGGCTATTTCACTGCGGAAAATACGCTTTCGGTAACTGCGCAGTTTAACGCAGAGCGCGAGCGTATCCACAGGAAATTCCCCAATGCGCGGATAACTGCGTATTTTCAGGCACACAGCAACACTTACGCGCCGACAGAAAAGCTGAAAGCGCTGTTTGATGAGGCTATCTCAGCGGGCGCACAGGGAATTGCGATAGCAACTCGCGCCGATTGTATCGACAAGGAGTGCGTGGAGATGATATGTTCATTGCCTGTTCCTGTCACCGTGGAGCTTGGGCTTCAGACTATCCACGACAGCACAGCGCGGCTTATAAACCGCTGTCACAGCTTTGAGGAGTTTATGTGCGGCTATTCTATGCTAAAAGCGGCGGGGATACGCGTTTGCGTGCATATTATAAACGGACTTCTGAGCGAAACGGAAGAAATGATGTTGGAAACAGCGGAAGCGCTTGGAAAGCTTCGTCCCGAGGGCGTGAAGATACACCTCATGCACGTTATCGAGGGTACACAGCTTGCGGAGATGTACAAGCGCGGCGAATACACGCCGCTTGAAAAGCAGCAGTATATCGACATCGTTATAAAGCAGCTTGAGCTGCTGCCGCCCGAAACTGTGATAGAACGCATAACGGGTGACGGCGACAAGAAAACGCTGCTTGCACCGCTGTGGAGCATGGATAAGATATCCGTCCTCGGCGGTATCGACAAGCGCATGGCAGAGCTTTCGACTTGGCAAGGGAAACGGTTTATTGATAATGTAATATAAACAAATGACCTGAGAGTATTGGACTGAACCAGTAAAAACGGACACTTCGGGGGAGCTTTTGTTTGCGGATATGGCGAAAAATTTTGATTTAGGTATTGACAAATTGGGGGCGAGATGTTATAATACTAATGTTGAATAAAGCGTTGAAGCGGATCATTAGGCATTATGCTTTCGCCTTTCAGAGAGATGTCGGTCGGTGCAAGACATTAGGTGTGCTTTGCTGAACTCGCCGTGGAGCTGCTGTGTTGAAGTAACAGTAAATGCAGACGGGAACTCCCGTTACAGAGTTGGAGCGTGTTAGCGTTCAAAGGTGCATCTGCTTGCAGATGAAGAAGAGTGGTACCGCGGAAGAAGATTTATAAAAATGTCGCTCTTTCGTCTCTTTGGTTATCAATAGGATAACAAGGGGCGATGGGGCTTTTTTGTTATTCAAAGACAAACAGGAACAAATACGGAGGTAACAAAATGAAGATCAGTTTTTCAACACTTGGCTGTCCTGATTTTTCATGGACAGACATCTACAGTATGGCCAAAGACTTCGGCTTTAACGGTATCGAGGTCAGAGGTCTTGGTGACGAGATATATGCGGTAAAGGCTAAGCCTTTCACCGATGAGAATGTTGCTGCTACTGCAGAAAAGCTGAAGAAGCTGGGTCTTGAGATCCCCTGTCTTTCCAGCGGCTGCTGCCTTAAATTTGCGGACAAGCACGACGATATCATGGAGGAGATCACTCAGTATGTTGAGCTTGCAAGCAAGCTTGGCACTCCTTATATAAGAGTACTCGGCGACCTTGAGCCTGCTCCTGCGGGTGAGGTAGACGACGCTGTTGTAGCTGCTACACTGAAAGAGGCTGCTAAGATAGCCGAGGCTAAGAATGTAACCCTGCTTGTTGAAACAAACGGCGTTTATTCCGACACAGCAAGGCTGAAAAAGCTTCTTGATGAGGTTGCTAGCAAGGCTGTTGCGGCGCTGTGGGACGTTCATCACCCTTACAGATATATGGGTGAAGCTGCCGATACAACTATCGCAAACCTCGGCGAATATATCAAGCATATCCATGTAAAGGACTCCGTTTACGAGGGCGAGAAGCTCACCTACAAGCTGATGGGCGAGGGCGATATCCCGCTGCGCGAGATGCTCAACGCTATCCGCAAGATGGGCTATGAGGGCTATATTTCTCTTGAATGGGTAAAGAGATGGGCAAAGGATCTGTATGCGGCAGGTATCGTGTTCCCGCAGTTTGCACGCTTTATGAAGCCTTATCTTGAGGCTGACAAGAGCAAGCTTCAGGTGGACGCACGCGGCACAGGCTACTATCCTTGGCCTAAGGAGACCATCATCAACGAAACTTTCCCCGATGTACTTGACCGCATCTGCAAGGAATTCCCCGAGCAGTATGCTTTCAGATACACCGAGCTTGACTATACAAGAACTTATCCCGAATTCCGCGAGGACGTAGTGCGTTTCGCAAGGGCTCTGATCGCTATGGGCGTCAAGAAAGACGATCATGTTGCTATCTGGGCGACTAACGTTCCTGCATGGTATATCACATTCTGGGCTTGCACCTATATCGGCGCTGTGCTCGTTACAGTAAATACCGCTTATAAGATCCACGAGGCGGAGTATCTGTTGCACCAGTCCGATACTCACACTCTTGTTATGATAGACGGCTACAAGGATTCCAACTATGTCGGCATCATGAAAGAGCTTTGCCCTGAGCTTCAGACCTGTAAGCCGGGCGAGCTGAAGAGTGAGCGTCTGCCGTTCCTGAAGAATATCATCACGACCGACAACAAGCAGGACGGCTGCTTTACTTGGGACGAGGCTATGGCACTCGCTGACAGCGTTCCTGAGGAAAAGGTCAACGAGATGCGCGCAAAGATCGACAAGGACGATGTTGTAAATATGCAGTACACCTCGGGAACAACAGGCTTCCCCAAGGGCGTTATGCTTACTCACTACAACGTTGTAAACAACGGTAAGGCTATCGGCGACTGCATGGATCTGTCTACTTTCGACAGAATGATGATACAGGTGCCTATGTTCCACTGCTTCGGCATGGTGCTTGCTATGACTGCGAGCATTACTCACGGCGTTACCATGAGCCCGATCCCTGCGTTCTCTCCTAGAAAGGGTCTTGCTTGTATCAACAAGGAGAAGATCACCTGCTTCCACGGCGTTCCTACAATGTTTATTGCTATGCTGGGTCACGAGGACTTTGACAAGACTGATTTCTCGCACATGAGAACGGGTATCATGGCAGGCTCGCCTTGTCCTATCAAGACGATGCAGGAGGTTATCGAGAAGATGCATATGCCTGAGATCTGTATCACATACGGACAGACCGAGGCTTCTCCCGCAACGACCATGTCTAAGACCACAGACAGCATTGAGGTTAGAGTTAATACAGTCGGTGCTTCGCTGTTCGGCGTTGAAACAAAGATTGTTGATCCCGAAACAGGCGAGGAGCTTCCCGATAACATGGACGGAGAGTTCTGCGCACGCGGCTATAACATCATGAAAGGCTACTACAAGATGCCCGAGGCTACTGCGGCAGCTATCGACAGCGACGGCTGGCTGCATTCGGGCGACCTTGCAAGACGCACCCCTGATGGCTACTACAAGATAACAGGCCGTATCAAGGATATGATAATCCGCGGCGGTGAGAACATTTACCCCAAGGAGATCGAGGAGTTCTTCTACACTAATCCCAAGGTAAAGGACGTTCAGGTCATCGGCGTTCCCGATAAGGCTTACGGCGAGGAAATCATGGCGTGTATTGTGCTGAAGCCCGGCGAGGAGGCTACTGTTGAGGAAATGAAGCAGTATGCTCTGGAAAGACTTGCAAAACACAAGGTTCCCAGGTATATCGCGTTTGTTGAAAGCTTCCCGATGAATGCGGCAGGCAAGATACTGAAATACAAGATGCGTGAATGGGCTGTTGAATATCTTGGTCTGCAGGACGCAAGCAAGATAGTTACAGCTTGATAAACAGAGTTTTAAGTTAATAGAGATACCCTCTGAGGCATGAGCTTCGGAGGGTTTTGCTGTATATACTAAGAATTTCGAATATTTTAGATCTGAGTGATGTTTTTTTCTTTGCAGTTAATTGCAGTTTACGCGACTCTATAATGTGCTTGCAGGGAACGAAAGACCTGCGACGTGCACGTTAATTCAAGGCGAGGGAAATTCCCTCAAAGATGAAAGGAGTAATAAACATGGCAAACACAATTGAATATGCAAAGGTTTTTCAGAAGGAGCTTGACAAGCAGATACTGGAGGGCGCTACCTCAGGCTGGATGGAGGAGAATGCTTCTCAGGTCATCTACAATGGCGGTGCTGAGGTAAAGATGCCTAAGATGTCTATGCAGGGTCTGGGCACATACTCCCGTGACGAGGGCTATGTAAACGGCGCGGTGACATATTCGTATGAGACATTCACACTCACTCAGGACAGAGGCAGACGCTTCCGCATTGACGCAATTGATGTTGACGAGAATAGCTTCGGACTTGCAGCGGCAAATGTTGCGTCTGAATTTCAGCGCACAAAGGTAATTCCCGAGATAGACGCTTATCGTTATTCCAAGCTTGCACAGGCTGCTGGCATTTCTGAGGAGTATACTCCCGATAATTCTACCGTACTCGGCGAGCTGCTTTCACAGCTCAGCGAGGTTCGTGACGTAACAGGCGGCGAGGGCGAGCTTGTGATCGTTATGTCCCGTCCCGTATATGATAAGCTCATGCTTTCCGATGAGATATCCTGCTGCGTTGAAACCACACAGTTCTCTCAGGGCGCTCTTGATCTAAACGTCAAGACCGTAAACGGCGTCCCTGTAATTCCTGTTCCCTCTGCGAGAATGAAAACAGCGTACAGCTTTTCCGCAGACGGCGACGGCGGATTTGCGCCTGCCGATGATGCGAAGAGTGTTAACTGGCTTATCTGTTATACTATTCAGTAAATTGCAGACAATTGAATAAACCCGTAATCCGCACAGCAGAGCCGTTTGTGCGGCTTTTTTGTTGCATTGTGTGAAAATGTGTGCGAGGCTGTTCGGACGGTTTGTGTGGGCATGGTGGTGGCGAGGTGTGGGGGCATAATTGGTATGCCATTTATTGTTTTATATAAAATGTAATCTCCTCTGTCCATACACAGAGGAGATTAGTGTTGATCGAGTTGGTTCTAGTATATATTGTCTAGCAGCCTGGTAAACGGTATGACCGAATCAAAGCTTCTTTTATATATGATATCCCACATATCAAGGCACTGTCTTTTTGTATCCATGTTGTATTTGTTGCGATCAAGTAGCTTGATAATGCATTTTATCAAATCTGTTAAAACCATCTCTTTGTCATAACCGTATTTGCCTGTAGAAACCATTTGACAAATGTTATACAGAACATTTGTGTATTTTGTGATATCTTGATCTTGCTCAATGATATAATCAAGTATTGTATGGAGTTGATAAGCTTTGCGTGTTGCACTGATAAGTTTGATGACAAAATCTTCATCTCGATCTATATCGATGCATTTGTCGTGGAAAAGTCTGTTGAATGCTAATATTTCTGTTTCTTCTGTATCAATATAGTGAAGTAGAATTTCTTTGCTTCTTTGATGATGTTCTTCTTGATTGAATGAAAATGCAGCCTGCATGCATACTCTATTGATCTGTTTTTCGTTAAGTGACCTTTGATACAGTTCTTTTGTAATAGTGCTATCATAATAGATAGAAATCGCACATAATAGACCAGCAGCTAGCTCATCCAATTCTTCTATACTGGAGTCGCACGCTCTCAGTAGATTAGTTGAGTAGAATTCGCTGTTATTACGATAATCTCGGCTGATTATCTCCCATATATAATTGTGACCTAATACGCTAACATCATTTTGGATTAATTCTTTCAGCGTGTCAATACAGAAGTTTCTATCTAAATCATAATATGGGAAGATACAAGAAACTGAATAAAACCTTACAGCTTTATGTTTATCATTTATGGCCTTCTGAACAAAAGGTTTAAATAATTCGCCAAATTTACGGTGATTCCATAATAGTTGGGACAGGGTGTCAATTGCACATCCGCGAACACAGCTGATTGCATTTGTCAACAGTGAATGAGGAGTTGAGTTATGAGGTTCGTCTTTATCTGCAAATGCTGAAAAATCTACGGAAGGATGTGGAGCGTTAACAACAGCGTCACATACAAAACTTATGATCTCAGCAGGCCAGTTTTCTTCTGCTCTCTTTTCTATCAATCGTAGAATTTCCATTACTACTTCAGTATTATCATGAGAAATAAAGTTGTTGATAACATTACAGATTAGTGCGAAATCAATCTTTTCAATGCTTTCGTCATGGTCGTACAAAGAACGGATTACACCTGTGATATATCCGCTGTAACATTCAATTGGGAAAGATAATGATAGCTTGGCAAACCTGACAGGATCATGCTTTGCCTGAGAGGATAGTGTTTGAGAGAATGAAAAGTGATTGGCTTCAATGTGTTTTCCTTTCCAATAAGAATGCTCTTTCATTTTGCTGGAGGGAGTTGAGATTATCTTTAACCATGTCTTGTCGGGAATTGTTTTTCCACTTACAGGTGATGTTATACCACTTGTGGAGTAGGACGACCATCCTTGATTGTAGAATGGTACTCTGACCCAGTCGTTTCTGTTTAATACACCTAACAAGCTTTTTGCGTCAGAAGATATTCTGTTAACTTCGATGCGTGGAAGCAGTTCTTTTTGCAGGTGTCCCCAATATGCATAATAGACCGGTCTATACATCTGCTGTCGGTTGACTTCAATACGACGCTTATAAATGTTTATCATTCGCTCAGGCTGATCCGACCACTTAAGTATTAGCTTTTCTAGTGCTTCTAAGGATTCATTTGAACAATACGGTGAAAACTTAGTTATGATTTCCTTGGTTAAAGATAAATAATCTTCACTATTATATGAGTAAATAAAAAAATGATTCGTTGGATCGGATATAAGCCACAAAATAGCTGCGTCGCTATAATCTGTATTTAAGCTGCATATCGCATGCGCGATCATTTCATAATAAATAGGGGAATCATGCCCATTGAATGTGTCAATAAAAGAGATGAATTGCTCGGGTTCATCAGATGCAAACTCACAGAGACTACAAATCAGCATTTCAACGATTTCTCTTGCAACGCTTTCACTGTACTCGGATCTTGTCCATTTGCGGTAATGTTCATCGTATTTGTATTCGGGCAAATTTTCATTGAAATGTTTTGTTTTATCACAAACTTCAGGCAGAATTTCATTTGTAAGTTCACGGTAATGAGATTTGACATATTGGCTGATAGTTGTCTTTTCGCCCAAGTGCATGTGGTGGTTGAGTTCGTCACTCATTTTAATTATAAGTTTCAAAAAAGGTATAACATTGGGCGATTGTTTTTTAATCAGCTGTGAAGCGTTTCCGAAGAAAGAAAAATACTCCGGGTCTGTTTCTAACAGTTTTAATCTGATGTCAAGCATTTCGGGAGAATCATACGATGCGTCACGGCTTATCGTATCCAGTACGATTTTGTTGTTTTCTTTGCTTGTAAAACAGATAGGTTTAAGCTTTTTTAGTGATAGATTGTCAAGTCAAGTGCAACAAAATTAAAGAAAAAATTTATGAATTACCTCGGCAGGTGAGAGATAACCCAAGCGCTTTCTGGGTCTATTGTTAATAAGGTCAACAACCTCTGCAAGCATC
>SVMX01000006.1 GCA_015067175.1 Oscillospiraceae bacterium | reverse complement strand
GGCTTGTTGTACTGGGGCTCGTTAGCGGGATCCTCGAGATCCAGTCCCTCATGAGAGAGGTGCCACAGATTCATATCCTTGGAGTAGTTTGTTTCTCTTGTGATCTTTATCGGAACATTGTGAGCCTCTGCGTACTCGATCTCCTGATCTCTGGACTTGATATCCCAGATTCTCCAGGGAGCGATGATTGTGAGGTCGGGAGCGAGAGCCTTGATAGTCAGCTCAAAACGAACCTGGTCGTTGCCCTTACCTGTGCAGCCGTGGCAGATAGCGTCAGCGCCCTCAGCTCTAGCGATCTCAACAAGACGCTTAGCGATAGGGGGACGTGCAAAGGAAGTACCGAGCAGATATCCCTCGTACTTAGCACCGGCCTTGAGTGTGGGCCATACAAAGTCGTTTACGAACTCGTCCTGAAGGTCCTCAATGTAGAGCTTGGTTGCGCCTGTCTTCTTAGCGCGCTCTTCAAGACCCTCGATCTCAGCGTCCTGACCTACGTTACCTGCTACGCATACAACCTCGCAGCCCTCGTAGTTCTCGTGCAGCCAGGGGATAATGATAGAGGTATCAAGTCCGCCTGAATATGCAAGTATTATCTTTTTGATTTCCTTAGCCATGGTTTTGTAACTCCTTATGCAAAAATTATTTACAATTGATATTATACACTCTTTTACGGAAAAGTCAAGTCTTTTTATGCATGAAAATGTATAATATGCGGTGGTTTTCGTTATTTTACAATGTTTTATACATTTTAGGTTAGAGGATGCTGCTGCAAATGGAAGTTTGTGGATTGTGAAAATGCTTTTGTGTAGCTGAATAGATACGTTAGACAGCGTGTCTGAGTTTTATACATTGTTATGTATAAAATTTTTTGATTAATATGCATTGACAAGTTTCTTGTTCATTAGTATAATATTATTATGAACGATTTTAGGCGTTTGTTTATGGAGGTATATCTATGAAGCTGAATGAAAAGATCGAGATAATGCTCAGCCGACGCAGGCTGCACAAGAGTGATTTCGCCAAAAGCTGCGGTATAACTTATCGTGCATTTGCGAATTATATGAACGGCTCACGCACTCCTAGGGGAGAGATACTCGGCAAAATCGCCGAAAAGCTTGATGTCACTCCCGAGTTTCTTCTTAACGACGAGGAAGAACTGGAGCTTACCCTTGAAGAGCGCTTTATCAAGCGTGCGTGCAAAAACGACAAGGATAGGGCTGCTACTATGCAGTTCCTTGCGGAAACAAGGGGACTTTTTGCAGGAAATTCGCTTTCGGACGACGACAAGGAGGCACTTTTCAACTGCCTGCTTGAAATATATGAGGACAGCAGAAAAGACAGCTTATGATCTTAGATGGTATTATTGAAAAGGCAGAGGAAGTCAGGGCCGATTTTGCGGGCAGAAACATTTATCAGACGGCCGAAAATTCGGGCGCAAAGGTGTGGTTCAGACCGCTCGGCGGCTTGAAAGGCTTTTATGTGTTTGAGAACGGAAAACGGTACATCGTTGTCAATAACCAGCTTGACGAGATGACGCGCCGCGTTGTCTGCGCGCATGAGTTCGGGCATGATATGCTGCACAGAGAGCTTGCCGTCGGCGGTATCCGCGAGAGCACCATGTTTCTCGAGAATAACAAGACCGAGCGCGAGGCAAACCTGTTTGCGGCAGAGCTGCTGCTGACGGATAAGGCGGTGCTTTCCGAGCTTCAGTATGTAAGCGATCCCGACACCGCCGCTTTTGAGCTTAATGTCCCTGTTGAGCTGCTGGAATACAAGCTGGAGCTTCTTAACCACAAGGGCTACAACTTTAATTTCACAGCGGTGCAGAGCGATTTTCTGAAGTGAGAAAGGCTGTTGAGGTGAACAGCGATGGAAAAACTTGATTATAAAAAGGAATATAAGGCTCTTTATCAGCCGCCGTCAAAGCCTACGGTGATAGAAGTACCCGAAATGGTGTTTATTGCCGTTGACGGCAAGGGTGACCCGAATACTTGCGCTGAACATAAGGAAGCGCTGGAGCTTCTTTACGGTCTGGCCTTTACTATTAAAATGAGCAAGATGAACGGCACTCAGCCCGAGGGCTATTTTGAGTATGTCGTGCCGCCGCTCGAGGGTCTTTGGAGCGTTGAGGATGCTGACTTTGACGGAACTAACATCACAGACAAAAGCCGTTTTTGCTGGAAGTCCATGATACGTCAGCCCGAATTTGTGAGGGAAGCTGTGTTTGAAGTGGCGAAAGCGGCTTTAAAAAAGAAAAAGCCAGAGCTGAATGTTGATAAGGCAAAGCTGTTTCGCTATAACGAGGGGCTTTGTGTACAGATAATGCACAAGGGCAGCTATGACAGCGAGCCTGCAAGTATTGAAAAAATGCGTAAATTTGCAGCAGAAAACGGATATCGTGAGGATTTTAACGGAAGATCTCATCATGAGATCTATCTGTCAGACCCGCGCAGATGTGCTCCCGAAAAGCTGCGTACTGTCATAAGGCACCCGATTAGCGGCAAATAACATATTTGAAAGGATATATTAAGATGGATATAAAACAAACGCTCCGTAGTCTTACGGAGCAAATCGGTGTTTCGGGCGATGAATTTTCTGCTTCCTGCGCAGCGCTTGAGCTGCTGAGAGAGTACGCTCCCGATGCGGAAATAGACGCATTCGGAAACGTCACTGCACTGATAAAGTGCGGCAGACCCAACGCAAAAACGCTCATGTTCGACGCGCACATCGACAGGATAGGTATGATAGTGACCTATATAGACGACAGCGGATTTATAAAAGCAGGTGCTTGCGGCGGTCTTGATATGCGCACCATGCTTGCGCAGACCGTTGTTGTTCACGGAAAGAAGGATGTTTACGGAGTTATTTCAACGCTTCCGCCTCATGTGTCCTCTGACCACAGCAAGGTGCCCGAGGTAGGCGAGCTTTGCATTGATATAGGTATGAACAAGGAAGATGCCGAGAAGCTTGTATCTCTCGGCGACAGGATAACCGTAAACTCGCAGTTCCGTGAGCTTTGCGGCAGCCTTGTATCCGCGCCTGCGGTCGATGACAGAAGCGGTGTTTGCGCAATACTTGCAGCACTTGATATGCTGAAAGAAAAGCCGATTGCTTATGACCTCGCTGTTTGTTTTACCGCACAGGAGGAAACAGGCGAACGCGGCGCAAAGCAAGTAGCCGCGCGCATTGAAGCTGATGAAGCGATAATCGTTGACGTGTCCTTTGGAACTACTCCCGACAGCGCTGCTCACGAAACAGCACAGCTTGGCAGCGGCGCTATGGTAGGAGTTTCCGCCGTACTTGACAGAGGAATGACGGAGCGGCTGAAAGCTCTCGCCGATAGTAACGGTATTCCTTTCACAGTAGAGGTCATGCCGTCCTCAACGGGAACCAATGCTGACGCTATCTCAGTAAGCCGCGGCGGCGTGAAGTGCTGCACATTGTCTATTCCTATACGTTATATGCACACGCCGATAGAAACTGTTGATATTCGTGATATTGAAGCTGTAGCTAAGCTTATTTGCAGCTATGCGGGAGGTGAAGCCGATGCTTGACAGACTGAAAGAGATATGCACGCTTGACGGAACATCGGGCGACGAGAGCGCAGTGCGCGAATATATAATGAATAACATCACCGCCGACGAGGTAAGTGTTGACCAGTTGGGAAATCTGATAGTTTTCAAAAAGGGAAGAAAATCGCCGAAAAACAAAATAATGCTCGCCGCGCATATGGACGAGGTCGGATTTATGGTGACCGATGTTACTGCTGACGGTTTTTTCCGCTTCGGTGCTGTGGGAGGCGTAGACCCCCGCGTTGTGCTTGGCAGAGCGGTGCGTTTCAAAAACGGAACACTTGGCGTTATCGGCACGAAAGCAACACATCAGCAGTCTGCTGACGAGCGTAAAAAGGCTCCCGACTTCGATAATATGTATATCGACATCGGCGCTTCCTCTGCGGAAATGGCTGAAAAGCTTGTTTCGCGCGGGGACACAGCGTGCTTTGATACGGAGTTTTTCAGCTTCGGCGACGGTTTTGTAAAAGGTAAGGCTATTGATGACCGCGCGGGCTGCCTTATAATGATGGATATGATAAACAGTGAGCTTCCTTATGATATGTGGTTCGTTTTCACTGTTCAGGAGGAGGTCGGCACACGCGGAGCAAAGGCGGCGGCCTTTACAGTTGCGCCTGACATTGCGCTTGTGCTTGAAACCACAACCGCATGCGATTTTTCGGGTGTTGGTGGCGACAAGCGTGTTTGTCAGCTTGGCAAGGGCGCGGTCGTTTCCTATATGGATCGCAGCACTATCTATGACAGAGAGCTTTACAAGCTCGCGTTTGACACTGCCGAAAAGCTTGGCGTTCCCGCACAGACAAAAACTCTTGTCGCTGGCGGCAACGACAGCGGCGCTATTCATGTAAGCAACGGCGGAATCCGCACCTGTGCGCTGTCTGTTCCGTGCAGATATCTCCATTCGCCTTCATGCGTTATAAAAATGAGCGACTTTGAAGCTACAAAGGCTCTTGCTGCCGCAATGGCAGAGGCTTGCGCCGAGTTATGATACAGCAGATATTTGAGCCGTGCGAGCTTTCTGCACTCCCCGAAAAAGGCATTGAAGCGCAGAAAATACACGCGCTTTACAACGCCTATGGCGCAAAATATGATTTCTGCCGCTTTTATCGACAAGGGAACAGCTATATTTCGGTGCTTGACGGCTCTTTTGTGCTTTGTTTAGACAGCACTGCTGACCTTGAGGAGCTTGCGGATTTCCTGCAAATGCAAGGGTTTTCTGACATCTTTTGCAGTGAAGCAGCGGGAAAAGTACTCTCCAACCAGCTTGGGCGAGGCTTCGTTGTCGTAAATCTTATGAAATTCAGCGGCGGCTCGGTCTGTGCCGAATTTGACAATGAGCCGTCGCTGTCTGATGTGTACAAAATAATCTCAGATGGCTTTGATATAGCGTTTGAGCCGTGGTATCTCGATATGTCGCACCGTGTTCGTCACGGAATATCGAAATGCTGTGTGCTTGACGGCAAAGCCGCGCTTGTGGTACAGCATGACAACAATGGCGAAGCACTGTTATCGCAGGTTGCGACTTTAAAAGCGCACAGGGGAGAGGGACTTGCAAAAAAGCTGGTGACTTCGGTCGCCGTAAGCCTTGCACCCAGCGCGGTATATGTTGTGTGCGAGGACGCGTTGGTGGGGTTTTATGAGAAATGTGGGTTTGAAGCAATTAGGAAAAAGTGCATTATAAGGTAAAATACTATGGAAGAATTAATTTTAGTAAGACCGTCGAGTGAATATGCTGCACAAATTACAGAATATAGGCAAGAATTTTTAGATATTGGCAGCGCGATGGACGGAACGGGATCTCTCCGCAGAATTGATGATCCTGAAGAATACATAAACGTATGTAGGAATTACGAGGAGCCGACAACTGTTCCCTCTCATTTGGTTCCTGCTACTCAATTCTTTTTCATTCGTGAGAGCGATAATAAGCTGGTCGGAATGATTCAGATAAGGCATTATTTGAATGATTTTCTTGAAAAATTCGGCGGTCATATCGGTTATTCCGTAAGGCCAAGCGAAAGGCGTAAGGGTTACGCAAAGGAAATGCTTAAAATGGCTTTGCCTTGTTGCAAGGAAATCGGGCTTGAAAAGGTGCTTATCACTTGTATAGACGGGAACATCGGCAGTGAAAAGACTATCCTAGCAAACGGCGGCATTTATGAGTCTACGGTACATGAGCCGAATGAAAATGAGAATTTAAAAAGATTTTGGATAGCTTTGTAATCGTAATAAACAAAATTCCGCCGAGCCTCATTCAGATAAGGCTTGGCGGAACGATGTAAATAGTGGTCAAAATAGATTTTTCTTTACTTTGTATGGGTGGTGTGGTATAATCAGAAAGAGGTGAGAGGTTATGAATTATAAAGTTAAAAGTATCAATACCACAAAATATATTTCTCTTCACGATTGCTGTGCCAAAAAATTATTTTTGAAAGGTTCAGCACTTACTCTTGAAATGGAATGGATGGAGATAGATGCCGAACATCCTGAAAATCCAAACGGTAAGGCTCATTCATCTGATGAAGGCGTCATTGTGTTCGAGGATGTAATTGTGCTGGATGTAGCCGTTAACGACGAAAAGAGTTCAGATGCCTCATTTCAAGAATATAACGACACTATAATTATGGGTTTTGAAGAAATAAATGTAAATTCAGCGTATCGCTATGGGGTTTTAGACTTTCTTGATAATTTAGACGGGTATGTGTGCATAACTTTTCTTTTTAAAAAGTCTGTAATTATGTGGAATGAATTGACCAAAAAGTCGTGGTTTGAAGATAGAAGATTCAAGCCTGATATATCGAATGAAGAAATATTAAAAATGCTGTCTTATAAGAATACAATCGAAATTCAGGAGAAGGGAATCCGGCTTGCTTCTGAAATAAAATGGCTCGGACATTTATTTCAGCCGACAATAGGTGGCGAATCAAAAAGTCTGTGGGAAAATTGTGCGCTTGTATTAAGCAAAAAAACAGACGAGCAGTTAAGCCCTTGGCTGATAGATTGTTTTATCTGGTTACAGGATATGAACTGGCCTGGTGCTGAAATAATAGCAGACAGATTAAAAATAATGAGAGACACAGAAAATTACGAATACAACAAAGAAAAAGCAATAAAAATTGCTGAAATAACAAACGATGAGGAATGGATAGAGAATATCAGACAGTATTTGTAAAATTAAAACCGTTTTTTCACCAGAATGAGTGTTGAAAAAACGGTTTTGTGTTATATTGAGTCATAAATAAAGCAGCCAATCCAAAGTTTTGTTCGGATTGGCTGCCTAAGTTCGCGTCAAATTCCTAAAATGTGTTTTGATCAAATTTTATCTGCTTTTTTAAAATTGTGTAAAGTTTACATAAAATAAAAAACGGCTCTGTTAAGCCGTTTGAGATATGAAAAATCCCACGTATTTTACAACTAAGGTTCAAATACGTGGGTTCGCTCATTTGGTCGGAGTGACAGGATTCGAACCTGCGGCATCGAAGTCCCAAACTTCGCGCGCTACCAACTGCGCCACACCCCGATTAACTATAACATTATACTACAAACGGCATGATTTGTCAAGATAGAGATATATAAAATTTTTGTATGCTGATTTTAACAAAAAAAGTATGCTCAATATATTGACAATTTGGTGTTTTTGCTGTAAAATAATATTATCTTGTAATTTCGAAAGGAGAAAGTATTATGGGATTAATTAAAGCATCAATCAATGCAGTTTCCGGCACTCTTGCGGATCAGTATAAGGAATACATATATTGCGACGCTATGTCGACCGACGTTCTTGCAGCAAGAGGCTACAAGCGCGTTGGAAGCAAGGGCACAAATAAGGGCTCCGATAACATAATCACTGATGGCTCCGCTATCGCAGTAAACGAGGGTCAGTGCGCACTCGTTGTTGCTGACGGTAAGGTAGTTGAGGTTGCGGCAGAAGCTGGCGTTTTCGAGTTTAAGTCTGACGCTTCTCCCTCTGTTTTTTCCGGAAATCTCGGTGATTCTCTGCTCAACACACTCAAAGATGTTGGCGGCAGAATCGCTCGCGGTGGTGAGGCAGGCCGCGATCAGCGCGTTTACTATATCAATATTAAAGAGATAATGAGCAACCGCTTCGGAACGGTAAATCCTATTCCTTTCCGCGTTGTTGACAGAAATATCGGTCTTGATGTAGATGTTTCCGTTCGCTGCAACGGTGAATATTCCTACCGTATCACAAACCCCATTCTGTTCTACACAAACGTTTGCGGTAATATCACAGATACTTACACAAGAAGCAATATGGACAGCATGCTGAAGTCTGAGATACTCAATGCGCTTCAGCCCGCATTCGGCAAGTTCTCCGAGCAGGGTATCCGTCCTAGCGGTCTTACCGCACACACAATGGAGATCTGCGATGCTCTCAACGAGATACTTTCAAAGAGATGGGGCGATATGCGTGGTATGCGCGTTGAGTCCTTTAACCTTAACTCCGTAACTCTTCCCAAGGAAGATCAGGATATGATCACAGAGCTTCAGCGCAAGGCTGTTATGCGTGACCCCGGTATGGCAGGTGCAACCCTTGTTGAGGCTCAGGCTGAGGCTATGAAGACCGCAGCAGGTAACTCCGGCGGCGCAATGGTCGGCTTTATGGGCATGAACATGGCTCAGATGCAGGGCGGCATGAATGCTCAGAATTTCTATCAAATGAACGCTATGCAGCAACAGCAGAATATGATGCAGCAGCAGGCACAGGCAGCACCCGCTCCCGCTGCACCTGCGGCTCCTGCAGCAGGTGCTTGGAAGTGCAGCTGCGGCACCGAGAACACAAGCAAGTTCTGTCAGCAGTGCGGCTCTCCCAAGCCCGCGGACAGTGGCTTCTGGTCTTGTTCTTGCGGCGCTCAGAACAAGGGTAAGTTCTGTCAGGAATGCGGCAAGCCCAAGCCCGCAGGAGCACCTCTCTACAAGTGCGACAAGTGCGGTTGGGAGCCTGCAGATCCTCACAATCCTCCTAAGTTCTGCCCCGAGTGCGGCGACGGTTTTGACGCAAACGATATAGTTTAATGATTTTTAGTGAATGTCCCTCCTGTAAAAAGGAGGGACATTTTTTGTCGAAAATGCTTGACATTGATGCTGATATGATTTATAATTAACTAAATATTGCTTTTTTGGGAGATTAAATTATGTCATCAAAAACAGCCGCCTCAAAAGGCGGATTTTCGTCGAAAGTAGGTTTTATTCTTGCCGCGGCAGGCTCTGCTGTCGGTTTAGGTAATATCTGGAGATTTCCTTATCTTGCCGCTCAGTATGGCGGCGGAATGTTTCTTCTGACCTATCTTATTCTGTCTGTTACGTTCGGTTTTGCGCTGCTCGTTACTGAGATAGCGCTTGGCAGAAAAACAGGCAAGAGCGTCATCGGCGCCTACAGTACAGCCTGTTCAAAGTTCAAACCGCTCGGTTGGGTCGCTTCGCTTGTTCCGTGCATTATCTTCCCTTATTACTGTGTAATAGGTGGCTGGGTGTTTAAATACCTCACTATGTATATGAGCGGCGGCTCGGCACAGCTTGCTTCTGAGGGCTTTTTCAGCGGCTATATCAGCAGCGCGGGCGAGCCAATGCTTTTCTTAGCGGTCTATATGGGACTTACCGCACTGGTAGTTATGCTCGGCGTTGAAAAGGGTATAGAGAAGTTCAGCAAGGTGCTTATGCCTGTGCTTGTAATAATTTCACTTGGCGTTGGTATTTATGTTCTTACACTTGACGGCGCTATGGACGGCTTTATGTATTATGTAACGCCAAACTTCGAGAATTTCTCGGTCATGACAATTGTTGCGGCTATGGGACAGCTTTTCTATTCAATGTCGATAGCTATGGGTATCATGGTAACATACGGCTCATACATGAGAAAGACCGACAGTATCGAAACCTCTGTGCACTATATTGAGATATTCGATACGGGCGTAGCTTTCCTTGCTGGTATGATGATAATTCCGCCTGTTTTTGCATTCAATGGCGGTGACCCCGAAAAGCTCGGACAAGGCCCCGGTCTTATGTTTGACACACTGCCTAAGGTGTTTGAAGCAATATCGCCCGATTTCGGCTGGATAGTTGGTCTGGTATTCTTCCTGCTTGTGAGCCTTGCGGCGCTTACCTCGTCGATATCTCTGATGGAAACTATCGTTTCTATCATCGTTGAAAAGTTCAAACTGAAGCGTATGCACGCTTGTCTTGTCGTGATCGGCTTCTCCTTTGTTATCGGACTGCTTTCTGTATTCGGGTCAAGCATCTGGGCTGATGTTAAGATCATGGACAGACAGTTCCTTGATTTCTTTGATTTCATAAGCAATAACATCATTATGCCTCTTGTTGCTTTGTTTACCTGTATTCTTATCGGCTATGTCGTTAAGACAAAATATGTTGAGGACGAGGTCGAGATAGGTACTAAATTCCGTATGAAGAAGCTGTATCGCATCATGGTGAAGTTTGTTTGCCCCGTGTTTATGCTTGTGATATTCTTCTCATCATTGTTTATTACAATATGATAATACGAATTTCCGCTGTGCTTTTTTGCAGCGGAAATTTTTTCTTATAAAAAGTAAAATATACTTGACAAAATATTTGATATATATTACAATGCTGTTGAGGTGAGTTAATGGCAAAAAATCTCAGACTAAAGGCGGCTCGTGCCGCTGCTGATCTGTCGCAGGCGGAACTTGCCGAAAAAGCAGGGGTAACGCGGCAGACGATAAACGCTGTTGAAAACGGCGACTACAATCCCACTATAAATCTTTGCATTTCGATTTGTAAAGCTCTTGGAAAGACTCTTGATGAGCTTTTCTGGACTGATGATGATTAACAGGGAGGACTAAGCTATGAGCTTAAAAAGCTTTGATAAATTCTGTGAACGTATGATAATGGCAGAGCCTCAAAGTCAGAAAGAGGTATTCGATGAGCGTCAGAACCAGCTTCGTACAAAGCTCACAGTTGAAGCACTGTGGGTGTATGTCGGTGTTTCGGGACTTGCTGTACTTATAAATGAGATTGCCGCTTGGTGCAGCAGCGTTTTTTCCCTCCTTGCCGTATGTGCGGCTGTTGCGTTTCTTTGGTGGACGATAAGATGCGCTGCAAAGGACTGCATTTTCGGCATAAAAGGCATTGGCGTTGTTTCGGGTGCTTGGGTCTTATTGGTGGAAGCGGTGGCTTTCACGCTGATGTATGTAGTTGATAACAATAGACCGTTTATTGACGAAAATGGACTTGTGGGAGAGCGTCCGCTCTTAGGTATTGGTTTTCTTATACTTATGATATCCTCGCTGATAGTTATTGTTATCAGTGTTAAGCGTAAAAAGAAAATCAGTGACAGTGATGAGAAGTAAATAATTTGTAATGACCCGATAAGCCTTGGTTTGTCGGGTCAGCTTTGTTTGAGATAAAGGCAATGTTTTGTTTAAAACTTACAAAAAGCATTGACTAAATCGGCGGTTTGTGGTATAGTATATAATGTATAACAATATTATGGATAGGTATGTTTATGGGAAAAGGTAAGATAATAGTGCTTGAGGGTATGGACGGCTGCGGCAAGTCTACACAGCTCCAGCTTATCGTAGATGCACTTAAGGAAAAAGGGCTGCCCGCAAGGCTTGTGAGCTTTCCGAATTACGACAGCGACAGCGGACGAATCATAAAAAGCTACCTTAACGGCGATATTCCGTGCGATGGCACTGTAGGCGCTTATGCGGCAAGCAGCTTTTATGCGGCTGACCGATATATCAGCTTTAATACCGAGTGGAAAGACGCTTATGAGCGCGGAGATGTCATTTTCTGCGGAAGATATACCACATCAAATGCCATATATCAGATGACAAAGCTTGAAAGCGGAGAGCGCGACAGCTTTCTCGCTTGGCTGTGGGATCATGAGTATAAAAAGCTTGGACTTCCTAAGCCCGATAAGGTTTTTTTCCTTGATATGCCGCTTGATGTGTCGCAAAAACTGCTTACTATGCGCTATAACGGAGACGAAACGAAGAAAGACGTTCACGAGCGCGATCTGGAGTTTCTGAAGCGCTGCCGTGAAAATGCGCTTTACACTGCGAAAAGATGCGGCTGGGAGCTGATAGAATGCTCCGAAAACGGTGAACCGCTTTCCATTGATGTTATTCATCAGCGTATTCTTAGTATCACAGAGGAGCTAATTAATGTCTGAGCTGGTTTTCAGAGGAATTGAAATAACGGACAAGTCTTGGATAGACGAGGCGCTTAAAGCTTCGCAGTATCGTGGCTGCGAGTACACGTTTGGCAACAATTTTGTGTGGCGCAGGGTCTATCGAGTTGAGATAGCACAGCTTATGTCGTACTATTTCGTCAGATGGGGCATGGACGACGGAACTTATAAGTTTTCATTTCCTACGGGCGGCTGTGATGTAAAAACAGGCGTTGAGCTGCTAAAAGACTATTGCCAAGAGAATGATATCGCGCTGCATATTTACGCAAACCGCGCCATTACTGAGCAGATACAAGAGCTTTATCCCGAGGTTTCCGTCAGCTATAACCGCGATGGCAGCGATTATGTCTATCTCGCTGAGGACCTTGCAGAGCTAAAGGGCAAAAAGTATCACGGAAAGCGCAATCACCTAAACCGCTTTTACGAGAACGATTGGAGCTTTGAGCCGATAAATCCCGACAACATGGCTGAATGTATCAAAATGAATGAGCAGTGGTGCAGCGAGAATATCTGTGAGCTTGGCTGTGACTCCGAAGCACAGAGCAAGGAGGACGAAAGCTGTATCGTTAGGTGCAGCTTCAAGTATTACGATAGACTTGGCTATACGGGCGGTCTTATCCGTGTAAACGGCGAGGTTCAGGCATTCTGCTTCGGCGAGCCTTCCGCTGACGACACATTCGTTGTTCATGTCGAAAAGGCGCTTAAAAACTATCAGGGCGCTTATACCGCAATAAACAGAGAATTTGTGAAATATCTCGGCGGTCGATACAAATATATAAACAGGGAAGAGGACACGGGCGCTGAAAATCTGCGCAAGGCTAAGCTTTCCTATCACCCCGTTTTTTTAGAGGATAAGTTTGATATAACATTTGGAGGTTGACACATGATATATGTATTTCTTGCAGACGGCTTTGAGGAGATAGAGGGTCTTGCTCCCGTTGATATCCTGCGCAGAGCCGAAAAGGACGTTGTTACAGTTGGCATAGGAAGTGACGCTGTACGCGCTTCCCACGGAGTTACTATGCTTTGCGATATCACAGATATGCAGGTGCAGCTTGACGAGCGCCTTGAGATGATAGTGCTCCCCGGAGGTATGCCGGGTACGCTCAACCTTGAAAAGAATGCTGTCGTGCAGACTGCCATAGACTACTGCATGGAAAAGGGAATACCTGTTGCTGCAATTTGCGCAGCTCCGTCTATACTCGGTAAAAAGGGAATACTTTCGGGCAGAAAAGCGACCTGCTTCCCTGGATTTGAAAAATTCCTTGATGGCGCAGAGCTTTCCGAGCTTTCTGTTGTTACTGACGGCAATATCACAACTGCGGTAGGGCCAGGCGCGGCAATAGATTTCGGACTGCGCCTTACCGAGATACTTTGCGGCAAGGCAGAGGCTGACCGTATTGCGGCAGGTATGCAATGCAGGAAGTAAAACGCGAACTTAGAAAGCAGCTTATCGCGCGCCGAAAGGCTATGAGCGAAGCGGAGAAAATCCAAGCTGATGAAAGTATATTCGCTCAGATCAAGCCTTTTCTTGAAAAAGCAAGTGCTGTGCTGACCTATGTTTCTACAGAGATAGAAGTTGACACTCGCAGGATCATGGAGTTTTGCTTTGAACGCGGTATTCCTGTTGCGGTGCCTGTTTCGGGGGACACTGAGCTGTCCTTTTATGAGATACGCTCTTTTTCCGAGCTTTCCGAGGGGCGCTTCGGTATACTGGAGCCTGCGAACAGATCTGAGACATTTTCTGCTGATAGTAACGCACTTTGTATTGTCCCCGCGTTGTGTGCTGACGGAAACGGTGCAAGGCTTGGCTACGGCCGTGGCTATTATGATAGGTTTCTCAGCCGCTTTGATGGTAAAAGCATTATCCTATGCTACAGCGATTTTAAAATGAGCGTTCCTACTGAGCCGCATGATAAACGCTGTGCCATGACGATATTTGACATATAAAACGGAGGTCTACATGGAAAACAACGATTACCTCGATGATAATATCCCACAGGAGAACGAGGATCTTTCGGGAACTATGGAGTTTGACAGTGTTCCTGACGAGCATGCTTCAGAGTTTTCTGAGGACAACGGCGGCATAATGCCGCGCGAGCAGTTCACTGATATGAACAGCACAGATGACTGCGGCAAAACTCGCCTTATGGACTCCATAACGCCCGAGGAGGAGCCGCAGATTCAGCAGTATCCGCCCGCGAATCCTGTGAAAAAGCGCCGTAAAAAGAAAAAGAAGAAGAAAAAGCAGACTAATCACACGCGTACATTCGGACAGATTTTCCTCGGCGTGCTGTTGTCAGTTGTTGGTATTGCTGTCGGCGCTTATTTTGCTTATAATATCATAATCGGTCTTATGGACTTCACAGGTATGGCCAAGACCTCAAAGGAATATGAGGTCACCATAACCAAGGATATGGACGTTCAGGACATCGCCGATATGCTTCACGAAGAGGGCGTTATCGAAATGCCGTCGCTGTTTGTGATGTATATAAACCTTGCGGATAAAGGCGAGGGCTTCTTAAACGGTGATTTTACAGTCAAGTCCAATATGTCCTACAGCAGCATAATTGACACGCTTAAAACTGTAAAGACCTACACCGAAACTGTTATGGTAATGATCCCCGAAGGCTCAACAGCGCAGGATATCGGACGTATCCTTGAAGAAAACTACGTCTGCCGTGCCGACGACTTTGAGCAGTTCTACAAGAACAAGCTTGAAAAATATGATTTCGAAGAGAGCATAGAGGACGATCCCAACAGATTCTACTACCTTGAGGGCTATCTTTTCCCTGATACCTATGAGTTCTATGTGATAGACGACCTTAAGGACGACCCGAATTTCGATACAAAAGACTACGCGAAGATGGCGGCAGAAAAGATGTATGCTAACTTTGAGAACAAGATCACACGCTCTATGAAATATCGCATGGAGGAGCTTGGTCTTACTCTTGACGAAACCATTATTCTCGCTTCGCTGATACAGAAAGAGGGTACGAATGAGGATAATATGTCGATGATATCCTCTGTATTCCACAACAGACTTAAGAATGCAGGCGTGTTCCCGAATCTGCAGTCTGATACCACTTACACCTATATTGATAAGTGCATAAAACCCGAGATTCCTGCCAGTGCAGGTGATCTTTACGATGATGTTATCAAGGCTTATGACACATATCAGTGCGATGGTATCCCTGCCGGCGCTGTTTGCAGTCCCGGTCTTGAGGCGATAAATGCTGCGCTTTATCCCGCAGAAAGCGATTATTTCTACTTCCTTGCAAGTAAGGACGGAGTTTTCTACTATGCACAGACAGTCGAAGAGCACGAGCAGAATATCATTGATGCCGAGCTGCGTGAGTCAGAGGAAGAATAATATAACAGGAGTGTTATTTTGAGTTTAAAACCTGAACTGCTCGCCCCCGCGGGCGATGAGGAATGCCTGATCTCTGCGCTGGATTACGGCTGTGACGCTGTTTATCTTGCAGGAAAAACCTACGGCATGAGAGCGGGAGCGAAGAATTTTGACGCTGAGGGACTTAAAAGAGCCGTTGAGCTTGCTCATTCACGCGGAGTAAAGGTGTATCTCACCTGCAATACCATTCCGCTGAATGAGGAGCTTGACGCTTTCCCCGAGTTTATATCCTATGCACAGAGATGCGGTATTGACGCTGCAATAGCCTGCGATCTCGGCGTTATTTCAATGATAAAGGAGCACGCGCCCGAGCTGGAGCTTCATGTTTCCACGCAGACAGGCGTTGTGAACTATAAGACCGCGCAGGAGCTTTACAAGATGGGCGCAAAACGCATCGTTCTTGCGCGTGAAGTCGATCTTGAAAATATCCGCACTATCAGAAAGAATATCCCCGAGGATATGGAGATAGAGGTTTTCGTTCACGGTGCGATGTGCGTCAGCTTTTCGGGCAGATGTCTTATCTCGGAATACCTTGTTGCACGAAATGCAAACCGCGGCGAATGTGCACAGCCTTGCCGCTGGGGATATTATCTCATGGAGGAGCGCCGCCCAAACGAGTTTTACAAGGTCTGCGAGGACGAAAGTGGCTCATATATCCTCAATGCGAGGGATATGTGCATGATAGAGCACCTTGATGACCTGCTCAATGCGGGTGTTACAAGCTTTAAGATAGAGGGCAGAGCGAAGTCCGCGTATTATGTTGCGCTTACCGTAAATGCTTACCGCGCAGCGCTTGACGCTGCTCTTAAAGGTGAGAAGCCACAACAGTGGGTGCTTGACGAGGTGAACAAGATAAGCCATCGCCCTTATTGCACAGGCTTTTTCTACGGACACCCGAACCAAGGCTCCGAAACGCAAGACCCCAATACGATCACTAACGGCGGACAATATTTCGCCGACAGCGGCTACATGAGGGAATATGATTTCGTTGGCACTGTTGATCTGTGCGAAAATGGAATCATGCACCTTACTCAGCGCAACTATTTCACCCTTTCGGACGAGCTTGAAATTCTCGCTCCAAACAGAGAGCCGATCAGTTTCAAGCCGACAGTGATGTATAATTCCGACGGCGAGCAGATAGAAGTAGCGCGCCACGCAACGGAAAAGCTTACAATACCATCGGATATAACAGTTCCACCGCATTCCATTCTAAGAAAACCGGTTAAAAAGTAACATTTGTTTTTCAAACAGGAGGTCACTTATGGCGGAATTCAAATTTCTCGATACGTCCCTTAGCTTCGATGAACGTGCAAGATCAATGCTTGAGGAGCTTACGCTTGAAGAAAAGTTGCTTCTCATACATACCCGTATGGCCGAGATACCGCGTCTTGGTTTAAAGTCTTTCGGTATCGGCGGCGAGGTAGCCAGAGGCTTCGTCTGCAGAGGCAATGATTTCGGTGAGCTTCCCACAACAGTTTTCCCCGAGCCTTTCGGTATGGCAGCGACATTTGACACTAATATCATGAAAGCTATCGGCGAGGTTACAGGCAGCGAGGTCAGGATATACAACAAAAAAGGCAGGGCATCGCTCTGCGTCTGGGGACCTACTGTAGATCTTGAACGCGACCCGCGCTGGGGCAGAAATGAAGAAGCCTACGGCGAGGATCCTTGCCTTGCGGGTACTATGGCTGCCGCTTTCTGTAAGGGAATGTACGGTCGCAACGAGAAATATGCGCGTGTTATTCCGACATTAAAGCATTTTTATGCAAATAATCACGAGGAGAACAGAGGCGTTGATAACGCTGTAATTCCTACCCGTCTGAAATATGATTATTATCTCCGTGCTTTTGAGAAGCCTGTGCGCGAGGGCAATGCTTACAGCCTTATGACCTCTTACAACGAGATAAACGGTATTGAGGCGCTGTGTAACCCCGAAGTTCAGAATGTATGCAAGGACAAATGGGGACTTCTGTTTGCTGTTACTGACGGCGGCGATTTTATTGATAATGTTCAGCGCCATCGCCACGATAAGACCCATGTTGACGCAATAGCTAAGGTGTACAAGCACCACGGCGCGGATATTATGACCGACCATGAGGCTATCGTCACCGACGCAGCAAGAGAAGCTTTGCAGCGTGGTCTTATCAGCGAAGCTGACATCGACAAGGCGCTTTTCGGCGTGCTGAAAGCAAGGCTCATGCTTGGCGAATTTGATGAGGATTGTCCTTATAACGTCGTTGATGAAAGTATGCTTTGCTGTGAGGAGTATGCTAAGATCGCTGAAAAAGCAGCAGAAAAATCCGTAATACTGCTCAAAAACAGCCACGGAGTTCTGCCGCTGTCAAAGGACGACCGCATTGCTGTGATAGGTTATCATGCTGATATGAATTTCCGCGACTGGTACACGGGATATTCTGAGGACAAGAACACTATCCTCGATTCGATAAAAGCAAAGCTCGGTTCGGACAATGTAGTGTATGAGAGCGGCAACGATATAATCGCGCTCAGAAATTCCGCAACAGGTTTTTATTATTCCGTTGACGAGGACGGAGCGCTTGTGTGTGACAGTGCTACATTGAACGAAGCCTGCTTGTTTGAGCTTTTTGAGTGGGGCGACGGCGCGGTCTCCATGAAGTCAAAGTTCAACGATAAGTTCCTGACCGATAACGGCGGAATTAAGTGCACCGCAAACGAGCCTTACGGCTGGTTTGTAAAAGAAATGTTCAGCCTTGAGCGCATTGGCTCGGATTGCTTGCTGAGAAATTGGCAGAATAGATTTGTTGAGATGGATTCAAAGCATCAGCTCTGTGTGTCCACCTCATTAAAGCCCTCAAAGAGTGCTATTTTTCATATTGAGCTGTTTTCAAGCGGCTGCGACAGGGTGAGAAGAATAGCGACCGAGGCGCACAATATTGTTTATTTCTGCGGAAATAATCCTCTTATCAATGCTCGTGAAACTATGGACAGAAAGCATCTGGAGCTTCCTGAAAAGCAGCAGGCGATCTTGGATACGGTGCTTAAGATCAATCCTAACTCTGTGCTGTTTTTGGTATCGGGGTATCCTTATGCAATTAGAAATGATAAGGCTTCTGCCATCATGCACATAACTCACGCAGGACCTGCAATGGGTAATGCGGTTTGCGCGACCCTTTTCGGCGATATATCTCCCGCAGGACGCTGCCCGGTGACATGGTATACTTCCCACAAAGAGCTTTGTGATATTAAAGACTACAACATAATCAGAACCAGATCGACATATCTTTATTACGACGGCGAGCCGCTGTTTCCTTTTGGTTACGGTCTTAGCTATACCGCGTTCAGATATTCGGCAATCAGGTGCGAGAAGAGAAGCTACCTTGCTGATGAAAAAATATCCATAAGCTTTGAAATTGAGAATATCGGCGGCCGCGACGGTGAGGAGGTAGTTCAGCTCTATGTGGCCTATCCAAAGCTGTCACTTACTATGCCGAAAAAGCAGCTTAAGGCCTTTTCACGCGTCTTTATTCCAAAGGGCGAGGCTGTCACTGTCACGGTGGAGATAAATGCCTCCGACCTTGCTGTATGGAACCCTAACACGCGCGATTATAGCGTTTTCAGCGGAGCTTATGAGCTTCAGGTTGGCTCTTCCTCGGCTGATATCCGCAGAACTTTTGAGGCTCATGTTTCGGGCGTTGAATATGAGGGAATGAAGTTGGATAATACCATACAGGCAGTGGATTGCACGGATTATCTCGGTGTTGAGTATCTCGCTGATGATGAGCTTGAGGAATACGCTTTGCTGCATGATTGGCAGAGCTATATGAGTTTTGAGGGCTGTGTCATCAAGCCTTTCCACGCTGTTGAGATAGTTGTTTCAAATCCCGGCGCGCCTGCAAAACTGACTTTTGTTTACGAAGAAACAGGCGCAGTAGTTGCAGAATGTGAGATACCCGCTACAGGCAGCCTTACCGCATTTAAAGCGGTATCTGCCAGTGTGCGCCCAATTTCGGGAATCGGTACTCTGAAGCTGATAACCAGCGGTATGCTGTCGCTAAAGAGCTTTAAATTCATTTAACAGGACGGTTTAACATGGAAAACAAGGACATATTTCCCCATATCGACCATACGCTGCTGCGCCCTACCTCTACACAAGCCGAGATAGACAAGCTCTGTGAGGAAGCGCTGAAATACAACACCGCTTCGGTGTGTATTCCTCCTTGCTATGTGGCGTATGTGAGAAAAACTTATAAAGAGCTTAAGATCTGCACTGTTATAGGTTTTCCGCTCGGATATTCCGCGTCTGCAGTAAAGTGCTTTGAGGCACAGCAGGCGATTAAGGACGGAGCAGATGAAGTTGACATGGTTATTAATATCTGTGATGTGAAAAACGGGCGCTTTGACGTTATTGAGGCTGAGATTGCAGCGGTAAAGCGCAGTTGCGGCGAAAGCGTACTAAAGGTCATTATCGAGACCTGTTATCTTACAGAGGACGAAAAAATTAAGCTTTGCGGCGCTGTTACCCGCGCAGGTGCAGATTATATCAAGACATCTACAGGCTTTGGCACTGACGGGGCTAAGATAGAAGATATACGTTTGTTCAAGCAGCACATAGGAGATAATGTAAAGATGAAAGCCGCCGGTGGAGTAAAGACAAAGGCTGATCTTGAGATGTTCCTCAACGAGGGTTGTGAGCGTATCGGAACAAGCTCTGCTGTAAAGCTGCTGCTTGACGGCGAGAGCAATGGAGGCTATTAATATGGCAAAACGTGTTTTTTTGATAGTGCTTGACAGCTTTGGTATTGGCGAGCTGCCTGACGCCGCTGATTTCGGCGACAAGGGGGCTAATACGCTGCGTTCTTGCTTTGGCACGGGCGAGCTTTTTGTGCCGAATATGCAGAGCTTCGGTCTTTTCAATATTGACGGTGTTGAGGTCGGCAAAAAAACTGCTTCGCCAAAAGCGGCTTATATGCGTATATCTGAGAAATCCAAGGGCAAGGACACAACAACGGGTCACTGGGAAATTGCGGGGCTTGTATCCGAAAGGGCATTTCCGACTTATCCTGATGGTTTCCCTGATGATATTATCAGCAAATTCGAGCAGGCAACAGGCAGAAAGGTGCTTTGCAACAAGCCTTATTCGGGTACAAAGGTTATCGCAGACTACGGACAGCAGCACGTCGAAACAGGCGCGCTTATCGTCTACACCTCTGCGGACAGCGTATTCCAGATAGCGGTGCATGAAAGCATCGTACCTGTTGAGCAGCTTTATAAATATTGTGAGATAGCCCGTGAAATTCTTGTCGGAGAACACGCTGTGGGCAGAGTTATTGCGCGTCCGTTTGAAGGCGAGCACCCCTACACGCGCACCTCGCGCCGACATGATTTTTCGCTCGTTCCTCCGAAAGAAACGCTCCTTGATAAGCTTAAAGCAGCAGGCAAGGATGTTATCGGAGTAGGAAAGATATATGATATCTTTGCGGGCAAGGGTCTTACCGATCAAGACAGAACTATCGGAAATGCCGCCGACATGGAGATAACCTCACGCTATCAGCAGAAGGACTTCAATGGACTTTGCTTTACAAATCTCGTTGATTTTGATATGAGCTTCGGTCATCGCCGCGACGCTGACGGTTATGCGAATGCTTTGAATGAGTTTGATAAGTGGCTCGGAGGTTTTATCACCGAAATGCACTCTGACGATGTTCTTATGATAACAGCCGATCATGGCTGCGACCCATGCCATACGGGCACAGACCACACAAGAGAGTATATTCCGCTGCTTATTTACGGAGATGGTATAGCTCCGCAGAATTACGGCACTTTAAGCGGCTTTGATAATATATCAACGGCTGTTTTAAAGCTACTTCAAGTTGAGTGATAAGCTATGGAAAAGGAATTTCAGCGCGGTAGAGTTCAAGCCCTAGTTGTTCGCGGTAACAAGATACTGCTTGTTAGGCACTGTCTTGACGGAGAGGAATATTGGGTGCTTCCGGGCGGAGGCAGAGAGCCTTATGAAACTCCCGAAGAGGGCGCGCTGCGTGAGCTTAAAGAAGAGTGCGGCGTAGACGGCGTGCTCGTGCGCAAGACCTCAGAGTACTATTTAGGCTATGACAAGTACAATGCGGGCTGCTACTGGACGTATCTTATAGATATCGGCGCACAGGAGCCTGTGCTCGGCTATGACCCTGAGTTAAGTGAAAGCGAACAGGTGCTCCGTGCAGTCGAGTGGAAAGCACTTGATGAGCTTTCGGAGCGCGACAGAGCGTGGCTCTGGTCTGCTGGTCTGATCAGTGTTCCGCAGTTCGGCGAGGAGCTGAACTCCTGGAGCAGAGAAGTGTCGCCTACAAAGAAAATCAATTGACAGTAAACGGCAACCCCGTTACAATAATACCCCGCCCGCAAGGGCACAGAAAGGAAACGATCAAAATGAGTGAATGTACACATGATTGCAGCAGCTGTTCTGCAAACTGCTCCTCGCGCAAGCCTGAGAGCCTTGTTGAAAAGCCCCATGAGCTTAGCAGCATCAAAAAGGTCATTGCTGTTGTCAGCGGCAAGGGCGGTGTCGGTAAGTCCATGGTGACTTCTATGTCAGCAGTTCTTATGAACCGCCGCGGTTTCAATACCGCTGTTCTTGATGCGGATATCACAGGACCCTCAATACCTAAGGCTTTTGGTATCCACGAGAGAGCACAAGGCAACGAAAAGGAGATATATCCCGTTGTGTCCAAAAAGGGAACAAAGGTGATGTCTGTAAATCTCCTGCTTGAAAACGAGACCGACCCTGTTATTTGGCGCGGCCCTGTTATCGCTGGAACTGTTAAGCAGTTCTGGACAGATGTAGTTTGGGACGACGTTGACTATATGTTCGTTGATATGCCTCCCGGAACAGGTGATGTTCCGCTGACAGTATTCCAGAGCCTTCCCATTGACGGCATTATCGTTGTTACATCTCCTCAGGAGCTTGTTTCCATGATCGTCGGAAAGGCTGTTAAGATGGCTGAGATGATGAATATTCCGATAATCGGTCTTGTTGAGAATATGAGCTACGCTGTTTGTCCCGACTGCGGCAAGAAGATGAATATCTTCGGCGAAAGTCATATCGACGAGGTTGCAGAGAAGTTCGGACTTAAGGTACTTGCAAAGCTGCCTATCGACACCGAGCTTGCAAAGCAGGTAGACGGCGGACTTATCGAGCTGTTCGAGTCCGAGGCGGCTGACCCCATCGCAGATGCTGTTGAGGAATTCTGCAAATGAGTATAAAAGGTGAAAGAGCATACGAGCTTTTCAAGGAAGGCTATAACTGCTCTCAGGCTGTTTTCGGCGCTTTCGCCGAGGAGCTTGGCGTTGACTTCGACACAGCCGTAAAGCTTGCTTCGGGTTTTGGCGGCGGTATCGGCAGAATGCGCGAGGTCTGCGGTACTTTTACGGGTCTTACTATGGCGGCAAGCATGATCTACGGCTATAACGACCCTAAAGATACTGAAACCAAGACCGAGCTTTATGAAAAGATACGCGCTCTTGCTGACAAGTTTCGTGAGGATAACGGCAGTATAATCTGCCGCGAGCTTCTCGGACTTCAGCAGGCAGAGAAATCGGCTGTTCCTGAGGCGCGCACCTCGGAATACTACAAAAAGCGCCCCTGTGCGGAGCTTTGCCGATATGCAGCAGAGCTTTTGGAACAGTTTATTAATGATAATCCAGTATAAGAAAAAGGTTACCACCGTTATGATGGTAACCTTTTTGTTGTAGCTTCAGTGAAAAAGCCTGAGTATTTCTCAGGCTTTTGTCAGTTAGTCTTAACGGTAATCAGTTTTGGGTCAGAGTTCAGGAAAGCGTGCTCATCAATCTTACAGTTTTCGTTTTCTATAATAACAGTTTCAAGATTTATGCAATCTTCAAAGGTATGTGTCATGATTGTATCTACCAAAGGAGGAATGTTTATCTTTCTGAGATTGACGCATTCACTGAAGCTTAATGCTTCAATGCTCTCAACAGTGGACGGTATAACTATCTGTTTTATACGGGTATTACTACGAAAGGTTGTTGTGCCAATGGCAGAAACAGTATAGTTCATGATCTTTTGAGGGATAGCTACATCTGTTTCGCTGCCGTAATATTTCAAAAGCATTATTTTATTGTTTTCCAGTTTGATAAATTTGTAAAATCCACATTGAAGGGCTCTGTCCATTGACTGAACCTCCTTAAACATACCTTATAACTTCAGTTTCCTTGCCGTCCTCTATATAGATACGCGGAACTCGCGTACCGATAGCGCACAGAAGCTCGTAGTTTATCGTTCCGATCTTTTCAGCCGCGTTTTCAAGTGAGCATCTGTCATCAAGCTGATTTGAGTATACAGTGACGATGTCGCCGATCTTGACATCGGGGATATCCGTAACGTCGATAAGGGTCTGGTCCATGCAGATACGACCGCAGACAGGCGCATAATGTCCGTTTATCTCACAGCTCCACTGACCTGAAAGCCGCCTGTTGAAGCCGTCTGCATAGCCGCACGCGATAAGCGCAAGTGTGGTTTTGCGCTCGGCTGTGAATGTCCTGCCATAGCTTACCGTGGTACCCGCTTCGATAGTTTTCAGTTGGCTGACTACTGTTTTAAGGCTGAAAACAGGCTTTATATCAGCGGGGAAGGGGTAAGCGGCGTCGGGCTTGTGTCCGTACATGACGATACCCGCACGAACATAATCGCCCTCGCAATCAGGGTGAAAAAGAATACCTCCGCTGTTCTGCGAGTGCATTTTAAGTCCCTTGCTGAGACAAATATCGGAAAGCCGTTTGTACTGCTGTTTCGTAAATTCCACGCAAGCTTTGTCAAGGCTGTCGGCAACCGCAAAATGAGTATACGCCGCTTTGCAGTCGAGACCTTTCTGCGAGAGGATAAAGTCAGCTTCGTCCTCGGTGCTTATGCCGACGCGGCTCATTCCTGTGTCAAATTTTATATGCACGGGTACTTTAACACCGCGCTTTATAGCCTCGTCAGAGAGTTTCTTTGCATAGTCTGTCGTGCCAACGGTGAATATGTAATTTTTATCAAGATTTTCAAAGATAAGCGGTATATCGCAGTAGCCGAAAATAAGGATATCACCCACAATGCCGCCGTTTGTAAGTCCTTGTGCTTCCCAGAGGTTTGATACAGCAAAGTGCGTTATTCCGCATTTTGACAGCGCCTCGGCACAGTGGATATCGCCGTGACCGTAAGCGTTAGCCTTAACTACGGCGATTATCTCCTTACCGCAGGCAAGCTTTTTAATTTCGTTTATGTTGTTTTTGAGCGTATCAAGGTCTATCTCCGCCCATGTTCGCCAGTAAAAATTGTTCATATATTACCTCAATGTGTTGAAATTTCAGAACAAATGTGGTATACTAAAATATATATGGTGCCTTAATGGCATTACATTTGTATTGCATACCTTAATATTATATTACTATTTTGTTTAAATTTCAATAGCTTTTGCAAATTTCATATGAAAGGCAGATTTTTATGGCTGTAAAAAGAAGAAGTAACTGGTATATCTATTTCATAGCCTTTGGTGTAGCGCTTGCGTTTATTATCGGCATTATTATGACATTCAGCTGGTATCTGTTTCCCGAAGCAAAGGAAACAACGGGTTTAACTTCAACGGGTGAGCTTGCCGATAATTTCAGACCTGACAAGAGCCACAATTTCACCCTAGTCACAATGCTTTCCGATGAATCAACAGATATTCCCGAGCTGTTTATGATCATGTCTTATAATGCGGTCGAGAATACAGTCGTATTTATTCCTGTACCCAAGGGTATCAGTGTTTCAGAGGAGGGCCGCGACCTGTCGAATGTTTTTGAGGTCAAGGGCGGTAACGGTGTGCTTTCTGCCGTAAGCAGTGCAACTGGATTGAAATGTGACGCTTATGTCAGCTTCAACCGCGAAAGCTTTATGCGACTTGTTTCTTCCTACGGCAATGTTAAGTACAATATTCCTAAGACGCTTATCGTAAAAGACGGAGAGGAGATAGCGACCTTTAACGCAGGTGAGCTTATCTTTAGCCCCGAATCGCTGTTCAGATATGTTTATTTTGCTGATTTCGGAGATGATGAGGGCTACCGTTTCAATATCATTGCTGATATCTATTCGGAGCTTCTGAATCAAAATCTTCGTTACACCGACAGCTCCTTGCTTGATAATTACTACAAGATAATAACCGAACATTGTGACAGCAGTGTAACGGAGGAACTTTATCTTTCCAAAAAGGCTGCTATCCTCAATACCATAACCTATGCTTCAGCTCCCGCTGAGTATTATATTCCATACGGTGAGTACGGAGAGGACGGTTCTTTTACTTTAGCAGACAACTCAAGAATGACGATCTCGCAGAAATGCGGACAGGACGAATGAGAGGTAGACCATGCAGACTAATATCGAAAAAACAATGAACGCTCTTGAGCGTAATCATATGAAGCCCTTTTATGTCGAAAGCAGAGAGGAGCTTTACAGCGTCGTCCGCGAGCTTATAAAGGACGATAAGCTTATCACAGCAGGCGGCTCTATGAGCATGAAAGAGAGCGGAGTTACTGAATTGCTTTTGAACGAATACAAGGGTATTTTCCTTGACCGTTCCGCGGGAAAAACTCCTGACGAGGTCGAGGACATACTGCGCAAGGCATTCGTTTCCGATACTTTTTTTGCTAGCACTAACGCGCTGACCGAGGACGGTGAGCTTTACAATGTTGACGGCAAGGGAAACCGTGTTTCTGCTATGATATACGGTCCCAAACAGGTAATTCTCATTGTTGGAGTCAACAAGATAGTTAAGGATATGGACGAGGCTGTTCGCCGCGTTGAAACGATCGCGGCTCCGAAGAATACCGTGCGCCTTGACTGCAACACTCCCTGTGCAAAGACAGGCGAGTGTGCTCATTGCCACAGTGACGCAAGAATTTGCTGTTCTTATGTTCGTTTGGGACAGCAAAGAGTGACTGACCGAATTAAGGTCATTATTGTAAACGAAAACTTAGGCTATTAATAATTTTAATGTAAACACTGACAGCGCTTAGCTGTTAAACGTTCACATTAGCGAAAGGACATATTTCAATGAGTATCATCAAACTTACCGCCCACTGTACAGATTACATATGGGGCGGAAACAGACTTCGCGAGGAATACGGAAAGGTAATGGACAGCGATAAGATCGCTGAAAGCTGGGAGCTTTCCTGCCATAAGGACGGCAAGAGCATAGTTGCAAACGGCGAATATGCAGGCAAGACCCTGCCCGAATATATCGAGGCAAAGGGAAACAGCGTTCTCGGCACGAATTGCGAGCGTTTTGAGTATTTCCCCATCCTTATAAAGCTTATCGACGCAAAGGACAATCTTTCCGTGCAGGTGCACCCATCAAATGACTATGCAATGCGTGTTGAGGGCGAGTACGGCAAGACCGAGATGTGGTACATAGTTGACTGCGAGGAGGGTGCGGAGCTTCTTTACGGCTTCAAACACGAGATAAGCAGCGAGGAATTTGCAGAGCGTATCGCAAACAACACACTTCTTGAAGTTACAAATAACGTTCCCGTGCATAAGGGTGATGTATTCTTTATAGAGGCGGGAACTCTCCACGCTATCGGAAAGGGTATCCTCATTGCTGAGATACAGCAGAACTCCAACACTACCTACCGTATTTATGACTACGGCAGAGTTGGCGCTGATGGAAAGCCCAGGCCTCTGCACGTTGAAAAAGCTTGCGAGGTGACAGAGCTTGTGCCTCCGAAGTACCCCACGACCGCGCAGGGCACACCTAAAAAGCTTGACGGAGGTGTAAAAACTCTGCTGCGCTCCTGCGAGTATTTCAACGTAAACAAGCTTGAGCTTGACGGCAATGTTGCTATTGAAGCTGACGCAAAGTCGTTTAACTCTATACTGGTGCTTGACGGCAATTGCACGATTACGGCAAACGGCGAGAGCATTACAGCAGCAAAGGGTGACAGCGTATTTGTTGACGCGGGAACAGGCAGCTATACTGTAAGCGGCAAGGGAGAGCTAATTTTAACTGACATTATCTGATTTTATGGAGGTTAAACTTATGGCATACTACATAGGCATTGACATCGGCGGTACAAATATAGCTTGCGGAATAGTTGACGATGATTTCAATATCGTTGCACGTGCAAAAGTAAAGACCAATGCTCCGCGCCCTTATGCTGAGATACTTGAGGATATCAAGAAGTCAGTGCGACTTGCTTGCGAGGAGCTTGGTATTTCTCCCTCGGACGCTAGTTCCATCGGAATAGGCTGCCCGGGCACCTGCAACACTGACGGCGTTGTGGAGTATTCCAATAACCTCGGCTTTATAAATGTGCCTCTTCGCACTGATATCGAAACGGAGTTTGGCGTTAAGACATACCTCGATAACGACGCAAACGCAGCCGCTTTCGGCGAGTTTGTGGCAGGTGCGGCAAAGGGTGCGAATAACGCTATAGCTATCACGCTCGGAACGGGCGTAGGTTCGGGTATTATCATCAATGGCAAGCTTTATAGCGGCTCAAACTGCGCAGGCGGCGAGATCGGACATACAGTCATCGTTGTTGACGGCAGACCGTGCACCTGCGGAAGAAAGGGCTGCTTTGAAGCGTACTCCTCCGCTACAGGCCTTGGTAAGATGACCGCTGAAGCCGCTCAGCTTCACCCCGATTCGCTGCTTGCAAAGCAGATAGAGGAGGACGGAAAATGCGGAGCGAGAACTGCATACCTTGCTATGAAAAAAGGCTGCGCGGTCGGCAAAGAAGTCACTGAAAGCTATGTGAAGTACCTTGCTTGCGGAATTGCGAATGTTATCAATACATTCCAGCCTGATATCCTTTGCATAGGCGGAGGTGTGTGCAATGAGGGTGATACTCTCATGGTGCCGCTGAAAAAGGCGGTTGCTGAGCAGATATACACCAAAAACAGCAAGAAAAACACTGAAATTGCTGTATGCAGCCTCGGCAACGACGCGGGAATTATTGGCGCAGCAATGCTGTACCGCAGCATATAACAGAATATATCGCCTTACACGACGATGTTATACAAAGAAAGGAACGACTAAAATGAGAAGCGATTTAATCAAAGTAGGCGCTGAAAAAACGCCCCACAGAGCGATACTAAAATCTCTCGGTGTAACTGACAGCGAGATGAACAGACCCTTTATCGCTGTCGTTTGTGCGGCAAGCGACTATGTCCCCGGTCATCAGCACCTGCATGAGATATCCAAGTACGTAAAGGACGGTATCAGAAACGCGGGCGGCGTACCTTTTGAGTTCTTCACCATCGGCGTTTGCGACGGTGTTGCAATGAACCACAAGGGCATGAGATATTCTCTTGCATCGCGTGAGCTTATCGCTGACAGCATTGAAGTAATGCTCACTGCGCACCCTCTTGACGGCGTTGTGTTTATTCCAAACTGTGATAAAATAGTTCCCGGAATGGTGCTTGCGGCATCACGAATGGATCTGCCTGCAATATTTATCAGCGGCGGTCCCATGAATCCCGGTTGCGTTCAGGGTAAGAGAGTCGGCTACTCGGAGATTTACGAAGCTATTGGTGAGTTCACTTCGGGCAAGATAGGCGAAGATGTACTTAAGGATTATGAAAACAACGCTTGTCCTACCTGCGGAAGCTGCTCGGGTATGTATACGGCAAATTCCATGAACTGCCTTACCGAAGCACTTGGTCTTGCGCTTCCTACAGCGGGCACAGAGCCTGCTGTAAATTCCGCACGCCGCAGACTTGCAAAGGAGTCTGGCGAGCGCGTAGTGGAGCTTGTAAAGCAGAATATACGCCCCTCTGATATCCTCACAAAGAAGAATATGCTCAATGCGCTTGCTACCGATATGGCGATAGGAGCTTCCTCCAACACCGTGCTTCATCTGCTTGCTATTGCGCACGAAGCGAAGGTTGATATCACTCTTGCTGACATTGACGCAATGAGCAGAAAGACCCCTCAGCTTGCAAAGCTCAATCCTGCAAGCAGCGTGTTTATCACTGATATGAATGCTTGCGGTGGTATCCAGACCGTTATCCGTGAGCTCTCAAAGGGCGGTCATATCAACACCGATGTTATGACAGTATCGGGTACACAGGCTGAGAGAATAGCTGCAGCCCGTGATGCAGACGGGGAGATCATACATACCATTGAAGCTCCTGTTCGCAAGGACGGCGGTATCGCTATCCTCAGCGGTAACCTCGCAGAGAAAGGCTCTGTTGTAAAGCAGGGTGCGGTAAAACCCGAGATGATGGACTTCACAGGAACAGCTCGAGTATTTGACGGCGAGCAGGCAGCTTGTGACGCTATACATGGCGGTCAGATAAAGGCTGGCGATGTCGTGGTTATCCGCTATGAGGGTCCCAAGGGCGGTCCGGGTATGCCTGAAATGCTCGCTCCCACTGCTGCGATCGTTGGTAAGGGACTTGACGGAAGCGTTGCGCTCATCACCGACGGACGTTTCAGCGGCGCTTCTAGAGGTGCCGCTATCGGACACGTAGCTCCCGAAGCTGCGGAGGGCGGTCTCATCGCATTTGTTGAGGACGGCGACAAGATCCATATTGATATCCCGAACAGAAGCGTACAGCTTCTTGTTGACGATGATGTTATCGCTCAGCGTAAGGCAAAGGGCATAAATCCGCCTAAGGAGCTTACGGGCTATCTCAAGCGCTATGCTAAGCTTGTTACATCGGCAAGCAACGGCGCAGTTTTTGAGGACTGATAAAATAACGTGCAGCCGCAGAAATGCGGCTGTAATATTTTTCGGACAAAGCCAATATATTTTAGCATGATAGAAATAAAGCTGAAAAATACTGCGCTGTGTTTTGATTTTTCTTTTTTTGCGGTCATGGCATTGTGCTTTTTCCTTGATAATAACGGAATTTGTTTGCTTTCGCTTACCGCTTGCTTATGTCATGAGCTTTCACACCTCGCCGTAATGCTGATCTGCAACGCCGATATAAACGCTGTTGTATTTTACGGCGCTGGAGTTAAAATAAATTGTGAGCTTTCAGCACTCAGCACAGGGAAGCGGTTTGCTGTTTTGGCTGCAGGTTGTGTGATGAATTGTATGCTTTACATATGCGCTTTGTGGTTCGGATTTTATGAATTTGCAGCTATTAATCTCGTGATCGGAGTATTTAATCTGCTCTCGGTGGGAAGCTTTGATGGCGCACAGATGGCCGACATTATTTCTGTGAAGCACCCGTTGTGCGCAAAACTGATGCATATTATGTCTATAGTCATAGTTACATGTGTCGGAGCTAGTGCAATTATATATGGAAAAAACCTTGCACCGACTTTCTTTTTGACGATCATCTATATGCTTTTACTAAAGTGTAATGATTATTAAAATTTACTAAATATAGTATTTGTATTTATAACAGTCTACAAACTTTAGAAAAAATATTGACTTTGTTTTGCTTTTGAACTATAATAAAATCAATGCTGTGACACAACACAGCAAAAAACAGGAGGTTTTCTATTATGAGATATGAGATCAAAGGCGAGCCGCTTCCCGTGCTGCTCTGCTATCTTGAAGCAGGCGAGAAGATCATGTGTGAGCAGGGCGCAATGTCTTGGATGACTCCCAACATGACAATGTCAACAAGCACAGGCGGTATCGGCAAGGCATTCGGTAAGATGTTCTCGGGCGAAAGCATCTTCCAGAATACATATACCGCACAGGGTGGTCAGGGTATGATCGCATTTGCTTCCAGCTTCCCCGGTTCTATCATGCCTATCGATGTTAGTCAGGGTGAGATGATCGTTCAGAAGAGAGGCTACCTTGCTTCTCAGGACACCGTTCAGCTTTCTGTGGCTTTCCAGAAGAAGCTCGGTGCAGGCTTCTTCGGCGGTGAGGGCTTCATCATGCAGAAGCTCAGCGGCACAGGTATGGCATTCATCGAGATCGACGGCTATACTGTAGAGTATGATCTGCAGGCAGGTCAGCAGCTCGTTATTGACACAGGTTATCTTGCAGCAATGTCCGCAACCTGCACAATGGATATCCAGACTGTTAAGGGTATCGGCAACGCTCTGTTCGGCGGCGAGGGTCTGTTCAACACTGTTGTTACAGGTCCCGGTAAGGTTTATATCCAGACCATGCCCGCAAACCAGCTTGCTTCTTCTCTTTACGTCGGAGCTAAGTAATTAAAGATACAACAAGGCGCTTATCTCGGTAAGTGCCTTTTGTTTTTAGTGCAAAATTTAATTGAAATCTACTTGAAATAATATCAAGTTTGTGGTACAATTGTAATAAGGAAAAATAATTATTATTTTCCAAAATGGGCTTTTGCTCGTATCAACGGAGTACAATAATAAACGAACTCGGAGGAAAAACATTATGAGAATTCTTTACGCAGCCAGCGAAGCATTACCATTTGCTGCATCAGGCGGACTTGCCGATGTTGCAGGCTCTCTTCCTAAGGCTCTTTGTGCAGCAGGTCACGAGACTTGCGTAGTTATGCCTTACTATGTAAATACGATAAAGCCCGAGCAGAAGGAGAAGATGACCTATATCACAAATTTCTCCGTATCCGTTGGTTGGAGAAGCCAGTATTGCGGTCTTTTCTCACAGCAGATCGACGGCGTTACTTATTTCTTTATTGACAACGAGCATTATTTCAAGCGTGAAAGCGGTCTTTACGGCTACTATGACGATGCTGAGAGATATGTATTCTTCAGCCGCGCTATCCTTGAAATGCTGAAGTATATCAGCTTCAAGCCGCAGATCATCAACTCCAATGACTGGCAGACTGCGCTTGTTCCTGTATACTACAATCTTTTCTATAAGAACACATGGGGCTATGAGAATATCAAGCAGGTATTCACTATCCATAATATCGGCTATCAGGGTCAGTATGGTCTTGATCTTGTTCGCGATATCGTTGGTATTCCTCCTCAGAATGTAAATATCATCGAATATGATGGTGATATCAACTTCATGAAGGGTGCTATCGAGATGGCTGATAAGGTTACTACCGTATCTCCCACTTATGCTACCGAGATCCTTGATCCTTGGTTCTCTCACGGACTTGACAGAATTCTTGTCAACAAGCAGTACAAGACCTGCGGCTTCCTTAACGGTATTGACGTTGATCTGTACAATCCTCAGACCGATCCCAATATCGCTGCTAACTTCAACACAAGAAGCCTTAAGGGTAAGGCTGCCTGCAAGAGTGCTATCTTCGAGGAGTTTGGTCTGCCCGAATACAATATCCCGCTGCTTGTTATGATCTCTCGTTTTGCTGACCACAAGGGCTTTGACCTTGTTAAGTGCGTATTTGACGACATCATCAGCACCGATATGCAGGTAGTTGTTCTCGGCTCGGGCGAGCAGCATTATGAGGACTTCTTCCAGGAGATGCACTGGAGATATCCCGATAAGGTAGGCTTCTACCGTGGCTATAATCCTCAGCTTGCAAAGCGCCTTTACGCAGGTGCAGATATGTTCCTGATGCCCTCTAAGAGCGAGCCTTGCGGTCTTGCTCAGATGATTGCTGCACGTTACGGTACAGTTCCGATAGTTCGTGCAACAGGCGGTCTGAAGGACTCTATCATTGACGCAGGCGATGATGGTATCGGATTTACATTCCATAGCTACAACGCTCACGATATGCTCCATGCAGTACAGCGTGCAAAGGAGATGTATGACAACAAGGCTGAGTGGAAGAAGCTCGTTACAAAGGCAATGAAGGCTGACTTTAGCTGGGAGGCTTCCGCTAAGCTTTATATCGGTCTTTATAAGGAGCTTTGCGGCGAGAACTGATATTCTCTTGATAAATACACTGTTTAAGGAGGGATACTATGAACGCTAAGTTTAATAATGCGCTTTATCTGCTTGATAAAGGCGAATACGACAAGGGCGAGATTTGTCTGCGCGATGCGATGGACGAATGTGACAGCAAAATGGAGCTTATCCAGATGAAGAGCTGCTATGCTGAGCTTCTTATGGAGCTTGAGCGTTACAGCGAGGCACTTGAATGCGCTGATTTTATCCTCTCCAACACCGATGAATACGGTGATAACGGTCAGGAGCGTGCCACTGCGCAGGAAATAAAGGACTATATCCAAAGCGAGGGCTTGCTGAAATAAACTAAAGTATCGGGCGGCATATGTCGCCCGATTTATTTTGAATGGAGGTGTAATATGGAGCTTTGGGACGGCTATAATGCCGATATGACTTTGGCTGGTGTAGATATAGTCCGCGGAGATGAGCGTATCGGTAAATACCCTAAAGGATTATACCATCTCGTTGCTGATGTAATTGTGCGACATACGGACGGCACTTTTCTTGTTATGCAAAGGGATTTCAACAAGGTCGGTTTTCCCGGCGAATGGGAGATAGGCGCAGGCGGCTCGGTACTTAAAGGCGAGACAGCTTATGAGGGTGCAGTTCGTGAACTGCGTGAAGAAACGGGAGTTATTGCAGATAATCTGATCTCACTCGGCACAGTTTCAGTAATGTATGACAGCGGGGTAGGGGTGCATTATTTTGTTTACCTCTGCACTACAGATATGGATAAATCGGCTGTCAGACTGCAACAGGGTGAAACGATTGACTATAAATGGGTCACTGATAAAGAAATAATGTGCGGAAGCTATATTCCCGAACGCTGTGCAGCGCTTATAAAAAAGTTGTGTGACAAGGAATATATCGTTACAGAACGGTTGCTTCTGCGCCCGTTGGCTTTAACGGATATTGAAAAAGTACATCTCTATGCTTCAGACCGAAACATAACGCGCTACATGATGAATTTGCCGAATGATACGTTTGAAGAGTCGCAGAAATTCATAGAAGATGCTGTTGTTGAATGGCAAAAAACATCTCCCGATTTTTATGAGTTCGCTGTGGGGCTTGACGGAACGCAGATAGGCGGCGTATGTCTTTATCTTACTGACGACAAAAAGCAAGGCGAGCTTGGCTGGATATTAGCGCCTGCGTATCACGGTAAAGGGTATGCGGCGGAGGCTGCCAAAGCGATGATAGAACTCGCGCAAAAGCTTGGGCTTGAAGCCGTATTTGCGCGCTGTGACAGCAGAAACAAGCCATCTGAGAAGCTTATGCAGCGTCTTGGCATGAAGCTTTCCGATAGCATCGGTACACGTTTTTACGAGAAACGTGGTGAAACCGCAGCAGAGCTTAAATATGAACTCAAACTAAAATAAAAATGCACGCGCTTTCAAACGAGAAGCGCGTGCTTGCTTTTTATTTCTTAAAGTAGCTTTTAAAATGCTCAGACCTTGTCGGGTCTTCCTGAAATCTTATGTAATCAATCATATCCTTGGGAATTGCTTCGAGGATCTCAATCTCATTCATGCTTTCAAACTGCACATCATGCTGAATGAGAAGATACTGCTGCTTTGCGAAAGGATACTTTGTAGTGTTTACCTTAGTCTGAAGCTGCTGCGCGGTGTACATATATTCGCGCATAGGGTGGAAGATCTGACGGATAAGCACAGCTTCGCTGCCGTCTTTTGGCAGGGTGGAAAAGCCTGTTACTCTGTACAGATGCTTGTTGAAATAGCGTTCCTGCTCAGTAGCACCGTCCCAGCTCACATGGCGGAGAATATCTCCGACGCTGACAGTGAACTGCTCGCCGTTGTCAAGTGTGAATGTTTTAGCTTCTGCTGATGGATTGATATTACTCATGGAAAAGCCTCCATTTATCTAATAGTATACTTTAATTATACAATAGTCGCTTATCTTTGTCAAGGTCAAATTGGTGTCATTTTGAGATTAATTTATTTGTAAAAACCTATTGACAAATTGGGCAATATATATTAAAATTTATATTATAATAACGATTACACTGATGTTTTGCACATTGTCGATCTGTGCTTTTTAGGCATACCATCGGCGTTGTGCTCATCAATTAAGGAGAATTATCATGGCTTATATTTTAGGTGTAGATATCGGCACTTCTGGTACAAAAACAGTGCTTTTTTCCGAGGACGGAAACCCGGTTGCTTCTTCAACTTATGAGTATCCTCTGTATACTCCGCAGAACGGCTATGCCGAGCAGGATCCTCTCGATTGGTGGAATGCTTCCGTAAACGGCATTAAGGACGTTATCGCTCAGAGCGAGGTAAGCGCAGATGATATCAAGGGTATCGGTCTTTCGGGACAGATGCATGGTCTTGTTATGCTCGACGCTGAGAACAGACCCATCAGAAAGTCAATCATCTGGTGCGACCAGCGTACCGCTAAGGAAGTTGTTGAGATAACCGATAAGGTTGGCGCTGACAGACTTATTGAGATCACCGCAAATCCTGCTATCACAGGCTTTACTGCCGCTAAGATCATGTGGGTAAAGAATAACGAGCCTGAAAATTATGAAAAGTGCCGTCATATACTTCTGCCTAAGGATTACATCAGATTTATGCTAACAGGCGAGTATGCAACTGAGGTTTCCGACGCTTCGGGTATGCAGCTTCTTGATATCCCCAACCGCTGTTGGTCTGATGAGGTGCTGACAAAGCTCGGAATTGATAAGGCTCTGCTTGCCAAGGTTTACGAGTCGCCTGAGATAACAGGTACTATCACTAAAAAGGTCGCTGAGCTTACAGGTCTTAAAGAGGGAACTCCCGTTGTCGGCGGTGCAGGCGATAATGCCGCTGCTGCTGTAGGAACAGGTGTTGTTGAGGACGGCAAAGCTTTCACAACAATTGGTACTTCGGGCGTTGTATTTGCGCACACTTCCGATATTGCTATTGACAAAAAGGGCAGAGTTCACACGTTCTGCTGTGCTGTTCCCAATTGCTGGCACGTTATGGGCGTAACTCAGTCCGCTGGTCATTCTCTCAAGTGGTTCAGAGATAACTTCGCTTGGTCTGAGATGGAAACTGCGCTTGCTATGGGCGTTGACCCTTATTATCTCATGGATAAAGAGGCTGACAGCGTTCCTATCGGCGCAAACCGTCTGCTGTATATGCCTTATCTTAACGGGGAGAGAACCCCTCATCTTGATCCCAACGCAAGAGGCGTATTCTTTGGTCTGTCCGCTATGCACAAGAAAAAGGATATGCTCCGCGCTGTTATGGAGGGTGTTTCTTACTCTCTGCGCGACTGTGTTGAGGTAATGCGCGAGATGGATATCAACGTAAGCGATATGATGGCTTGCGGCGGCGGTGGAACATCTCCTCTGTGGCGTCAGATGCTTGCCGATCTTTACGGCTGTCCTGTAAAGACAACCATCAATAAGGAGGGCCCCGCTCTCGGTGTTGCTCTGCTTGCGGCAGTTGGCGCAGGTATCTATTCCAACGTTCCCGAGGCTTGCCGTGCCGTGATCAAGGCTGACAAGGTACAGGAGCCTGTCGAGGAAAATTCCCGTCAGTACGAAAAGGTTTACGAGATGTACCGCAAGCTCTATCCTGCTATGAAGCAGTGCTTCAATGAGCTTTCGGAGCTTTAATATCACGCTAACATAAGAAAATCCCCGTTATTTACGGGGATTTTTTCTGCGATATTGAAACATTTTGCCACTATATTTCGTCTTACTTATGAAAGCAGCTTTCAGAGAGGGTGATAAAATGACCGAGCAGCAATTTGAAGCATACATCAAGGCTTATCGTGCAACGGTGTTAAGGCTTGCTTACAGCATGATGAAAAACCGTGAGGACGCCTTTGTTCGGCTGTATCAGTCACATGAGGAATTTATCACCGAGGAAAACACCAAAGCGTGGCTTATTCGAGTAACGATAAGTCTTTGCAAGGATCTGCTGCGCTGCGCGTGGCGAAAGCACAGAGCAGATGATATGCCCGAAAAAGTCTGTGAAAGCAGGGAAGAGCTTCATTTACTCGAAAGTGTAAAGCGGCTGAAGCCCGAAAGCAGTGCGGTCATATATCTGTTCTATTACGAGGGTTATTCGGCAGAGGAGATCGCAAGACTGCGAAAAACAAGCTCTGCCGCCGTAAGAACTCGGCTAACGCGCGCACGAAAGGAACTTAGGAAGATGCTCTCAGAGGAGGAAGATTTATGAGGCAGGAATATAATAAGCTTTTCGATAAAATTACTTCCGAAAGGAGCGACAAGGAACTTTTTGAGGAAGCTATCAGAAAGGCGGAAAATATGAAACACAAAAGTAAATTCAATAAAAAGGCTGTCATAGTGCCCGTTGCCGCTGCAATGACTATCGCGGTCGGCGGTGTCGGCGTTGGTGCGGCATTTGGCTTTGATTATCTCACCAATCTTTTTGCCGATAACGAGGTGCTTGCTTCTGAGATACAGTCAAATGTTTTTGAGGACAGCGACGGTCATGTTAAAATAACTGTCGAGCAGCTTCTCAGTGACGGCAGTCATATCCATGCGGCAGTGCATTACGAGGCTCTTGACGAGCGCGGTGAACAGTGGCTTGCGGGAGAGCCTTTTGGAGCTGAGCCTAACTCCTCGCACCGCATTTTACGCATAGACTGTGATAATGCCGATCGTACCGGTGTAACATCTTTCGGCAGCCATGAAGTCAAAGAGCTTCGCACTGCGACAGACCGCTATTTTTATCTTAACAGTGAGAACGCTTTGCAGAGCACCGAGGAGCTGTCAGGATATCTGTGTTATTCTATGGTGAACAGCTTCAACAAAATTGCGTCTATAGATATAGAAAGCACTATGGAATTTAAACGTTTCAAAATTGTTGGCGATGAGCGCGCAAGCAAGTATCTGACACCGACATACATTGAAATTTCGCCGCTTTCCTATGCTCTGTACGCAAATGACGACTACGGTCTTGTTATTACGGAAGATTTGCCATCGGGCGGCTGGAGATCATATTCAACGCTTTCTTGGGAGGAATACAACGCTGAAGTGAGTAACAAAACTGTAGCGCTTGTGCTTTCGGACGGCGAAAGGATAGAGTTGCCTAAAGGCTCGGGCGGCTCTAGTGATGACTGCTATATCTGGCAAAGCGGTGAGATATACAAGATTACCAACAACCCGTCACGCTGGGCAGATTACAGCATTGAATTTGACTTCGACGAGCTTGTCGGTATTGAGATAGGCGGCGTTTATTTCGACCTTACAGCTGAATAAAAAATATCTCCTCCGTTTTCACGCGGAGGAGATTTTCTGTGTATTGCTTATTTTTCGGTCTTATCGCAGTAGCAGATACCTAAACCAACGGTACTCATATACACACGACCGTAAACGTTAAGGTCGCCGCAAATCCAGTCACCGTTGCCAAGTCCACCAAAGCGGTGAGCGTCGTCGTTTACTCGCGTCCAGGTTGCGCCGTCGTCTTCTGACATATAAATACCCTTTGTAGAATTATCAGAAACTGTGCCGTAGATATAAATAACATAGGGGTCGCCATCGTTTTTAGCCTTGCCAAGACTTACTCCGTCACAGACCTTTACACCCTCGTACTTGGTGAAAGTTGCGCCGTAGTCGGTGGTCTTGTAAAGTCCGGCACCCGCAGGCAGATAGAATGTGCCCTCCTCGGTCGGAGAAACGCAAAGCCTGTCTTCCATGAGGAAGAGGTCGGTTGCAACCTTTTCAAAGCTCTTTCCGCCGTCGGAGCTTACATATACCTTGTCGTTGCCGTATGCATAGACATGGTCGGGGCTGATTGAATCGCCTATCACATATATGCTCTTGCCGATAATACCCTCGCACTTTGTCCATGTTTTGCCGAAATCCTCAGTGTAGTAAGCACTGTAAGCGTTCTCGGGACTCCATATAAGGCGTGAGCCATCTGCGTTAAAAGCGACCTTTCCGCTGTGGTAGACCTTTCCTGCTTCAGGGGAGTTGGTTATTTTGTTCCAAGTCTTGCCGCCGTCAATCGTGTAGGTGAGAAGCTGCTCGCTGTCGCTGCCGCCGACCTTAGCCCAGTAATCTCTGTTCTGAGGTGCAACTGTGATGCTGGTTACAGAGCCTATCTGACCACCATGTCTTGTTGCAGGCGTGTAGATATCGTCATGAACAAATCCGTCATAGTCAAGTGCTGCTGAAACGAGAGGGTAGTCCTCAAGGGTTATCATATCCATCGGAACGGTTTCCTCGATGCCCTTGGAATTGAAGTAAAGCTCAGGCTTTTCGTCCCAGATGTTATCGCAAGCGAAAATACCGTTGCCGCTGGTAACCATGATCTCGTCGGTGTCAAAGGGATTGAGCGCAAGGGAAGAGCACCAGTGAAATGCATATCCGTCTATCCAACCCATATCATTGTTGGACATTGTGGCGTTTGTAAGGATATTTGTCCAGTTCTTGCCGCCGTCAGTGGTCGTGTAGATAATGTCGCCGAAAGCTCCGTTTGGCTGCTGCTGCCACGTGCAAGCGGTAGTCAGCACCATTTTCTGCTCGTCATTTGGGTCGATAGCTATATCAGAAAAAGGTGTGCTTGCAGGGGCAATGTTCTCTGCAGTGCCTGCTGCAATATCGTATTTGTAAACAGAGCCGCTAGACATTCCCCAGGGACCTTCGGTGTCACCGTAAGTGACGTAAAGATTACCCTTGGAGTCAAGCTTTATCCTCTGCGGCATTGCATTTTGTGTATTAGGCAGTAGGCTCCATGTTTCTCCTGCATCCTCCGAAACATAGATATTATCTTTACTCTGTGAAACTGAAGCGTAAATACGCTGTGTGGTGCCGTCCTTTTCACTTGTAGGATCAAAAACTATGATGTTTACGCCGTTTTGATTTGTTGTAGCAGTAATGGGAAAGCCGGTAACAGGCTTCCATGTATGACCACCATCAGTGCTTCTAATTATACCGCCTGTGTTGCCGCCCGCATAAAGAATATCAGGATTGTTGGGGTCTATTGCAAGTCGCTCACCATTACCTCTGCCCATGCCGTTACCGTGGTTTTTGATAAGGTCGGTAACTTCCACGGCAGTGAAGCTCTCGCCATAGTTATCGGAAATAAGGATACAGGTCTTTCCACCGCTGAAATAGCTTGTACCTGCAAGAAGGTATACCTTTGCCGCGTTGCTCGGGTCAACAGCGATAGCACTTATACCCATCAATCCAACGTCATCTTCAGACACCCAGTAGTTGAGGGAACGCCACTGCTTTGTGCTATCGTCCCAGCGATAAGCTCCACCGACGTCTGTGCGCGCGTAAAAAACGCCTTCCTCACAAGTACTGAAAACGCCTGTAACAAAACCGCCGCCGCCAACAGCAACCTGACCATAAGTCCAGCCTGTATTAACAGCGCCGCTGTTGTCGCTGCCGTCAGATATCACATCGGATTGATTGTCGCTGACATTGTCAGCAGAGGAATTTCCGCTTCCGCCGCAGCCCGTAAACAGAGAAGATCACATCAGTATTGATGTAGCAGCAGCGAATGCTCTTTTGGTAAATCTATTCATCGTAGCTCTCCTTGAATATAAGATTAAAGAAAATATGTGTATATTATACCACAATTCGCCGTTTATGTCCATATTATTTTACAAAAAGCAGAATTTATCTTGTAAAAGCTTAATCATCGGTTAATTTTTGTTATAAATACACATTTCGTGTTGACAATCACACGGATTTATTATATAATATTAATAGGACTTGTAAGGGGCGGTATTATGAGAATATGTGCGGCTCAGTATGACGTGATCTGGGAAAATAAACATAAAAATATGCTCAAGTGTGAGGCTTTTTTTAAAAAGGCCTCTGCTTTGGCTTGTAATGTAATTGTTTTTCCTGAGTTGTCTCTGACTGGGTTTACACTTGATACCTCATTTTCCGAGCCTTCGGGTGATAGCGAAACGATAGATTTTTTTGTCGCTTGCTCCAAAAAGTACGGTGTTGCGAGTGTTTTCGGTGTTGCTGTCCATGAAAACGGTAAATGTTTTAACAGGCTTGTTGCTGTTGACGCCTGCGGAAACATTGTCACGAGCTACGACAAGATACACCCGTTTTCCATCGGTGAAGAACCTTATAAGGCAGGGAATAGCGTTTGCTCGTTTGCTTTGAATGATATGGATATAGGACTTACGATATGCTACGATCTGCGTTTTCCGGAGCTTTTTCGCAAGCTTTCGCAGAAATGCAACTGTATCATTGTCAGCGCTAACTGGAGCAGCGAACGCAAAGACCATTGGCTAACATTGCTTAAAGCCCGCGCTATCGAAAATCAGTGCTATATCGTTGGCTGTAACCGTGTCGGCGACGCAGATACTTCATATTCGGGTGACAGCGTTATAATAGCTCCTGACGGTAAAATCATCGCGTGCGCTGAAGCTTTTTGCGAGGAGCTTATCTATGCTGATATAAGCTCCGAAGATGTAAGACAGCTTAGAAGCCGTTTTCCTGTCATGGGTGATAAACGAACGGAATTATACAGAAATTTTTATGAATGAGGTGGGGATTTCATGGAAATTGAAAGAAAGATAGATTGGCTTAAGCCCGAAAGGGTTATGAAGCTGACTGACGTCAATAAAAGCTTGTTCGGAATAAACAGGCTTTTTATAATTGGCATCGGTAAGAACGGTGTTGATTGTGCGCTTCAGTGCAAGCACATCACAGAAAAGCGCTTCGGTACAGATGATAAAAAAGTGAGATTTCTCGGAATTGCCGAGGATTCCTACCTTGAAGCGGCTTCCTGCAAAGGCTCTGTTCTTTCTGAGGGGGAAAAACTGCCTATCATTCCCGACGAGGCAATATATAAATATTTGAATAATCCCGGCAGACTACCGCAATATGCTTTGGATTGGTTTGACAGCGGACTGAAAAACTATTCTCCCGCAACCCCTGTTTACGGACTTACAAAAAGACAAGGCGGCAGAATTGCGCTTTTTCACAATATTAAAAACATTATCCGTATTGCAGGTGATGCAATAAGTGCTTTTGCAGGTTCTGACAAATCTCTTGAAATAATCCTCACAGGAAACATCGGCGATATTTTCTTCGGTGGAATGTTTATCGACCTTGCTTATATCCTGAAAAAGCTTTTTGAGGATTCGCCCTATCAGGTGAAGATAAATGCGTATATGTTCGCTCCGGATACAGCAGTGCTGTTTGAAAGCGATCAGCGCGATCAGAGCAACTATTTCGCAAATGCTGTAGTAACTAAGAACGAGCTTGATATGTTCCAGTGCAAAAAAAGACATTTTGTCCAAAAGTATACCTCAACTTTTGAGGTTACCTCCGATAAACCGCCTTTTAACGCCTGCTTCATAGCGAGTGCTGAAAAGAATTACGCTTTGACGCTCGACACCGCCGCAGAGAAGATACTCAATCGCATGGAGATATTGTTCAGCAAAGATGATGACGCAGAGCGTATTATGTCGTATAATATGCTTCGCCCGAACGATTCGCATGATTTCCGCTATCTTTCCTATGGGGTAAAAGTCTGCGAGGCGCCTCTGGGTAAGATGTTCTCATATCTTTGCATCAAGGTGTTTACTCTTATAAACCATGAGCTGAATAAAAACAATGTCGGAGAAATGCTGCTTGGTCATTACGGTACTCTTGTAACTCCCGACGAGCGTTTTCTTGCTCAAAAAGCGGGGGATCTTCCTGCTTTGGAGTTTGATGAGAAGCTTAACCCCGTGTTTGCTCCGCGCGCGCTGAAAGTCAGCAGCGATGCTGCCAATGATTATGTTGAATCTTGGCTTGAGCGTATTTCCAACTCAACCAAAAAAGGCGCTGAGATATGTCTTGAAGAGATATCCACAAGTGTTATCAAGGTCTGCGAGGAAGCGAAATCCGATTTTGAAAAGGGACCTTTCTATGCTGCTGAGCTTATCAGAAAATGCCTTAATCAGCTTCGCGTTGCAATAGCAAAAACAAAAGATGAGGTCAGTGATATGGAGGAACAGGTAGAGCGTGCGCGAAATCTCGCTCGTACTGCATACATGAAAGTAAAGACCTCGCCGCTTTTTGTGGGAAAGGCTGTTGAGCAGTACACATTCGAGCTTCATGAGTTTGCAAATTACAGCTGCAAGCTGCGCACAGGCGGCACTCTCATTGATTTCTATCAGGATTTGTACGACAAGCTGAATGACTACCTCGAAAATACGCTGAAAGTTGCTACGGAAGCATTCGAAACCATTGCAAAGAACAGAAAGACCATCATTGAGGAAATATCAGCTGATATGACTGATGAATGCTGTGCTTTTGACGCTTTCTCTCTTTCTGATCCTGAAGTGTGCGAGAAGCTTGATAAGCTGGTTGATGATGTTCCGTCTGACGTGCTTTCGAGAGCGTTTGCCCATTCGGGCATACTTGAGGTAGATGCCGACGACGAAACAGCACTTGCTCGCGCCGCCGCTAAGGTAGTGGAAAGATGCTTTGCTTCCTTCCTGTCGATGTCTTTGAATGAGCTGTGCGATCTTTTCGGCAAAAAAGACGTGATACGTCAGAGTATTGAGGATTGCATTACAAATGTATCGGTTGCAACTCCTGTGGCAGATGATTTTGCACTGAACAGAGTTATCTGTCCTAAAGCAACAAAGCAGGACGATATAGCAGGACTTCGCGCTGAGTATAAGGGCATGAATTACATCTGGAACGGCTCTGTTTTAAACGGAGCAGCCTGTGTATCTCAGATAAAAGCTGATGTTGAGCTTGAAAAGTTTCCGGGATACGAGCAGTGGGAAAATTTGCATTATGCGTATGTGAACGACTCACTGAAAAAACATGGTATCCATATTTTTAAATAAGAATGCGGCAGCTTCCGTTCACGCGGAGGCTTTTGCCGTTGCAGAGGATTTTGAATGAATAAAAGAAAGCGGTCAGACGGAATTTTAGTGTTTGACAGATACTACAGTCGAAAGCCTAAGGCTTTTGCGCTTATATTGCAGAGGATATTGTTTTGCTCTGCGCTTTCGGCTGCTTCAATGCTATACATTTTCAGTCAGTATGAGTTACCGATATCATTGTTTTTTGTCGGCGGAATTACTGCACTGTGTACAGCTTTGCTGTCGGCTTTGTTTGTTTTTGTGGGCCGCAGGTATGTTGTTCCTGCGCTGGGAATTATATTCGCGCCGATAATTTATTTCAATTTCGACGCCTTTTGGTTAAGGTTTTCCTATTTCGTTGATGCTGCTATGATGCTTGTTGACGGTAGGATACTTCACCCAAAGCCATATCTTATCCACAAAGAGTATATGCTGACCTCGGCGAACTCTCTCTATCGTGAGGGTGTAATGCTCGGCGGATTCATTTTGTGCGCACTTTATGCGATGCTATGCGCAGGCTCGATGAAAAAACGAGTGCGTACATTTCCTGCTTTAGCGGGCTTTATGGTGTTATGGATACCGTCGCTTTTCGCTGAAAAGCTTGAGATAAATGTATGGTTCGTTGTTGCGTCTGTCTTTTTTGCGGCAGCTGCTGCGATAGAACTGAACTATAAGGACGGTCTCGCTGTCACAGGCGCAGGTGCTGTTTCTTATAAACAACAGCTTAAAGAAGAGGAGCGCAGCTTTCTTAAAGCAACCGGAAAAGCCAAGCTTTTTAAGCGTATTGGTATGAGGTTCAGCTTTTACTCCAAATATTTTGCCTCTGGAATATTCTGCGCTGTGATATTCGGAGTGTGCTTTATTATCGGAATGACTGTGTTTGGTGAGAAAAGCTGCATTGACTATTCTTCTTTCTATGAGCTTTTTACTGCCGACGCCGAGATAGGCGATGACAGCTCAGGCGACCCCGATAATGTGACAGGTGATTTCTTTACGACACCGTCAAAACCCTCAGAGGGTCTTAATATAACAAATCCCGGACGAGGAAATGAGAGTATCATCAAGGTAACTTTCACGGGCGACAAAAACATCTACTTGCGCGGTGATATAGGCGTTGATTTTGACGGAACGAGCTGGTCTACGCCTTTAAAAAACGAAAAATGGAACTACGGCTCGCTAAAGGACGCATACAGGCCTGCTGAGGCTCATGTTTTGAATGCCGTGCTTGATGTGCTCGATCTTAGAGATGATGTCAACGGAATCGTCACCAGTGATATCACAATAGAATACATCAAGCAGACTGATATTGTTTTTCTACCGTCTTATACAGCAGATTTTTCGTATTATGACAGTCCTTATTTTGATGTTTACGGTGATTTCTGTGTTAGGCTAAGCGATTCGGCAGATCGGTTCATTAATTCCGTTCAGTGTACTGCATTGATACACGATTTCAGCGGAAGCGGTCGCTATACCGAGGAAGAAGCTGTTGAGCAGATAATCAAAACCTACAGCTACAACAATGTAACAGTCGATGACCTTTATCAGAGCGTTATCCCCGAAATGACTGAGGATAATGTGTTCAGCCGTTACACTGATTTTGTTGAAGATTCTTACCTTTGGACGCGTTCCGTTCCTGAAGAAATACATAGTGAGCTTATCGCATTCATGCGGGAAAACGATCTGCTTAGTCTTACTTCTTTGAGATATGATCTTTCCCATGAGTCGCATTTTCGCTATGTTGCGGCGCAGACGATATGTGATTTCCTTATAGAAAATTACAAATATTCATTGTCGGGCGAAAATAAAGGCGAAGGCGCTTTGATGCAATTTCTGACAAAAACGAAAAGGGGACATTGTTCGCTTTTTGCCACAGCCATGACGTTGATGCTCAGAGAGCTTAAAATTCCCGCGCGCTATTGCACAGGCTTCAGTATTTATCCCGACTCAGTGCTTGGCAATACAGTAACGCTCAAACAGAAAAATCTCCACGCTTGGGTCGAGGTATATATCGACGAGCTGGGTTGGGTTACATTCGACCCGACTGCCGCCGCTGTAAGTGCGGGCGGCTCTGACAGACCGAGTGATGATGAAACGAAAGAGAGCGGGGGAACGACTTCAAAAACGGAAGAAGCTCCCGACTCAAAACCTGACGAGGAAACTAAAGAATACGGTTCTTCTGATGAAAATGAAAGCAGTGTTCCAAATTCGAACACATCATCTTCTACATCTTCCGATGTGGATACTTCTTCAAGTGACGCTGTTGACGACAACAAGCCTACGTTTGAATTTCCGTTATGGGTAGTAATTACAGGCATAGCTGCATTGGCGCTGATACTGTGTGCGGCACTTCTGATAACACACTTGCGCAGGCTTAAAAACGATGCGGAAGCCGCATTGAAAAAAGCCCCGTACTTAAGCGCTGCAAGCGTTTACAGCTGCATTATCGAGCTTTTGTATTACCATGAAGCCTGCCCTGAACGCGGCCAGCTACCTACTGGATACTATGAGCACTGCGATGAGCTTTTCAATGCGGGTATGACTGAGAATTCAAGCCTTCTTGAAAAGGCGGCTTTCGGAAACTGCGAGCTTGATGATAATGAAATGCTACAGCTTTCCAAAGTACTTTCCGGGCTGTATAATTCGATGCAAAAAAAGAAAGCACCGCTGAAAAGATATCATACCGCTAAGATAGTCGCTGCTCTTTTGACTAAATAAGGTTTTTGCGGAAAATTAATTGCAAAAAAGTCAATTTTTGTGTTGATTTTTGAATTTGAATTTGCTATAATATAATTATAGTCTACTCGTTAGACAACTATTTCTTCACAGAGAGGTATTTGCTATGGCTATGAGACTTATCACCAGATCGGATTTTGACGGACTTGCCTGCGGCGCTCTGTTGCTGTGTGCAGGTGTTATTGATACGTGGACCTTTGCTCACCCCAAGGATCTTCAGGACGGTCTTATTCCCGTAACCGAAAATGATGTGCTTGCAAACGTTCCGTTTGTTGAGGGCTGCGGTCTTTGGTTTGACCATCACTCCAGCGAGGAAGAGCGCAAAAAGTACAAAGGCAAATACAAGGGCGAAAGCCGTATCACTCCCAGTGCTGCTCGTATTATCTATGAGTATTACGGCGGTAAGGAGCGTTTCCCGAATTTCGATGATCTGATGGAAGCTGTTGATAAGGTTGACAGCGGCAATCTCACACGTGATGAAATCCTCAATCCCACAGGTTGGATACTTGTCGGCTTCCTTATGGATCCCAGAACAGGTCTTGGCCGTTTCAGAAACTTTACTATAAGCAACTATCAGCTTATGGAGAAGCTGCTTAAGTGTTGCTCTTATATGTCCACTGAAGAGATTCTCGCTATGCCTGATATTAAGGAGCGTATCGAGCTTTACAATGAGCAGACAGAGCTGTTCAAAGAGATGGTACATAAGCACACCCGTGTTGAAGAGGACGTTATCATTACCGATCTTCGCGGTGTTTCTCCCATTTACACAGGCAACCGTTTCCTTATCTACAGCCTTTATCCCGAGCAGAATATCTCTTGCTGGATAGTTGATGGCAAGGGCGGACAGGGTTGCTCCTGCGCAGTTGGTTACTCTATCCTCAATAGAACAAGTAAGGTCAATGTTGGCAGTCTTATGCTGAAATACGGCGGCGGCGGTCACATGGCGGTAGGTACTTGTCAGTTCAGTGATGATGTTCAGGCTGAAAAAGTTCCTCAGCTTCTTAATGAGCTTGTAAATTACAATAAGCTTTATAACGTATAAGATTTAAGCCCTGTTTTCTGATGTGAAAACAGGGCTTGTTTATTGTTGCGGGCAGTTTATCACTGCCCGTTTTCTTATTTTAGCGGAACTATATCCTTAACCACAAGAGTTTTCTCCCTCACATTAAAGCTAACATCAAAGCCCCCAAAGCTCATGGTATAGACCCTGTCGGGCTCGTTCTGATATTGCGGGCGAGGATCTTGTGCTAGCGTATCAAGCAGCGCCTGTTGCTTTTCAGATGGTATCTTACACAAAAGCTCATCGGACATTTGCACTTCAAGTACGCCCTCCTTGCTGCTCAAAGCAAAGCCGTTTGAAGCTTCTGGTTGACAATCCACATAAGGAAGATAAGGCTTTATATCATATATCGGCGTATTGTCCATAAGGTCTGCGCCAGAAACGATAAGAACATCTCCGTCCTTGCTGTCATGCATTATCTCCTCAAGCTTTACGCAGCTTAGGCCGATGGGATTGGGGCGAAATGGGGAGCGCGTAGCAAAAACGCCCATTCTTTTATTTCCGCCAAGCCGCGGTGGACGTACAGTCGGTGACCATTCCTCGCGCACCGCCTCAGAAAACTGCCATATCAGCCAAAGGTGAGTGTACTGTTCAAGACCTCGCAGCGCTTCGGAATTTCTGTATTCGGGACAGAACACGATACGCGCTTTCAGCGAGCTTACAAGTCCGCTTTGACGCGGTATTCCGAATTTTTCGGGAAAATCGCTTCTTATGTGTGCGATAGTTTTCAGCTCCATAACTTCCTCAGCTTTCGATTATATCTCTTATTGCTTTTTCAACCAGCTTTACTTCCTCGTAAAACTCCGCTGCGGAGATGCGTATTCCGCCGCTGCCAAGAATAATAAGCTGTTCGACATTATCAGATGTTGCAACTCTGACGCGATGGTCTTTTCCAAGCTTGCGCGATACTTTCTCAATGTACATATCGGCGGTTTCCGCTTCCTTTGTATAAACCACGCTGATACCTCCGACTGTTTCAACCTCTCGGTGATTACCTTTTACCTTATAAGCGTCAAAAACAAGGATAAGATTGCACTGTCTGAACCCTTGATAGTTGCACAGAATATTTATCAGCGAGTTTCTGGCAAGGTCAAGATTTTCGCGCGCCTGACGATTAAGCTCGTCCCATGCAAAAATAATGTTGTAACCGTCAACAAGCAGATATTCGGGGCCTTTCGGCAGGGCAGGGAGCTTCGGAATTTTGCGAGGCAGCTCTTTTTCTCTGCGCATTGCGCGGCGAGGGTCGCTGTCTATCTTGCCGTAGGTGCGCTCGAATATCTCCATAAGCTCCTTATCGGTAGCCATTCGTTGCTTGTAGCTGTTCACAAGCTTTATATTATCGGTATCTAAGTCGTATTGCTCCGTATTCCCGCCAAAGCGTATACCGCTGTCACAATGCATACGCGACGGAGCTTCTTGCCAATTGACATTAACGCCTGCACCATGCGAGCAAAACACGCTGTCAGCGGTATTGTCAATGTCGCTGTCGGCATCATAGCCTATAGCCGCTACGACCTCATCAGGGTTGTGGCAGGGGAAAAATCCCTTTGCAATACATGAAATGCGTCCTTTTCCGCGTGTGTAATTCATAAGCTCAGTCTGATAGTCACGCATTTCCGAAACAGGCGCACTGCCTGTTATTGTTACTCCTGTTTCAGTTGTTATCTGAGCAATATCCTTGCTTTCCATGCGCTGCAGGTCTGTCAGTGCTCTTCCCACGCAGTCTGAGGGAATATCTAGCTTGAAATCATACCAAGGCTCCAGCAGTATCGGAGCTGCGGAACGTAATCCTTGCCGCACAGCGCGGTAGGTAGCCTGTCTGAAATCTCCACCCTCTGTGTGCTTTAGATGTGCTTTTCCTGCTACAAGCGTTATCTTCATATCTGTTATCGGCGAGCCTGTAAGCGCACCGATATGAGTTTTCTCCTCAAGATGGGTAAGAACGAGCCTTTGCCAGTTAATATCAAGACTGTCACGCTGAAGCTCTACGCCGAATTGAAGTCCTGTGCCTCTTTCGGCAGGCTCCATTAAAAGCTGCACCTCGGCATAATGGCGAAGCGGCTCGTAATGGCCCATTCCAAGAACGGGAGCAGCGATCGTTTCCTTGTAGCTTATACTTCCGCGGTCAAAGTCAACATCAAGCCCGAAGCGCTCAGATATCATTGTTTTCAGTATCTCAAGCTGTATCTCGCCCATGAGCTGAACGCTTATCTCACGGTGCTGCTCGTTCCATACAACATGAAGCTGAGGATCTTGCTCCTCAAGAATACGCATCTGAGGCAGCACTTTTTGTGGGTCGGCTTTAGGAGGAAGCAGCAGCTTGTAGGTGAGAACAGGCTCAAGCAGCGGGGCAGAGGTGTTGCTGTCATTTCCGAGGCCCTCTCCCGCATAGGTCTTGCTCAATCCCGTAACTGCACATATACAGCCCGCAGGAAGCTCGTCAAAAGCAGTAAACTTTTCGCCTGAATACACTCTTATCTGATTTATCTTCTCCTGCCAATCAGCGCCGCTTATCACACTTCTAACTTTCAAGCTTCCGCCTGTTATTTTCAAATGAGTCAAACGTCCGCCTTGTTCGTCACGGGTTATTTTGAATATCTTAGCACCGAAGCTTTCGGGATATATGGGAGCGACCGCGTACTTGTCAATTATATTCAACAGGCTGTCGATACCCTGCAGCTTTAACGCCGAGCCAAAGCAGCACGGAAAAACCTTGCGATCTTTTATCGCTTTTACAATATCTTCATCTCTTATTTCGCCGCTGTCGAGGTATGAATTCATCATATCCTCGCTGCACTCGGCAAGCTCTTCGGAAATATCACCGAATTCAGAGCTACCGTCAAAGCATACGCACCCAGAGGACAGACGCTTTTTCAGCTCTTTCATCAGTGATTCCTTTGCGAGAAAAGAGATATCCATTTTGTTTATGAAAATGAAGGTAGGGATATTATAACGTATCAGCAGCTGCCAAAGTGTTTCGGTGTGGCTTTGTACGCCGTCAGTGCCGCTTATGACAAGAACCGCATAATCAAGCACCTGCAGCGTTCTTTCCATTTCAGCCGAGAAATCTATATGACCCGGGGTATCGAGAAGCACAAGCTCGCTGTCAGCATAGTTGATGACAGCTTGCTTAGAAAATATCGTAATTCCGCGGTTGCGCTCCATGCTATCAGTGTCGAGAAAAGCGTCGCCGTGGTCAACACGACCTAGCTTGCGCGTGCTGCCTGATTTAAACAGCAAAGCCTCTGACAATGTAGTTTTTCCCGAATCGACGTGAGCAAGCATTCCTATTACAATACGTTTCATATAAAAACTTCCTTTGCAAAAAAATCACTGTGCAGATATGTATTTGCTGCACAGTGAGTTGATTATTTCTTACCGTTTTTATTGACTATAACTGTTGCTGTCGCATATTTCTTACAGTGCGAAACAGAAAGGTTGAAAACATAGTTTTCACGCTCGGCAAGCATCTTCGCGCGACCCAAAGTGATGATAAACGGCGAATCCAGACGGTCACGCAAAACCGTAACATCACACGGCGGTACAACACGGGTGCCTGTGCCTATAGCCTTTGCAAAAGCTGCCTTTGCGCAGTAGTTTTCGGCAAGCAGAGAAGGGGAAAGGTTGTGATTTACTATGTAGCGTATCTCGTCAGCCGAAAAATATTTAGACAGGAACTTAGGGTTTCTTGCTATTCTTCTGATTCGATCGATCTCAACTATCGAAGTACCTACTCTGATAAAAATATTATTACTTGGCATCGTGTGTTAATTTTATGCGGAGCGCGTTCGGAATCTCCTGCATAATTGCCTCCCTTGTTTTTTGGTTGGGATTGAATATCAACATTACCTTTCCGTAAGAGTTATGCTGCACCAGTAAATAATGTGCGTCCTTTTCAAGACCTGTCGTAGCATGAACTGTTGCGTCGACCTGTATTGAGGTGTCGGAAGTATAAGGGGCGAAATCCTCAGCAGATCTTAAGTCGAGCGTTATCATTCTTTTGCGCTTCCTTCTGCCGATTATCTTATCAACGTCCAACTCTTCGTTTGTAATGATGTATTCATACTCAACGCTGAAGCTGCCAAGCAGCCACACACCGCCATACAGAACGCCGACAGCAGGAACTACGAGCACCAGAAAACCATATACAATGGACATATACATAAGAAAAGAGGCAATCAGTATTGCCGCCGCTGAGATCAATATTTTTTTGGCAAGATCGCTTCCGTTTGACTGGCGGGTGACGATCTGTTCGGAAAAGGTATCCATTTTGTAACTCCTTACATTTTTATGCAAAAAACACATAAAAAACTTTATTATTTTTAACTATTATATCATAACATCACTAAAAAATCAATAGGTTTTTATATAATTCGCATAAAATCACGGCTGTTTTTTGTTGAAAAAACCATGTGAAGTAAAAATTATGTGATATTATTCAAATTCTATTGCTTTTTTTGAGTGAATTTGATATAATATAAAATGTACGTTTATACGCAGATCATATATGAAAAGAGGAATTATCTTGCCTTGTTTTGCAGATAAAAAGCGAATAGTTATAAAAGTGGGAAGCTCAACCCTTGCTTATCCCACAGGACATCTTAATATAAGAAAGTGCTATGAGCTTATCGAAGTTATGTCCGATCTCAAAAATTCGGGCAAGGAGGTCGTGTTCGTCACTTCAGGCGCACAAGGAGTTGGCGCTGCGAGAGCGGGACTTCCCAAAAAGCCGACAGATATGCCGTCAAAACAGGCTTGTGCCGCTATCGGTCAGTCTGAGCTTATGACTTTTTACAGCGAAAACTTCGGTAAATTCAATCATAAGGTAGCGCAGATTTTGCTCACCCGTGATGTGATTTCAAACTCTGAGCGTAAGTTCAACGTTGTCAATACGTTTACAAAGCTTTTCGAGATGGGTGTTATCCCGATAATAAACGCAAACGACGCCGTTTCCATAAAGCAGCTTGATTTCGATGAGAACGATACTCTTTCGGCTATCGTTGCATCACTGTGCGAAGCTGATCTGCTCATCATGCTTACTGATGTTGACGGTCTTTATGACGGTGATCCGAAGCTTCCCGAATCAAAGCTTATCAGCGAAGTTGATGCGATCACGCCTGAGATAATCTCTGTAGCTCAGGGTGCGGGCAGCAATCTTGGCACGGGCGGTATGCTCACCAAGATAGAAGCTGCAAAGATCGCTACCGAAGCAGGGATTGACACTATAATAATTAATGGCGATGATCCTAAGAAGCTTTATGAGCTTTTCGAGGGTGAAGCCAAGTGTACATATTTTAAAGCTAACAGAATGTGAGGTCCTAATATGGAATATATTGAAGAACTCGGCTTAAAGGCTAAGACCGCTGAGCCTGTTATCACATCTTTAAAGGTATCCGAGAAAAATGCAGTTCTTGCTGAGATAGCAAAGCGTCTCCGCCGTGACAGCGCGGTTCTTATCGAGGCTAACGCCCTTGATATCGCCGCTGCAGAAAAGAATGGCATGAGCAAGGCTATGATCGACCGTCTGACTCTCACCGAGGCGAGAATTGAGGGCATGGCCGAGGGCGTTGACACTGTTATCGCTCTGCCTGATCCTATCGGCTCCGTTATCGGCGGCAGCGAGCTTGCAAATGGGCTTCGTGTAGTTAAAAAGCGCGTTCCTATCGGTACTATCGGCATTATTTTCGAGAGCCGTCCCAATGTAACAGTTGATGCGGCAGCTTTGTGCTTCAAGGCGGGTAATACAGTTATCCTCAGAGGCGGCAGCGACGCTATCAATTCCAACAAGGCGCTCGTAAAGCTTATGCGCGCGGCTGTTAAGGACTGTGGATTTGATGAGAATGCAATCCAGCTTGTTGAGGATACCTCGCGTTCCGTTGCAAATGCCATGATGAAGCTCAACAAGTATATCGATCTGCTCATTCCTCGCGGCGGCGGCGGACTTATCCGTACCGTTATTGAGAACGCAACTATCCCTGTTATTCAGACAGGTGAGGGCAACTGCCACGTTTATGTTGACGCATCCGCTGATATCGAAATGGCTGTGAACATCGTAAACAATGCTAAAACTCAGCGCCCCTCCGTATGCAACGCTATCGAAAACGTGCTTGTTCACAAAGACGCTGCTCCTGCTTTCTTCGAGAAAATCAGTGCTCTTTGGCAGGATAAGGTCAGCGTTATCGGCGACGAAGCTGTATCTAAGCTCATTAGTGTTGAAAAAATCGCCGATGACAACGATTTTGCAACTGAGTTTCTTGATTACAAAATTTCCGCAAAGATCGTTGATAGTGTTGATGAAGCTATCGCGCACATCAATCGTTTCGGCACAAAGCACAGCGAATGTATCATAACATCTGATCTAAATAACGCTGAGAAATTCCAGAAGATGGTTGATGCGGCTGCTGTTTATGTAAACGCAAGCACCAGATTTACAGACGGCTTTGAATTCGGTCTTGGTGCAGAGATCGGCATTTCAACTCAGAAGCTTCACGCAAGAGGCCCGATGGGACTTGAAGCGCTTACAACATATAAATATCTGATCAACGGAAACGGTCAGATCAGAGGATAACCGAAAGGATAAACAATGGCAAGAAAAAAGAGAAAAGGCTCTTCCCAGCCTGTGGATCGAAATGGTGATAAAGTAATTAATCAGCTTTTGGGTTCGCTTGACGATGACAACGATATAGAGGGTGACATCGCAGAGCTTGGCGGCGAGGACACCGTCGAGGTTGTTCCCGAGATACCTCAGACCGAGAAGAAAAGACGATTTTTCTTCGGATTCGCGGTATTTGTGATCGTAATGGCAATCGTTGGCTGCATTTCCACTATTGGCTTTGTTGCAGATTTTACCGCAAAGCTTTTGGATAATACTTCGCTGAAAAACGAATTTGAACAGTTCATTTTCCCGGTCGTAGTAAACGATATAGCACCGTTTGAGAGCACAGAGGATATCCCAAATACATCTAAAGTTACCTGCGCTATCTGGAATATTCTTATTTTAAAGGATACATCTCATTACGACAACGGCACAGGCGAGCTTGTGATACCCGAATATGATGTTACTGCGTCCTGCAAGGAGATCTTCGGCAGCGCAATAACGCTTGAGCATCAGTCTGTGGGTACAGGCGAGGTTCGTTTTACCTATGATGAAGCAAACCACGTTTACAGCGCGAGCAAAAATATAAGATATCTGACCTATGCTCCGCAGGTCGTAGAGATGACAGAGGACAACGGCACATACCGTCTTGTTGTAGGCTATCTTCCTCCTGCACTTGCTACCGTTACAGGTATCAACGGCATGGAAGTATCGCCAGAAAAGTATATGGAATACACCATCGGCCGCTGGAACGACCAGAACACTCTGCTTTCGATAAGCTTCTCGGACTATTCACCCGAAACAAAGGAAGCTTCTTAAAACTTGCAAAACGTGCTGTTTTGTGCTATAATGATGTTTTGGTAAAGAAAAAAGTATATTATGCCGACAGGCTAAAAATATTTCCGTCAAGGAAGGATTGGACAAAAATAATGAAAGAACAGTTACAAAGCATTAAAGATTCCGCGCTTGGTGCGGTAAACGGCTGCTCGGATCTTAAAGAGCTTGATGCGCTTCGTGTTAAGTATCTCGGAAAAAAGGGCGAGCTTACCGCTATCTTAAAGCAGATGGGCGGACTTTCCGCTGAAGAGCGTCCGATAATCGGTCAGCTTGCAAATGATGTAAGAACCGCTATCGAGAGCGCAATCAAGGACAAGTCCGACGCGCTGAAATCTGCCGAGACCGAGCTTCGTCTGAAAGCTGAGGCAATCGATGTTACCATGCCCGGCAAGCGTTTCGCAAACGGCAGACGTCACCCCATGAACATCGTGCTTGACGAGCTTAAGGAGATATTCCGCGGCATGGGTTACACAGTAGTTGATGGGCCTGAAGTTGAAGAAACAAAATATGTTTTCGACATGCTTCTTACCAAAGAAGGACACCCTGCGCGTGACCCGCAGGATACATTTTATATTACTGATGAAGTATTGCTCAGAACTCAGACTTCTTCGGTGCAGATAAGACAAATGCTTGCTGAAAAACCTCCATTTGCTATAATCAGCCCCGGTCGCGTTTACAGACGTGATGAGGTCGATGCAACACACTCTCCTATATTCCATCAGTGTGAAGGTCTGGTAGTTGACAAAAATCTTACATTTGCTGACCTTAAGGGCACTCTTGAAGAGTTTGCAAAGCGTCTTTACGGCGAGGGCATGAAATTGAAGTTCAGACCTCACCACTTCCCGTATACAGAGCCTAGCTGTGAGATAGATTTCCAGTGCTTCCGTTGTGGCGGCAAGGGCTGTCCAATGTGTAAAGGAGAAGGTTGGATAGAAATTCTCGGTGCAGGTGTAGTGCGTCCCGAGGTCCTTGAAAACTGCGGTATCGATTCTGAGGAATACAGCGGTTTTGCTTTTGGAATCGGTATTGAGCGAATTACCATGCTGCGTTATGAAATTGACGATATGCGCTATATTTATGAGAATGATATGCGTTTCCTGAAGCAGTTCTGATTAAGTGACATAAGGAGAATAAAAAAGTGGATCTTTCAATGAAGTGGCTTAACGATTTCGTTAAGACCGATATGCCTATAAAAGAATTCTGTGACGGCATGACCATGAGCGGAAGCAAGGTTGAGACCTACTCCGTTCAAGGCGCTGACATAACAAACGTTGTTGTCGGCAAGTGCGTTGCTATCGAAAAACACCCCGACGCTGACACTCTTTGGGTCTGCAAAGTCGATATCGGTGCGGCTGAGCCTGTTCAGATCGTTACATCTGCACAGAATGTTTTTGAGGGAGCTTTCCTCCCTGTAGCACTGCACGGCGCTACCTGCTACAATCATAAAGACATGAGCTTTATGAAGATAAAGAAGGGTAATATGCGCGGCATAAAGAGCGAGGGTATGATGTGTTCCTACGAGGAGCTTAATCTCACTCTTGCTGATGTGCCTTATTCCAGCGCAGAGGGTATTCTTATCCTTAATGACGACCCCGATTTCGATAAGATGAGCGTAGGCATGGATATCCATGACGCGCTCGGTTTCAACGATACAACAGTTGAGTTTGAAATAACAAACAACAGACCTGACTGCCTTTCTGTGCTTGGTCTTGCAAGAGAGGCTTCCGCGACATTTGACCTGCCTTTCAACTACACCGAGCCTAAATTCACAGGTGTTGACGGTAAGGCATCTGATTACATCAATGTCGAGGTAAAGAACACACAGCTCTGCTCTCGCTATATGGCAGCAGTTGTTAAGAATGTAAAGATCGGCCCCTCTCCGCGCTGGATGGTTGAGCGCCTGAATGCAAGCGGTGTGAGAGCTATCAATAATTTTGTAGATATCACTAATTTCGTAATGCTGGAATATGGTCACCCCATGCACGCATTCGATCTGCGTTATGTTGACGATGCAAAGATCGTTGTAAGAAACGCTGAAGCTAACGAAAAGATAACCATTCTTGACGGTTCCGAGGTAACACTTAGCCCCGAGATGCTGGTTATTGCCGACGCTAAGAAGCCTATTGCCGTTGCAGGCGTAATGGGCGGCGAGTTCAGCGGAATCATGGAGGACACACAGACTGTAGTGTTTGAGGCTGCTTGCTTTGACGGTGTTTCCGTTCGTATGACAGCCAAGAACATCGGTAAGCGCACAGACGCTTCCTCGAGATTTGAAAAGGATATCGACCCCATCAACGCAAAGCCCGCTCTTATGAGAGCGCTGGAGCTTGTTGAAATGCTCGGCTGCGGTGAAGTCGTTCGCGAGTATATTGACGTTGACAACATCACAAAGCAGCCTGTAAAGCTGAAGCATGACGCTCAGTGGATAAGCGATCACCTCGGTATCGAGATTCCCGAGCAGCAGCAGATCGACATCTTCAAAAAGCTCGGCTTCACTTATGAGGACGGCTATGTAACCGCGCCTAACACAAGAATTGACATTGAGCGTCAGTGTGATCTTGCCGAGGAAGTTGCTCGTATCTACGGCTACAACAAAATTCCCTCTACAGTTCCCAAGCTTTCCTCAAACAGCAGGATAACACCTATCCAGCACTTTGAAAAGCGCATTGTTGATATAATGGTATCTCAGGGCTTCTATGAGACCATGACTTTCAGCTTTATCTCACCGAAATCCTATGAGAAGCTGAATTTTGCCGATACTAAAAAGAACAGCGTAGTTCTTACAAACCCGCTCGGCGAGGATACCAGCGTTATGAGAACTTCCATGCTGCCCTCTATGATGACCTGCGTTTCTACCAATGTTGCAAGCAGAAACCTCGCAGCTCGTCTGTTTGAGATAGGCAGAGTGTTCACTCCCACAAGCGACCGTCTGCCTGTAGAGGAAGATGTGCTCGGTATGTGCTGTTATGGCGCTGACGAGGATTTCTACTCCATCAAGGGTGTTATCGAAGAGATCTTTGAGGATATGGTCATCGATGCTAAGTTTGTTCCTGTTAAGGATAACAAAACTTATCACCCCGGAAGATGTGCAGATATCGTATGCGGTGATACTGTAATCGGTACTGTAGGCGAGCTTCACCCGTCCGCTGCCGAAGAATATGATGTATCCTGCCGCGTATACGCAGCAGAGCTTTTCATGGGCAAGATGTTTGACGCAATGGGCGATGAGCGCAAGTACAAGCCGCTCCCCAAGTATCCTGCTATGACCCGTGACCTTAGTCTTCTTTGCGATGATGAGGTTACTTCTGATACGATAATAGAGATCATCAAGAAGAACGCAAAGTTTCTTGAAAGCGTTTCTATCTTTGATATGTACAAGGGAGAGCAAGTTCCCAACGGTAAGAAGAGCCTTTCTTACAAGTTGGTGCTCCGCAAGGACGGAACACTTACCGATGAGGAAGCAGACAGCTCCGTTGACCGCGTTCTCAAGGCTCTCGCTGAGCGTGATATAGTTCTCAGAACTTGATTAGGAGGATAACAATGGCATTAACTTTTAGAAAGTACGCAGCACTTACTACTGCGCTAGTTTGTGCAGCTTCTATGACAGGCTGTGCAGACAATGGATATATGGGCACGATAGATGGTTTTCAACTTCGCAATGGTATCTATCTCTCCTTGATGACCACAGCACATACCAACGGTACTAATAATATTTATGATGTTAAGAAAGAAGCCGGCGATACCTCTGAGATCACAGATGTTTTCTCTGAGACTATAGACGGCGTTAATGCCGAGCAGTGGATAAAAGACGAAACTCTCAAACTTTCGAAGCGTTATGTCGCTATCGAGCGCCTTTTCGAAAAGGAAGGCTTAACACTTGATGCCGACAAAGTTTCAGCTATAAACGCTGAGATGAAAGAAACATGGGACTCTGAGTCCTTGAACTATTATGGTTTCACTATTCCTGTTGATTCTGTCTATGGTTATCCCACTTTGGGTGAATACTACGAATCCATTGGTATCGGTTTAGACAGCTTAAAGGATATGGAACTTAATACTCTTAAGGAAGAGGCACTTTTCCTTGAGGTATACGGCAACAACGAGGAAACAAAAGTCTCCGATGCGGATATCGACGCTTATCTTCTTGAAAATTATATGGGCGTGAAGTATATCGAAGTTCCTTATGATGACTATTTCGGTATTAATCTTACTGATGATGCTGAAATACAAGCGCTCAAGGATACCGCAAAATCCTATGTTGACCGCTACAACAACGGCGAAAGCTATATCGACATCTATTATGACCACGCCCTCATGCTTGCGCAGAATAAGGCTATGGCAGAGGCTGAAGAAGCTCTCGAGGAAGATGGCGCTGAACAGCCCGCTGATTTCGATGCATATATTGAAGAAGCAAAGAAGGGCGCAACCGCAGAAAAAGCTGAAAGTCTTGAGGAACTGCAGGATGTTGTTTCTCTCGAATCAAATTCGCTTTCAACTGAGCTGAACGACTTTATAAAAAAGACCCCTGTCGACGGTAAGGCTTATTACTATGAGTCTGAACTTAGCTCTTATCTGATTATTCGTGATAATGTTATTACCAACTCGAAGTGGAAGGAAGATAACAAACTTTCCATTCTTTCAGAGCTTAAATACGATGAGTTTTATGAGTATCTTGCTGCTGCTTCAGAGTCTTATACTGTAGAGCTTGACAGCTATCTTGTTGATACTAAGTATGCACCTCATTCCTACAAGCCTTTTTTACCTGCTGAAAAGTAAACAGAATTCCGCCCGCTTTCGAACCACGAGAGCGGTGCGGTTTTATGGAGAGATTTTATGATAAGAGAGCTTACTGAGAACGATTTTGATGGCCTTATGCAGCTGTATACGCATTTGCATGACAATCCTATTCCCCAAAAAAGCGGCGAAATCTTAGCATTATGGCAGCGAATTTTGAATGATAAAGACCATCACATAGTCGTTGCTGTTGAGAATGACCGCATAGTGTCATCGTGTGTATGTGTGATTATTCCTAATCTGACACACGCGCAGCAGCCATATGCGCTTATCGAAAACGTAGTGACTGACCCGCAGTATCGCGGCAGGGGACTGGCTACAGCTTGTCTTGACTACGCTAGGGAGATAGCGCAAAAGAATAGTTGCTATAAGCTGATGTTGCTTACAGGCTCAAAACTTGAAAGCACTCTGAAATTTTACGAACGCGCAGGCTATAACAGACAGGACAAGACCGCGTTTATACAGTGGTTATGATGTCCTAAGGTGAAAAAATAATGCTACTTATGAGTTTAAACGGCGTTGCAATGTCATTTGCCGACAGAGAATTATTCTCAGGCGTGACTTTCGACGTCTACGATGATGACAGAATAGGCCTTGTCGGAGTTAATGGCTGCGGCAAGACTACGCTGTTTCGCCTTTTAAAAGGCGAACACACGCCCGATGAGGGTGGAATACACATTGCGGGAAGCTGCAAAATGGGTTTTATGGAGCAGTTTTCCTGTAAAGATACACAGCGCACGGTTATGGACGAGGCGCTGACTGTATTTGCCGAGCTTGAGGAAATGGAGCTTCAGCTTGAGGAGCTTCATGACAAGATAGACATGGGCGACCACAGCGCCGAAACGATTGAAAAGCAATCTCTGCTTACTGAGCAGTTTGAACGCGAGGGAGGACTTACCTACAAAAGCCGCACTGCTTCTGCACTGATAGGTCTGGGATTTTCAGAGAGCGATTTCAAGCTGTCGGTTGGGGTTCTCAGCGGCGGTCAGAAATCTAAGCTTCAGCTTGCAAAGCTGCTGCTGTCAAATGCAAATCTTTTGCTGCTTGACGAGCCGACGAACCATCTTGACATAAAGTCCGTTGAGTGGCTTGAGCGCTTTCTGAATGATTATCGCGGCGCTTATATCGTTATATCGCATGACCGTTATTTTCTTGATAAGGTCACGACCCGTACTTTGGAGCTTGAGAACTGTATTCTTGACGACTACAAAGGCGGCTACACACGCTTTTTACAGCTAAAAGCCGAAGAAATGGAACGCCGCCGCAAGGTTTATGACAGCACCGTCAAGGAGATAAAGCGCATTGAGGGCATAATCGACCAGCAAAAACGCTGGAACCAGGCGCACAACTATGTGACTATCGCAAGCAAGCAGAAATCCATAGACCGCCTTGAAGCCACTCTTGTAAAGCCCGAGGAAGCTCCCGAGGCACTGAAATTCAGCTTTAAGTCTGCTGACGGCTGCGGAAATGACGTTTTCCACGCTTCCGACATAGCACTCGGATTTGATGGCAAAAGGCTGTTTCGCGGAGTTAATGTAGATATCAAAAAAGGGGAGAGGGTATTTCTTCTCGGCAGCAACGGCTGCGGCAAGACCTCACTTTTTAAAGTTTTTACAGGTCAATACACGGCAGACCACGGAGATTACAATTTTGGAACGCGTGTTCAGATGGGTTATTTCGATCAGGCGCAGGCAGGACTTACTGAAAGCAAAACTGCCATTGACGAGATATGGGACGAATATCCGCGCATGACTGAAACTCAAGTGCGCACGGCGCTCGGTTCGTTTTTGTTCAAAGGCGACGCAGTGTTTAAAAAGATATCAGAGCTTAGCGGCGGCGAGCGCGCAAGAATAGCACTGCTGAAGCTGATGCTGTCGGGCGCAAACTTTCTTCTGCTTGACGAGCCTACGAACCATCTTGACATAACATCATGCGAGGCGCTTGAAAACGCGCTTATGAGCTATGACGGAACGATGTTTATAATCTCTCATGACCGTTATCTTATCAATAAGCTTGCTGACAGGATATATTATCTCACACCCGACGGAGTGAAGGAATATCTCGGCTCCTATGACGCTTATGCGCTGACAGTTCAGAACGTTGAAGAGGCTACTACTAATACCGTAAAGCCTGTTAAAGAGCATAAGGTAAATGACTACAAGCTGAAAAAAGAGCGCGAATCGGAGCGCCGCAAGCTAAACACAAAAATATCCCGCGCAGAAGCCGAGATAGAAGAGCTTGACGCGCTGATTGAGGAAAAGACCAACGAGCTTTCGGGTCTTACCGATTATCAAGCTGCTATGGAGCTGTCCAATAAGATAGAGCAGCTTCGTACCCGACAAGAGGAGGTCATGTCCATTTGGGAGGAAGCCTCGCTTGCACTGGAGGAATTTGACCAATGACAAAACAGATAAGAGAGTATCTTATGTTTATGCGCGAATTTATGAGCAGTGGGCATACCAATGATGAACTCATTGCTCAGCGCTCTCTTTTATTAAAGCGCATACAGTTTTATCAGCACGAACGACTGATACATTTGCTTGTAACACTTGCGTTTGCATTGTTCTTTCTGCTTTCGCTTTTTATGGCGCTTATACTGAAACAGCTTGGCATTTTAGTTCTGACAGGGCTTTTTCTGGTGCTGCTGGTGCCGTATATCAAGCATTACTATTTCCTTGAAAACTCTGTTCAGGAGCTTTACACCATCTATTACAAGCTGGAAAAACTGTAAAATACCGTAAAAACAGCATATTTATAAATAATTCACAAAAACATCTAGCGATTTTTGTGAATTATTTTTCTTTTACCCCCCTTTACAAATTGACAATTTCTGATATAATTACATAAGTGCTGTACAACAATATTTCTGTGCAGCACTTGATTTAAGGAAGATTAAGAAAACGTTTACAAGAAGAAAGAGGGGAAGACATGTTTCTGTTCAGATGGCTTTGGAAGAACATGAAAGGCTGCCGAGGCATATACATCGTCGCTTTGTTCATCACGCTGATCTGTCAGTCGATGTACATTCTGACGCCGTATTTCACACAGCAGATAACCGACACATTTATCGTAAACGAAAATGCGGCTGAAAATCTGCAAAACCACTCTGACACGCTTATTGCAATGCTTTTTGCAATGGTCGGATTTACGCTGCTCAGAGGTATTCTGCAATACAGCGGCAACCTTATGTATGAGCACTCATCGCAAAAGCTTATCTATAACGTGCGTAAGGTGCTTTTTGACAATATCGAAAAGCAGGACGCAGCGTTCTACAACATCTATCGCACAGGCGACATCATGACGCGCGTGACAGGCGACCTTGAAATGGTCCGCCACTCCGTTGCATGGATAATCAAAACCATGCTTGAGTGCGTTGTGCTGTTCTCGGTTTCGCTTATATTCTTCTTTTCTATAGATTGGCTAATGGCGCTGTGCCTTATCGCTCTTACTCCTGTAATCATGTTTATTACATGGCTTTTCAAGCGCAGGGTAGGCCCTATGTATGTTGAGCTTCGTGAACGTCTTTCTATCATGAATACAGCAGCGGAGGAGAACATCTCGGGTAACCGCGTTATCAAGGCATTCGCTCGCGAGGATCATGAAATGAAGCGCTTCGATGAGTGTAGCAAGGCTTATAGTACCGCAAACAAAAACGCAGCCTTTATGTGGCTCAAATTTTTCCCGTATCTTGAGATAACCGCACAGGCTCTTTCCGTTGTAATGCTTGTTTGCGGCGGTCTGTTCGTAATCGGCGGTAGGATAAGCTTCGGTGAATACACTGCTTTCTCGGGACTTATATGGACGCTGTCAAACCCCATGCGTACACTCGGAAACATAGTAAACGACCTCCAGCGCTTTACGGCCTCTGCTAACAAGATAATCGAGGTATACTACGGCAGTCCGCGTATCCTCACTCGCAGCGACGCTGTTGACAAGCCCGAGCGCTTTGAGGGCAGGGTAGAATTTGAGCATGTAAGCTTTTCCTATGGAAAAACAAAGGTGCTTGACGATGTTTCATTTGAGGTAAACCCCGGCGAAACTGTCGTTATAATGGGCGAAACAGGCTCCGGTAAAACGACCCTCATTGACCTTATACCGCGTATTTATGATGTTGAGTCGGGTGCTGTAAAGGTCGACGGCATAAATGTAACAAACTTGAAGCTTGAACAGCTTCGCGGTAATATCGGCGTCGCAACGCAGGACGTGCTGCTCTATTCCGATACCATCGACGGCAACATCTGCTTCGGCGATACCTCAATGTCAGAGGAAGATGTTCAGAAATACGCAAAGGCAGCTGATGCAGACGGATTTATCCAAAGACTCAGTGATGGCTACAACACAATTGTCGGTGAGCGCGGTGTTGGTCTTTCGGGCGGACAGAAGCAGCGTATCTCGCTTGCGAGAGCGCTTGCAGTAAAGCCTGCGATACTGATACTTGACGACACGACCTCCGCTGTTGACCTTGAAACAGAAAAACACATTCAAGATGCACTCAATTCTTTGGATTTCCAGTGTACGAAAATTATCGTTGCACAGAGAATTTCGACTTCGCGCAATGCGGATAAGATAATCGTTATCAAAGACGGCAAGATACTTGAACAGGGCACTCATGATGAGCTGATAACACAAAACGGCTACTATCGTGAGGTATATGAGCTTCAGAAGTAAGGAGGGAGAAAAGTGGCTAGAAACAAATTTGATGTCGATGAAACGCTGGAAACACCATTTGACATACGGCATTTAAAGCGTGCGCTGATTTACGTCGGACGTTACAAGAAAAAGGTTGCGCTGTCGCTTTCCCTCAGTGCGGTTGCTGTTATTATAGGTCTGCTTTCTCCGCTTATCGTTCAGAATGCTATAGATAACTACATGAGCAGCACCGACACTATACCTCAGCTTCTTTTAAGCGGTCTTGGCGTGCTTTCCTGTATCGTTATCAGCGTAGTTTTCTCGAAGCTGCGCTCAAAAATGATGACGCAGGTAGGACAGGACATCGTTTATGACATAAGAAAAGACCTGTTTGAGCATATGCAGCGCCTTTCTTTTGAGTATTACGACAGCCGTCCTCACGGTAAGATACTAACAAGGATAATAAACTACATCAACTCCATCTCAGACCTCATGACGAACGGTCTTATCAACTTTATCCTTGAGATATTCAACCTCATATTCATCACGATATTCATGTTCTTTGTCTGCTGGCAGCTTGCATTGGTCACCATGGCTGGACTTCCCATATTCGCTATCGTAATGCTTACTATCAAGAACCATCAGCGCAAGGCTTGGCAGCAGGTTTCAAACAAAAGCTCCAACATGAACGCATATCTGCATGAAAGCATTGTCGGCGTAAAAATATCGCAGATATTCACCCGTGAGGAGGAGAACGCCGAGATCAACGACAAGCTTGCAAAAGCATACAAAAAATCATGGATTAAGGCAGTAAGCTACTCAAACCTTGTATGGCCAACGACCGACATAATCTCGATAATCGTAAGAGCTGGTATTTTCGGAGTAGGTCTGCTTTGCCTCGGAGATGTGATAACGCTTGGTACTATCCTTGCAATGACGGATTATTCCGCGCGCTTCTGGCAGCCGCTTATGAACCTTTCCAACCTCATGAACACTTTCATAAACGCAGTTGCTTATCTCGAACGTATATTTGAAATGATGGACGAGCCTGTTACAGTCGATGATATCGAAAATGCAGAAGAAATGCCTCAGATTAAGGGTGATGTTCACTTTAAGAACGTAACATTCGCCTATGATGAGGGCATAAATATCCTTGAAGACCTGAGCTTTGACGTTAAAGCAGGCGAGAGTATCGCCCTTGTCGGTCCTACAGGCGCAGGAAAAACTACTATAGTAAACCTTATATCCCGATTCTACAACATAAATTCGGGCACTGTTTCCATCGACAACAGCGATATTTCCAAAGTGACACTGAAATCTCTTCGTTCACAGATGGGTATTATGCTTCAGGACAGCTTTATTTTCAGCGGAACGATACGCGACAATATAAAGTACGGCAATCTTGACGCGACCGACGAGCAAGTGAGAGCAGCCTGCAAAATCGTTGGTATTGATGACTACATCATGTCACAAAAGGACGGCTATGATACTGTCGTAAACGAGCGCGGCGCAGGTCTTTCACAGGGACAAAAACAGCTTATTGCTTTTGCAAGAACTATCGTATCAGACCCTAAGATACTAGTGCTTGATGAAGCGACCTCCTCAATTGACGCAAAGACCGAGCGTTATCTGCAAAACGGTCTCAATCATCTGCTTAAAGGCCGCACCTCTTTCATTATAGCGCACCGTTTGTCAACTGTCAGAAACTGCGACAGGATAATGTATATCTCGAATAAGGGTATCACCGAAGCAGGAACCCATGACGAGCTTATGGCAAGAAAAGGCGACTATTACAAGCTTTACACAGCTCAATCCGTTTAAATCCTGACCGCGCATTTCATTTGCGCGGTCTTTTTCTGCTTTTCGTCAATTATTCTTAAAAACCCCTTGATTTTTACAGCAAAATGTGAGAAAATAATATATATAGATATCTCTATATTGTAAATTTTTAACAGTTACTTGAAAGGTGTAAATAATGGCACGATTTTTCAATTTCAGCGGCGATTATTACGGTCTGACCGAATCCAATATAGAAAAGAACACCGAGCTTTACGGCTATAATATATACACAAAGAGCGAGAAAAAGGCGGAGGCCTTTTCACCTGTCAAGGTGATATTGTCACCATCATTTTTGCTCATGTTTATCGCAGGTGTGCTGAGCCTGTTCGGCAGCAACATAGCTTCGGGAATATTAATTCTGCTTATAGATGCCGCCTATGCTTTTTCTGAGATATATTTCGGCACTGTTTCCGATAAAAAGCTGTCTGATATAAAAGAATCAACAGCTATGCGGTTCCGCGTTATCAGAAGCGGCAAGCTCGAGCTTATCGAAAAGGAATTTATCGTTCCCGAGGATATCATTGTGGTGCAGTCGGGAGAACGTGTTCCTGCCGACGCTTTTATACAGGAAGCGCGCGATCTGTCCGCTGATGAGAGTATTTTTACAGGCTCAAACAAACCTGTAATGAAGTTTACAGGCGCCGAGTCAAAAACGGAACTGAGCGGTTCATTTGTGTACAGCGGAACGACTATCCTTACAGGTATGGCAATATGCAAGGTCAGCGCAACGGGCGTTGACACGAAGTATTACCAAAAGATAGGCGAGAAGACCGATAATCACCATTACTACACTCGCATGGAGCGCGCCGTTCGTGACATAGTACCATTTGCTTCTGCAATAGCAGCTGTTATCACGCTTATATCGCTCATATGCTGGCTGCTCGGCGGAAATACTGTTGTAGATTCCGCACTGAGAGGCATCACACTCGGATTGTGCTTTATTCCCACGGGCATTTCATCAGTGATACGCTTCTACTATGTAAAGGGCGCAACCGATATGATATCGAGGTCCGCTGTGGTTAAATCACTGTGCGATGTGGAAAGTCTGAATTCCGTTTCTGTTCTTTGTATTGAAAAGCAGGGCGCTATCTCAAAGAATCACCTTGAAGTCAGAAGCGTTTATACCAAAAGCGAGGAGCTTTTGTACAAAGTTGCAATGCTTGCCTGCGATAAAAACACAACTGATGAAGCAGAGCGTGCATTGATGGTCAAAGCAGGCTTCTTCGATGAAAACATCTCTGAGATATACAACGATAATACGTTTTTAGAAAAAATACCCGAAAATAACGGCGTAGTCAGCGGCTCGCTGTGGCAGGTAGGAGAATCCAAGCTTTATTGCGTCAAGGGCACACCCGAGCAGATACTTCCGCTTTGTAAGTTCAAGGGAGATCAGCTCTTTAATGTACAAAAAAAGCAACACGAATACTATGCCGCAGGTTACAGAGTTATGGCGATAGCTTGTGCTGACGCAGCAGAGCGCGATTGCGATGCTACCGCAGGCTTTGCCTACACCTTTGTAGGATTTGTTGCTTTCTCCGCTCCGTTAAGGGACGCTGTGACAGGCTCTGTCAAGTCCTGCGGAATGTCGGGCGTAAAGGTCGTAATGCTTGCCGAGGATAGCCCTCATGTTGCAGAAGCTACCGCTAAGATGGTAGGACTTTCGGGCAAGACGATAACGGGCAAGCAGATATCCGATTCCGTAAAATATGGCTCTGAGATGACTTTTGACGCCGATATTTATGCGAAAGTTACCCCTGAGCAAAAGCTTTATATACTGGATAACCTCAAAAAGCAAGGCGAAGTCGTGGCTATGACGGGTACCAGAACTACCGACGCTGAGGCACTTGAGCTTGCTGATGTGGGAATCACGATAGCACAGCATACAGCGGGCAGCGCTTATGAGGCGTCCGACATAATCATGAACGACGACAACCTTGCCTCTATAGCAAATATGATAACATCCGCTCGTCAGATACACCGCAATATCAAGCGTGGCGTTAGTGTTATGATATCGGGATACGCTGCACTTCTTGTTCTCATGATACTTAACCTTTTCGGTGATGATACAAGGCTCATGCTGAACGCGCCGTTGATTGCGTTGCTTACCATGATATTCATACCGCTTGCGGCACTTGCTTATGTCGGCAACAAGAACGACATGAACGGAGAGATGCCGCCGTCGAATTATGTTGCACAAAGGCGCATCAACTATTTCTTTATATTGAATGCGTTAATAATAGGACTACTTTGCGGAGCGGTTTCCATTGCATCGTATATGTTTATGTATAACGGCGCAAATACCGATTTTGCAAGAAGCTGTTCACTCATCTCTTTCTGCGTAAGCTTTGGTCTGTTTGGATTGATGGGTATATCTTTCAAAACGCCGATAAAATCTATTATAAGCGCGCGCGACAAAACGCTTTGGTGCTATCTCGCGGTCATGCTTGTACCGCTGTTGCTGATATACATTCCGTTCATAAACAGCGCGTTCGGTCTTACCGCTATAGATGGTCTTGCAATGTTTATTTCGATAATAACGGGTATTATCCCGATTATCGGTTACGCTATCGTAAAATATCTAATTAAATTCAAATAAGGTTCTAAAATGAATAAATTCATATTGTATCTAAAATTTTTCATCAGCGGTCTCGCTTTCGGCATTGCTAACGTTATTCCCGGTGTAAGCGGCGGCACGATGCTTGTGGTATTCGGTATTTACGACAAACTCACTGAAGCTATATCGGGAGTTAAAGCAATACTGAAGAACTTCGGCTTTTTGCTGTCTTTTGCGATTGGCGCAGGTTCAGGGATACTCGGATTTGCTTTTATCATCACATGGCTGTTTGAACAGTTCGGAGTTCAGACGAATATGTTCTTTATCGGACTTATCCTCGGCAGCGTCCCGCTTATCGTGCGCACTGCTACAAAGACCGAAAAGGTAAAGCCTCTGTGCATTTTGCCGTTTGTTATTGGTCTTGCCGCTGTTGTAGGGCTTACAATACTTGAAAACGCCAATACGGGAGAGGCATATGCAATGACTTCCGAGGTAGTTGGTGACACGACCTATATCACGATCAGCAATAACAGCGACAGAGAGATCGAAAGCTGGTATATAGACATAGATACCGATAGCGGATTTGAGTATAAAGACGAAATCAGCGGCGCTGAGCATACTTCTTATCATTCAATTGGCGATAAGATAAAAAAACTGTTCGGCGGTGATGTTCCCAATATCCGCAACCGAATCGTTTCTTTGTCTGACAGTGTTATACCCGCGCACAGCTCGTATACAGTATCCTACAGAACTTTAGACAGCTTTACTCCCGATAATATGGAGCTTGGTGTCAGCTATTCAATGGATATAGGATTTTTCCTAACGATGCTCGCGGCGCTTTTCATTGCCGCTGTAGCAATGATAATCCCTGGTGTTTCGGGCAGCTTCGTCATGATGCTGCTGGGCGTTTATTCCACTGTTATCGCCGCTATCAAGAACTTTGATATTATGATAATCATTCCATGTGCAGTAGGCGCTGTTATGGGAATAATCCTCGGTGCTAAGCTGATTTCAACGCTTTTGAAAAAATACAGCCTTATGGTGTACAGCGCCATCATGGGACTTGTGATAGGCTCTGTATATGCAATACTTCCGACAGGCTTTGGCTTTAATCTTGAAACAGGATATGGCTTTATGATGCTGTTTGTCGGCATATTGACATCAGTTTTGATAGATAAGCTTGGCGGCGCTACAGAGGAAAAGTAAAAAATTCAGGCATAACAAAACCACTCACGGACAATAATACTTGTACGATCAAGTCTATTGTTCAGGAGTGGTTTTTTGTATTATAATAAAGTTGAAATAAGCGGCGTCAACACCTCAAAACTAAAGGTGCTTAAGGAAGCCGAGAAGATGGCTCTGCTGAAAAAAGTGAAGCAAGGCGATATGCAGGCGCGAGAGGAGCTTATAAACGGAAATCTGCGTCTAGTACTCAGCGTTATCCAGCGTTTTTCGGGTAGGGGAGAGAATGCGGACGATCTGTTTCAGGTCGGATGTATCGGACTTATAAAAGCAATAGACAATTTTGATATCACTCAGCCTGTAAAGTTCTCGACTTATGCTGTGCCTATGATACAAGGCGAGCTTAGAAGATATCTGCGCGATAATGCACCTGTGCGCGTCAGCCGCTCGATACGCGATCTTGCTTACCGTGCAATGCAGGCAAAGGAACAGCTTACCGTAAAGCTCGGCAAGGAGCCTACTATCGAACAAGTCGCAAAAGAGATCGACGTCAGCCGACAAGAGGTCGTAATTGCACTTGAAGCCATAAGCGAACCTATTTCGCTTTATGAGCCTGTTTTTTCAGAATCGGGCGACACTATCTACGTTCTTGACCAGATAGGCGACCATAACGATGACGACAATTGGCTGGACGAAATATCCCTCAAAGAAGCAATGCTTCAGCTTGGTCAGCGTGAAAAACGTATTCTCGGACTGCGCTTTTTCCGCGGAAAAACACAGGTAGAGGTCGCAAAGGAGATAGGGATAAGTCAGGCACAGGTGTCACGTCTTGAGAAAGGCGCGCTGCAAAAGATAAAAAACAGGATCTAGCTGCACACCTTTTCAAGCTCGTCGCGAAGCTGCTTAATAATTCGCTTTTCAAGGCGTGAGATATAGCTTTGAGATATACCGATCTCATCGGCTACCTCTTTTTGAGTTTTCTCCTTTCTGCCGTTCAACCCAAAACGCATTTCCATGATAAGCTTTTCCCGAGCACTCAGCTTATCGATCGCGTCATGCAACAGTTTTTTCTCAACCTCGCTGTCAAGGTGTGCGTTTACACAATCAGTTTCAGTGCCGAGAACATCGGAAAGGAGAAGCTCATTGCCGTCCCAGTCGATATTGAGAGGCTCGTCAATAGAAACCTCGTTTTTGTAGTGGTTGGATTTACGCAGATACATCAATATCTCATTTTCAATGCAGCGCGAAGCATAGGTCGCAAGTTTTATGTTTTTGTGAACACTGAACGTATTTACCGCTTTGATAAGCCCGATAGTTCCTATCGACACAAGATCCTCAAGACCTATACCCGTGCTTTCAAATTTCTTTGCAATATACACCACAAGGCGCAGATTATGTATGATAAGCTTGTCACGTGCCGCCTCGAAATCAGTTTCAAGCAGATGAAAAGCTTCCTGTTCCTCCTCGGCTGACAGGGGAGGAGGAAGCGTATCCGAGCCATTGACATAATGCACGTTGTCGGCGCTTGCCTCCGTAAAATAGTGCAGAAAGGCAAACAACCCTTCGTACAATATCTGTTTAAGGTATTTTCTCATTTCAAACCTCCGCTATAGTGAAATTAATTTAGGGTCAAATATACAATCTGTGCCAATTGGCTTTGAGCATACACCCACAGCAGCTTCAACTGGCTTTCCGCCTATTGTTATACCTTGTGCAAAGAAAACAGGCAGCAGTGTTTCGCCCGAAATAGTTCGGCACGGAACAAGACGTATCCCGTCAATATTCTCTGTAGAGCCGTTCAAATAGTGTTTAATGCCATCAGGGACGATTGCCGCTATCTTGTCAGCTTCGCAGATTATGACAGCCTTGCCGCTGAAAGGATCGCAAAGCGCGTTGCCTGTGTCCGCTATGCCTTTAAGTACGACCTCCTGAGCGGCGATTATTTTTACTTCAAATGTAATTGCGCCAATGCTTCTCCTATCGGAGATATAGCGCAAAAAACGCACTATTACATAACCCGCTGCTGTGAACAACGCAACAGCTGTAAGAGGTATATCGAAGTACGCCGTACCGTTTCTGTAATACATACCAAACGGTGCAAAAAACAGCCACAGCGCAAGCATAAGCCCTGCATAGACAAAGCTTATCACCAGAAAACACAGCAAATTTATAATAAGCTGAGGCAACTTAGACTTACCGAAAGCAATAAGCACAATGACAGCAGCACTCGCGGCTTTAATTATCGCAGATAGCCAAAAAGGAAGCTCAGGCAGCAGTATAACGAGCGCAAGAACCGCGCCCGCACCTGCTGCGATCAGACATCGGCGTGAGCTTATTTCGCGGCGCATAAGCACCGCAGCGCCCCTTATAAGAAAGTAGTTTATGTACAGATTTACGGCAAGGAGCACATCTACATATATCGTCATAGCATCACCCCGCTTGAATATTATATATCAAACACCACGCGAATTATGTAAAAGGACAGGAGCGCAGCCTGTTATTTTATCAAATAAAAAAATAAAAGCGCACGGAATAGGTCGAAAAACCTTTCCGTGCGCCAAAACGCTTATATTAGTTTAGTCGCGGTTGAACTCCGCAAGCTCCAGACCCTCGTTTTTGTCGAGCGCCCATTTTATATTCCACTCGCTTGTGAATATCAGCAGATAGTTGCCTTTAACGTCCTGAATAAGCTTTGTATCAGAGGTCAGCACAAGCTTGTTAAGCTCGTCAAGACCGCCCGCGATATGCTTTTCACTGGTTATCCATCTGATATACTGATAGGGAAGACCCTCGCGGATTATGTCAACATTGTATTCGTTCTTAAGTCTATACTCAAGCACCTCAAACTGAAGCACGCCAACAACGCCGACTATTACTTCCTCAAAGCCTGTCTGCGGCTCGGAGAATATCTGAATAGCACCCTCTTGTGCAATCTGCGTGGTGCCCTTGATAAACTGCTTTCTTTTCAGTGTGTCCTTCTGACGTATCCTTGCAAAATGCTCGGGAGCAAATGTGGGAATACCCTCAAAAGTAACTTTTTTCTTAGGCGAACACAGCGTATCTCCGATCGAAAACACACCGGGGTCAAACACGCCCATGATATCGCCAGCGTACGCTTCAGAAATGACCTCGCGCTCGCTTGCCATTATCTGCTGAGGCTGTGAAAGACGCATTGTTCGGTTATTCTGAACATGAAGCACCTCCATGTCCTTTTCAAACTTTCCGCTGCATATGCGCATGAAAGCTATTCTGTCGCGGTGAGCCTTGTTCATATTAGCCTGTATCTTGAATACAAACGCAGAGAACTCCTCGTCAAACGGGTCAACAACGCCGTCAACTGTGTTGCGTGGCAGGGGAGAAGTGGTCATCTGTAAAAAGTGCTCAAGGAAAGGCTCCACACCGAAGTTTGTGAGCGCCGAGCCAAAGAATACCGGGGAAAGCTTACCGTTGTTTATAGCGTCGATATCAAATTCCTCGCTTGCGCCATCGAGAAGCTCAACGTCTTCGATAAGCGTATCATAGTTGTTCTGTCCGATGATATCAGCAAGAGACGCGTCACCAAGGTCTACCTCTGTAGCGGCAACCTCACGCGAGCCGTTGTTTGCTTCAAAAGAAATAATTCTGCGTGTCGAGCGCTCATAAACGCCCTTAAAATCCTTGCCGCTGCCGATAGGCCAGTTTACGGGATAGGTCTTTATGCCAAGCTCGTTTTCGATCTCATCAAGAAGATCAAAAGGATTTTGCGACTCTCTGTCCATCTTGTTGATAAATGTGAAAATGGGAATATTTCTCATAACACAGACCTTGAACAGCTTTCGTGTCTGGTTTTCTACGCCCTTAGCCGCATCGATGACCATTACTGCGCTGTCTGCTGCCATAAGGGTACGGTAGGTATCCTCAGAAAAGTCCTGATGTCCGGGAGTGTCGAGAATATTTATGCAATAACCATCATAGTTGAACTGCATTACCGAAGATGTCACCGAGATACCACGCTGTTTTTCTATCTCCATCCAGTCGGAGGTAGCGTGACGTGCGCTCTTCTTGCCCTTAACTGCACCTGCGAGAGAAATAGCTCCGCCATAGAGCAGAAACTTTTCTGTGAGTGTTGTTTTACCCGCGTCAGGATGCGAGATTATCGCAAAGGTGCGGCGTTTTTCAATTTCTTTTTTTAAATCAGCCATGTTGTTGTCTTCCTTTTTTGTTTTTAAGTATCAGAATTTACGTCGGAGCTTTCATAAGCCTGCTCCATATTATACATATTTTCCTTGGTTTCAAGGTCAGTCGGCTCGTCAATGCCTTTTGTTTTCATGGTCATTGTAAAGAACAGACCCACCATTATCGGCAGATAGAAAGTGAATATTCTCCACAGCATGGTCGAAACATTGATGTAATCACCGAAAATATCGCCGAAAAAGCCTGAGTATCCAAGCTCTGCTGCTCCCATTGCACCGGGAAGCGGAATAAACGACGATATCATAAGCACGAATGCCTGATAGGAAATAACCCGAAGCAGGCTAACATTCGTGATGCCAAAGCCAAGACAAAGCATATAAGATATGCTGAGGTACAAGGTAAGCTGTATGATGTTTAGTATAAGCGATTTAACGATTATCCATGTGTTTTTCTTTATAAAATTGAAATTCTTATGGAACTTTTCGACTTCGCGTGTTATATAAACTCTCCATTTTGTGGGGTGCTTAATAATGCGAAGCTTTACGCCGATAGATATGATCCAGTTTGCCGCTTTGATAGTGCCGTTCTTCCACAGTGCAATAGCAATAAGGAACACGATAACGGCGGAATTAACGACAAAGCCAATAAACACAAACGGCATAAGCCCCTTAGCCTGAAGATCTGCACCGAACTCGTTAAAACCGACTATAAGAGTAAATATCGAATAGATAGTCAGCGTGAACTGATAAACGATAAATCTTGAAAGCAGTGCCGTCATGGCAGAGCCGAGCGGTATTCCGAATTTTACAAGATAGTATGCCTGCATAGGCTGACCGCCCGAGGCACTGGGGGTTATACAGTTAAAATATTGTCCTATAATGGTTACTAGCCAAGTGTTCCATGCGCGGTGCTCGGGGTACATCGACTTCAGCATAACATGAACTGTTCCCATCTCACAAAGCCAATACATAACCATAAAAGCTATACATATTAAAATGAAGATGGGATTTATTTTACTTATTGCTGTCGCTACATTGTCAATGCCGTCTACACAAAACAGATATACAAGCATTACTACAAAGGCAACGCAGCATATTATTAGATTAAGCTTTTTGCCTTTCTTTTTCTTTTTTTCCATATATTATTACCTCAAAAAGTTTAATTTCACAATACATACTTTATTATTATAAATTATTGTGAGAATATTGTCAATAGATTTTGATCGTTTTACGGCAAAAAAACAGTAAATAAAGCCTGAAACTCCATTCAAACCGTGAGTAATTTTGCTAAAAACAATTCTATTATATTGCAAACTCAGTGATTTTATGGTATACTAATAAGATGAATGTAATATAAAGGCGGTGCAAACATGGACATACAGCCCGGAGATATCCTTGAAATGAAAAAGCCACACCCCGGCTGTGGAAGCAATCAGATGCTTGTTCAGCGCTCAGGTGCTGATTTCAGACTTTGCTGCAAGGGCTGCGGTCATAGCTTCATGATACCGCGCTCAAAATGTGAAAAGAAAATCAGAAATGTGATACGCAGCTCGAATAACGCTGAAGTTTAGTAGCTTTCTAACATTTCTGTTTTCGGAGGTAACTATTTATGATGGACAAGCTTCGTGCGGCAGACGCACGATATGACGAGCTTAACAATAAGCTGTCCGACCCGTCGGTAATATCCGATAACGAGCTTTACAGACAGCTTATGAAAGAATATAAAAATCTCACACCACTTATTGAAGCCTTTCGCTGCTATCAAAAGGCGGAGAGTGATTTCAACGACGCGTTAGCCACTCTTGAAGATGCGGGAAACGACGCTGAGCTTCGCGAAATGGCACAAGAGGAGTACTCCGACAGCAAGGAGCGCATGGAGGCTCTTACAGAGGAGCTTAAGATCCTACTTCTGCCAAAAGACCCCGATGATGACCGCAGTGTTATCGTAGAAATACGCGGCGGCGCAGGCGGCGATGAGGCGGCGCTTTTCGCAAACTCACTGTTCAGAATGTATACGATGTACGCGCAGTCGCAGGGCTGGAAGATCGAGATTTTAAGCGCCAATCCCACAGAGCTTGGCGGCTACAAGGAGGTCTCTTTCAGCGTTGTAGGCGATGGAGCCTATGCTAAGATGAAATATGAGAGTGGTGTTCACCGCGTTCAACGTGTCCCCGAAACCGAATCACAGGGACGAATACACACCTCGACGATAACTGTTGCGGTACTTCCCGAAGTAGAGGAAGTCGATGTTGACATCAACCCCGCCGACCTCACGATACAGACATACCGTTCAAGCGGTGCAGGCGGTCAGCATATCAACAAGACCGAATCAGCTATCAGAATTATCCATAACCCCACAGGCGTGGTAGTTGAATGTCAGGAGGAGCGCTCCCAGTTTAAAAACAAAGAAAAAGCTATGAAGATGCTCTACAGCAAGCTGTATGAAGCAAAGCTCACTGCGCGTGACTCTCAGATTGCCGAGGAACGCCGCATTCAGGTAGGAACAGGCGACCGTTCAGAGCGCATACGCACATACAATTATCCTCAATCGCGTGTCACTGACCATCGCATTGGACTTACTTTGTACAAGCTTGATAACATTATGAACGGCGACTGCGATGAGATTTTCGAGGCACTGCGCCTCGCCGACCAGACAGCAAAGCTTTTGAAGCAAAAGGATTGACCCAATGAACACACAAATACTGCCATATAACAGCGAAAATATTGCTAAGGCCGCCGATATCATAAAAAAAGGCGGTCTGGTCGGTATGCCGACAGAAACAGTGTATGGTCTTGCCGCAAATGCACTTGACGAAAATGCAGTGCGCTCTATCTTTGAAGCCAAGGGCAGACCGCAGGATAATCCGCTTATAGTTCATATCAGCGATATCGAAATGCTTCCGACGCTCGTTCGTGAGATTCCTCAGACAGCTAAAGATCTTGCAGAAAATTTTTGGGGCGGCCCACTTACGATGATATTCCCGAAAGCGGATATCATTCCAAGTGTCACAAGCGGCGGACTTGATACAGTTGCGGTGAGAATGCCTCAGAGTGAAGCGGCAAGAGCGCTGATAGAAGCTGCCGGAGTTCCGATTGCCGCTCCGTCTGCCAACCTTTCGGGCAGTCCAAGCCCTACGACTGCGCAGCACGTTTATGACGATATGAATGGCAGAATACCAATGATAATAGACGGCGGAGAATGCAGCTGCGGCGTTGAAAGCACTGTTATCTGCTTCAGAAACGGCGGTATTCATGTACTTCGTCCGGGCGGAGTTACAGCCGAAATGCTGTCCCAATATGCAGATGTTACTATTGACAAGGCTGTATGCGCGAAGCCCGCAGAAAATGAAAAGGTGCTTTCTCCGGGCATGAAGTATAAGCACTACTCTCCGAAAGCAAATGTAATTATTGTTGACGAACACGGAAAGCATTTTGCTGATTTCTGCTTGGAGCACTCCGTAGGAAACACGCTTGCGCTCGGTGCAGGCGTTGATGAAAGCGGTATCTTTGTTGACTACGGAAAAACTCCCGAGCTGCAGGCGCAAAGGCTGTTTTCGCTGCTTCGTAAGGCTGACGACAGCGGGGTAGATACCGTTTTTGTGGAAATGCCATCAAAAGATGGAGTTGGTCTTGCTGTATACAACCGACTGCTCCGTGCGGCAGGCTTTGAGGTAGTAAAATATGATTGAGCTTACTCAGCATAAGATTATTGGTCTGACAGGAATGTCGGGCGCAGGAAAGTCCACTGTATGCAAAGCTTTTGCGGATAATGGTTTCCATATCATTGACTGCGACATAGTTTCACGCGAGGTCGTTAAAGCAGGTATGCCTGCGCTGAAAGAGCTTGCTGCTGAGCTTTCGCCGAAGCTTATTTCCGATGACGGAACGCTGAACAGACGTCTTACAGGCGAAATGATATTCAATGACAGCGAAAAGCGTGCCGTTTTTAACAGAATTATTTATCCGTATATAACATATAATGTTGTTCATAAGATAAAAGCAGCAAATCGTGATATTTTGCTTGACGCGCCTACACTTTTCGATGCAAGGCTTGATGGCATATGCACAGAAATAATCTCGGTGTGTGCTAATACCGACATTTGCGTTGAGCGTATAATGCAGCGTGACGGCATTACAGAAGAGCATGCTCGGGCGAGGCTTGGCTCTCAGCGCGATGTCGGCTGGTTTCAAAAACATTCCACACATTGCATTATAAACAACGGCGAAAAGGATTCACTTTTCGCACAAGCACAGACTGTAATAAAAACACTGAAAGGTAAATGATGGTAAGACAACAACGTAAAAAGAAAAAAAGCAAAGCGCCATTTTTGATAGTAATTACACTGATATTGGTGTTTCTGTGCGCCGCTGCTTATTTCGGATATAAATACTGGATAAGTCACACGCACCCGATAAAATATTCAAATTATGTGGAACGATACGCGGAGGAATACAATGTCGATAAATACTTCGTGTACGCTGTTATCAAGACCGAAAGCGGCTTTGACCCGTCTGCCGTTTCTAACGTCGGTGCGCGCGGTCTTATGCAGATAATGGAGGATACTTTCGACTGGATAAAGTTCAAGCTTGGTGACGAAGAAACCGAGTATGCAAATATGTTCATTGCAGAGGATAATATCCGATATGGCTGCTTTTTTCTCGGATATCTCTACAACGAATTTGGAAATATCGAAACAGCGGCGGCAGCATATCACGCAGGACGCGGAAGCGTGAATTCGTGGCTTAAAGACCCGCAGTATTCGTCAGACGGAATACATCTTGATAATATTCCAATAAAGGACACCGCGCATTATGTAAACAAAATTACAAAAGCTATGGATATCTATATCGAGCTTTATGATAACAAAAACCAATAAGAAAGGACAATAGTATGGCAAAGAAAGAAAACACCTCAAAAGAACTCAAAGAAAAGCTTTTTATGAACAAGAAAAATGCCGCTCTTATCATGAGCGACGCTGATTTGAAAAAGTGCGATAAGTTCTGCGAGGGTTACAAACAGTTTCTCGATGCTGCAAAAACCGAAAGAGAAGCTACCGCATTCATTGAAAAGCAGGCTATCGCTAAGGGCTTTGTTCAGTTCGACAAGAATGCAAAGTACAAGGCTGGCGACAAGATATACTATGTAAACCGCGAAAAATCCGTTATTCTCGCAGTTATAGGTAAAGAGCCTATCGAGAAAGGCGTAAATCTTCTCGCGGCACATATCGACTCCCCGAGACTTGACCTGAAACAAAATCCGCTTTACGAAAAGGACGAAGTTGGCTACTTCAAGACTCACTATTACGGCGGTATCAAAAAATATCAGTGGCCTACAGTTCCGCTTTCTCTGCACGGCGTTATAGTTAAGGCTGACGGCACAAAGATCACCGTTTCTATCGGTGAGGACGATAACGATCCCGTTTTCTGCGTATCAGATCTGCTGCCGCACCTTGCTTCAACACAGTATAAGCGCCCCTCTACCGAACTTATCAAGGGCGAGGAGCTTAATATCATCATCGGCTCACGTCCGTTCAAGGACGACGAGGGCAGCGAGCTTGTAAAGCTTAATCTCATGCTTATCCTGAACGAAAAGTACGGAATTACTGAATCTGATTTCCTGTCGGCTGAGCTTGAAGCTGTTCCTGCGTTCAAAGCAAAGGATATCGGCTTTGACAGAAGCCTTGTAGGCGCTTACGGTCAGGACGACAGAGTTTGCGCATATACCGAGCTTATGGCTATACTTGAAGCAAAAGCTCCTAAAAGAACGGCTGTTGCAATACTCACTGATAAAGAGGAAACAGGCAGCGACGGAAATACAGGTCTGCGCTCTGCATATCTCAAGTATTTCATTTCCGATCTTGCTAACTGCTTTGGTGCTAAGGGCAGAACAGTACTCACTGCGTCAAAGTGTCTCTCCGCTGATGTTAATGCAGCATACGACCCGACATTCCCCGATGTTTTTGAAAAGAGAAACAGCGCTGTGCTGAACGGCGGCGTTTGTGTAACAAAATATACAGGCTCACGCGGCAAGAGCGGCACATCAGACGCTTCCGCGGAATTTGTCGGTGAGATAAGAGCGCTTCTTGACAAGAAAAAGGTCATCTGGCAGACAGGTGAGCTTGGAAAGATAGATATCGGCGGTGGCGGAACTGTTGCGGCTTATATAGCAAACCTTGATGTTGACACTATCGACATCGGCGTTCCCGTGCTTTCCATGCACGCACCGTTTGAAATAACTGCAAAGACCGACGTCTATGCAGCTTATAAAGCATTTGAAGCTTTTATCAATGCTTGACCTATAATCACAGTCCTCTGTGCATAAACATAATATGTACAGAGGGGTGAATTTTAATGTTATCTGATAAGACACGCCGCATATTGCGCTCTCTTGGCTTTAAGCTAATTTCTGTAGCGCTTATTTTCATGGGACTAGCCGTTATGATAGACCTGAGCATTCGTCCGATAGTGGAAACTGTAAATGCTTACGAATGTCATTTGGCAGTCAGTGAAATTATCACGACAGCGGTAGAGGAAGAGCTTCAGCGCGAGGATATCAGCTATTCAAAGCTTGTTGACATCACGACAAATTCCGACGGTGAGGTCATCTCAGTCGAGAGCAACGTCGTCAACATCAACCTTATGAAAAGCGGTATTACCAAGCGGCTTGAACGCGAGCTTCATCAGATAAGAGAAATAAATATTGATATTCCCATCGGAACACTCAGCGGTATCCAGCTTCTTCACGGCAAGGGCTTTGATATCGGTATGACCGTTGAGCCTATGGGTTACCCACAGACGAAAATAATCAGCGAGTTCACCGAAGCAGGTATAAATCAAACTCGGCATCGTATCATCATTGATATCACAGTTGTTGCTGACGCGATAATACCGGGCTATTCAACAAATGTGGAAGTGAAGACTTCGCTGATAGCAGCGGAAACTATCATAGTTGGCCGCGTACCCGACGCATACACTCATGTCGTTTCAAGCGACGGCGACCTTGTAGGAACTTTAGAGGACTACGAGGCTGATACATTTTCGTAAAATCACCTTGACGGAGGTCTACTTTGGAACTTATTAAAGCAAAGGAACGCGCCGAGCAGCTTCGCGCGATAATCGAAAAGCACAATCACAACTACTACGACCTTGACGCTCCAACCATTGAGGACGACGAATATGACGCTCTTATGCGCGAGCTTAGAGGTATCGAAGAGGAGTTTCCTCAGCTTCTCACCGTGGATTCTCCTACACAGCGCGTAGGCGGCTCCGCCATGACGACTTTTGAAAAGGTGCAGCACACTGTTCAGATGGGCAGCCTGCAGGACGTTTTCAGCGTTGATGAGGTAGCTGATTTCATTGACAGAGTTTCACAGCAGAATGCTGACGAATATGTGGTTGAACCGAAAATAGATGGACTTTCCGTATCGCTTGAATATGAAAACGGCGTGTTTGTGAGAGGTTCCACACGCGGCGATGGCTTTATCGGCGAAGATATCACCAATAATCTAAAGACCATTCGCTCGATCCCGCTGAAGCTTAACGAGGAAATACCTTTCATCGAAGTTCGCGGAGAGGTTTATATGCCCAAAAAGAGCTTCGCAGCGCTTTGCGAGGAGCAGGAGAGAAAAGGTGAACAGCTTCCGAAAAACCCTCGCAACGCAGCGGCAGGCTCTCTCAGACAAAAAGACAGCCGAATTACGGCACAGCGCAAGCTTGATATATTCTGCTTTAATGTACAGCGAATAGAGGGCAAACAGCTTACATCACACTCGCAGTCGTTGGAATATATGTCGCAGCTTGGTTTTAAGGTGATACCCGATTATGTGGTTTGCCATAACAGGGAAGAGGTTGTTCAACGTATAAACGAGATAGGTGAGAGTCGAAAATTGCTTCCATTCGACATTGACGGCGCTGTTGTAAAAGTCAATGATTTCGCACTCCGCGAGGAGATAGGCGCTACCACAAAAGTCCCCAAGTGGGCAGTGGCTTTCAAATATCCGCCCGAGGAAAAGGAAACAACGCTAAACGAAATTGAGATAAATGTCGGCAGAACAGGCGCATTGACACCTGTTGCGATATTTGAGCCTGTTTTCCTTGCAGGAACGACCGTTTCACGCGCCATTCTTCATAATCAGGATATAATCTCGGACAAGGATATCCGCGTTGGCGACAGAATTGTTGTGCGCAAAGCTGGCGATATAATCCCTGAGGTCGTAAAATCAGTCGCCCACGCTGAAAACTCCGAGCCTTATTTTATCCCGAATGTCTGTCCCGTTTGCGGCGCAGAAGCGCTCCGTGATGAGGACGAAGCTGTTATACGCTGTCAGAACTTTGATTGTCCCGCGCAGCTTTTGCGTTCTATCGAGCATTTTGCGTCAAGAAACGCAATGAACATTGACGGACTCGGTGAAGCTATCGTTGAGCAGCTTGTGAACGAGGGACTTATAAAGACAGTTGCTGACCTGTACACACTTGATATTCAGGAGCTTATGGCGCTGGAGCGCTTCGGCAGAAAATCAGCAGAAAACCTTATCCAATCCATTGAAAATTCCAAGAAAAACGAGCTTAACAGGCTTGTTTTCGCGCTTGGAATTCGCGGAATAGGTCAGAGAGCGGCAACGCTGCTGTGTGAGCATTTCGGTGACATGGACAGCATTATGAACGCGTTTGAGCTGGAGATATCCTCTATAGAGGGTTTTGGCGGAATCATGGCACGCTCCGTTTACGAAGCAATGCACGAGCCTCACCGCATGAAGCTTATAGAGCGACTTAAGGAATACGGCGTGAATATGAGCTACAAAAGCTCTAAGATGTCGGACAAGTTTGCTGGGCTTACATTCGTGCTTACGGGCACTTTGCCGACTATGACGAGAGATCAGGCAAAGGCGCTTATCGAGCAGAACGGCGGCAAATGCAGCGGCTCGGTGTCCAAAAAGACAAGCTATGTCCTCGCTGGTGAAGAGGCAGGAAGCAAGCTGACAAAGGCAAATGAGCTTGGAATAACTGTTATTACAGAAGCACAGCTTTTGGAGATGATCGAATAATAGGGAAATACCTGAATATACAAAAAGCAGTATCAAATCAATGATACTGCTTTTAAATTTATGGAATTATGATTTTGTCTGCGATTTATCAACAAAATAAAGCGTTAACTTTGCAAGTGACCAAGAGAAGAATTGAACAAATAGCATTTCTAAGGCTATAATCAACGAATCATTACACCAGCAACGATCTGCTTTACAACTTTCATATTTTCATTGCTCCTTTTTCTTTTTATTAGTCACATTACTGAGTGGATTGTTCTGCATAGCGCTCTGCATCTGTGCGTTGGAAACGTGTGTGTATATCTGAGTTGTATTAAGATTTTCATGACCCAGAACGTCCTTTAAAACACGCACATCAACGCCGTTCTGATACATGAGCGTAGCCGCAGTATGACGCAATTTATGAACGGAAAGCCCCATATTATCAAGCCCGCAGCTCTTGAAACACTGTTCAACTATCTGCTGAACGCGTCGGTTTGATATCCTCGTACCGCGGCGGCTTAAGAACAATGCGTCCTCCTTAGCATTTAGTGGGCGATTTCCGTTCTTTTGGCGAGTTTCTTCGTCGGTTATACTTGGATCAATGTAATCCATGTAAGCGTTTACACAAGCATTATTTAAATACACAATGCGTTCTTTACTGCCTTTACCGAGCACTTTAAGCGAGTAAAGTTCATTACCATTTGCGTCATGCGTAGCTCTGATATCGCTGATATTTATGCCAACTAACTCACTTAATCGCATACCACAGTTCAGAAAGAACACTACTATACAGTAATCGCGCTTCTGATCAGGCGTATCTATATTTGTAAGCATTTCGAGCGATTGTTCGAGCGTGAGATATTTAGGCAGCGCAGGCTTCGGAGATGGTAGCTCGAGATTAGTCATAGGATTAACTTCAAACAGACCTTTGTTGTTTGTAAGGAATTTAAAGAACTGTCTGAGTGCCACAGCCTTACGATAACGAGCCTTGTGTTCGTTGGATTTCTCTGTCTTTTCAAATATAAGAAATTCCTGTACAAGCATCAGATCAACAGCTTTGATCTCAGCTTCAGTGATATCGATTATATCAATCTTTGAGAACTCATCTGGATCAGACGAAGCACGACCGAGTTTTATCTTGTAAAATCGCAGAAATGAACGCAGATCAGTATAATAGTTCAGTACAGTTAACTCAGAACGATTTTTTACAAGCTGCAAATATATAATAAAATCTCTAAGCAATTGCGGCGCATTGTCGTAATTATGCTTTTTAGGCATTTATGCCTCCTCTCTATTTCGTAAAATTTTTATTTTACGAAATTAGCTGTTATTTATTCCCTATTCGTTATTATACATCATACGCGCCGTTTTTACAAGCTATTTTCTAAATATTGACATTATTACACGGCTCAGACCGTAACCAATGCCGCGACCCAAGCCACACAATATATGACCGATGAAACGCACAATATCACTCCTTGCTATCATCATGATAAAACGGGCATTTTTCCGCCCATTCCTTTGTATCTTCTATGTAGCTATCGCTGACATCACAAAAGTCGATACCTAACATATTTTTACAATGAAATATACAGTTACTGCAATCCATCATTATCACTCCTTTATATAATAGTAAAAGCATATCATGCCAAATTCAGCGACTGTAGTCAAACGTTCAAAGACGACTTTGCTAACAACCCACGTTTTTTCGAAGAACTTTCTACTTACTTTCATAACAAAATAGCCTTGACGATCAAATAAATATACATCTATGAATTCAGAACAACAGCGCGGCACTTTAGGGCAAACAACCACAAAATAACCGCCCTCGTTAAGAATTTTCATGATGAACTTCCTCTTAAAAAGCACTAAATCACCCCCTTAAAAACTGTGCACGCCGCGCACAGAGCCGCACGGGATTTTGACCCTTATAGTCCTTACACAAGCCGCAACGCTCCATGCACTTATCAGAAAGCGGACACTTTACGCAAATACATTCATGCTTTATGCAATTAATATCAGCGTTAGCCGCCGCGCTCTCCGGGCGAAGCAAGCGCAGTATTTCGGAAAGCATAACGCGGATATCGTCCGCATTTGTCTTATCGACATAGCGAAGCTGAGGGCGCTTGTACACTCTCCTAATTTTATACTTCGGGAAGCATTTCAAATAAAAATTCTTACAATCGAGTATAGGACGGTATTCCTTTTTTCTCATGCAGACACCGAAGCAGCGTTTATACTTATAATCCCGATGGGGACACGTTGCTTGACCACAAGCACGACAAATGCATTTATAGCATACGGGATTGATTTTTCCAGTTATCATATACACACACCCATCAGCACGCGCCATATCCGCGCACTTTATAAGGTCTATACACGTCCGCAAGCTCAGATATCAAATACTGTCGCCCGTCCTCGCCGCTATTCTCTAAGCGCCGCAGATTCCAGTTGTATTCGTATTTATCAAGAGCTATAACAGACCTTAAATTACTTACTTCGGTAGTATAATCATACCACTTGAAGCCGTCTATTTCCTCATAATCGCGTTTATGCTCACGCAGATTATTCACAAGTTCGGGGTCAATAACCTCTTTTCCTTTTTGTGCCAATTCAACACCAAAAGCCATTATCATTTTCAAAAAGCCCTCAGAGCCTAATTGTAGAAGCAATGTATAAAATTTTCTTGTATACTGTCTTATACCGCGTTCACATCGTGCTAACGCTGTACGGATAGGCTTGCGCTTAGGCAAACGAAAGCGGTCAGTACAACCGTTTAGAAACTCGCGCCACCAACGCTTGACAGGGCAACGGCTCACATTAGTAACAGTTCTATATACAAACCGCACAGAACCATTGCAGACACCGCACATATATTTTTTAAAATCTTCGGGCGGCAGATCTATGAAAGCATTGAAGCAAGCTGTAGCCTTTTCATTATGAAATTCAAATTCACAGCGTACCCACGACTTTAAATTTTCGGGCAGGGTCTTCCCTTTTTGCTCCTGCTCTATCTTCTTATCATAAAAGCGTACTATAAGCCCCGATTCACGCTGTCCTAAATAGACAGTAGTACCCCAAAGTCCTTTACCGTTTCTGCGTTTGTAATTGCGCTTAAAGCTTATATAATTCTTGCAATCGTCCGAATATGTACGCGCGGAACAAACAACCTCATCGTCACAAATGCAATTAAGCACGCGTTTCATTGTAAGCTTTGGAACATCGTCATCATGACAAATATCGTCCATAGCGAAGTCATAACGTGTGCACTTAGTTATCCAACCCTCAGTGCATAACGCGCGAAAACGAGCGCACCACAAGCGAAGCGTTAAACCGTAAGTCGCAAGGTACTCCGTGAAATATTTCAAGCCATTGCTTGAAAGCTCAATACACAAACCCTGGCTATTAAACTTTTCGGGGTCTGCTATCTTAATATTTACATCGTCATACTCAAGACGTACACCGTAGAAACGCGCCACACCCTTAAATTCAAGCATTGTAAACAGTTCGTCCAAAAGCAGAGTATCACGCAAAATATCCAACGCTCTAGCGTGATTCTCCTCTGATGGTATTGCTTTGTTTTCGGGTGTTAAGGTAAGTGTGAGCCAGTCGAGCGAGCTCTCCATTTATATCAGTCCTTTATGATTTTTTTGAAAGTTAAGTTTCAATTTAGCGGTGATGTACCTGTTTTCTGAGCTTACGCTCTTCCCTTTTATCCATTGATGTAATAGGTATTCCTATACTATCAAAAGCACGGTTGCGGTTAATCTCTTCGTCAGACACATATTGTTGAGTAAGCATTGTATTCACCATTTCTTTGGTATCATACAAGCCGCGCATGAAATCCGTTTGAAGCCAAACCTCTAGGCTAATTGCAATAAGCGGGCGCATAGGCGATTGATAAAACAAGTCATATTCCTCTGCATCATAGCAACAATTAGTCACCATGCGACTAAACGGGTGCGCAGGAAACGTTGAACACAAAGTCACATCACTTGTGATATCTCTAAGCTGTTTATCCAAGAAGCCCCAACGCTGTACAGTTCCCATTATCATCATGAAACGATGTCTGCACTGGCATAAATGCTGAAACAGGATTTTAGGCAAACAGCCCTCTTTCTTTCCCATAAAATCGCGGCTATTGAATATCGTACCTATTTCGTCAACAAGGACTATTGTGTTATCGGGAGCGTTAAGAATGTCCTCGATACTGTTAAGAGGAAGTATTGTTGTATCTTCGGGGAAATTGTTCAATTTAAGATTCGTTATGACCGTAAGACCTTTATACTTACAACACAGATTATAACAATCCCTCACCATTGTGCAGGTTTTTCCCGCGCCGAATTTTCCGCAATAAATATGTAAGCCCCAACCCTCAAACTTCTGCCATCTATGATTTTTCAGATAGTCATATAGATCACGGATAAAGAGCATAAGAAACTTCGGAAACTTAAACAAACGCCTAAAAAATAAGCTTAGACCCTCCATTACTTTCTACCCCCGTTTCCCATATCAATCAGTATATCGTAAAGCCACTTAGCAACCCACAGGCAGAACACCCAAGGTAAAACCGATTGAGATATTGCACTGATAAGAACACCGAAGCTTGCACCCTCATTAAGCCACTTACCAAGCGTTAATATACCACTCATAGCATTCTACCCCCATTATGTGACAAGCACCTTGTAATGCGCTGTAAAGTGCTAAATAAATAGTTCATTATCCATACCAAAAACACTATATCCAAAGCCTTATTGAACACCCATTCAATAAACATTGAAAATTTCTGATAATCTGTAGGAAAGAAAAAGAACTCCATATTATCACCTGTATATATCTTTCTTTCTGAAAAGCGACTTTATAAAATAGAAAGCGCCCATCAGAAGCACACACAACAACAAACCCTCTGTTACCGAATAATTGTCAAGACTTTTTTCCATAATGCCATTTTCAGACACCCACAGCGAATAAGCTGTATCGCAATCCTCAGCAGTAATATTGCCGCCCTCGTCATATACCGTCATTGTCCCATCAGCGGACATTATGATTATAGACTTCTCAACGGTCGTTTCTGTCTGAGGTAGTATATATTCTAAAACATCGGTATCGGGTACACCGTCACCGTCTGTATCTTCTCCGTAAGTTAAAATTGTATTGCCATCTTCGCCAATTGAAGTTATCCACTCGATACCCTCAGCCGTCCATTTAAGGGCTGTAAGAAAATCAAGAAAACCCATGTCAAAACCTCTCAATCTCCCGTAATTATACGCATGACCACATACATCACAAGCAGAAAAATTGCAGAGCCGAGCGCGAACTCCCACAAAGTAAATATCGCGCCCTCGCCAAAAATTGTTATTTCAAGGCTCATAAAATCACAAGCGCTATTCCAAAGAAAAGATAGAAAATCCCAAAAGCCCATATCATCACCGCCCCGCAATGCGTAGAACTATAGCCAAACCAAGACCGCCGACTATAAGTCCGAAAATAGGCGGCGGAAGCCAGTCAAACACCTTAGTAAAGAAACCTATAAAACCATCACTTACTTCGGGTATCTGTCCCAAAGCTTCGGCAACATTCGCCTGTTCATATTCATAAGCACTTGTATCACCATAGCCGCCTATCGTATTATTCACATTAACGTCAACATTCACATTCACGTCACCAGAACCGCCCGTGTTTGTTCCGCTGTCCTCTTCCCCGCTGTCGCCCGTATCTGTCACAGGGTAAGTGTAATTGTTAGTGATATAGTTGTTTATGGTTGTTATATCGCCCTCTTTATTGGTGATTGTGTAATCATATATGGTATCGCCTTTTAAGGTAACGATATCATCATCAGCAAACTTTGTGAAATCTACTAATGCAAAATCCTTTTCTATAGGCTTGTTATTGCAGTAGAAGCCGATATCGTGACCGCCGTTGCAATTACATGAACTATCATGGTCATCTGTGGTAACTCTAAACGGGACATCATCAGGCTCAAGGCTGCTACCTAAATCAGTAGAAAAATACTCTGCAGGATAAACAGAATTTATTAAATCAAAATGAAAAATATCTCCGCTTGTATTGTCACGTGTAATATATTCCGAATCCGTACTATAATAATCAAGAGATAACGCACCCGAACTCCATATAAAAGGACTGATTTCAATGTATTCATATTTAGAAATATCATCAATTGTATATGTCTTAGGCTCTGTATTATCGAGCAAGCTCCAAACATCACAATACAAGGTCGTTGTATATGTACCGTCTTCATTCTGTACTATTTTTTTATAGAAATGGAACTGATAAGTGCTATAATACGTTTCCTTGCCATCGGTATAGAACGGAAGCAAATATACCTCTGGCCATATATCACTACAGAAGAAAGTATTTCTATACATGAGTAAAAACGCATTTGTATTCGCTTCGTCAAATGTCCTTGTTCGCCATGATATGAAATCTTTCGTGTTTTTCGGGCAGTAGGTTGAACTATATTCATTGCAAAGCTCTTTGAATGTTGAGCCGTCAATCTTCGGGACGTCGGTAGCTTCGACGGGACGAATAAGCTTATTAACCCCGTCATACACCAGAAGTTCACCCACATCAGAAACCATATACATTAAATCGGAATCATTCTTTAATTTATCCGCAGCCATGACCAAAGTACTTGAACTTACACCCGTAACGTTACAAGCGTCAGCCGTTTCGATTAAGCTTTGACCTGCAAAGCCGAGCCATTCAAGCGGAATATCTACTGCACCCGTAGTCAATGCACCGAGTATATCACCGCTTCCGAGCTCTTGATAAAAGTCCACATAAGAGCCTACAAGCTCATTAAGCTTATCATCAGAAACTTGTGCAAAATCTGTCAGTGAATTAAAGAATGAATCACCGTTTTCGGCATATACAACAGGCGCAACCGTTGACACAAAGGTACAACAACAAAGCAAAGCCACAAGCAAAATACCGATTACTTTTTTCATTCAAACACCCCTTTTTGAAAGTTAAGTCTCAAAATACAATGGGGAATGTGAAAACTCCCCATCATAACTTACATACGTTTCGATACACGCAATGCGCGTTTTATTAATCCAAATGCCGCACTGCAGAAGCCTACACCGATTACAAATGAAGTCAATGAATTATCCACAAGGAAGTTAAAGGCTTTTGTACCCATTGTGAAACCGCTCGACATACCAACGCTAAGATTTGTTATAATTTCTTTCGTTGTTCCGTTCTCAATCACTACAGAATACTGCGCCGCCATTAAGCACACAGCGCCCGAACTGTCCTTTAAAACGATCTCGACAAGTTCGTCAGCCTCATAAACCATAATGCGTTTCTTATCAGCTTCCAATGTAAATTCAAGACTTTTCGCAACATCGTCAGTAGGCACGCCCAAATACTCAGATATAGCATAAACCGCTTCGTTAACTGTTACATCAGCCTCACCAATGAAAAAATCATCAACAAAATCATCGGGTATTACAGCATCGAACAGCAAAGCGGCAGAAGCACCGACCGAGCAGACAATCATCATCAGCGCCAAAGCGATACACGTCAAACATAATCTTACCTTTTTCATGTTTCACCCCCTCCCTTTTATCCGAATACATTTATACAAACAAGCCTACTGCTGACAACACAAGAAAGCCAACACCAGCAGCCATGCAAAGTATACCGAAAATCAACAGCCAATTGATTTTTGCGCGTTTCATTTATTTCACCCCTTTTTTTGAAAGTTAAGTTTCAAAATTTAATGGGGAGCATTTCTGCCCCCCATCACCTTTTACATACGCTTAGACACACGGAGCGCACGTCTTATAATGCCAAGCGCGGTATAGCAAAAGCCAATACCGATAATGAACGATGTCAGAGGATTGTCCATAAGGAAGTTAAAGGCTTTTGTGCCCATTGTAAAACCACCCTCAAGACCTGCGGTGACCTTGTCCATTACAGTGCTAGTATCTACAGCTGTAACCTCGTCCATATTCTCACCCCCTTTCCATATTGATTATGTCAAGGAAGCTTACTTGTTGGTTTTTGTTTCTGGCTCTGTTTCAGCCTTGTACAGTGTGAAGTCAACAACATTGCCGAACTTATCATATACGGGCTGAATGAGGTTTCCCTCCATCTCCTGTATCATGGAGAAGCCGTTTGCCTTGTTGCGCTGAAAAGCCGCCGTGAAATCCGTGTACTTTACTTTGAGTATCTCGATTTCGGGACCGAAAAGCACCTGTTCATTTTCGCTGTAAGGATTCTCGCAAAAGATATTGATATTATCGTAATCTTTGCCCTCGTATGTACCTTTCTTGTGCTTTGCACTTCTTACTACAAATGCCATAATTTCCTCACTTTCTGTCCTTTGCGGACACATCATTTTTCTGCTTTGCGCAGAGGTTTTTTAGTTATTTATATCACCGGCTGTCGCCGTTGAAAACGTGGTGTCTGTTGCGCGGTTGTTCCAACTGCTGACTATATAAGTAGGTGCGCCATACGGAGTACCCATGTCGCAAGCGGCACATTTTAAAGCGAATTGCTCAACCTTTAAAAAGTCCTTTTTCACTACCTTTATATGTTCACAGCCGCAGAACGGACAAGGTTTGATATTGAAATCCGACATATTGAATTTTGTCTTTACCTTTGCTTTGAAATGGTGAAGCTTTATGCGCTGAATAAGCCACACAACTGCTTGAAGCAAATATTCAAACAAGAAAAAGAATGCAGCCGTAAAAGTGCCAAGCGCAAGCATAAAACCCCATAAATTTTCCATCAAGGATAAATCAATTGTTGTCATTGGTCGTCCCCCTTATCTTTAAAATATTTTATAAACACGAACGATAAAAAAACTATTAATGGAGAGGCTGCGAATGCACATATATAGATCAAATCAATAAACGGTATACTCATTTGTCAGCCTCGCTCTCGCTGTCAATTAATGTCGCTAAGTCTGCTAAAAGCTTACCTTTATCTTGACTAAGCAGAATTGAAAGTTCTTTGCAATGTTTATGAAAAGCCCCAAAGCATAAATCATCAATCGACCTTTTATTAAGTTGAAGCCCAGCTTTTATAAACGCCTCAATCATTCTTAGCTGTAAGTTTTCAGATGTTAGCGTTAATTCCTCTCGTGAGCCATCGGCAGTATATACATACATTTTTTCAGAGCGACGGCGTAAAAAGGATATTTGACAGGACATTTGACATAATGTAGAAAATATATCTTTGACCTTATCAACGCTTTTTTCTCCTAAAATGCCGCGAGTGACAAAAAATGCACGGTGAATTGAATCCGCAAAATCGTTTGAACACACAAGCAAATCTATCTGTGTATCATCACCATAATATGGTGTACTTTCCGACAACACTAGAAAGTAAATACCGCATTCAATGACAGCCTTTACTGTTGCGGTTTCGCCGTAATAATCAACGAAATACTCAAATGATGTGTTGTAATCTGATACCATGCACTTGTCATAAAATTTCTCTTCGCTCATAAAATACCTCTTTCTCTGCTTTGCGCAGTTTCCTTTGCGGAATAGTATTAATTTGTTGCACACCTACCCGATTTATGGTATAATTAAGCTGACACACTATATTAACCATTACAAAGGAGGCATTCAGCCATGAGAAAAGCAAAAAGAAATCTAGAACTAGCGGCATTTATTACGCCGTTTCTTTTACCAGTCTGCGGTTATTTTGCCTACTTAATAAGAGAAAGAAATTTTGTTGCACTCGGTGCTATAGCCTTATCTTGTATGGGCATTGGCTTAGTGCTAGGCGAAATAATGCAAAAGTTCAAGAAGAAACGCTAATACCTCTCCCCGCTGTTAGGCGGGGTTTTTCTTTTCGGGCAGGGTGCAATGTTCTTTTTTGGAACAATTATATTATAACACATTACGTTCTAAAATGGAACTGTCAAATGTGCCAAAAAAGAACACAAAATTATGTACAATAGTGCTACAATGGAACAAAGAAAGGGTGACCTATATGTTTAAAGAGAATTTCGCAACAAACTTAAAAAGAGCAAGACAAAGTTCTAAAATGACACAACAAGAGGTAGCAGATACGCTTAATACTTCACGTAGTAATATAACTAAATACGAAACAGGCGCATTAGAACCCAATATTGAAACAATAGGACTATTAGCAGAACTATACAATGTAAGTACTGATTGGCTTTTCGGTATTATAAAAACAAACTAGCAAAGTGAAATATGAAACGCAAGCATAAAACATTAAAAATTAAAATGCCTAAAAATCCATTAAAAGTAATGCAGTATGCTACAATCGTTATGGTTGTATTTATAAACATTTTTGCATTCATATATAATTGCATTCAAAATAACAAGATTTGGCTTATTTTAACAATTGTCATTAGTTTCATTATCGTTCTCGGACTTATCATTTCAACTTTAATCAAATTATGGAATTATGCCTTAAAACACTGCTCGATCTTACAAGGTATGATAGAAGCTATTAAAATCCTTTTTAATAAGAAACGTTTTTAAGATTACTTTTACCAATGATTAAAAAACACTGATAAGCAAGGATTGACAAAATCATAAACGTGTGCTAGAATAAAAACACCACTTCATGAAAGGAGATACATCATGCTGACACCCGAGGACATTAAATTGCTGTCACAGTTAATAGACGAAAAAATCAATCCTATCAATGAAAAGTTAGATAACATTGAGGGACGCTTAGACAACATTGAAGAAAGACTTGATATCATTGAAGAAAACACCGAGGTAACAAGAGCTGTTACAAACGAAATCGTTAAATGGATTGATTATAACTTCCGCGATCAATACCCTTTCCCTGTTGAAGACAAGATAATTAAAATGAATTGACCCCGATTATTCGGGGCTTTCCTTTTGTCGCGATTTTTGAAAGTTAAGTTTCAAAAAATACTCCCGTTTTTGTCCAGTTGGAAAATACTGGCGCACAAAAGCGGGGAAAATTTTATGTCCCCTAAAGCCGCACGAATACTGCTCCGAGGGATATTCCGTGTGTAAGCGAATACTCCGTATTACCAGGGGAGTATTCGCCCTAAATCGGCTCAAATTTGCCGTGTAAAAAGCCGCCCCGCGCTGAAGCGCAGGGGCGGCTATAGTTTTTAGCGGGGCTTACGCCCCGCGTGTTATTGGTAAAGCTTTGCACGTTGACAGAAAACTTTTTTCGATGGCTCGACATTGTTCCCATTCGCTTTTGATAGATGGCTCAAATTTTCTATGTTGCGGTACGCTCATGGACAATGTCGGGTCTTGACAGAACCTTTCAGCGGCGGTTGAATGGCTTCGCCGACGGAGGATAGTTCAGAAACAGAAAATCGCTCTCCGTCGGGTAGTCTATTGTACCACCGCTGAAAGAACCTATCAAGACGCGAAAAAACTTTTATGTCAAGGATAGATGGCGATTATTTATAGGTTTCTCTTCTTTTGTCTCGCCAAAAGAAGCAAAAGCGAGCCTCAAAAGGATAATTCAATCCTCGTTATTCAATGGTTCCGCGAGATTATCTGCGATAAACTGTTCAACGGCGTTTATAAACAGTTGGTTGACCGATACGCCGAGTTGTTCGGCGGCGGCTTTATAGCGGGCGCGCTCGCCTGCTCCAACACGCAGTTGAATAAATTCTTGTTTCTCTCTATAACGCGCATTGCTTGCCAACTTTGCTTTTGATACGGGGGACATACTTTTCACACTCCTTTTCCCTATTATATCAAATATCTGCGTGAATTTCAAGACATACATGCATGTAATTGTGCACAAAATGCATGTATGCAATTTGTACAAAAAGCAGAAAACATGCATGCATGCTTGACAAATACATGCATGTATGCTATAATATATACAGAGGTTAGGGATAAGCCCAAAAACCTATTGACCGCGAGGAGAAAGAAAACATGGATTTTATGAAAAACTTAACAGTAAGGCAAATACTTGATATTATCGAATATCTAAAAGCCGCAAGGGAAATAGTGAGCGACAAGCTTACCAAAGCAAGCACAGAAGATTTCAATATCAGCAAAGCAGACGGCGAAATGCAAAGCCTAATCAAAGAGCGCAACAAGCTTGACGATTTAATCGCTACACTGTACAGCATTAAGACGTAAAAAACCGCCAGCAGTTGGAGTGCTGACGGTCTAACCCAAAAGACGGAGAGCGCCGAAACCTCGCGGCGGCGCTCATGCCGTTGAGTTAAGTATATCACAACCGCGAGAGAAAGTCAAGAGGTATATATAATGAACTTTATCGACTACTGTAACCATGTAGACAAGATTGAAGCACATCTCACCTACGCATATTGCAGAAACCTACTTAATGAGGACGGATATAGAACACGGCAAGGATATCAGCACATTTCAGAAACATTAGATTTTTGCGACAGCTTCGAGGAATTAAAGAACACTATCAACTTAGAGCAATTCATTAAAGATTATGGCGACCTCGCAGAGTTCAAGCCGTTAATCCGCAAGCTCAACGAACTCACATAAACGTCACAAAGGAGCGTAATCAATGCCACGAATACGAACAATTACAACTATGACCGAGTTAAACGCTGCGCTCACAGCAGCGTTTAACGCAATCAATGAACATTTCTATAATAACGAGCTTGAAAAAGTCGTTATCACATTCAAAGAGGGCGCGCGTAAATCCAAATATGGCTGGACAGAAATGCATAAGCAATGGGTACAAGGCAAAAACGAGCGTTACGAAATCAATATCAGTGTTGATTACATCGGCACGCGAAGCGTTGAAAACACTATCGGAACACTCATGCACGAAATGGCGCACCTTTACAATCTGATAAACAACATCAAAGATACATCACGCGGCGGCGTTTATCACAACAAGAAATTCAAAGAAACCGCAGAAGCGCACGGGCTGAAAATCGACTTCCACGAAGCTATTGGTTGGAGCTTGACGAGCTTACCCGACAGCACTAAGGAATGGATAAAGAACAACATCAATATCAAGGGTATTAACATATACAAGCGCATTGCAGAGCAAGCACCGAAAGGCAAGAGTAAAAAGCAGAGCATGAAAAAGCTTATTTGCCCCTTGTGCAGTAACATCGTAAGAGTAACGAAAGACATTTCCGTTATGTGCGGCGAATGTACCACCGATAATAATTTCGTATACTTTACAGAAGCAACAGAAAATTGAAAGTTAAGTTTAAAAAAATGGCGGTGCGAAAGTACCGCCACTCTATGAGGAGGAATAACAAAATAATGAATTGCTACGAAGGAATTTGCAAGCATAAGCTTGACAACGGAAATTGTCGTGTTGATAATAAACCTTGTGACTATCAAAGAACGGGTCTAACAGGCGACACGGAACATTGCAGGCAGGAGAACAACGAAGATTTGAAAGAAATTCATCACGATTGTTTCATGATGTCCGAGCCTATCTACGAGCCTTTTTTTAGTTGTTACAACTTATGTAAGTTCTATGCATCTTGCACAAAAGATTAAAGGAGACCACATGGCAAAACCGACATACAATGTCAAGCTGTCTGAAAGTCAGCGTGACCAGTTAATCAGATATCTAAATGACCAAGCACAGTATACTATAAAACAACAGCATGAAATCAAAGAACAAGCGCAAGGCGATTATGACGCAAATACACGCACACAGCTTGAAGTCACGACAGTGCGTTTGAAATGGTTTAACGGCATACTAAGCGCATTACAGAACGCAAAGCAAATTTGAAAGTTAAGTCTCAAAATATCAAAAGGGCTAGAATTTACTAGCCCTTTCCCTTTTGGCAATATTTGTATGTGCTTTGAGCAAACTTTTTATTTTACGAAATTAGCTGTTATTTATTCCCTATTCGTTATTATACATCATACGCGCCGTTTTTACAAGCTTTTTTACTTTTTCATAACTCCAAAAGAAAAAGCCGCCGCAGTAGCAACTAATACGACTTTCAGCAACGACAATGTAAAAACAAGGTATAAAATAAAATCGCCAGTGCGGACACACTGACGATTAGAAAGCCAAGAGGTATATTCAACCACCAGAACACATATTATGTACAGTAACTAATACAAAACTGGAGGTACAAAATGGCTGAGTATCTGCCTGAAGGCTTTTTGTTAGACACTATCGAAAATCAAAGCTGTCTGCATTCATATTTTTCGCTGCAGGACTGTCTTAATAATGGACAAATAATCGAAGCACCGTGTATCATATGTGACAGCAAACATAATCTTATCGTTGATATGGGATGTATGCGCGGGGTTATCCCACGCGAAGAAGGTGCAATCGGTATAAGCGAAGGTACTACTAAGGATATTGCACTCATTTCACGTGTAAATAAACCTGTGTGTTTTAAAGTCACCGACTTTAAGCGCGATGAAAATGATAACATATACGCAGTACTTTCCCGAAAAAGCGCACAGTTAGATTGCATACGAGAATACCTGAGCAAGCTTAAGCCCGGAGATGTTATTTCCGCTACCGTGACGCACCTTGAGCAGTTCGGCTGTTTTGTTGACATAGGATGTGGTATTCCCTCTCTTATTCCAATTGACCTAATATCGGTATCAAGGATATCTCACCCGTCAGACAGATTTTTCGTTGGTCAGAAGATAAAAGCCGTCGTCAAAAGCGTTGAAGATACGCGCATTTGCCTTACACACAAAGAGCTTCTCGGTACATGGGAACAAAACATATCGCGTTTTGAACAAGGCGAAACGGTAACCGGCATAGTACGCTCGATTGAAGATTACGGAGTTTTTATTGAGCTCGCACCCAATCTCGCAGGTCTTGCTGAGCCTAGAAGCGGTATCAAAGTAAACTGCCACGCAAGCGTTTACATAAAAGCAATAATACCCGAAAAAATGAAAATAAAGCTGATAATCGTCAGCGCTTCGGACAATACCTATGCTGACAACAATATAGATTATTTCATTAATTCGGGTCATATCGACAGTTGGGTATATTCGGCAAAGGACTGCGATAAAATCATCAGGACTGATTTTTGATCTTTTTCCAGTATTCCTCCGCACCCTTTTCCAGCTTATTATCGCCATAGGTGTAATATATCTTATCCCTAAGATTATCGGGCAGATATTGCTGCTGTACCCAATGATTGGGATAATCATGCGGATACAGATAATGCTGACCCTTTATCTTAGCGTCCACACCGTCGCAATGCTCATTCTGAAGATGACGCGGAAAGTCGCCCACTTCCCCGTTCTCAATATCGGCGATCGCGGCATTTATAGCAAGATAAGCGCTGTTCGATTTAGGCGCTGTGGCAAGCAGGATAACCGCCTCAGCAAGAGGAATACGCGCTTCGGGCAGTCCAAGCTGCATTGCGCTGTCAACACACGCCTTGACTATTGGAACAGCCTGAGGATACGCAAGCCCGATATCCTCGCTTGCAATCACAAGCAATCGGCGCGAAAGGGAGATTATATCCCCTGCTGCCATCAAACGCGCAGCGTAATGTATAGCAGCGTTTTCATCAGAGCCTCGTATTGACTTCTGAAGCGCTGAAAGCAGATCGTAATGCTGATCGCCGTCACGGTCATAGCGCATATTGCTGCGCTGTGTAAGCTCCTGAGCGAGCTGAAGTGTGATATTACCGTCCTCACAGGAAAGCGCACAAAACTCTACAGTGTTGAGAGATTTTCTAACATCTCCCCCGCAGCCGCGGCTGATATACTTCACAGCTTCGTCATCAAGCTTATATTTTACACCGTTTTCCTCAGAAAGAACATCAAATCCGCGCCTTATGGCCTTTTCAAGCTCCTCGGGAGTGACAGGCTTGAACTCAAACACTGTGCTTCTTGAAAGAATGGCATTATAAACATAGAAATACGGATTTTCTGTGGTTGAAGCTATCAGTGTGATACTTCCGTCCTCAATATACTCAAGCAAGCTCTGCTGCTGCTTTTTGTTGAGATATTGAATCTCATCAAGATACAGCAAAATTCCGCTGCTGCCGAAAAAAGTGTCTATTTCAGACACAATGCTCTTTATATCAGCGGTCGAAGCAGATGTTCCGTTGAGCTTATGAAGCCGCATATTAGCTGACTCAGCAATAATTCGCGCTATTGTGGTCTTGCCTACACCCGATGGTCCGTAAAAGATCATGTTCGGTATCTTACCCGATTCGATAACGCGCGAAAGCGGCTTGTTTTTTCCAATCAAATGGGATTGCCCCACTACATCGTTTAATGTGGTGGGGCGAATTCTGTCTGCTAAAGGCATAATTATAATCCTCTGTGCTCTTTAAGGAGAGCATTTATCTTTGCAAGCGGGTCGATAACATTGCTGATAGAAGTATCGTGGTTGATAGAAGCAATGAAATAAGCAATATACTTTGCAACATCGACCTCGTGGAACCACGGTCTGCTGAGAAGCTCAGGAGTGCGGTATGTAAGATTTGTGCCGAACACACCGTCAATTATTCCGTCCTCATAAGCCTTATCAAAGGAAGCAAGTCCGCTTGTGAACATACCATAGGTAGCATAAGCAAATACGCGCTTTGCCTTGCGTCCCTTCATTTCCTTGGCGATGTCGAGCATGGATTCACCAGAAGCAATGATATCATCAGCAACGAAAACATCCTTGCCCTCAACGCTTGTTCCAAGGTATTCGTGTGCAACAATGGGGTTTCTGCCGTTAACGATAGTGGAATAATCGCGGCGCTTGTAGCACATACCGAGATCAACACCCATTACAGATGCATAGAACATATTTCTGTTCATAGCACCCTCATCGGGGCTTACTACCATAAAGTGATCCTTATTGACATTGATATCAGGGAACGCCTTAAGCAGCGCCTTAAGCACCTGATAAGACGGCATGATGTTGTCAAAGCCCATGAGCGGAACAGCATTGCAAACTCTGGGGTCGTGAGCGTCTACAGTAATAACGTTGGAAACGCCGATTCTGTGAAGCTCCTGCAGTGCTACCGCACAGTCAAGCGACTCACGGTAGCTTCTTCTGTGCTGTCTGCCGCCGTAAAGAAGCGGCATGATAACGTTGATACGGTGAGGCTTACCACTTGCAGCCTGAATGATTCTCATGAGATCCATGTAATGATCATCAGGGCTCATGGAGTTTTCCTGACCGAACAGCTTATATTTGCAGTTGTAGTTTCCTACATCTACAAGAATAAACAGATCTTTACCTCTTACAGTGCTCTTGATAAGGCCCTTAGCGTCGCCAGACTGGAATCTGGGGCACTCGCACTCAATCATGAAATCATCATGCTTCTGTCCGTTTCTGTCAGCCCATCTTTCAAGATAGCTGTTTATCTTTGCGCCAAGCTCCTGCGTGCCGTTCATAGCAATAAGGCCGAGAGGCGCTACAGAATTGTAGTTGTTATACAGCACTTCAGTGTTCTTTATATTTGTCATCACTTAACTTCCTTTTATTCGTTTTTTCTAGTCTAAATTAATAAAGGGGATATTTCTCGCAGATCTCGGTAACCATACCGCGAACCTTTTCCTTGTTGCCCTCGAAATCCTTGGAGATAAGGTAGATACACTCGCCGATCACCTTCATGTCGTCTTCAACAAGACCTCTTGTAGTAACAGCGGGAGTACCGATTCTTACGCCCGAAGTAAGCGCGGGCTTCTGGGGATCGTTGGGGATAGCGTTCTTGTTAAGTGTAATATAGCATTCGTCACAGTTGTTCTGCAGATCCTTACCTGTAATGCCGAAAGGACGCAGATCAACGAGCATCAGGTGGTTGTCAGTACCGCCCGAAACAAGATTGAAGCCCTTTTCGAGCAGTGTATCAGCAAGCACCTTTGCGTTCTTAACGATCTGAGCGCCGTAAGCCTTGAACTCAGGCTTCAGAGCTTCGCCGAAGCACACAGCCTTACCTGCGATAACGTGCATAAGGGGACCGCCCTGTGTGCCGGGGAAAATAGCAGAGTCGATCTTCTTTGCAAGATACTCGTTGTTTGTGAGGATAAGACCGCCTCTGGGGCCGCGCAGAGTCTTATGTGTTGTTGTTGTAACGATATCAGCATAAGGAACAGGGCTCATATGCACGCCTGCGGCAACAAGACCTGCGATATGTGCCATATCTACCATAAGATAAGCGCCAACTGCTCTTGCGATAGAGGACAGCTTTGCAAAATCTATTGCTCTGGGATATGCAGAAGCACCTGCTACGATGAGCTTGGGCTTGCACTTGTTAGCCTGCTTGTAAAGATCCTCGTAATCAATAAAGCCGTCGTCATTTGTGCCGTAGGGAACGAAATTGTAGATCTTACCCGAAATATTAACAGGAGAACCGTGTGTAAGGTGACCGCCGTGAGCAAGACTCATACCCATTACTGTGTCACCGGGCTGAAGCAGAGCCACATATACAGCAGTGTTAGCCTGTGCGCCCGAGTGAGCCTGAACATTTGCGTATTTTGCACCGAAAAGCTCCTTAGCGCGCTCGATAGCGATAGTTTCTACGATGTCAACGTCCTCGCAGCCGCCGTAGTATCTCTTTCCGGGGTAACCCTCAGCGTACTTGTTTGTGAGAACGCTTCCCATTGCAGCCATAACTGCGGGAGATACGATATTCTCACTTGCGATAAGCTCCAGATTTCTCTTCTGGCGGGAAAGCTCCAGACCCATTGCGTCTGCAACTTCCTTATCATACTGACCAAGGAAGCCGATAGAATCCATTAAATCGTTGTACATACAGGTACTCCTTTCGAAAATCCGAATTATAAAACTGCATAAAAACCTTGCGCAGCCTCTCTTTTTACTACACCATGCCAACTCAGCGAAGCTTTATTGCTCGCGATTGACACAAAATCAAATAAAAAGCTCGAAAAAGCACAGGTTTTTGAAAAAGCTAGTTTTATTATAACCTAAAATCAAACTAATTGCAAGTAATTTTTTGTAATTTAATGAAAATTGATGAATTTTTTCATACACAGCAAATCACCCAGCTATTCAGCGCTAACTGGGTGATTTAGTCATATTTATGATAATTTTTTATCCAACTCAGATAGAAGTCTTTCTTTCATGTCTGAAAGCTCCTGCTCGCTTGGACGGTTTGCGTCATCGTACATCTTTTCCATAGGATACCACCATATAGGACCTTTGCCGTTGTTGCCGTAATTTTCGATATCCCCTGCCCTGCGCGGCGACAGATGCCAATGCAGATGCGCGTCACCCTGACCTAGGCACTCATAATTAATCTTTTCAGCGCCGAAAGCGTTTTTCACAGCTTCTGCAACGAGCACCATTTCCTGCATGAATTTTGCTGAAAAATCCTTGTCAAGATAAAAAAGCTCAGTCTTATGCTGCTTGCAAAGAAATAATGTGTAGCCCTTGAAATGCTGATGGTCGCCGATAACGACATAGCCTGTTTCAAGCTCCTTGACAAAATAAGGGTTAGTGCCGTTCTTTATCATTTCTATGCGGTCGCATATCAAGCACATGGTTTGTCCTCCAAGTCAGATAAACTCAACAATTTTGTCCCCCATTTCCGAGCACGACACAAGCCTCATTCCCTCAGACATGATATCGCCTGTTCTGTAGCCTGCATCAAGCACTTTATTTACAGCAGCTTCAACCGCGTCGGCTTCCGCTGTCATATCAAAGGAATAGCGCAGCATCATTGCCGCAGAAAGTATAGTCGCAATTGGGTTTGCTTTGTTCTGTCCCGCGATATCGGGTGCGGAGCCGCCGCTCGGCTCATACAGACCGAATTTGCTCTCGTTCATGCTCGCAGAAGCAAGCATTCCGATAGAGCCTGTTATCATCGAAGCCTCGTCGGACAAGATATCTCCGAACATATTTTCTGTTACCATAACATCAAACTGCGCAGGGTCTTTCACAAGCTGCATAGCGCAGTTATCTACGAGCATATGCTCGTATTTCACCTCGGGGTAATCCTTAGCTACCTCCTCAACAACCTTTCTCCAAAGGCGCGAGGTGTCAAGTACATTTGCCTTATCTACGCTTGTAACCTTTTTGTTGCGCTTCATAGCCACATCAAAAGCCTTTACAGCAATGCGGCGTATCTCGTTTTCATCGTATTTCAGCGTATCAACGGCAGTAATTACGCCGTTTATTTCCTCAGTTCTGCGCTCACCGAAATAGAGGCCTCCCGTAAGCTCGCGCATTATCAGCATATCAAAGCCCTTGGCGCTTATCTCTTCTTTAAGAGGGCAAGCACCGCTTAGCTGCGGAAACAACACACATGGTCTGAGGTTTGCGAACAAACCAAGCGCTTTGCGAAGTGCCAAAAGTCCCGCTTCGGGGCGAAGCTGCGGCGGAAGCTTATACCACGGCGATGTGGAAGTGTTACCGCCGATACTGCCCATAAGCACCGCATCGGAAGCTTTGCAGCGCTCAATCGTTTCATCGGTCAACGGAACACCGTTTGCGTCTATAGAACAGCCGCCCATAAGAAGCTGCTCATAATAAAATGTATGACCGTATTTCTCGGCGATCCTGTCAAGCACCTTAATAGCCTCGGTAACAATCTCGGGACCTATTCCGTCACCTTTAATAACAGCGATATTCTTTGTCATGATGCTGTTCCTTTCTTAACCCTTGAGCGACTTCAAAAGTCCGCCCTTGTTGATGATATCCTTGATAAATTCGGGAAAAGGCTGCGCCTGATAGGTCTTGCCCTTTGTAACATTCGTTATCACACCCGTATCAAAATCTATATCTACCTCATCGCCTGCGCTGATGTCTTTTGCAGCTTCATCACACTCAAGAATCGGCAAACCGATATTAATTGCATTACGATAAAATATGCGCGCAAATGTAGAGGCGATAACACAGCTTATTCCGCTTGCTTTGATAGCAATTGGCGCGTGTTCACGCGAGCTGCCGCAGCCAAAGTTCATCTCTGCAACGATTATATCGCCTTCTTTAACCTTATTCACAAACTCCTTGTCGATATCCTCCATGCAGTGAGAAGCAAGCTCCTTGTGGTCGGAGGTATTGAGGTATCTTGCGGGGATAATTACATCTGTGTCAACATTATCTCCGTATTTATGTACGATTCCATGTGCATTCATTTTTATATTACCTCCTTATTCCTTAATGCCCGAAATATAGCCTGTCAGCGCACTTGCGGCAGCTATCGCAGGGCTTGCGAGATACACCTCAGATGTGGTATCTCCCATTCTACCCACAAAATTACGATTGGTTGTAGCAACTGCTCTTTCATTCGGCGCGAGTATGCCCATATGTCCGCCAAGACAAGGACCGCAGGTCGGTGCAGACACAGCCATTCCTGCCTCAACGAAAATTTCAAGAAGTCCGTTTCTCAGCGCGTCAAGATATATCTGCTGTGTTGCAGGTATAACAATAGCACGCACGCCCTTTGCAACTTTTTTACCCTTAACAACTGCAGCTGCAGCTTCAAGGTCGGAGTAGCGTCCGTTGGTACACGAGCCGATAACGACCTGATCTATCTTAATATTAAGCTTTTCAGCCTCATCAATGGTCTTTGTGTTCTCGGGAAGATGCGGAAAAGCCACAGTGGGTCTTATCGCAGAAAGGTCAATGTCGATAACGCGTTCATAATGAGCGTCATCATCGGCTTTCATCACTTCAAAGCTGCGGTCTGTTCTTCCCTTTACATATTCAAGCGTAATGTCATCTACCTCGAAAATGCCGTTCTTTGCGCCTGCTTCAATAGCCATATTAGCCATGCAAAGTCTGTCGTCCATAGAAAGGCTTTTAAGTCCCTCGCCCGAAAACTCCATAGACTTGTACAGAGCACCGTCAACGCCAATCATACCGATAATATGCAGAATAACATCCTTGCCCGATACCCATTTTCCAAGCTTGCCCGTAAGATTGAACTTTATTGCAGACGGCACCTTGAACCAAGCTTCGCCTGTCGCCATTCCTGCAGCCATATCAGTAGAGCCAACGCCTGTGGAGAAAGCACCGAGTGCGCCGTAGGTGCAGGTATGGCTGTCAGCGCCGATAACGCAGTCAGACGGCACGACCAGACCCTTTTCGGGAAGAAGCGCGTGCTCAACACCAACTTCGCCCACGTCGTAATAGTTTATAATGTCATACTTTTCTGCAAAACCGCGGCACTGCTGACACTGCTTTGCAGCCTTTATATCCTTATTAGGAGTGAAGTGATCCATAACAAGTGATATCTTCGCTTTGTCAAAAACCCCGTCAAACCCGATCTTCTCAAACTCGTTGATCGCAACAGGGCTGGTTATATCATTTCCAAGCACCATATCAAGCTTTGCGCGTATTAACTGACCTTCAACAACGCTGTCAAGTCCTGCGTGCTTAGCAAGTATCTTCTGAGTCATTGTCATGCCCATAAAAAAGCCTCCTTTTTTCTTATGCAGTTATTATACCACTAAATTTCAGCACTGTAAAGTGGTTGAACACAAATTTTAGCGATTTATAACGTTAAACCATAAAAATTGTTGGTAATTTAGACGAATATAGCATTATCTTATTGACATTTACGTCAAAATGAATTAAAATTAATATGTATATTTACGATTAAAAGGAGCGTTTTTTTTGGAGACAGTTAATGTAAAAGCAAGCAAATGCTATGATATTCTAATAGGTAAGGGTCTGCTCGACAACTGCGGAGAGCTTTCTGCTAAGGCTGTAAAGGCACGCAAGGCAGCTATCGTCACTGATGATAATGTAGACCGCTATTACGGAGAAAGAGCTGTAAAATCGTTCGAAAAAGCAGGTTTTACGGTAGTGAAGTTTGTTTTTCCCCATGGAGAAGCTTCAAAATCTCATTCTGTTCTTCTGAAGCTCTACGATTTCCTTGCGGAGAACGGATTCACACGTTCTGATATTCTTATTGCTTTAGGCGGCGGCGTTGTAGGCGACCTTACAGGCTTTGCCGCTGCGACATATATGCGCGGCATTGAGTTCATACAGATACCAACTACTGTACTGTCGCAGGTCGATAGCTCTGTCGGCGGAAAGACCGCCGTAGATATTTCGGGCGGAAAAAACCTTGTTGGCGCTTTCCATCAGCCCAGCCTTGTAATTTGCGATACCGACACGTTAGATACCCTCACGCCTGAATTTTTCGCAGACGGCATGGCTGAGGTCGTAAAATATGGTATGATAAGGTCAAAAGAGCTTTTCGACTTGCTTTGCGAGCAGGATATAAAAAGCAATATGCCCGATATAATCAAGCGCTGCGTTTCAATAAAAGCGCAGGTCGTTGCAAACGATGAGTTTGACAGAGGCGAGCGCGCCCTGCTTAATTTCGGTCATACGCTTGGTCACGCTATCGAGAAACACTATAACTTCAGCGGGATCACACACGGCTACGCCGTTGCTATCGGCATGAGCGTTTTCACTCATATTGCAGAAAGTAAGGGTATCTGCCATGCAGGTACTTCCGCTAAGCTTGATAAGCTGCTCGAAAAATGTGCGCTTCCTTGTACCACTGACATTGATATGAATATACTATACAAGTATTCCCTCGGCGACAAAAAGCGCAGCAGCTCGGGAATAGATATAATTATTTGCTCTGACATAGGCGAAAGCAAGGTAGATAAAATGACAATAGACGAATACGCCGCCTTTCTCGGAGTTCTTTAAGGAGATAATATGAACATAGAAATAACACCAAACACCCTTTCGGGCGAGATACGCATACCTCCGTCTAAAAGCTTTTCTCACCGCGCGCTTATATGTGCGGCACTTTCAAAAGGCGAATCGCTGATCACCGACCTGCTCGGCTGTGAGGACATTGATGCTACCTGCGAGGCCTTGACTGCGCTCGGCGCTGAGATACGCACTGAAGACGGCGTGACCTACGTCAAAGGTATCAGAAACCCACCGAAATACGCGGAGATAAATTGCAGAGAGTCAGGCTCAACACTGCGTTTTCTCATTCCTGTTGCCGCTGCTCTCGGCGTTGAGGCTGTTTTCACGGGCTGCGGAAAGCTTCCGACACGTCCTATAACGCCCTATATCGAGGAGTTTAAAAAACACGGAGTCGAGTTTATTTCCTCGGAAATGCCTTATCACATCAAGGGCAAGCTCACAAGCGGAGTTTTCTCTATGCCAGGTGATGTTTCATCGCAGTTCATCACAGGTCTGCTGTTCGCACTTCCGCTTATTGAGGGAAGCAGCACCATCGTTATGACCTCTCCCCTGCAATCCAAGCCTTACGCAGATATTACTATCCAGTGCATGAAAGACCACGGCGTTGAAACACTGGAGTTTAACGGCAATTACACCGTTAAGGGCATACAGGAATATAAAGCCTCCAGCTACAACGTGGAGGGCGACTGCTCTCAGGCAGCTTTCTTTGCGGTTGCAAACCAGATCGGCAGCGATCTCACACTGCTTGGAATAAATCCGAACAGTGTTCAGGGCGACCGTGCAATATTCGACATAATCGAAAAGATGATAAAAATAGGTGACAATTATTCGGGGTTTGATATCGACGCTTCTGACATTCCCGACCTTGTGCCTATTCTCACCGTGCTTGCCGCTTTTGCGGACGGCACATCATATATACGCGGCTGTAAGCGTCTGCGTATTAAGGAAAGTGACAGACTTGAGTCCATTTCTACAGTTCTTAACTCTCTCGGCGCGAACGTTACTATTGTAAATGACGAGCTGGAAATAGTGGGCGTCAAGGAGCTTTCGGGCGGTGTATGCAGCAGCTTCAACGACCACAGGATCGCTATGTCGCTTGCTATCGCATCTCAGCGCTGCACCGACAAGCTGACCATCACTGACGCTGAATGTGTAGCAAAATCCTATCCCACATTCTTTGAGGATTTCCGTTCCATCGGAGGTGAATACGATGTCGTCATTATTTAACGGTGGTATTAAAGTATCTCTTTTCGGCGAGTCGCACGGCAAGGGTATCGGTGTTATACTGGATAACCTCCCCGCGGGCGAAGAGCTAGACCTTGATAAGATAGCAGAATTTATGGCGCGTCGCGCTCCCAAAAAGGACGGAATGAGCACCACGCGCAGCGAAAAGGATATTCCCGAAATACTGTCAGGTTTGTATAACGGCAAGACTACAGGCACTCCCCTGTGCGCTGTGATAATGAACAGCGACCAGCACTCAAGTGATTACGGAAACATTTCTCATATCGCGCGTCCCGCTCATGCTGACTACACAGGCTATCTGCGCTATAACGGCGCAAACGACCCACGCGGTGGCGGACATTTTTCGGGCAGGATTACTGCTCCGCTTGTTTTTGCAGGTGCGGTTTGCTCGCAGATACTTGAACACAGAGGCATTACAACGGGCGCTCATATAGCTTCCGTAAAGAACATAAAAGACGAAAGCTTCGACCCCGTAAATATTACAGCTGAGCAGCTTGAAGCTGTTAAATCTCGCAGTTTCCCTGTCCTTTCTAACGAAGCTGAGGAAAAAATGCGCGAGCTGATAAACAGTGCCCGCGAATCGCTTGACAGCGTAGGCGGCGTTGTTGAATGTGCCGCGGTAGGTTTCCCCGCAGGTATTGGCTCACCAATGATGGACGGGCTTGAAAACATAATATCAAGGTTGGTCTTTGCAATTCCCGCTGTTAAGGGTATTGAGTTCGGAAACGGCTTTGGCTGCACTGAGCTTTTCGGAAGTGAGAACAACGACGCGTTTGCTATGAAAGACGGCGCAGTCACTACACTTACAAACAATCACGGCGGTATACTCGGCGGTATAAGCTCAGGAATGCCCATTATCTTCAGAGCTGCCTTTAAGCCTACTCCCTCGATAGCTCGTCCGCAGAAAAGCGTTGATTTCAAAACAATGACAGACGAGGAACTTATCATTAAAGGCAGACACGACCCTTGCGTAGTTCATAGAGCTGTTCCTTGCGTTGAATCCGCAATGAATATCGCGCTTTTGTCTGCGCTTATCGACAACATCAATATATAAACATACATAATTAAGGGGAAAATATATGAACACCATTCCAAGAATAACGGTGACGGACATAAACTCAATACGAATACTTGTCTGTCACCTCATATATTCGCTTGGCTGTCCGCTGAAAAAGCAGCAGCTTATTGAGATAACCTCACTTGAGCAAGCAGTGAACTACTTCGACCTTTGCGAAGCACTAGACGGTATAGAAGAACGCCTATGTGTTGTTGAGGAGCTTGACGGCGACCTTATATACTCCAACACAAAGCTTGGAGTTCAGGCGGCGCGCGAGTTTGGAAATACTCTGCCTGCTTCTATCCGCGAAAAGATGTTTGAAGAGGCTGTTAAGGTCTACACACGCGACGCCATGAAAAAAGGCTCGCTGTATGCCGTGCGATATGCCGAAAAAGAGGACGGCTCCTGTACCATAGGTATTTCAATCAAGGACAGCGGTACAGGTAAGCAGAAGTATTATCTCAACATCTTCACGGGTGATAAGGAAGGTGCGGAGAAAATTAAGGACAAGATAAAAAGCGACCCTGCGAAATTCAGCGCGTATCTTGACAAATATTTCGAATAAAAACAGACCTGAGAAAGCAATTGTGCCTCTCAGGTCTTTATTTATACGCTTACTACATCAGCACTTTATTTTTTCTTGGTAGATGTTCAGAAGCTCGCCGAAGCGCTGGAAATGAACTACCTCACGCTCGCGCAGGAATTTCATGACCTCGTTTACATCAGGGTCATCGGAAAGCCTGAGGATATTGTCATAGGTAGCGCGCGCCTTTTGCTCAGCAGCAAGATTTTCTACAAGATCGGCAATGGGGTCAGCCTTGGTCTGAATGTACGACGCCGTAAAAGGTACGCCTGCCGCATTTGCAGCATAAACGCCGTTTGCATGGTCAACGTAGTAGTCGCCCTTACCGTAGCGGTCAAAGCTCTTTGCGCCCTCGCCGTCTGTAAGCTGTCCGACAACGCTGCCGATTATCTCCAAATGCGCAAGTTCTTCGGTGCCGATATCCGTAAGCAAAGCCTTGCCTATGTTATCGGGCATAGTAAATCTCTGCGAGAGATATCTGAGAGAAGCGGCAAGCTCACCGTCAGGACCGCCGTACTGGCTAAGAATAATACCCGCAAGCTTTGGATTGCGGTTTTTAATGCACACAGGAATTTGAGTTCTCTTCTCAAAAATAAACATTATCTCACCCCCAATTAAACGCTCTTAGGCGGCCAAACGCCGTCAAGCCAATCCCATTCGCCGTCCTTGCCTGCACTGCACGCAGTAAGCGGATAGAAGCAATCCTCAAATGCAGCCTTGCACGCCTTGTACTGCTTGCAAGCCTCGTGGTACATCTCTACCGCGCGCATATCATCAGGGTGAGTGTCAAGATACAGCTTCAGATCCTGTGCAAAGAAATCGGCTTCCATAATAGCGCGCATAAGCTCTTCGCAGCTTGCATTGCTATTGCCGGGCTTCGATGCCATATGCTGCTTAGGCTGCGAGGAACGGTTATAGTTGAAATTATTTACCATTGTACAGCCCCCTCTCGTACTCTTCAATAGTAATATTAAGCTCAGGGAAAATGGTTCCCGCTTTTAATGCCTTATTGGGTGAGTACACCTTATCAAGACGCTGTACGGGAACATAAGCATAGCCCGCTCTCACGGAAAGCGGCTTTTTGTTTGTGTGATCCATGATCGTCCTCCTTTCATGAGTTACAGCCCTTGTGGCTAACTTATTATATGAAGCTTACGGAAATACGTTACAAATCATAATCCCTTGTCCTTTGTAATAAAATTTAGCAAGAAAGGACAGTGAAGCTATGACAAACAAAACTTATATAAAAAACACAGCGCTGCTTTTTTCAGCGATGGCAGTAACTAAAATAGTCGGAGCAGTTTTCAAAATACCTCTTGCAAATGTTTTGGGCGGCACAGGAATGGGCTATTTTTCAACAGCATACGGTCTTTACTCACCGATATTCGCGCTGACAGCGGCGGGAGTTCCGACGGTGATGATGCGGCTGACAGCAAAAAACCTTGCACTCGGACGCGAGCAGAATGCAGTTCGCACAAAAAAGACGGCGCTGCTTTTGTTTACGATGGTAGGCTTTGCAGGAATGCTGCTTATACTGCTGCTGTCGGGCTTTTTCGCTGCTAATATAGCCTGCTCTCCCCAAAGCTCCGCGGCACTGAAGGCAATATCGCCCGCAGTTCTTTTCTGCTGCATAGGCTCGGTTATCCGCGGCTATTACGAAGGGCAATCAAATGTAATGCCTACCGCTGCCGCAAATGTTACCGAAGCAGTTTCACGCGCAATTATCGGACTTGCGCTTTCTTACGGCGTCATTGGCTATGCGAAGCACTGCTATGACAACGGAATGTCCTTTTTAGGCAACAGCTACAACACCTTCGATGAAGTCTACGAAGCTGCTCTCCCATGGGCTGCCGCCGCAGCAATACTCGCTGTTACGCTGAGCGAGCTTGCAGGGCTTATCACATTGCTTATTCATGACCGCAGAAAAAAACGAGTTTCACAAGACAATTTGGCTGTTGACAGGATAAGAAGCATTTCAACTTCGATTGCAAAAGAGCTAATCCCTATAGCAGCGTTTGCGCTTATAATGAATTGCTTTTCCTTTGTCGATCTGCTGACAGTCACAAGAACGCTGAATGCTTCAGTTGAGCTTGCTCCGCAGTATTTTCAAAGAGCGTTTCCAGAGGTCTTTTCGAGAGGTATCAGCGCAGACGAGCTTGCGAACTTCATGTACGGCAGCTATACAGGCATAGCGATGTCGCTTTTCATGCTTATACCATCTTTTGCGGGAATGACGGAAAAAACAGCAATTCCCGAAATAGCAACGGCGTGGGAGAAAAAAGACATGAGCGCTCTCACCGCAAGGACAGAGGGTCTGATAAAAGCCGCAGCTGTGATAGGTCTGCCTGCGTGTCTTGGCGCAGCTGTGATGGCAGAGCCGATACTTAGCCTGCTCTACTCCGACAGAGCTGCGGAAATCTCAGTATGCACGAACAGCTTTATCGTATTATGTATAGGCGGATTCGGAATGATAATCGCCTCCGCTTTTACGGGAGTTTTTCAGGCAATAGGCAAAGGACATATACCGCTTATTATCATGGTTGCAGCAATTGTTATAAAAGCTGTATTAAACCCGATACTGTTAAGTATTCCTGAGATCAACATAACAGGCGCTGCTGTTTCCACTGTTTCATGCTACTTTATTGCGGCGGTGCTGTGTATTATAGCTGCAAAGAAGTTTATACCACAAATTAAAATTTTAAGTCCGCTAATAGAGCCGCTGTTAAGTTCAGCAGGCTGTGCTGTGACGGCAAAAGCAGTATGCTCCGCTTTGAAAACAGGCGACAACCCTTTGATAACAACGCTTGTGCCAATCATAGCAGGCGGTATTGTTTATATATTATTACTAATATTTACATCTTCTTTTCGTACAAGTCCAATAATAAAGCGGCAAAAGCGAAAAAAATTCACAAAAGGGCTTGCAAAATTCCTAAAAATAGGTTAATATATTAAAGGTCGCCTTAAACGGCTTTACAAAAGGCTTGGAGAAGTTTATGTTTGAAATCAAAGAAAAGTATGACATCAACGACCTGTTGGAAATAATGGCGCTGCTGCGTTCCGAGAACGGCTGTCCTTGGGATAAGGTGCAGACGCACGAAAGCATCAGGACTGATCTTATCGAAGAAACTTACGAGGTATGTGAGGGCATTGACAACAACAGCCCCGAAATGCTTCGCGAAGAGCTTGGCGACCTTTTGCTGCAGATCGTTTTTCACACCCAGATAGAGCGTGAGCAAGGTAATTTCACGTTCGATGAAGTTTGCAATGACATTTGTCAGAAGCTTGTTTACAGACACCCCCATGTTTTCGGCGAGGTAAAGGTAAGCGGCAGCGATGATGTACTGAAAAACTGGGACGCTCTGAAAAAAGAATCAAAGCATCAAGACACCTACACCGAAACACTTGAAAGCGTTCCCAAGACATTCCCTGCCCTGCTTCGTGCAGAAAAGGTGTGCAAGAGGATAGCAAGAGCAGGTGTACCGATAAATGATGCCGAGCAGTCACGCAAGCGTCTGCATGAGCTTATTGACGCTCTTGATCTTAGCACTGAGTCTGATAATGACACGTATAATCAACAGAAAACAGGCGAATTGCTGTTGGAATTTTGTAATTTAAACAGAATTTTGAAAACTGATAGCGAAAAAGCCTTGACATATGCGACAAATGGCGCTATAATAGTATTTAGCGCTCTTGAAAATAAGATTATCGAGGAAGGCAAAGATATGAACAGTCTTTCCGAGGCAGAACTTCAAGAGATCGCATCAAAATTGTTTCCAGCGGTCAACGACCGTTAAATAGATAAAATTTGGAGGTTTAAAATTATGACAAAGGCAGAATTAGTAACAATGGTAGCTTCTAAGTCCGGTCTTTCCAAGAAGGATACTGAGAAGGCAATTACAGGTATGATCGAGACAATCACTGAGACACTCGCTAAGGGTGAGTCCATTCAGCTCGTTGGTTTCGGTACATTTGAGGTTCGTGAGCGTGCAGCTAGAACAGGTATCAACCCCCGCACAAAGCAGAAGATCCAGATCGACGCTACTAAGGTTCCTGCATTCAAGGCAGGCAGAGCTCTCAAGGACGCTGTAAGCAAGTAATTATTACTGATGTATGCATTTGAGCGGTTACTCTTACGGGTAACCGCTTTTGATTTCAGGAGTTTTTTATGAGATTGGATAAGTATTTAAAGGTTTCGCGCCTTATCAAGCGCAGAACAGTGGCTAACGAAGCCTGTGACGCCGAAAAGGTCGTTGTCAATGGCAAGATAGCCCGCGCCTCCTATGACGTTAAAATAGGCGATATCATCGAAATAAACATCGGTGCAAAGCCTCTTAAAGTTCGCGTGACTGATGTTAAGGAATATACTAAAAAGGAAGACGCCGCTGCACTGTACGAGGTAGTCTGAGAAAAGAATATTTCCCCTCCCCTGTGAATAGTATGTACAAAAGGACATACAGTCACGGAGGAGGTTTTTTATGGCTGTCACCGAAAATATCAAGCAAAATCTAACTCTTTTGAACAGAAAAGAGCTGAAAATAACAGGCGTGAACGATATCGACAGTTTTTCAGAGAACAAGGTCGTGTTAAACACAGCATTAGGCGAGCTGGTAGTTCACGGCGAGGAACTACATATCATTGAGCTGGTCACAGAAACGGGCGATCTCGCAATGACTGGCAAGATCAATTCTTTGTGTTACAACAAATTCAGCAGCAACGCAAGCTTAATAAAGCGCATTTTCAGGTGAACCTATGAACCATAGTATCATTGATTGTTTTATGATCGCTTTTTTATGCGGACTTGCTTTCGGCGTCGTTTACGAGCTGTTGAGAATAGCAAGGCGATTACTTCCATTTCAGATAGTTACAGTGATATGCGACATCAGCTTTTTCATTGCCGCTGCTTTTTTTGTGTTTAAGCTCTCGCTTTACCTCGGAAATTATATCAGAATTTATACGCTTCTGGGCTTCGGAAGCGGAGTTTTTACATATATTCAGACCATCGGCAGGCTCATATATTTTTTGGAAAGCATTGTCATCGGCATACTGCAAAAGACTGTTGGGGCGCTTTTTATGCGTATAACTCGATCAGCTAAAAAAGCAATTGTCGCATTTGCACATATCATGTCGTCACATTTTGGAAAAATCAACGATTTTTCCAAAAGAACCACAAAAAAGACCTTTTCCCTATTGAAATCCAAACACCAAATGTTGTATAATACTAAAAGAGATATATTACATTCACAAGATAAAAACAATGGGGAAAATTTTGGGGGAAAAAATGTCATTCATGCTAAGATCAAGAGAAGCCACTGAGAACAAGAGCAATCATGGCTTCATTAAAGTTATTGCCTGCATCGCAGGTGTTATTTTGTGCGGATTTTTTGTTTTTTCATTGGTAACAACAAATATGCAGATAGAAGAAAACAAGCAAAAATATCAAGATCTGATCGACCAGACTGATACTGTGCTTGAAGAAAACGCTTCTATCGAACGTTATCTTACTGATGACGCCAACATGGACGAATATATCGAGGAGATTGCAAGAAACAAGCTTGACTATGCAAACCCCGATGAGCGAGTTTATTACATCGTTCCATCTTCATATTAATTATTAAAGGTGCCTAAAAAAGGCACCTTTTTTGTATATATGCCCCTCCTGTCGGAAACAATCTTTATAAAAACACCAAAACGAAAGGCTTTATGAATGAAGCTGATATCAACACTTAAAAAGATCGTTTTCAGCAGGATATCTGTCTGCGCACTCGGCATAATATTGCAGCTTTTGTATCTTATTGCAATATTCTGGACGCTTGGAACGATGTTTTCGTACTCGCTGTTTGTATTTATGCTGCTTGGAGTCGCATTGTCACTGTATATCATTAACAGCGAAATAAGCAATGCCTATAAGCTTATATGGGTATTTACGGTGCTGTCGTTTCCTATATTTGGAGGTATGCTGTATTTCTTCTATGGCGGGAGGAACAAGACCTCTTCCCTGCACCGCCGTTTTAAGCTCTGCAGCGAAGATGATGTAAATAAGAAGCTTATAAACTACAGCAAAAACTGTGCTAAGCAAAGCAGCTATATTGAGCGCTGTGGATTTCCCACTTATCAGAACACTTTTGTCATTTACTACAAAAACGGCGAGGAGCTGTTCCAACCGCTTCTTCATGAGCTTGAAAAAGCGCAGCATTACATCTTCATCGAATTTTTCATACTCGAAAAAGGCATAATGTGGGACAGTATCTTAAATATACTGCGCCGCAAGGCAGATGACGGCGTTGACGTGCGAATAATCTACGACGATCTCGGCTGTCTTCTTACACTGCCGCGCGACTACAAGAAAACGCTTGAAAGTATGGGGCTAAGCTGCCACGTTTTCGGTAGGCTCAGACCGTTGTGGTCTCCAAAGCTGAACAATCGCGACCACAGAAAGATAATTGTTATTGACGGAAAAACCGCTGTTACAGGAGGAATAAACCTCGCTGACGAATATATTAACGCGCGCCTAAAGCACGGGTACTGGAAAGACTCGGCTGTAATACTGCGCGGAAGTGCGGTCGGAAGCTTCACGGCGATGTTTCTGGAGCTTTGGGAGGGGCTGGGCGGTAAATCGGCTATAAGCGAGGATCTGCTATGCCCCGAAACACACGAAGAAAACGATGGCTTCATAGCCCCTTTTTTTGATTCCCCGCAGGACAAAGAGCAGGTTAGCGAAAACATCTATATCAATATGCTGAACGCTGCAAACGACTATGTTTATATCACAACTCCCTATCTTATACCCGATGGCGCAGTTAAAGAAGCGCTTATATTAGCGTCAAAAAATGGCGTGGACGTCAGAATAATAACTCCGCATATCCCCGATAAGGTATTAGTTCACGCGACAACACGCGCAAATTACAGAGAGCTTATAAAGCACGGCATAAGGATATATGAATTTCTACCCGGATTTATCCATGCAAAGAACGCAGTTTCAGATGATACGACGGCGATAGTAGGTACTGTAAACCTTGATTTCCGAAGCCTTTATTTGCACTACGAATGCGGCGTGTGGCTCTGCAACAGCAATGCTGTAAACGCAATAAAACGCGATTTTTTTGACACCTTGAACAAATGCAAAGAAATAACCATCGCCGATACCTATGAAAAAAACGTATTCAAGAGAATTGGAATGGCTGTTTTGAAGCTGTTTTCGCCGCTGATGTAAGTGTCATATTATGTCAATCGCTGAGTATTGACACCCGTTTTTTCAAAAAAACGGTTGAAATCTTCGCCTGAATATGGTAAAATATTAAAGTAATATCCGCGTCTGTAGCTCAGCTGGATAGAGCAGCAGCCTCCGACGCTGCGTGTCGTGCGTTCGAATCGCATCAGGCGTACCAATATCCGCTGTACCAAAAGGTCGGCGGATATTTTTATTAATAGCAAAAGGCACACGATAAATCATGTGCCTTTTTTTCATTCTGTTTTTAAATCTCTGATCTTGCGACAATAAAAGAAATATATAAGATTTGAAAGTATCGCAGAAATGCTCCAACCGATAGGCCAAGAGAGCCAAATTCCCGATGCGCCGTACATCGGACAGAGAATAAATGCAAAGGCTACCCTCAGTACAAGGTCGGAAAATGTGGTTATCATAAACGCTTTGATGTTTCCGCAGCCTCTCAGAACGCCGTCTGAGTTAAGCTTCAGCCCGACTGTAATAAAGAACGGAGATACTGTCAGCAAAAAGCCCATTCCTGCTTCTGCCGCCGCGGCGTTGTTCATATCGCTGCTGTCCATGAATATGTAGATAAGCCCGCTCGCAAAGATAACATAAACAAGCGAGAAAATTGCAGCTACACCTGCAGCAAGCAGTGCGCCGACCTTGAAGCCTCCGCGCACGCGGTCACTACGCATTGCACCTGTATTCTGCGCGGAAAAGCTTGAAACGCTGTTTCCTATTGCGCTGAAGCAGGTTACTGCAAAGGTGTTTAGCTTTATCGCAGAGGAATAACCAGCCATAACGTCGATTCCGCAGGAATTTACAAGTCCCTGAATGAACAGATTTCCCACAGAAACAAAGCTTTGCTGTAAAATGCTTGGGATCGAAAGCTTTGATATCCTGCCAAGCATATTCAGCTCGAATTTTTTAAATGCAGGGCTTTCTATTCCCTTGATACGTTTCATGAGGACGATAAAAGCAAGTATAGAACATACTCCCTGACAAATAAAGGTCGCCCACGCCGTACCGGGAACACCAAGCGGTATCACTACCACAAAAAGAATATCAAGAGCAATATTCCCGAGTGACGAAGCTATAAGGAAATACAGCGGAGTTCTGGAATCACCGAGCGAAGTGAAAATACCCGTACATATATTATAAATGAACAGAAAGACCAGTCCAAAGACATAGATATTCAGATAATCATGTGCGTCTTTGAAAACAGCTGTATCTGTGCCCAAAAGCTCGAGGAAAAAGCCGCTTGTAAAAAAACCAACCACAGTGAGCAGTATTCCCAGTGCAAAGCTTGATATTATGGAGGTGAAAACGGCTGTTTTCATGCTTTTCATATCCTTGGCACCGAAAAAAGTGGATATCACAACTGAGCAGCCTATATTCATTCCCGTACCTATTGCAAGGAATATCATCGTTATCGGGTAAGATGCACCGATAGCGGCAAGCGCGTCCTTGTTTATGAAGTTTCCCGCAATAACACTGTCAGCAATGCTGTAAAGCTGCTGAAACACAACGCTCACAAGCAGCGGCAGCGAGAACTTTATAAGTATTGATGCAACCGCACCCTCGGTCATGTCCTTAACCATTGTATACCTCGCAAAACAGCCGTACTCTAGTATAAGAGTACGGCATAGACCGTCGCAAAAGTCCCATTGGGACTTTTACGCCGAAACATCCGCACTGCCCGCACTCGTTGGCGATAAGCCGCCAACTCGCACAGTTGCGCGGATAAAGGTGTTTTTTGACCGAAGTGAATTCGGTCAAAAAAGCAATTTTAAAAGCCCGCTTCGCGGGTAAAACTCGGCATTACTGTTTTTTGTTCTTGGCTTCTGCCTTAAGGCGAAGATCGCGCTCAAGAATTACCTTTCTGATACGAATGCTCTTGGGAGTTACCTCAACCAGCTCATCGTCCTGAATGAACTCAAGGCTCTCTTCGAGGCTCATTACCTTAGGCGGAATGAGGTGCAGTGCGTCATCAGAGCCGCTTGCACGGGTATTTGTAAGGTGCTTTTTCTTGCACACGTTTACGACGATATCGCCCGCCTTGGGAGATACGCCGACGATCATACCCTCGTATACGGGAACACCTGCGCCGATGAACAGCGTGCCGCGCTCCTGAGCGTTGAACAGACCGTAGGTTATAGCCTGACCGTCCTCCCACGCAACGAGAGAGCCGACAGTTCTTCTCGGAATATCACCGAAATAGGGCTGATAGCTGTCAAAAACGGAATTCATGATGCCCTCGCCCTTTGTGTCGGTCATAAATTCGCTTCTGTAGCCGAAAAGACCTCTTGAGGGAATCAGAAATTCAAGCTTTGTGCGGTTGCCGACGGGCTGCATATCGACCATTTCACCCTTACGCTGTCCTATCTTCTCCATAACGGAGCCAACAGCAGCCTCGGGTACATCTATAACAAGGCGCTCAACAGGCTCGCATTTAACGCCGTCTATCTCCTTGTAGAGAACGCGCGGCGTTGAAACGGAAAGCTCATAGCCCTCGCGGCGCATATTCTCGATAAGTATCGAAAGGTGCATCTCACCTCTGCCCGCAACATTGAACGCGTCAAGCGTTTCACTGTCGGAAACTCTAAGAGAAACGTCCTTTAAAAGCTCACGCTGCAAGCGCTCGCGTATCTGACGAGATGTAACGAACTTACCCTCTCTACCAGCAAATGGGCTGGTGTTTACAGAGAACGTCATCTCAACGGTAGGCTCGGAAATCTTTACGAAAGGAAGCGGCTCGGGACAGCTTACAGAGGTGATAGTCTGTCCAATAGTAACTCCTTCAATGCCAGAGAAGCAAACGATATCGCCGACTTTTGCTTCCTGTACCGGAGTACGTCCGAGACCCTCAAACTGGTTGAGCGAAACTATCTTTGACTTAAACGGCGCAGTTCTCTCAAGATAGTCACATACCATGACCTCCTGGTTCTGCTTCATCACGCCGCGCTCAATGCGTCCGATAGCAATTCTTCCGACATACTCGTTGTAGTCGATGGAAGAAACGAGCACCTGAAGCTCGCCCTCATCATCGCCCTCGGGCGGATCGATATGCTCTATTATCTTATCAAACAAAGGCTTGAAATCAGTACCCATATGGTCGGGAGAGAACGAAGCAACGCCCATTCTGCCCGAACAGAACACAACAGGGCTGTCGATCTGCTCTTCTGTAGCGTCGAGGTCAAGAAGAAGCTCCAGCACCTCGTCAACGACCTCTTTATTACGAGCGTCGGGACGGTCAGTTTTGTTGACAACAACTATTATCTTATGACCAAGCTCCAGTGCTTTCTGAAGTACGAAGCGAGTCTGCGGCATGGTGCCCTCAAACGAGTCAACAAGCAGCAATACGCCGTTTACCATCTTAAGGATACGCTCTACCTCACCGCCGAAGTCAGCATGGCCGGGGGTGTCAACGATGTTTATTTTAACACCGTTGTACATACAAGCAGTATTTTTTGCAAGGATAGTGATACCTCGCTCGCGCTCGATATCATTGCTGTCCATTACTCTGTCATTTACGACCTGGTTATCACGGAATGCACCACCCTGCTTCAGCATCTCATCGACCAGTGTAGTTTTACCGTGGTCAACGTGGGCAATTATCGCGATATTACGAAGATCCTCTCTTTTCAAGTTCAACATCTCTTTCTTTATAAATTCTTAAAATTCGCCAAAGATTATTATACTACTTTTTCAGCCGCGCTACAAGTGAGAAACCGAAAAAACGTGGTTTTACTTGTATTTGTGAAACCGAAGCTCGTTTTTTTGTGCACAATGACGAACAGCGCCCATCAAAAACGATAGGGCGCTGAAAGTATTATTTAAATAATCGCTTAGTCTTATCAAAAGCCGCTTTCTTCAGCCGCTTTTCCTCGGCGATATCAAGGCAATATTCTCCGTTGTTGAGCCGTAAAACGCTGCCCTCGCGAACTCCATTGGGTAGCTGTAAAATAGGTATATTGCGAACTTTGCCATCTTGAAGCACTACAGCATAGCCGTTTTCTATCCTGTCAACTGTAATCATGCCGCTTCACTCTCCCCATATCTCGTAGTTGTGTATGTAAGCTCGTTTCCGTCGGTAACAAAAACTATGTCGCCGTAGTTCATCGTCACAAGATTTGTGCAGTTAAACATACAAAGGCGCTCCAGCACCTCATTAGACGGGTGGCCATAGGAATTGTTCCTGCCTGCGCTGATAACAGCATATTGAGGCTGCACAGCGAGCAAAAACTCCGTACAGCTTGAAGAGGCGCTTCCGTGGTGTGCGACCTTTAAAACATCGGCTTTGATATCGGGAAAGGTCATTAAAAGCTGCTGCTCTGCAATCTTTTCCATATCGCCCGTGAATAAAAAGCTGAAATTACCGCTTGTAAGCTTTGCAACTATTGAATAATCGTTAAGATCCTCATAATTATCACCCACAGGACCGAGAAGCTTTAACACCGTACCCTCGCATAGAGTGATCTCCCTGCCGTTTTCGGAATAACTTGCAATGATATCCTTATCTTCTATAACATCAAGCATAGCACTGTAAAACGCAGCTGCGGGAATTTGCTCCTCAGGTATCTCAGGCATTATGAACTCACCCACTTCAAACGCGCGAAGTATCTCAGCCATTGCGCCCATATGGTCGGAATGCTGATGTGTGCCAATGACGTAATCAAGACGCTTCACGCCGAAATCACGCAGATAGCTGATGACATACTGCGAGGTGTCGTTCTCCCCCGAGTCGATAAGCATAGTTTTATCGGGAGTGTAGATAAAAATGCAGTCTGCCTGTCCCACATCGAGAAAATGCACAGCTATCTCGTCCTGTTCCACAACTACATTCGGGCGTTTTATCACTCCCGTCATTTTGTAGATATCAGTAAGAGTAGGTATAAAATCGAGGTGAAACCAATGCTCATTGGCAAACAGGAGCATACTCAGCAGCATGACGATCACAAAGACGCAGCGAAAAATATCATTTGTGCTTTTTTTCTTGTTTTTTCTTTTTCTTTTGGCTGCCTGTTTTGCCGACATTTCCCCTGCTCCTTTCGGAATTTGCACGACTGTTTGTACCGCTTCGTTCCGACGGTGTGATAAGACATTCCTTTCCAAAGCCGATAAGCTCACGGCGCTTAGCCATTATCAGAGCTTTTTCCACAAGCTGCTTGTTTTCGGGCTTGAAATACTGCAGAAGTGCGCGCTGCATCGCCTTATCCTCTTTTGAACGCGGCACAAAAACAGGCTCCATCGTGTACGGGTCAAGACCTGTGTAAAACATTGCCGTGGATATCGTACCCGGTGTGGGGTAAAAATCCTGCACCTGCTCAGGACGAATATTATGCTTTTTCAAAAACAAAGCAAGCTCTACCGCTTCATTTAGCGTGCAGCCGGGGTGTGAGGACATAAGGTACGGCACAAGATACTGCTCCTTGCCGCACTTTTTGGTAGAAGCATAAAAACGCCGCTCGAACTCCTCGTAAGCCTCAATATGCGGCTTGCCCATGTAATCCAGCACCTTGTTGCTTGCGTGCTCGGGCGCTACCTTTAGCTGACCGCTTACATGGTGCTCCACAAGCTCATCAAGAAATTCATTGTTTTTATCAGCAAGGATATAGTCGTAGCGTATTCCCGAACGGATAAATACTTTTTTGACCTTTTTTATAGTGCGAAGTCTGCGCAGAAGCTTCAGATAATCGCTGTGATCTGCGATAAGAGCCTTGCAAGGAGTAGGCGCAAGGCATTTTTTTCCCTTACACATACCATGCTCGTCCTGCTTTTTACAAGATGGCTGACGGAAATTCGCGGTAGGACCTCCCACATCATGGATATATCCCTTGAAATTCGGTTTTTCGGACAGCATGACTGCCTCGTTATAAACGGACTCCTCGCTGCGCGTCTGGATACGTCTGCCTTGGTGCAGCGCTATGGAGCAGAAATTGCAGAAGCCGTAGCAGCCGCGATTGTGTGTTACAGAAAACTCCACCTCTTGAATGGCGGGAACGCCGCCCTCTTTCTCATACATAGGGTGATAAGCTCTCATATAAGGAAGCTCGTAGGTGTAGTCAAACTCAGACTGAGTTACGCTTCGCTGGGGCGGATTCTGAACCAGCATCATATTTCCGTGGCGCTGTACTATCGTTCTGCCGTAAACCTCATCCTGTTCATCATACTGCTTGCGGCACGCCTTGGCGTAAGCCTTTTTGTTTGTGCTGACTATCTCAAAAGAGTCACACTGAACCGCGCCGATAGGCGTGTTTTCGGGCTTTGTGAGGTAACAAGTTCCGCGCAGGTCGTGCATCTCGGACAGCTTCATTCCTGCTTTGAAATTATTAAGCATCTGTGACAGAGTAACCTCGCCCATGCCGTACATCAAAAGATCCGCACCCGAATCTACCAAAACCGACGGCATAACGCTGTCGCTCCAATAGTCATAATGCGCAAAACGGCGCAGCGAAGCTTCAAGACCACCGACAGAGATCTCAACATCGGGATAAAGCTGCTTCAGCTTGCGGCAGTAGACCGTAAGAGCGCGGTCGGGGCGCTTTCCTCCTCTGCCGCCTGCTGAATAAGCATCATCGTTGCGTTTTTTCAGCGCGACCGTGTAATTCGACACCATGCTGTCGATGTTTCCGCCTGTTACCATAAAGCAATACTTAGGCTTGCCAAGCTTTTTATAATCAGCGTCTGTCAAAGGCTGAGCAATAACGCCTACAGTGAAGCCAGCCGCTTCGATAAGACGGGAGATTATCGCAATTCCAAAGGTCGGGTGATCGATATAAGCGTCACCTGTGAAGCAGATAAAATCAAGCTGCTCTATCCCACGGTCTATCATATCCTGTTTTGATACAGGTAAAAAGGGCATTTTTTTACAGTCCTTTCATATTGGATTAAGAGGCGGTTAAACACCGCCTCTGTCTGTTTATTTTTGCTGGAGTTTCCTCTCATACCACTCCTGCTTGGTCATAAGCACCTGGCGCGGCTTGCTGCCCTCGAAAGGTCCAACAACGCCCATCTGCTCCATGATGTCGATAAGTCGAGCAGCTCTGCCGTAGCCAAGCTTAAATCTGCGCTGGAGCGCGGAGGTACTTGCCTGTCCCGCTTCAACAACATATTCGATAGCTTCCTCAAGCTTTTCGTCCTCGGTATCGATCTCAGCACCATCAGCACCTGCGGAAGCCTTGCCGTCACCCGAAGAAACCATCTCGGTCTGACGCTCGATCTCCTCCATGATGCTTTCATCGTATTCAGCAGCAAAGGTCTGCTTAATAAATTCAACAGTGCGCTCAACTTCCTTATCAGAAACGAAGCAGCCCTGAACACGGACAGGCTTCGGCATACCGACAGGCATATACAGCATATCGCCGTTACCGAGCAGCTTTTCTGCACCGCCGCCATCAAGGATAACACGGCTGTCCATCTGAGAGGCAACCATCAGCGCGATACGGCTGGGAATGTTCGCCTTGATAAGACCTGTAACTACATTAACAGTCGGACGCTGTGTTGCGATAACAAGGTGCATACCTGCCGCACGCGCCATCTGTGCAAGACGAACGATACTGTCCTCAACGTCCTTGGGCGACGCCATCATGAGGTCGGCAAGCTCATCTATAAAGATAACGATATGCGACATCTTTTTAAGTCCGCTGTTCGGATCAGCGGCAAGCTCGTTAAAGCCGCCGAAGTCGCGAACATTGTTCTCTGAGAACATCTTGTAGCGGTTAAGCATCTCGTTAACTGCCCACGCAAGCGCGCCCGCAGCCTTTTTGGGGTCAGTCACGACAGGAATGAGCAGGTGCGGAATGCCGTTGTACATCATAAACTCAACCTTTTTGGGGTCGATCATTATAAGACGCACCTCGTCGGGCGTGGACTTCATGAGAATACTCATTATGATAGAGTTTACACAAACAGACTTACCCGAGCCTGTTGTACCTGCAATAAGCAGATGAGGCATCTTCGCCACATTACAAGTTACGGTTTCACCGCTGATATCCTTACCGAGCACGGTTTCAAGCTTTTTGTCAAAGCTTCGCTTGAAATCGGGTGTATCTACAAGCTCGCGGAAGAATACAGTATCTTTCTGCTTGTTCGGAACTTCGATACCGACTGCAGCCTTGTTCGGAATGGGAGCTTCTATACGCACACCCGCAGAAGCAAGGTTAAGCGCGATATCATCAACAAGGTTAGTTATCTTGCTTATCTTAACACCCGGCGCAGGCTGAAGCTCGTATCTGGTTACAGATGGGCCGCGGCTCACACCAACGATCTTTGTCTGAACACCGAAGCTTTTCAGCGTTTCAACAAGCGTTTCGGAATTTTTCTTTATCTCGCTCTCGATATCCTGCTGTGTTACTTTCTTTTCGATAGGATTGAGCAGTGTCATAGGCGGGAGCGTATACACATCGCTGAGCTTTAGCTGACTGGTATTCTCCGACTTTGAGGGAGCGGTATTCTGCTGAACGACAGGCTTTTGCTCTGTTTTGACAGGCTCAGTCTTAGGTTCGACAAGCGGCTCCTGTGTTTTCTGAGGTATCTTGCCCGACATAGGAAGCGGCGCGGGTGCAGTCTGCACCACATCATCAATATCAAACGGAAGCTCTGCTTCATCAGATGTGGAAATATCTGCAGGGGAAGCGTCAACTATCTCCTTTACGGCAGTTGTGGGCTGATTTTCGGAATTAAAGCGGTTTATAGCGTCCATGATGGGCACAAGCTCGCCATCGGTGTCTTCAAGTGGATCGCGTTCCTGCTCCTCTGCAGCTTCAAGCACAGCTTTATTCTTCTCCATGATGAAATCCTGAAGCGCTTTCATGTACTCTCGGCTGTCATCGTTCTGCTCTTGCAGAATATTGGGCGGCTCGGGCTTTTTCTCAGCTGGCTGCTCAGTCTTGACCGCCTGTCCCGCAGCGTCGGGAGTTATGCGCTCAGCCTTTTCGGCTGCTACATCATCGTCAACGCTGTGTGCGATACGGCTTAAACGCTCGGCATTCTCGCGCTGAGCCACCTCTTCGTCTATCTCAGCAAGGATACGCTCCTGCTCCATTCGTTCAAACTCTTCCTCGGCAAGAGCGCGCTCCTCAACACGGCGCTTGTGACTTTCAACGACCTTGTTCTTTGTCTTTTTCACTGGGTCGGAAACACGTTTGATAAAATCAACCACCGTAATCTTGGAAATGATAAGGAAATACACAAGTGCAAGCAGCACTATGATAATGCTCGCTCCAACCTTTCCGAGAAGCAGCAGCGGCGAGCCGAGGAACATCGCAAGTATACCGCCGCCGCGGAACATATATCCATCGGTGTAAAGATCGGCAAAGAACTCAAACATATCCTTGCTGTCGGGTACACCAATAACAAAGATCTGAACTATAGCACTTAACATTAAAGCAAAAAGCGTAAGACTTATAATTGTGTTTCTTATGCGTTTTCTTGGTCTGTTACCCGAAATAAGCACTGCGATATAGATAACAGACGGGCCTATCACAAACGCGGAATATCCGAACATACCGTGCATAAAGTCAAACAGAGCGCGCCAACCCTCGCCCTCATTGCCTGCAATAATAGCACAAAGGGTGAGGAAAATTCCGACCGCGAACATTATGACAGAGGTTATCTGTCTTTTGTGCTTTTCTCTTTCAATTGCTTCCTCACGCAGGCGCTGCTTTTCTTTTTCGAGCGCTTCCTTTGCCTTAGCCGAGCTTGAGCTTTGTCTTGTCACGCCCTTGGCCTTTGACGAAGAACGGTTTTGTGTAGTCTTTTTATTTTCAGCCATTTTGTCTTAACTTCCTTTACTATACTGTTTATCAGCCATCACTGCTGCAAAAGCGAGAAAATCGAATTTCCCGTAAGATGCTCCCACATTCCCGCAGCAACACAGGCAACACCAAGGATCAGCGTGTAAACACCGAAAATCTTAAATCTATCCTTTTTAATAAGCCATGATACAAGCTTAATTGCAAGGAAGCCAACAACAGCGGAAACCACAAAGCCAATTCCAAGTGCGACCCAGTCAAGCTGCATATCCGAGCTTAACGCGTCACCAAGCTCCAGTACACTTCCGCCGAGTATCGCGGGGATTCCGAGGATAAATGCAAAGGTAACTGCAGTCTGCTTTTCAAGACCGCAGAAAAGACCAGCCGCCGTTGTCGAGCCTGAACGCGACACACCCGGGAAAAGCGCTATACACTGAAATAAGCCTACTGTAAAGGCGTCCTTTACTTTCATGTCCTCGCCATACTTTTCGCCGCGAGAGCATTTATCGGATAGAAACAGCAGCAGAGCAGTAAATAAAAACGCCGCGCCCTCAAAAACTATGTCACCGTCGCCCTGTCTGCCCGTGAAAAATTCCTCGAAAAGGTATACAGGTACTAAAATTGCCGTGGCGATTATAACCATGAACATCATTCGGCGGTTTCCGTTCATGCCGCGCCAAGAGAATTTTCCCGTAAATACATCGCCGATAGTAAGGAAAAACTCCTTTATCATGCCGAATATCGTTTTTCTGAAAGCCACGAATACTGCGGCAAGCGTTCCGAGATGAAGAACGATAGACAAAATCAGCGCCGACTCTCCGTCAATTCCTGTGATATGCTGAAGCACCGAGAGATGTCCCGAGCTCGATACAGGCAGAAACTCTGTAAGTCCCTGTACTATTGCCTGAATAATAACGTTTATGTAATCCATATAATTCCCCTTTTTGATATGTATACCCGCAAAAGCGGGCTTTTAAAGCTTTAGATATTGCGCAGGGTCGGTCGATATCAGCCTGCGAAGCTGCTTTTTCCCATCTGCTGTTATATACTCGGCATAGCCGAATGAGGTCCTTTCCGTTGTCACCTGCATATCTGTGTTCTGTGCAAACACCTCGTCAAGACTAACAATGGTATGGATCATCGCTCACCGCTCCAATCCCCGCTGTTTAGTCCTGCGGTCGCTGTTGATGGTCTGCTTTTTGCATCTGTGCTTTTCGCGGAGCTTTTGCGCTTTGCCCCATTTTGGGCAGTCTTGCCGCAGCTTTTTCGCATCGCAGGCTTTTCGCCGCCTTTTTCTTCAATAAGGCTATACAGACACTCTACAGCGTCGGAAAGTCCGCCGAGCCTGTCGATAAGACCCTCCTTGACAGCGGTTTCACCATTCACAACAGAGCCAACGTCCATCACAAGCTCGTCTTTTTCCATCATAAGCTCACGGAAGCGCTTGGAAGAAATGCCGCTGTTATCTGTTACGAAGCGCGTTATCCTTTCCTGCATCTTCTCGAAATATGACATCGTCTGTGGAACGCCAAGCACCATGCCGTTCATACGGACAGGGTGTATCGTCATTGTCGCGGACGGGACGATAAAGCTGACCCCTGCACTGACAGCAAGCGGCACACCTATAGAATGACCGCCGCCTACAACTATTGACACAGTAGGCTTTGACATACCTGCGATAAGCTCTGCAATGGCAAGTCCCGCTTCAACATCACCGCCTACCGTATTCAGCACGATAAGCAATCCCTCGATAGTTCTGTCCTGCTCGATTGCGACAAGCGCAGGAATGATGTGCTCATACTTTGTTGTCTTATTCTGCGGTGGAAGAATATAATGCCCCTCAACCTGACCGATAATAGTAAGGCAATGGATATTGTGCCGTGCATTGACAGAGGCGATTATGCCATTGTCGCTTTCCCTGCCCTGTTCTTCTTCAAGCTGCTCGTTATTCTGCTCACTCATTTTATCACCCTTTCAAAATAATTTATAACTATATTATTTCGAAAAGAGGTCATGTTATGCGGACATAGCAACTCATGATAATAGTATACCACAAAATCACTGTAATTTCAAATGTTTTTTGGCGAATTTTCTGCAAGTCCGAAAAAATTTATCGGCTTTATCATATCGCCAACTATACAAGCATATATTTCACTGAACAAGCCAAACGGCATTTTACCACAAGGAGGAATAATTCAATGGAAGAATTACGCAGAAACGACCACACGATAAGCGTAAGCGAGACCGTGTTTGAAGGACAGGCGGAACAGGGTGTTGAGCTTGACTATGTACTGCCCGACTATTATCCCGAAATTTTCAAAATACTCTGCTGCCGCATGACGCCGAAAACGGTGTCCTACAGTATGCTGGGAGATTCAAAGCTGCTTATCGACGGAAATGTAGATATAAGGGTATTGTATCTTGCCGAAAACAGCAGCAGCCTGCACTGCATCGAACAGCACTATACATACTCAAAGACTGTAGACCTCGGAAGAAGCATTATAACTGACGGCGCAAACGTGAGCATAAAGCTTCAGCCCAAGCCCGACTACTGCAATTGCAGAGCGGTAAGCGGCAGACGTATCGACATACGCGGCGCTGTAAGCACAAAGGTGCTGATAACAGCCGAAAAAAGCAGAGTTCTCCCGTCGATTCCGCAGAATGTTGAGGTAAGAAATCGCGCTGTTGACTGCTGCAGCAAGCTTATTTCAGGTGAAAAGCAATTCACCTGTAAAGAAGAAATAGAAACAGGCGCTTCGGGTATTGCTTATATTATCAGAAGTGCAGTTGTTCCCAAGGTCACAGACCTGCGCATCATCGCCGACAAAGCCATTGTCAAGGGCACTATGACAGTGAGTGCGTCTTATGGTATCTACGACCCCGAAAACCAAGGCTGTTCGACCGCCGAGCAGATGACAGCGGATATTCCGATAAGCCAGATAATCGACCTTGACGTTATCGACGAAAGCTTCAACTGCCATGCGCAGATAGATGTTCTCAACTGCGAGCTGAGCTGCGCTACTGACAGCGGAATCATCGGCTGCAATATCGTCGCTGTTTGCAGACTGATATGCCGAAAGGAAAGCACTATCGAAATACCCTGTGACGTATATTCCACTGAGTATGAAACAGAATTTTCCTCCGAGCGCATAAAGCTTTTACGAAGCTGTAACACTCTCAACAAAACTCTAACAGTAAAATCAGTCTGCGAATATTCGGGCGGGGAGCTTGAAAGCGTTATTGATTGCACCGCGGATATCTACAACCTTTCCTGCCGCATGGACGGCGCGGAGCTGACACTGTCGGGACTTATCTGCTATCAGGCGCTTTGCAGAGATGCGCAGGGTGTTCCCTTTTTCATGGAAAAGCAGGAGGGCTTTGAATGCAGCACTCCGACAGATTCAGAAATCGAAGCCGACTCTGTAAGCTTCACTGCCCTTTGCACCGACACAGATTACTCAATAAGATCAGATGGAGCGCTTGATATCACGGCAAAAATTGAGCTTAACGCAGACCTTTGCTCAAACTTACAGACCGATATCATTCAAAGCGTAACCGTACTTGAGGATAAACCCAAGAACAATCGCAGTGATTATGCGCTTCGCATATGCTACGCCGACGGAGAAGACGACTGCTGGACTATCGCAAAGCGCTACGGCACATCAGTTGATGCCGTAATGAACGAAAATGATATCGAGGACAGAGATGCATTGCTCAGCGGCATGATACTTATACCCTCGCTCAGATAAAGGAGAAGATACTATGAACAATTCAATTTATTCCGACATATCACGCCGCACAGGCGGCAACATCTATCTCGGTATCGTTGGCCCTGTACGCTCGGGAAAATCCACATTCATCAGCAAGTTCATGAATACGCTAATTATCCCCAATATCTCGGACGATTACCGCAGAGAGCGCGCTAATGACGAGCTTCCGCAGTCCTCGGCGGGTAAGACTATCATGACGACCGAGCCGAAATTCGTTCCTGAGGAGGCTGTCAGCATCGAGATAGAAGAAGGCGTGAACATGAACGTGCGCCTCATCGACTGCGTTGGCTACATCGTACCGAGCGCTATCGGCTATATCGAAAACGAAGCTCCCCGCATGGTAGCAACTCCTTGGTTTGACGAGGAGATACCTTTCAATATGGCGGCCGAAGTGGGAACACGCAAGGTTATAACGGAGCATTCAACCATCGGCGTTGTTGTTACCACAGACGGAAGCATCACCAACATTCCGCGCGAGGAGTACGAAGCGGCCGAGGAGCGCATAATCAGCGAGCTTTCCGAAATCAACAAGCCGTTTGTCGTTCTGCTGAACTGTCAGCAGCCGAGCAGCGAAGAAAGCATAATGCTTGCAGAGCAGCTTTCCGAGAAATACTCCGCCTCTGTTATTCCCGTAAACTGCCTTGAACTGAACGAAGAGAAGATAAAGTCTATCCTCGGCGAAGTACTGCTGAAATTCCCAGTATGTGAAGTTGATATCAGTATGCCGAAGTGGATAAACTCGCTTTCAAAGGATCATTGGCTGAAGCAATCCGTATTCGGCTGTATCAAAGAAGCTGCGGCTGAAATTCACGGTATCAGCGATATAAAGTCCGCCGCTGAAAAGATGTCAGAGTGCGAGTATATCGACAGCGCTTCCCTGTCCTCTCTTGACCTTGGCACAGGCACAGGCGTCATCAACGTTGCACTGAACAGCGACCTCTTCTTCAAGGTGCTTGGCGAGGCAACGGGACTTGAAATGGCGGACGAGGGCGAACTTATGGCGTGCATGATAGAGCTTGCGGCGACTAAAAAGCGCTATGAACGCGTTCGCGCGGCACTTGACGAGGTTGAAGCAACAGGCTATGGTATCGTTCTGCCTACTATGGACGAACTCAGCCTTGAAGAACCTGAAATAATCAAGCAGGGTGGAAAGTACGGCGTGAGACTTAAAGCGAGCGCTCCCTCTATCCACATGATGTCAGCAAACATCACGACCGAGATAAACCCCATCGTTGGCAGCGAAAAGCAGAGCGAGGAGCTTGTGTCGTATCTCCTCACCGACTTTGAGGAAAATCCAACAAAGATATGGGAAAGCAACATCTTCGGCAAGTCCCTGCACGACCTTGTGAACGAGGGTCTGCACAACAAGCTTTACCGTATGCCGACTGACGCACGAATGAAGCTGCAGGAGACTATCCAGCGTATTATTAACGATGGCTGCGGCGGGCTTATCTGTATTATTCTTTAATAACCAGCAAACGACCTGAAATTTCTCAGGTCGTTTTGTTTATGTAAGCTTCATGTCAAAATTTACATCTCTTCTTCCCCATAAAAACCCTTGACAAATTTGGATTTTACTGTTATAATATCAGTAACAATTACTATTATGATTATCAAATGAGGTATATATGAAATTTTCAAGACAAAGAGAAATGATTCTCAATCAGGTGCGTAGCTTCCCTATCCACCCCACCGCAGATCAGGTGTATACTGCGCTAAAAGCCGAAAACCCAAATCTCAGCCTTGGCACGGTGTATCGCAATCTTAATCAGCTAAGCGAAATGGGAATGCTGCTGAAAATACGAATTGCTGACGGCAGCGACCGCTTTGACGGGCGCACAGACGACCACTATCATATGGTCTGCGACGACTGCAAGCAGGTGTATGATGTAGAGTTTACTGAGCTTGACGAGCTGAATAACACCATCACCGAAAAATATGGGCATCAGCTAACTGTTGTGACGCTCAATCTCAACGGAATATGCTGTGAATGTCGCAAGAAAGAGCAAAATTAACAGACAAACTCCCGCACTGTTGCGCGGGAGTTCTTTTATTCGCAGGTTAATTAGCTGTTAGAAGAAGCGTTGCCGCCGTTCTGCTGCTTGTAGGAATTGATCATGTCCTTAACCATCTGACCGCCGATAGAGCCTGCCTGCTTGGAAGTGAGGTCGCCGTTGTAGCCGTTGTTAAGAGCAACGCCTACCTCGCTTGCAGCCTGCATCTTAATGCTGTTGAGTGCGGATTTATTCTGCTTGTTGGAAGCCATAATAATTATCTCCTTAATATTTGCTTTTTATCTCGCAAGGACTTTTTCCTTGCAAGAGTATTATTTTCGGCTGAGCAAAAAATATTAAAGGAAATTGTATGAATAAATTTTCCGAAATTAACCGCAGATCTCGCGAGCAAGCTTATTTGCCCTCTCGTAGACTTCATTTGCGTCAACAGTGAGGAATTTACCGTTTTCGTAAAGCACCTTGCCGTTTACTACTGTCATGCAGATATTCTGCTTGCTGCCTGCGTAAACGAGATTTTTTGCGATATTGTGAAGCGGCTGCATATTAGGCTGCATGAGGTCGATAACAGCGAAGTCCGCACATTTGCCCTCTGCAAGTACATCGCAGTCTTTGAGTCCCATTGCAAGAGCGCCGCCCTTTGTCGCCATTTCGAGAACATCAAACGCAGGGCAAGCCGAGGCATCATACTCTCTCACCTTTTGAAGTCCCGTTACAAGGAACATCTCACGGAACATATCAAGACAGTTATTGCTTGCAGCGCCGTCTGTACCGATAGCAAAATTTGTCATGCCTTTGCGCTTCATCTCACAGATGGGTGCAATTCCGCTTGCAAGCTTTAAATTAGACGATGGATTTGTCACCATATAAAGGCGCTTGTCACGGTAAATCTCCATATCCTTTTCGTCAAACCAAACGCAGTGGAAGCCGCCTCCGCCGTATTCCAGCATACCAAGCTTGTCAAAAAGCTGTGTGGGAGTCATGCCGTAGCGCTCCTTACAGCCCTCGACCTCGGACTTTGTTTCACTGTTGTGAGTGTACATAGGTGCCTTGTATTTCTGCGAAAGAGCCGCCATACCCTCAAGAGTTTCGCGCTTTGTGGTATACTCGGCGTGGAAGCCAAGCTGATAGCTTATAAGCTCGTTGTAGGAGTTGAATTTGTTGTACTCCTCCTCAATACCCTCGACAGTTCCGCCAAAATCGTTTATAGAGCCGCAAAGCACGGTTCTGAAGCCCATGTCGGTGTTTGCCTTTGCGTAGCTGTCAAGCTTGAAATACATATCAAAGCTTGACGTGATACCGCTTGTGAGGTACTCCATGTTTGCAAGCTGTGTGAAAACATAGATAGCCTCTTCCGTCAGCTTAGCCTCATGCGGAAACACCTGCTGATACAGCCAATCATTCAGCGGAAGATCATCAGCAAAGCTTCTTAAAAACGTCATCGCTCCGTGAGTATGCGCGTTCTTAAAACCGGGAATTATCAGCTTGCCGCTGAGATCTATCTCGCGGTCAAAGCTTCCCTGCTCTGCTTTCGGCGCGCCAACATAGGTTATCTTACCGCCGTCGGTATGAAGCTCGCCCTCGATGATATTATCATCAACCATTGTAAGTATCTTAGCGTTGTAAAATCTGAGTTTCATATATTTACTCCTTATTTGATCTGAGTATCGTTATTGCCGCGTAATGCAGTATTTCAAAGCTTTCGGGGTATTTTTTCAGCATTTCGAAATGCTCTTTATCAAATCTCGCATAATCCTCCACGTTAAGGCTTGCGCCAACTCCGCGGCAGGCTTTCATTCTGCCGTGCCAGCTTTCACGCGTAAACGGAACACGCAGATCAAGCTGCTCCTGACGCTCCACAGTGAAGTATTCGAGATACTCCTGCGGCGCTTCAATAAGCGATCTTTTAAAGCCGCAGCCGTTCCATGTGGGATTGAATTTCAGCACCATCTTCTCGCTGTCTGAGGCTATCTCGTCCTCAAAAGGCAGCCAATTCATGACAATAAATGCAAGTCTGCCATGCGGTTTTAGCTGTGAATACAACGTTTTAGCCGCTTTTTCGTGGTCAAAATACCAGTAGCACTGACACGCAGTTATAACATCAAAGCTGTTATCTGAGAAAAGCTTTTCCTCTGCGCCGCCAACCTCAAAAAGTATATCCATGCCGTTTTCGGCAGAAATACGCTTTGCCTGCGTTATCTGCTCAGCCGATAAGTCCGTGCCAGTGAACTGCACTCCCGTGTTATAAAGTGCTCTCGGCAGAACGCCTGTTCCCGTGCCTATATCGAGGACAGAAGTACCGCGCTCGTACAGACCCAACGAGATTAGCTTTTCGTAGAACTCAGGCGGATAGATATCGCGGAATTTAGCGTAATCCTCAGAGGCTTTACCCCAATCAAAGGGTCTGCCGCCGTCAAAACGGTCGTCTTTTATCATATCTCAGTCCTTTCCGAACAGCTCCGCAAGGCTCTTTGTGTAAGGATACCTTGCAATTCCCTTTTCGGTGATTATTGCAGTAACAAGCTCCGCATCAGTTACATCAAACGCGGGATTATAGCATTTGACTTCATTTTCTGCCATCGGCTTTTTAAAGAACATATTCTTTATCTCATCGCCGCTGCGCTCCTCAATAGTGATATCATCGCCGTTCTTGCAATCAAAATCAATCGTAGAGGACGGACAGAAAACATAAAAAGGTATATTGTGATATTTTGCGTTTATCGCAACAGAGCGAGTTCCTATCTTGTTAGCAACATCACCGTTTGCCGCAACTCTGTCACAGCCGACAAAGCACGCATTTATCTTACCCTGCTTCATAAGCAGCGACGCGGCGTTATCACAGATGAGAGTAACGTCTATACCTGCGTGGTTAAGCTCAAACGAAGTAAGCCTTGCTCCTTGCAGAAGCGGTCTTGTTTCGTCACTGTATACCTTGAAATCATAGCCTTGCTCCTTACCTAGCAGCAGAGTACCAAGTCCTGTGCCGTATTCGGTCGCAGCAAGCGCACCTGCGTTGCAGTGAGTAAGTATTCCGTCACCGCTCTTTACTAATGTAAGTCCGTTTTCAGAGATAGCTCGGCACATCGCTCTATCCTCGTTATAGATAGCCATGCACTCTTTTTTCAGCACGGAAAGCCTTTGCTCATACGGAAGCTCAGCATTTGCGTCAGCAGTAGCTATCATACGGCACACCGCATAGCTGAGATTTACAGCGGTCGGACGCGAGGAGCACAGATATTCGCCTGTAAGCCTCAAACGCTCAAGAAAAGCTTCGTCATCGGGAAGCTTCTGAGCAAGCACATACATTGCAAAGCCTGCCGCAACGCCGATCGCGGGCGCTCCGCGTACTCGCAGTGAAAAAATAGCCTCATAAATATCGTCGGCAGTTTCAAGCCGCAGATATTTTATCACATTAGGCAAAAGCGTCTGATCGAGTATTTCGACAGCCCTACCGTCGTCGGATAGTCTTACTGTAAACATAGTTTTCTCTCCGTAAAAGCATTGCGGCAAGATGACCCGCCGCAAAGTATTTTAATTGAAATATACAAGCTCCGTATCAGCCTTTTCGGTAGGCGCAATAGTCCTTGCAACAAGCACGGGACCCGTGCCCTTGTAAGCCGACTGCTTCTCGGAGATTATCTCACCGCATACCTCGACCCACTCACCGTCGGCGAAGTTCTTAGCCTCGGGCGACTTTACAAGTATACCGATAACTGCGATATCATCTGCACAGCAGGTCATAGCGCGGCGCGAAATAACAAAATAACCCTCGGGCACATTGGAAGCGCGATACACAAGACCTCTCACGCGGACGTTCTTTCCCTTATAGCGCGGAGCGTTGCTCATGATATCGACATACCACAGGCCGAAATCATCGTGAATAACGTCGATGGGGTCAGCCTTAACATCAAAAGGCATATCGTCCTCGCCCTGGAAGCCCTGCTCAACGCTGCCGTCATTGTACTCGAACATCATCTCAATACGCGGATTGAGCGCCTTTGTGGTGCGGCGCAGCTTTTTCTTGTCGATGCTGTCCTTTTCACAGCGATTGAAGATTACTATATCCGCAACTGCGATATTATCAGACAAAAGCTGACGCATATTGTTCATATAAACATCAAAACGCGAATGATCCACAAACATGAATATCTGATAGAATATCCAGTTTTTCGGAGCTTTTACCGCCATATTGCGAAGGCTCCACATACCGTTGAACTCTATCATTATCTGAGAGGGCTTGTGCTTTTCAACAAGGGAATTAAGATATTCCTCGTTGAAATCTTCCTCGTCCTCAAGAAACTCAACTTCGCATTTTGCCGACTTTAATATCTTTTCTTCATACTCGACCTCGCCGTCCTCACAGGCGATAATAAGTGTTCGCTGTCCCCTGTTGAACTGCTTATCCCTGATAGTATCAAGGATAAACGAGGTCTTTCCGCTCTCCAAAAAGCCCGTTATAAGATATACGGGAAGTTCTGTCTGCATTGTAATTCCTCCCGTTTAAACGCCGAACAGCGCCTTTATCTTGGCTTCCTCAAGCTTTGCGCCGATAACGCACATTCTGCCTGTAACATCAGCGGAGCCTGTGCGTACCTCATACTCCTCGGGCACGAAATCAAAGTGATACCACACGCCCTCGCCCGCAACTATGCCCTTTGCACGGAGCACTGTGCCGTACGCTTCATCGGAAAGCTTTGCAAGAGCTGTTTCAAGCTCTTCCTTGGTGAACTTCTTCGCGGTTTCGATGCCAAATGTGCTGAACACATCGTCAGCATGGTGATGATGGTGATGCTCATGGTCATGACAGCCGCAGGTGCAGTCCTCGCCATGCTCGTGATGGTGATGATGCTCGTGGTCGTGATCGTGGCAGTGGCATTCCTCACCATCCTCGTGGTGATGGTGATGCTCATGGTCATGGTCGTGGCAGTGACATTCCTCGCCGTCCTCGTGATGATGGTGATGCTCATGGTCATGACAGTGGCACTCCTCGCCGTCCTCATGATGATGGTGATGCTCATGAGAATGACCGCACACGGGGCAGATATCCTCATCAGCGAGCAGAGCCTCGGCAAAGCCGTTTTCGCTCTCCATAGCTTCAAGTATCTGCTTGCCGCCGATATCGTCCCAAGGTGTTGTGACGATGGTCGCCTTGTCGTTAAGCTCCTTGATCATCTCTACCGCAGCGGCAAGCTTTTCCTCTGAAAGCTTCTGGGAACGGCTTAGAATGATGGTCTTAGCGCTCTCGATCTGGTTTTTATAGAACTCACCGAAGTTCTTCATATACATCTTTATCTTAGACGCATCGGCAACGGTCGTGTAGCTGTTAAGCACGATATCGTCGCTGTCAACGTCATTTACAGCCTTTAACACATCGGAGAGCTTACCGACACCCGACGGCTCAATAAGGATACGGTCGGGAGAAAACTGCTCAAGCACCTGCTTCAGCGCCTTGCCGAAATCTCCTACAAGAGAGCAGCAGATGCAGCCCTGATTCATCTCGGTGACCTCGATACCTGCGTCCTTCATAAAGCCGCCATCGATACCTATCTCACCGAACTCATTTTCGATAAGCACAAGCTTTTCTCCGTTGTAAGCCTCTTTCAGCAGCTTCTTGATAAGCGTGGTCTTACCTGCTCCGAGAAAGCCCGAAAAAACATCTATTTTTGTCATAAACGATCCTTCTTTCTGTATTTTATCATACATTGTTTATTTTAACACAAAAACGCTGTTCCGTCAAGCACTCACTTGTTTTTTCTTCTGCTAAGCAGCACTCCCAGTGCTACTCCCGCAGCAACAACAGCACCTGCTGCCGCTATAATTGGGATAAGCTTTCTGAACGAGGGCTTTTTGCCGCCAATCTCCGCAACAGCAAGGCTTTCGCCGGGCTTCTCGCATACGGTAAGCGGATAAGCTTCTTCAGCAGGTTCTTTTGAAACAGGAGCGCTTTCGTCTGCCACAGCTTCGGAAACATCAACGTCATTGAGGGCAGCTTCATCAATCTCATCGCCGAGAACTTCGTCAACAGCGTCGTCAGCAAGAACTTCTTCATCAATATCATCATCGAATATTTCTTCGCCGATGTCGCCTAGGACAGCTTCGGCTGCGTCAATTGTCAGAGTGCCGCTTTCAACTGTGAGCTTCAATGTATGCTCACCATCTCTCAGCCCGAAAACAGACCAAAACGCTTCTCTGAAGTCGGTTTCAGCAAGTGTGTATTCCTTATCGGACTTAACTCCGTCAAGCTCAACTGAAATAACGCCGCCCTCTATGTTCGCGCCAAGCAGCATGATGCCACTGCCGCGGAATTTAATCACAGCGGAAGCTCCCTCAATGCCCGAAGTGCAGGTGCGGTTGTAGTTTTTGAAGCTATCCATAGTCTTGTGCGTCCACTCGCCGCTGTAGGAGAACTCCTCGTCAGTGCAGTCGATACGTTTTACATAGCTTACCGCGTCATTTATAGGCTCTATCAAAAGCTCGGCAAAACAGTTTTCATGGTAGCTGCTATACAGCGCGGCTCTGCCTGTCGCTTGCAGTACTATACCCTCTTTTTTGCCGTTAAGCTGAGCAACGAGCGTGCCGTTTATCCAAGCGGAAATGATATTTCTTTCCGCGTTTATTTTAAGAGTATTCCATTCGTTAAGCTCAACACTGCCGTTCGCATGGCTCTTTCTGTTCTTGTTAAGGCTCCATGTGCCGTCGGAGCAGAGCTTCAGCCACCAACCGCTGTTGCCGCTTGAAGCGAGATTATACCTTAGGCCGCAGCCTGCATAGCAATGCTTATTGCCGCTCTCGGCAAGCTTCACCTCGCAAGATACAGAATAATTCAGCCAACGGTCATCGCCAAGGCAGGTCATAGGCTTCGGCGTGTAACCCCATTCTTCGGCTCTCATATTCTCTGTTATCTTCTGCTTGAGCACGTTTCTGCCCGAAAGCTGAACCACCTCAAAAGCGCCGCCCTGATCGGTAGTGTAAAGCGGTGCGCCGCCCCTGCCAGCAAGAAAATCCGCTTCATGATGAGCGTAAGAGAAATCATCACGGTAAGGCAGAGCTAAAAGGCGATGCTCATCTTTAAGCGCAGGCACAAACATCACAGGTCGCATCTTGTTAAGCGTCGATATCGTGACCAGTGAATACGGTTTTATCGTATAAGTGAAAGTTGAACCGTCTTCATTTGTTTCGGGGACAACGGTATCAATAAGCTTGAAATAGTTTTCATCGTAAGCACCGCTGTCGGGGCCGCGTGTTTCCCACACATACACGGGCGAATGTGCCTTACCGAGGTTTTTCACATCAAATGTGTATGTTATAGGCGCAGCCGTGCTGTTGGTCACAACAAAGCTGTAATCTCCGCTTTCGGTATCAGTTGCAGTGATATAGCTGAACACCGCGTCAACTATCGCATGACCATCGCTGCTCTTTTCACCATCTGCAAAGCAGGCACTATCCACAAATACCCAGCCCTTTCCGATAAACTGCGAAAAATGCAGACCCATGAAAAAGCCGCCGTCAAGGCGATACCAGCCGCTCCACGGCTCGTTTGCAAGTATCATCTGCTTCTGACAATAGCACGCACCGTCATAATAAGCGGCTACGACAGGCTGAAATTCATGCAAAGTCATTCCGCCCTCGGGATACATTGTAATGATACGATTTGCTATGTCCAGCATACCGTTCATATCGGCAAGTCCCGTGCCTGTGCTGTCGTGACGGTAAGTTCCCTCATAGCTCATAGGCGGGCAAGCCTCAGCAAACCAAGCTTCCTTATTATGTTCTTTAATGAGCTTCTTTACCTCGGGCGTGGAATGGCTTGTATAATGGCTGCCAATAACATCTATCGCCGCAAGCAGCTCCTTATCGTCAAGCATCTTCTGCGCAGTGTGCCATGAATTCTCCTCATCGGAAGCGACTACTTTTATCGCAGAAAAATCATACGGCGTGTCTGTATCGTTCTTTAACGCGTAGGACAGATACTTTATCCAATCTGCGTCAACCGCTCTTTCGTTGCGGTTTGCGCTTACATAATCGAATTTTAAGCCGTAGACCTCATAAGCCGCCGCAAGAAGCTCTCTGTACCATTTATAGCGCGCAGTAAGGTCGTCATGGCTGTCGCTGACCCATCTCGGCTCGCTCCACCACAGCATATCCAGCGTAAGCGCAGGGTTTATCTTCTTTGCGTCAGCGGCAAGCTGAAAGCCTGCTCCGCGCGTAACATCAGGCTTTTCGTCCTCAAAACGCATTGCGCATGGCTCTGTTCCCGAAGAAGAATTAACATCAGATCCCATTTCGATCTTTAAATGAGATACGGCAAGTCCGTCAGCACCGAAAATATAGTTCATTATCTCGTTATATCTCTCGGGAGCTTCGGACTTGTAGTCAAGCAACAAGCGAGAGCTGTTATTCGCACTCACCATGCCAAAGCCGCGCCAACGCGTATTTTCGCTCAGCGAAGCGGTTGCTCCGTCAATAGTTATGCTTTTTGTGCGCTCATGTTCGCGCTCCGATTCAGCCGCAGCTGCAATTGCAGCCTCAGCCGCGAAGTCGAATATATTCTGAAAGCTCATAAAAAATGTCCTTTCTGCGTAGTGATAATTTAATGCAGATATACTGTATAAATTTTACTACACAAAAAGGACATTGTCAATAACTATATTGCCTTAATTCCAAAAAGTATTGTATATGCCGACAAAGAACACCGCAGCAACTGCCACAGGAAGCACCCATGTCATATATCCGCGCATCCAGCGCTTAACCTTTAAGCCTTTACCGCAGTTGGCCTCTTCCTCAAACTTATTCCAGCCCCAGCCGTAGCGAGAAACGCAGAAAATGATAAACACAATGGAGCCGAGCGGAAGCAGAATATTGCTGACAAGGAAATCTTCGAAATCAAGTATCGTGCTGCCCTCACCGAGCGGTGTAACTCCGCTGAGCAATCCAAAGCCCAGTGAGCACGGAAGAGAAAGCACAAACATAGCAACTGCATTAATAATGCAGGCTTTCTTTCTGCTCCAACCAAAGAGGTCAGAGGTGCAGGAAATGATGTTCTCGAATACCGCAAAAACAGTGGAAAGCGCCGCAAAGGACATGAACACGAAGAACAGACTTCCCCATATCTGTCCGCCCTGCATCTGATTGAATACATTGGGCAGCGTTTCAAAAATGAGACCGGGGCCCGCGTTTACTGCTACATCATTCGCAAAGCACGCAGGGAAAATGATAAGTCCCGAAGCAACTGCAACAAATGTATCAAGCAGCGCTATATTCACCGATTCACCAAGCAGCGAGCGCTCCTTGCCGATGTAGCTTCCGAATATCGCCATAGAGCCGATACCGATACTGAGCGTGAAAAAGGACTGATTCATTGCCGCAACGATAACATTGAAAATGCCGATCTCTGCGGCTCTGTCGAAGTCGGGAAGCAGATAGAAGGACAAGCCCTCGCCGCCGTTTCCGATATCAATGATAACGCTGTTTACAGCAAGCACTACCAATATCGCAAGCAGCGCAACCATCATCACCTTTGTTATCTTTTCAAGTCCGCCCTGAACGCCGAGCGCGCAGACAGCAAAGCCGACAACTACAGCAATGCCCATAAAAAGCACTGACGAAAGCGGGTCTGACTGCATTGTTTTAAAGGTCTCGCTTATTCCCGCAGAATCAAGCCCGTTGAATTTTCCTGAAATCATCGACACAAAATAGTTTATCATCCAGCCTGCGACCGTGGTGTAAAACATCATCAGCAGATAATTTCCCGCAAGACAGAAATAACCGTGGATATGCCATTTATGTCCAGGCTTTTCAAGCTGCTGATACAGCTTTACAGGGCTTTTCTGCGCTGCGCGTCCCAACGAGAACTCCATTGTTAAAATAGGAACACCAAACACCAACAGGAAAAACAGGTATATCAGCACAAACAAGCCGCCGCCGTTTTCGCCGACAACGTAAGGAAATTTCCACACATTTCCTATACCGATAGCACAGCCTGCACTGATCAGAATAAAGCCGATTCGGCTTTTCAGCTTATCTCTTTCCATTAACGACTACCTTCCTAAAAATACTTTCAAACTAGTGTATTATACTATATTGTAGCGTTTGTGTCAAGAACCATGTAAGTTATTTTTTCCCTTTCGGAAGCTTCCGGGAGTCATTCCCGTGTAACGCTGGAACATTCGGCAGAAATAAGAAGCCGAGCTGAAACCACATTCATAGCCCACCGCCTCGATCGTCATACTGCTGTTTTGCAAAAGCTGCTCAGCGACCTCAACGCGATACCGCAGCAAATAAGCAACGGGCGAAATATGCAGACAGCTTTGAAAGCAGCGCGCTGCCTCGCTTTTGCTGATATTGGCAGCAGCAGCGATCTCGGAAAGAGATATCTGCTCGCGATAATTATCCCTTATAAAGTCCGTCATAAGCTGAGTGCGGCGGCGTGCCGCATATTCATTGCCCAGCACAGTGCTCTTTACCGCACCCTCAAGTCCCTTGTATATACTGCTCCATATCTCACCGACAAGAGTATGAACGTCAAGCTCCCAACAGCTGCTTTCGGGAAGCGATGTTACAAGATCATCATAAGGAAGATGTGAAACCGCACCGGTGTAGCGTGCAAGCAGTGCAAAGACCTCCTCGGCCGCTGAAAGCGCCTTGCTCTGCCATTCAAATCTGCCGTCAAGAGGAACATAAGGTAGTGTGTGGTTAAGTACGAATGGCTTTACATATTTAAGACTGATAGCACTGCCTGCGGGTGCAACAAACTCGTCCGAAAACATGACATACGTGCATACACAATCAGCTGAGCCGCCGAGGCTGTGCATAACGCCTGAGTTAATCAGCACACCATGACCTGCCGAAAGCTCAAGGCTGTCCTCGCTGAAATTGAGTCTCAGCGTGCCCTCGCGCACAAGCAAAAGCTCAAGTTCGTTATGTCTGTGAAGCGGCACTGCGCCCTCGTTGTCAGGGCGCGCGCTGTATAATCTTATCGGGAAACCGCTTGCTGTGGAATAAAAGTTGTCAGTATTGTTTTTCATAAAGTAAATAACCTGCCTAATTACTTAAATCGGGAAGATAATACCATACACCAAATGCATATATTTTAGGAAACATCATGCAAGAGTGCGGGAATATATTTTCATCTCAAAGCAACTAATAAAACCAATAAACAGCATTGTTAAAACATTTATAACGTTTACGCAAAAAATCAAGTAAACCGTTACATTATGAGATAAAAATACAATTATCAAATTACTTTTTTTAGTCGAAGCTTCACCATGAGGTTTTAAAACATCGCTTCCTCTGAGAATATTATACTATAAATCGGGAATATTGTCAATTGCTATTACTGAAATTCGAGTGTATAATTAAATAATAAGCAGTGAATGCTGCACATATTTGCCTATTATATCAAGGAGGAAATAACATGAACAAACTCAAAAGGCTGCTTGGCTGCGGTCTTGCGGCTGCTATGATACTTAGCGTTGCTGCCTGTGAAGATGCAGCTCCCGCAGGTACTCCCAGTGCTTCTACCGGAGATCAAAACGCTCCGAGCACATCCGGAACTACCGCTACAAGCACCACTATTGACCCCAACGAGAATGCTGCAACAGACAAGGAAGAAAAGGATCTTAACACAGGCGACTTCACACCCAGCGGAAATGCAGGCGAGGTTCACTACCTCGGCTATTACGATATCCACACCGACCAGAAGACCGATGAGCAAGTTCTTATTTTCGAGTCCGAGACATACGGCGGCGATATCATTTATGAGAACACCAGCAACGGTTCCGCTTACTTTGATAAGCTCGGTACACTTATCGCTTCGGGTGATTCTCCCGATCTTCTGACGTTTGAGCCGCTTGCTTTCCCCTACGGCGTAAGCAAAAATATGTTCGAGCCGCTCGATGATTATTTCAACCCCGATGACGCTATCTGGACTGATATGCGTGACCTTATCGACGAATATCAGTATAATGGCAAGTATTACTACTTCCCCCACAGAATGCTTGTTAAGTACGCTCTTAACTACAACCGCAAGACTATCGAAAATGCAGGTCTCAGAGACCCCTACGACTATTGCGTTGCAGGCGAGTGGACTTGGGACGCATGGCGTGAGATGATGATCGAATTCTGCAATCTCAGCGATGAGAATATTGGTTTCTATTCAACCGACACAATGCTTGAGTGCTTCATCAACACAACAGGTACATCTATCGTTAATGTATTACCCGATGGCACTATACAGAACAACCTCGCAGACCCCAATATCACAAGAGCTATAGAGTATCTTGCTGAAATGGGCAGAAACGGTCTGCTTTATCCTATGTCTCACCCCCACGGCGACTGGATCGATCCCACGGCTTGGGCAAAATCTTACTCTGACAAGATCCTGTTCCTCGGTCTTGAGCCTGAGTGGACATACGAAGCTGCTGCTAAGGCTGTACAGGATCAGCCTGGTGTAGAAAACGATGTTCTGAACACTCCCTCTGATTTTGCTTTCGTACCCTACCCCAAGGATCCCAATACCGACGAGCACTACATCTGCGCTAACTCTTACGGATTTATGATCCCCAGAGGTGCTGACAATATTGACGGCGCAGTTGAATTTATCTACTGCAACCGTCTGTATGAGACTGACGAAAAAATTATCAACCAGGTCAAGAAGGACCACGTCGACCCCGAGAAGATCACTTATACTGCAGGCGATTATGCTGGTATGCAGAGATGGGTAATCGTTTGGGACGAGCAAGTTTACGACTTCTGGATGGAAATGCTCGATGACACCAAGTACACATTCGTTATAGAAGATATGTACGGCTTCAGCGATGACTTCTCCACACCTATCTGCAAGGGTATTTACGGAAGCACCTTTGAGGAGCAGTCCTGGACACAGACAAGAGAAGAGATCATGCCCACTATTGAAGGTCTTCTTCAGGAATATATGTAATCTAAACATTACATAAATTTGACCCACCGTTTTTCGCGGTGGGTCTTTTTATTGCAGTTTCAAAAGCTGAAGTTCCAAACCGCAAAAATCAATAGTATTTAATATACTGGACAGGCGATAACAAAAACCATTGTTGACAAATCAATGCTTATATGCTAGAATCATATTTGTACATAATATTAATACAATAGAGGCTTAAAATGACAAAAAGGACTATAACAGCTATCACAGCCTTAGTTACAGCGCTTTTAGCTTTCAGCGCCTGTGGCGGCAATAACAGCACATCAAGTATTGATACGGTTTCACAGCCCGAGGCAACAACGGCATCGACCACGCAGACCTCTGCTTCAACAAGCGTTTCCACAACTGTGACGACCACAACGTCTGCGACAACTTCAGCAACTACCACAACGACAGAGCCCGAAACCGAGGAGCCGCCTGTTATCGAAGAATACTGCGGTGAGCTTCTTTCGTTTGTCGCTACAACTCCCAACGGCACAAAGCTCAAATATAAGATCGACGAAGAGGACAGCACTGTTTATTGCGATGCCACATATAACGCGAATTACGCTTCGCCCTATGAGCTGAAGTTTGCTAGCGTCACCGCGGAAGCCGAGAACGGAACTTGTATCTTCGGAGACACCGAAACCACTGCAAAGCTTGATCTTAACGATGAACAGACCTTTATTGTTGAGGACATTAACGGTCAGACCAAGGAATACACAGTCATTACCGAGCAGACGCATGGGTTGCTTCCCATAATCAATATAACGCTTGCTGACGACAAGGACGTAGACGATATAAAGCGCAACAAGACCACCGAAATGACTATTTCCATCGACTGTACCAATGCCCCCGAATACAGCCACGGACTTTCTATGGCAAGCGGCACTATCAGAGGAAGAGGCAACTCAACATGGAAGTGGGACAAAAAGCCCTACAAGATAAAGCTTGACGAAAAAGCTGAGGTGCTCGGTCTGCCTGCAAACAAAGATTGGATACTGCTTGCAAACTACGCTGACAAATCACTGATGAGATGTACGCTTGCCTACTCAATGGGCAAGGTGATGGACAATTTTGATTGGGTGCCCACGCAGTACCCCGTCGATCTGTTTATAAACGGCGAGTATCAAGGTGTTTATTCCATCGGAGAACACATGGAAACAGGCAAAAACCGTGTGAATATCACCGAGCAATCCGAGGAATCTGCTGAATGCGGATATCTTCTTGAGGTCGGCGGCGCTGACAGCGACTACACTACTAAAGGCGTTGATTATTTCCACGCCGATTCCGACCTGCTGAATTTTATCACTTTCAACTACCCAAGTCCAAAAAACATCACCGACGAGCAAAAGGAACACATAATGTCATGGGTGCAAGGCGCTGATGATGCCATAGTTGCAAAGGAGGGGCTTGAGGAATACATCGACATCGACAGCTTTTGCGACTGGATAATCATTCAAGAGCTTACAAACAACACCGACAGTGCTTTCAGAAGAAGCTGTTTTCTTACAAAAGATGTCGGAGGACTGCTGAAAATGGGCCCGATATGGGACTTTGACCTTGCTTTCGGAAACCTTGTTGTGGATAATTCTCACTATGACAGCTGGACCATCATCGGCTCTTATGACGAGGACGCTTATGTTCAGGCGTCGTGGGGAAACTACCTCATGAAAAACGAAAGCTTCAGAGCGCGGCTCAGAGAAAGATGGTTTGAGGTTCGCGACGAGCTTTTACAGACCGCTATGGATACCATTGACTACTACGGCGAAAAGATTTATCCCTCACAGGTTGAGAATTTCCAAGTCTGGGATATATGGGATATCAAGGCTGGATACTCCTCATGGAGCAACTACAAAGCAAATACCTATGAGCTTCAGCTTCAGTATCTCAAGGATTTCCTCAACGACAGAGCCGATTGGATCGACGAAAATATATGACATAAAAAGCTCCGAGATATTTCTCGGAGCTTTCATGTTATTCCCACTCACCTTTGAGCCACTGTATCCTGCCTCTTACAAAGGAAACAACGCCCTTTGCTGAGTCAATGCGCCAGCTTTCATCGCCAAGGTCATTTTCAAGCGACTGAGCTATCTTAAAAACATTTGCGGCAGTCTTGGCAAGCGCAGTGCCGTTGTCAAGCTCCTTCCACTTTTCTTTAAGCATATCCCTGAACCAATCAGCCTTCATGATAACTGTGAGCCAAACGTTAGAGCGCTCATACATATCATGCACAGGCTTCTGAAAAGCTCCCGCGTAGTATCTGCCGTGAGTTTCCTCGCTGTATGCCCAGTTGAAATCCCACGGAGCGAGGAATGTAAGCCGCTCATACTTGCTCTCCTCGGAAAAGTCAACCGCCATAAAGAAGCTTCCCGCACCTACGTCGTAGTTGTGAACAAGCTCCTGCAAGATCATGGTGTTTACCATCGAATCAAGGTCAATAACTGCCTCCACAGCTTCCTTTGCTGTGGGATAAACGCCCTCGGCTGATAAAACATTATAATCCTTGTCAAACATCATCGGCTTGTCATTTTCAACCGCCTCATACATAATGTGGAAAACACCGTCAAGATATTTTGCAATGAACTGACGCTGTTCATCACAGGTGATGTCGCTCTTGATCGAGAAATCATCGGGAACGAAAGCCTTTGTCGTTCCAACATAATCGGTAAATTCAATGCCGTCATAATCAAGCGTGAAAAACGGCGCTTCGTCTTCATTTGCGTAGTTGTCCATTTCGAGGAAATAGCCGATATCGGTCTGAAGCTCGTCTTCCTTAGGCTCATAGACCTCTACCCTGCCCTCGACAGCTTGATTTTGCTCACATAGCAGGTAAAGTCCGACGCCTCTGCCGTTTATATACACGTTTACATAAGTATAATCAGAGCTGTAATATTCACCGTCAAATATAGTTTCGGCAAGCGCAAAGCCCATGCAGTCGGGAACCAAATTCCACTGCGAGCGCAGGAGCACCCAGCTTTTAAACTTCATATCATCATGCAGGCCCAGCATTCCCTGCTTTTTGTCAAACTTGATGCGATACGGCTTTTCGCTGTCGTTTGCGGTAGAGTTTCCGCGCACCTTAACGCCGCCCTCAGCCGTCAGCCTGTACTCTTCATCGCAGTTCACCACATCTATCACAGCGTCTACGTAGTAATCCTTAGACAAAATGCGCTCGTTGTCGTAGGTAGTGATATACACTGCGGGCATGGTCTTTTTCTTTGCTATATCAGCAAAATCCTCTTCTCGCTCTGCTGTTTCTTCATAGTATTGCAGCATAAGATCGGAAAGGTCCTCTGAGGGAGGTATTTCAACAGGCTTAGCAGTAGTAGTTGCTTTTGTAGTCGTTACAGTGGTCTGAGCGCTTGAGGCTGTTGTCTGCGTTGTTGACGCAGTGGTAGTCTCAGTAGTTGAAGATGTCGCAGCTGAGGTCAAAGCCGTAGTTGCAGCAGTTGTTTCGGCTGTAGAACTTGCAGTAGTCTGCGGTGCAGAAGTAGTGGCTTCGCTCTTTTGTGTTTCATCAGGAGCTGAGCTCTCCGTATCAGACGTTGCCGCAGTGCTCTCCTCGGGAGCAGATGTACCGGAGCTTTCAGACTGCACGGGAACCGAGCTGCTTTCTGATGAGGTGTTGGCACAGCCCACTGAATTTATAAGTAATAATGCTATACAAAAAAACGAGATAAGCTCCTTTTTCATGGCAAATCCTTTCCATAAGATTTTATATAATAATATCATTATTTGAGCAGAAATGCAAGTATTAAATGAAAAATCGGCGAACTAATTTTTCATTTTTTGTTCAAGTATGATATTGAAATGAAAATTTTTAGAAAAATTCAAATACTACTAGCATTTTACATAGAAAAATGTTATAATAAATTGGTTAATGTATTGAAAGGCAGGCGAGCTGAAATAGGTTACATACAAAGCTTTAAGCGATTTGAAACTAAATATCTGCTTACACACGAGCAAAAAACAGCGCTCCTAGAAGCGGTAGGCTCGCTTCTACAGCAGGACAAGTACGGAGAATATTCAATTTGCAATCTGTATCTTGACACCGATGACTTTTATTTTATCGAGACCTCGCTCGACAAGCCTATCTATAAAGAAAAGCTCCGTGTAAGAAGCTATGGTAATGTTTCGGGACAGGATAACGTATTTTTCGAGATAAAGAAAAAGTTTGACGGCATTGTCTACAAAAGACGCATAACGATACCGCACAGCGAAGCGGAAAACTACATAAATAACGGAATAAAGCCGCAGAGCATCGAGGGATATCATGCAAATCAGATATTCAATGAGATAGATTTTCTTATGCAGAAGTACAAGCCGAAGCAAAAGATATATCTCGCCTATGACAGAGAGGCTTACTTCTCTCCGCAATATCCCGACCTGCGTGTGACCTTTGACAGAAATATACGCAGCCGTTGGGAGGATATCACGCTTTCGCATGACAACGACACTTCTCTGCTGAGCACAGGTACCGATGACTACAGGCTGATGGAGATAAAATCCTCGGGTGCGATACCCATAGGATTTGCTCATATATTGTCCGAGCTTAAAATACGCCCTGTTTCATTTTCGAAATACGGCAATATTTATAAGGCTCGATGGGCTAAGATAAAGGAGGAGCGCGATGAAGTTAAGACATAAGATAGCAGCTGCCATAGTTATTTGCAGCTTAATAACTTCCCTTTTTGCGGGTTGTAACGGAGATAGCTCTGACAGCTCCTCGACAAGTGCTGAAACAAGCGCGTCGACCTCGGCTTCAACCGCTTCCTCAACTGACAGCACAGCAGGAACTGACGCTACTTCTGCAACTTCCGCGACCACCGATGAGCCTGAGGAAGAGATAGAGCCGCAGGACGCTCTCCCCGCGTCTGTTTCATTTTCACATGAGAGCGGAATATATAAAGAAGCATTCTCGCTTAGCATTGCTCCGCTTGAAGCAGGCGATATCTACTACACCACCGACGGCAGCGACCCTGCTGTGAGCGACAGCGCAAAGCTGTTTGACGGTACTATTGAAATAACCGACAGAAGCGGCGACAAAAACGTTGTTTCGGCTGTTGATCCTCTGCTTTTTGCAGGAAGCTTCAATAAGGTGAACAAGACGCGTGACGGATTTACCTGTGAAATTTCCGCGCCTGCTGATGACGCAGTAGACAAATGCACTGTCATAAGAGCGGCTGTAAAAAAAGAAGATGGCACCTTTGGCGGCGAGAGCTTCGCGACATATTTTGTAGGTGACGCAGAGCAGCATATACAGGGACTTTCGGAATACTGCGAGGCTTCGGGCACAACGCTCGCGGTGATGAGCATTTCAATGAATTATGACGACCTTTTCGACAGCGAAAAAGGTATTTATGTTAAGGGCGACATATTTGACGAAGCACTTCAAAGCTACCTTGCCGATGAAAGGCTTCGCGACGGCGAGACCGCACGTTCGCTTGACGCTAACTACAAGCAAAAGGGCAAGAAATGGGAACGCGAGGCGGCAATCACTCTTTTCGAGTTCAGTGAGGACTCCGCAGAAAATGTGCTTACGCAAGGCTGCGGTATAAGGATACAAGGCAACTACTCGCGCTCTGACGTTCAAAAAGGTCTGCGCCTTTACGCTCGTACACAGCACGGTAACAAAAACTTCAAGTATGCATTCTTTGGCGAGGACTACACCAACGCTGAAGGCAAAGTCATAGACAAGTTTGATACGCTTGTGTTAAGAAACGGCGGCAATTGCGCGTTCACCTCAAAATTTAACGACACATACTGGCAATCGCTCGTTGAGGAGCTTGACTGCGGCACTCAGAAGTCACGCCCTTGCGTTGTTTATCTAAACGGCGAATACTGGGGACTGTACATTTTACAAGAGGACTACACCAACGACCACATGGAGGACCGCTACGGCGTTGACAAAAGCGACGTTGTTATCTATAAAGGCGACGCGGAATCGCTGGAGCTTGGCTATAAGCTTGACGACGGCGATCTTCCCGACGGTGTGAGCGATGAGAGCTACCACTTCAATGAGCTGTTTGATTTCTTCAAGTCACACAAAGACCTCAGTTCACAGGAAGATTATGATGAGTTTATAAAGCTTGTTGACCCAGAGTCTGTTATGGACTACTTCGCGGTGCAATGCTGGATAGACAATAAATGGGACTGGCCGGGCAAGAACTGGTCAATGTGGAAAACGACCTCCGCTGACCCGACAAACGAATACGCGGACGGCAGATGGCGCTTCCTGTTCTATGATATGGAGTTCGGCGGTGTATGCGGCCAGAACGACGCCTACAATAACACCCTCAAAAATGCAAATTACACGCCTAACGGGCTGCTTGATATGGACACCGAAAACCCTGCGGTGCTTTGCTTTGCATACCTCATGACAAACGAAGGCTTCCGCACGGAGTTCTGCGAAAAGCTGACAGGGCTTTCAGAGGGCTGCTTTGAAAAAACTGCTGCACTTGAAAGGCTGCAGTATTTTGAGGATACTTATTCTCCCCTGTTCGAGCAATTCTTTGCGCGGTATGAAAACACAGGCAACGCTGACGATGCAATAAACGGCGGTTATGCAACAGCAGCTTGCATACGCGGTTTTATAAACAAACGAGAAAAGAACATCAAAAAGATGATCGACTTCTGCAATAGAATTTACAAATAACAATTGAAAGGCAACTTAATATGACAGAGCTTATTTTTAATCAGATCGACCTTACCACGGGCGCAGGCTGCGCTATAGCAATGGCTGCCGCCCTTGTATGCGGCGCTGTTATCGCCGTTGTTTATCGACTTGGCGCTGACAGACCCTCAAAATACATGACCATCACAACGCTTATCATGCCAGCGGTCGTGCAGACCGTTATAATGCTGGTAAACGGCAGCATTGGCACAGGCGTTGCAGTTGCAGGCGCGTTCAGCCTTGTTCGTTTCAGATCGGTTCCAGGTACATCGCGTGATATATGTATTCTGTTCCTTGCTATGGCTTCGGGTATCGCGGCAGGTATGGGCTATATCGGCTATGGCGCGCTGTTTACAATTGCGATCGCTGCAGTGGTATTCATCGCAGAAAAGATCATTCCCTCTGAAACAACAAAGCGCACAAGACTGCTTCGCATACTTGTTCCCGAGGATCTCGACTACAGCGAGCTGTTCAACGATATTTTCAGCGAGTACACCACACGCTGCAAGCTTAACAGAGTAAAGACAGTGAGAATGGGCACAATGTTCAATCTTCATTACCTTGTAACTCTGAAAGACCCCTCCAAGGAAAAGGAGATGCTTGACAAGATACGTTGCCGCAACGGAAACCTCACGATAAGCTGTGGCGTTCTCCCCGCTGTTCACGACGAGCTTTGATATTATTCTTACATAAAGCAACGCCCCGAAGACAACTTCGGGGCGCTTAATTTATTTCAGTATCTCGTCAGGCACGATATCAGCCATTCTCTTATAGCCTGCCTTGCTTGGGTGCAGATGGTCGCCGCTGTCGTACTCGGGCAGAAAACGAGACGGACGTTCGGGATCGCAGACAGCTTTGTCAAAGTCGATACAGCCGTCTATGAGATCAGTTGTCCTTATCCAATCGTTGAACTCGGTGCGAAGCTGCTCTCTGAACGGAGCGTAAGTTCTCCAACCCTCTATCGGGAGCAGCGTGCCTACATAGACCTTATATCCGTAGCCGCGCGCTTTCTCAATATAGAATTTCATGCAGTCGATAAGCTCTTCAACGGTAGGCAGATCGCTCATGGGTCTGAACGGGTTTACCTCCTTGCCGACAGGGTGGATTATATCGTTAATTCCATGCTGTATGATAACGGTATCAGCGCCATCGGTCGGCACCTCATGGTCGAAACGCTTGCTTCCCATAAGGCCGTAGCTTTCATAGGTTATACAGCTGTATTCTCGCAGCATTCTTGTTCCGCTTGCCGCTCTGCGGATAACCGAAGTATTCAGCTTATCCTCGCGGTTGCAGCGAAGCGTAAGGTATTCGGGCCAATCCTGCGCGGTGATGGAGTCGCCATAGCACACCACAGCGCGGTTTTCGCTTGATGTAAGCAGCGAAACATTACTGAGGAAATAAATTATATTGGTGTTTCGTGCGATATCCTGAGAGATATCCTCTACCTCGGTCTGATCGCCGATCGCGTAAATTCCCTCAGTGAGAGGGCCGCTGGTATAAACTGCGGAGCGAAGCTGTGTAAAGTCCTCAAAATAAAAGCTTACAACGATAAGCGTCTGAGCCTCTACCTCGCACTGAAGCTCATCGGAAACTGCGTTTTCCTCAGCGGCGATAGTTACCTCGCGCTTTCCACCAAAGGTAACGGGATAAAACCTGCCGCCTATATAAACAGTCACCTTATTGAATGTCACTGATTCTGTGCCGCAGTAGTTATCAAACGTAAGCCTCAAAGCCTTTCCCGCAAACTGCGAGTAGATAGGATAACGTATAGTGAGATTTTTGTTGTAGCTTTCGGGGCGGTTTTCACCTATAGATATAGCGTTGCCCCATACGCTCGCCCAATGCATGGCGGTGTTCATTTCAATCATTCCTCTTTTGCTTAGCTTCAGGATACAATGCCTCTGCGCTTTGCTTCGGCAATAAGCTTCGGCTGTATCTCGGGATAAGTCTGTTTTTCGGGGTGGTCATCGAGATAATAAACCTTTTCTATCTCATTGGTTGGCTTTACGCCGATGTCGATAAGATCGGCATAGTACAGCATTCCGTAAGAGGTCTCGCCCTTATCGGTCACGGAGTAAACGCATATAGGAATAAGCTCGTACTTTTTCGCGCCTGTTTCCTCAAAAAGCTCACGCCTTGCCGCTTCCTCGATACTTTCACCCTTTTCACGGTGACCGCCCGGTATCTCATAGGTAAGGCGTTCTCTGTGCTTGCAGTAAGCCCACTTTCCCTGATATTTTGCAATGACAACGGCATATTTCAGCAGATCGTCATTTACGTCCTCGTGAAATTCAATCTTCATAATAACAACTCCATCAACAGCGCACAACAGCGGCGCTTATTACGATATATTATTACTCTATTCCCTTGCGCTTTGCCTCAGCAACAAGAATAGAATTCACCTCGGGATATGTAAGCTTTTCGGGGTGCGCGTCAAGATAATAGATACGCTCGATCTCACCGGAAGGCTTGCTTCCAAGATCAACAACGCCGCCGAAATAAAGCTTGCCGTATTCTGTCACACCGTTATCAGTTATAGAATAGGTGCAGATAGGGATAAGCTCATACTTTTTCGCGCCTGTACACTCGGATAATACACGGTGTGCTGTTTCCTCAATATCCTCGCCCCTCTCGCGCTTGCCCTGAGGGAACTCATAGGTAAGGCAGCCTCTGCGTTTGCAGTACAGCCACTTACCCTTATACTTAGACAAAATCATGGTATTTACTATATCCTTGTCATCAACATTACTGTGAATAAGTATCTGCATAATTACCTCCAAAATGATTGATTTTTTATATGGTTATCTCCACTTCATGGAGATATCAAAAGCCTGAACACTGTGCGTCAACGCACCGAGTGAAATTATATCAATACCCGTTTTTGCAACATCTGCAATGTTATCAAGGGTGATGTTTCCGCTTGCCTCAAGTTTTGCCCTGCCGTTTACAAGCTTTACAGCCTCAGCCATGGTCTCACAGCTCATGTTATCAAGCATTATAACATTAACGCCGCAGTCAACTGCCTCCTGCACCTCGTCAAGCGTGCGGGTCTCGACCTCAATCTGAAGCATATGACCTGCCTTTTTGCGAAGCGCCTCGACTGCCGCTGTAATACCGCCGTAAGCGTCAATGTGGTTATCCTTGAGCATTGCCGCATCGGTGAGATTGTAGCGGTGATTTCTTCCGCCGCCCGCTGTAACAGCGTATTTCTGCAAGGCGCGAAGTCCGGGGAGCGTCTTTCTTGTATCAGCGATAGAAGCGTTGGTGCCCTCAACAAGCTTTACACATTTATTAGTGTATGTTGCGATACCGCTCATATGCTGGAGAAGATTGAGCGAGGTACGCTCTGCTTTAAGCATCAGCCTTGTGTGACCTGTGAACTCAGCAATGATATCACCGTTATTGACCGCATCGCCGTCCTTAAAGCTGCATTTTATCTGCATATCGGGGTCAAGAATGGTAAACACTCTCAATGCCACTTCAAGTCCTGCGATGACGCCGCTTGCCTTTGCTACAAAATACGCAGAGGAAACGCTGTCCTCGGGGATAAGCAGGTCGGCAGTGCTGTCGATATAATTTATATCCTCATTCAGTGCCGTTTTAATGATATCATCAACATAAAAAGGCAGTAGTATCATTCCTTATCCTTCCTTTCCATTACTTCGGTAAGAATTATGTAAGCGACTGTTACAAGCGACTTTGTTTCAACATATTTTGCAGATATCTCAAAACCGCCGTTTTCCAGAAGCTCTTTAAGCTCGGTTATCCTTGCAAGACCCTTTTCAGCCTCGGAATAATTCGGGTGAATAAAATACGCTCTCTGCATGATATTCCGAACCTCGGTCTTTATTCCGTCGGGTAATGCTTTTCCCTCGGGCGAGGGCATATCGTATTCCGCCTCTGCCCTGTCATCTGAAACAGCATGAGCATTTATATCCTCAGAGATAAGACGCGAGAACACCAAAGCTTCAAGCAAGGAGTTGCTTGCAAGCCTGTTTTTGCCGTGAACTCCAGTGTGGGAACATTCGCCTGCTGCGTAAAGTCCCTCGATATTAGTTGCGCCCTTGCCGTCAACATTTATTCCGCCCATAAGGTAGTGCTGACACGGATATATCGGGATAGGACCTTTTGTCATGTCGTAGCCCTTTTCAAGCACTTTGTTATATATCATCGGGAAGTGCCCTTTTACAAACTCAGGCTCTTTGTGGGAGATATCAAGCCAAAATTCATCGCTGCCTGTCAGCTTCTGTTCCTCAATTATGCACTTTGAAACGACATCGCGCGGAGCAAGCTCAAGGCGTTCAGGCTCGTATTTATGCATGAAGCGCTCTTTGTTGCAGTTAAGCAGATACGCACCCTCGCCTCTTACTGCCTCGGAAATGAGGAAGCACTCGCGGTCTTCCTTATTCTTATCGGCATAAGCAGTCGGGTGAAACTGCACATAGCTTAAATTTTTAATTTCAGCACCGAGATTATAGGCAAGCTGTATTCCGTCGCCAGTCGCAATAGCGGAATTGGTCGTGTAGTTATAGACCCTGCCGATGCCGCCCGTCGCAAGTATCACATAATTCGCGCAGTAATACTCGTGACCGTTTTCGGTAAGCACATCAGCAAAGAAAAGTCCCTCGCTACGTTCAAGACGGCACAGCACCGAATTATTTACGACCGAAACATTTTTTAGCTGCTGCACCTGCTCAATAAGGCTGGTTTCGATCTCAAAGCCTGTGGAGTCCTTATGGTGAGCAATGCGGCGGCGCGAGTGGCCGCCCTCGCGTGTGAGCGAAATGCTGCCGTCGTCCTTGTGGTCGAACTCAACGCCGTATTTATCCTGAAGCTTCTGCACATCGGTAGGTCCCTGCTCTACCAGAATACGAACATTGTCGATGTTGTTCTCATAATGTCCCGCAATAAGGGTATCCTTAATATGCAGCTCGTAGTTGTCGTTATCCTTATCCATGACCGCGGCAACACCGCCCTGTGCCAATGCGGAATTACACAGGGTAAGCTCCTTTTTTGAAAGCATAAGTATATCAAGCTGCTTGTCCAGATTGAGAGCAGCGTAAATACCCGAAATGCCTGTACCGACTATCATAACATCAAATCTGCGGAATTTCAAAGCGTTCTTCCTTTCTGTCAGCGGAAATTTGGAATGAAGTTCGTAGCCACGCGGCAAGGTGTAATAAAATTACAGACTTGACACATAACCAAAATATTGCTATAATATCAGTTAAGTGTGCATTAAGTCTGAGTTCTGCACTCACGCAGAACGTTATATGCTACATCCGCCGTTACCGTTGTAGCAAAGCGGAAGGAGTATTCAATGGTAAAAGAAGAAAAAACATTAACAAAAGCGATACTTGTCAGCGCCGACACAGGCGCTTATGACTGCGAGGCTTCCCTTGACGAGCTTGCAGAGCTTGCTTCCACTGCGGGAGCGGAGGAGCTTGCGCGCGTAATCCAAAAGCGCGACGCCTACGAAACGGCGACCGTTATCGGCGAGGGCAAGCTGCTCGAAGTGAGAGAGCTTTGCGAAAACCTCGGCGCGGAGCTTCTGATATTCGACTGCGAGCTTACTGCGTCGCAGATAAGAAACATCGAAAATGCAACCGATATCCGCGTTATTGACCGGACGATGCTTATTCTTGACATCTTTGCGGGAAGAGCGGTATCGCGCGAGGGTAAACTGCAGGTAGAGCTTGCGCAGCTTCGTTATCGCCTGCCCCGTCTTATGGGAATAGGCGCGTCGCTTTCAAGACTCGGCGGCGGTATCGGTACGCGAGGCCCAGGTGAAACTCAGCTTGAAACAGACAGGCGACATATCCGCCGCCGTATCGACAAGCTGTCAGACGAGCTTAAAGAGCTTGAAGAACGCCGCGGCTACGCAAGAAGCCGCCGCAAAAAGGACAGCGTTCAGGTTGGCGCTATCGTTGGCTACACAAACGCGGGAAAATCCACTCTGCTGAACCTTTTGACAGGCGCGGGAGTGCTTGCAGAGGACAAGCTTTTTGCGACACTCGACCCAACTTCGCGCGCTATAGAGCTTCCCGATGGAAGAAGCCTGCTTATGGTCGATACCGTAGGACTTATCAGACGACTTCCCCATCACCTTGTCGAAGCGTTCAAATCAACGCTTGAAGAGGCTGCCTGTGCCGATATCATAATCCATGTATGTGACGCTTCCGACCCCGAAGCCACCGAAAAGGCTGACGTAACGCTGAAAACGCTCGCTGACCTTGGCGCTGCGGAAATCCCAGTGGTCACAGTATTAAACAAGTGCGACAAGCTTGAGGAGAACATTCCCGAAAACGACAGCACTGTGAAGATAAGCGCACTTAAAGCGCAGGGCATCGACAGGCTGCTTGAAGTCATCGCGAAGAACCTGCCCGAAACTTCAAAGCGCATGAAGCTTCTGCTTCCATACGACAAGGCGGGACTTGCTGCGGTGATACGCGAAAACGGAAAGGTTTTCTCCGAGGACTACACCGAAAACGGAATAGTCGTTGACGCATTGGTAGATAAGCTTAATATAAAACAAATGAGCGAATATGCTATAAATGAGAAATGAGGAGTTAGAAATTAATGTGCGGCTGCGCCGCAGGTCATATTTCTTGGGCGGAAGGTGTTTCCGCCCTTATTTTTTTCGGAATTATCAATAAAGCGAAGCATGTTGCTTTACGGCTTGGAAATAGCCATCACTGACCTGCTTTCAAGATGTTCAAACCCAAGTCGCCTATAATAGTCGATCAGCGGCGGAGCTTCAGCAACTAGAAACAAATACAGATAATCGGAATATTTTTCCTTTACCATATCAACAAGAGTGCTGCCAACATTTTTACCCTGATAATCGGGACTCACTAAAAGATAATGCACATAAGCGGTCAGTTCTCCATCATCAATAGCGTTTATCAACCCCACAAGAGTGTCATCGTCCCATGCGGTGAAGACGGTATCGCTGTTATTGAGTGCTTTCAGCAGTCTCTCGGGGTAGTTACCCGAAAGCCAATCCACGGAAAGAAACAGCTTTTGAAGCTGCTCTGCTGTGAAGTGACGCTCAGCGGTATAGATGATATCCATATCAGCTATTGAGCACGACCTCTGTTCCGCCGATGGGACGTACACTCAGCACGTGGCATGAGCCTGCGCCGAACACCTTTTCAATGTTCATCTTGAACTGCTGGAGATCGTCAAGGGGTACAAACGCCTGTATTGTACCGGCAAAGCCGCCGCCGTGAACTCTGCACGCGCCCTTGCGGTGAAGCGAATTTTCTGCGATGTTCAGCGCAATACTAAGGCACTGGTGCGGAACATCAGTATTTGCGTAAATGTTCTGTAGATACTTGAAAGAGCTGTCGCCGCTCTCCTTAACGCTGCCGAGGAAAGCCGCAAAATCGCCTGCTTTCAGCGCGTGAACAAGCTTGTCAACGCGCTCATTCTCATCAAAGAAATGAATGGAGCGCAGAACTGCTCTGTCGCCGAACTGATTGCGCAGAGTATTGATGTTGAGCATTATATCCGCCTTGGAAATCTCACGCAGATGCTTGCAGCCGAAATACTCCGCGATCTTCTTCATCTCTGTGGGAATAGAAGCGTACTCATCGGTGAGGTCGGCATGGTCGCCCTTTGCGTCAACGATGCACAGCGCATGACCAAACTTCTCGAAATCAGCGGGAATAGGCTCAATAACAGGGTTTGCGGTATCCTTGAAATCTATCGCGATAAAGCCGCCAACGGAGCTTGCCATCTGGTCCATAAGACCTGAGGGCTTGCCGAAGTAAACATTTTCGGCATACTGCGAGATCTGTGCGATCTTAACGGGGCTTACCTGACCGCCATTGAAAAGATGCGACAGGATAGTTCCTACAAGCACCTCGAAAGCCGCAGAGGAAGAAAGTCCGCTGCCTTTCATAACGTTAGATGTTGTATAAGCACGGAAACCGCCAATAGTGTATCCCTCCTGCTTGAACTTGGAAGCAACACCGCGGATAAGCGAAGCGGAGGTGTTCTTCTCCTCAGGAACAACATCAAGGCTGTCGAGCGAAATACTATCCTCGGGGAAACCCTCGGATTTTATCGTTATCTTATTGTCGTCGGTAAGCTCTACAACAGCGATAACATCAAGGCTGACACTTGCCGCAAACACCTTGCCGCAGTTGTGGTCAGTGTGGTTGCCGCAGATCTCAGTTCTGCCGGGCGCGGAGAAAAAGCGATGCTCGCCGATGCTGCCGAAATACTCAGCAAAATCAGCCACAGCCTTTTTATAGCGCGCTGCCTGCTGTTCAGCCTGACTGTCGGGATAAATGTCCTTTAATGTCGAAATACGGGGTTTCATATATTGTTATCCTTTCTGAAAACATTGCTGTATTTAAGGGAAAGTCCCATTTAATCCTTTTCTTCATAGAACATATGCCGCTTCTTTTCCTTATGCGTGGGAATACTCAGCACAGGGCCGATAGAAGCGTACATCATGATCATTGACGTGCCGCCTGTACTGATAAACGGCAGTGTAATACCGATTACAGGTATCGCTGACACCACAACACCGATGTTTATGATGCAGTGGAAGGTCATCATCGCAAAAACGCCGATACATATCATCTTACCAAGCAAGTCCTGCGATGCGGAAGCGTTGGACAAAAGCTTCAAGCAAAGCACGGCGAGCGCCACAACAACAGCCATGCAGCCGATAAATCCAAGCGTCATACCGATGTAGGAGAAGATAAAATCGTTGTATATCTCAGGAACATAGGTGTAGCTGTCGGAATCGAAGCCAAGACCTTTAAGCTGCCCCGAACCCATAGCTATTTTCGCTTGATACTGCTGCATATAGATGTCAAGCTTCTCGGCTTCCTGCATCTCTTCATCAAAAAGTATCAGAAAACGGGCTTTGTGGTGATCCTCCATGATGTAGTTCCATGCGACATAAATAGCCGCAGGCGCACCAACAAGCGCGACTAGGATATATTTCCACGAAATTCCCGCTGCAAAAAGCATACAAAGAAAAACGAACAAAAATACCAGCGCCGAGCCTGCGTCACCCTGAAACAGAACCAGCAAAAACGGGCCAAAGCCGTGGATACACAGCAGGATAAGCCTTGGAAAGCTGTTTATCTTATCGCCAAGCTTGTATATATGAGCAGCAAGCGTTAATATATAAACGATCTTCAATATCTCGGCAGGCTGAAAGCTGATAAAGCCGAGGTCAAGCCAAGCAAGGTCGTCATCGCGCTTTATGCCAAGCGGCGTAAACAGCAAAAGCTGCAACAACAGCGCCGCAGGAGCGTATACATACCAATACTTTGCCATTTTCTTATAATCTATCATACCAATGATAATTGCTGCGAAAAAGCCAATAACAGCGGCAAATATCTGTGTTTGAAGATCGCCGAACCCGATATAGTTATTCTCATACAGCGAGTTCACGATAACAATATCAAAAGCGGTTATCGCACCGCAGATGGCAAGCAGTATCCAGTCAAGCTTTTTGAAATAACCGCCCAGCCATTTAAGAACAGTTTTCATTTATAGCACCCTCGAAAATCGGACATATCTATACATATAATATTATATACTTTTTCAATGAACTTTGCAATAGAAAGAACAGGTAAATGTCAAGTAATTATAAATTTCGCCATAAATGATAAAAAGCCGAAGATTTTTTGAAAATCTTCGGCTCTTTTTACTATAGTAAATCAGAAAAGTTCTTTTGCAAGCCAAACATAAGCGGTATCAAGCGCTTCGTACAGACTTGCCATCTCGCCCTTTCTTATCTTTGAAAGGTCAACTTCCTCTGTTCCTGTGGGAACGAGCTGAACCATGACCTTTGTGGGGATATCCACATCATGCAGCTTCTCGCTGGAGCGAATGGTAAGCTTTGTTACAAACTTATCACCCATGCTGCCATAGTACATCTCATTGCCGCTTTGTACGAGCGGGAAGCCTCTGTAATAGAAAAAATTGTTTTCTGCCATGTTAATACCTCCATCATTCCATATAATTTTTACAATATGCTATCCGAATAATATTACCAGTTAAGTTCAAGATCACCGCCGCTGATCAAAGCCTCGATATTTTCAAGCAGTCGTTCTGTGTAGACCTGACGTACCTTGAAAAGCACCTCACCGTTTACTCTTACGATATTTTTACGGTCATCTGACTTGTAATATTCAATCTTATCTGAAGCGCCGCCGTAAAAATAGTGATATTTCTCACGGTAGTTCAACTGAACGGTAATGAAAGGCTCATAATCACCGTCAACACGATAGATCTCCTCACCTACAGCAGCGATCAGATGCTGATAAAGCTCCTTGAACTTGTAGTTATCAAGCTCAACGCCGTCAAGTGTAAAGCTGTTTTCGCTAGCGTCGCCGTTTATCATAAACTCGTATACTCTTTCAGGTGTGGTGACAACAACACTGTCGCAGGTGTAGATATAAGGCGAAACAGGTCGTCTTGACACTATATCCTCTACTGTAATATCATACCACGGTACAGAATCAGTAGCAAATGCGTAGATGATATCACTGCCCTCGACCATGCCATAATATCCGACAACAGTTTCAAGGTCAGGTGTGGATTCGTCCTCGCTCTCTGTAACATTTATCAGTTTATTGCCCAAAAGCAACACATACCGGTTTCCGCCATATTTAAATGTCAGCTTACAATGAGGATCATCAAGCCCTGTTTCAGCAAGCAGCGCCTCATCGGGATCAACACTTATACAATAGGAAGCCGAAAGTCCGTAAAGCCCATAGCATACAGTCTGACCTTTTACAGAATCTACCTCTGCAACAAAAGGCGTTGTTATACGATGAGAATTAAAGGTCGTAACAAGAATCTCGTCACTATCCTTCTCAGACTCCTCCTGTACATCATACATATAGGAAATCTCGATAGGCTCTTCGAGATCCTTGCGCTCGATAATGAAATAATCAAGCTCCTGCGGATCATCAGTACTGTAACCCTCTGTTATCGACATATTTACAAAATCGGTTATTCCGTAATATACATCGCCTACAGAATAGTAGCTTATCATATAAACATCGCTGCTTCCGTCCGTGCGACAATATACCGATGTCATTTCAGAAGGATTTTGAATACCGAAATGCACTGTCTGCTCTGCGCCGTCTGCGAAAGTTATCTTTGCAGTAGAAACAGGTGTTTTCAAGCCGTACTTATCGAGGTCGTCTGCGTTCTCTTCAACAAGCTCGGAAGCTGTTAATCCCGCAAGGCAATTCATGAACGCCTTGATAAGGGTATCATTCGAGGGAGCGCCTTTGAGCTGCTCGCTCGTCCAGTAAAACTCCTCCGCATCAGCAACCGTACGGCTCTGGCGCAGAAAAGTGAAGCTGCCAAGGCTGTTAGTTATTTCTGCCTTTGTTACCTCGGTGCCTTCCCTGTCGGTTATGACAAACGAAGTATCGGCTTCCTCTGTTTCAGTAGTTGAAGCCTCGGAGGTCGCGGTGTCAGCACCGCTTTCTTTTTTATCATCGGACGGCGAGGTCAGCAGCAGTACAAGGCATACCGCACCAAGTATGAGCAGAACCGCCGCCGCAATAACAACGGTGCGTGTAGATTTTGAAAGTTTTGCCATTATCTGTGCCTCCTGCGCACCCAAATTACAATACCTATCGCGATAACAACAACGGGAATGACGATACACAGGAAAATAACGAGCGTATCAGCCTGCTGCTGAGTCATATCAAAGCCTGTTGTTGCAAAGGACTTGGGCTTGATGGTTATGCCCTTCTCCTTGCCGCTGATATAGTTGAACATATTGATAACTAGCGTGCTGTTGTTTGCGTTACCGTAGCTCAGAAACTCCTTGCAAGTAAGCATATCGGAACCGAACACAACAAGACGGCTCGGCTCGTTTGTTGAGGAGTGTATTCTGTAGGCTGCGATAACATCGTTGAACTTTCCCGATTCAGCAGATTCGGGAGTGAAGTCCTCGCCTGCATTCAGTGGGTAGAGATAAGCATTGTCGTAGCTCTGCATGACGATTTCCTGCTCGATATTGCCCTTTGTGCCGCCCTCCCATATCTGGATAACGGGACGCATATATGCGCCGTAGGTATACAGGGTGCCTGCAAACACGTCGCCTGCATAAGGAGTATCGCAAACCTGCTGGAAATGAGAGTGGGGAATTGTCGGTGTATCAAAAACGAAACGATAATTATTGTCGTTCTGCATTATGATAGAATTACCGACAGAAAGTCCCCAGTCGTTGAGGAAAAGCTCAATATTGGGAGTATCGGGTTGGTCTATAGACGCAAAATACATCACGTTTTTGCCGAATTCACCGCCGTTATCAAGGAACTTATCAAGCTTTGTGATATTATCGGTATCAACATCTATAGTAGGTGCGTACATGATAACGAAATCAATATCGGGGTCTATCTCATCTACCTGTGCGAGATTTATTGTTTCAACGGCGTAGCCGTTATCCGAAAGCAGCGACTGAAGTGCAGTGCTGTCGGACTCGTTGTAGCCCTGCGTGAAAGCAACACGAACAGGGTCCTCATTTGTAACAAACATCAGCGCAGAAACAACGTCCTGCTCAATGTTGGAATAGAGGTAGTCATACATATCAAAGTGAGTGCCGTAGTAATAATACGCCATGTAAGCGTTGTAGTAATCCTCGGTGTTCACAGTGATGTAGCCCTCGCCCTCTGTGCCGTAGCTCAGCGACTTGCTGAGATCGTCAACAAGCACTCTGCGCTGTTTTGTCGAGGGGCACTGAACAACGATATAGTTGTCAGCGATCTCACCGCTCTGGAAATCCGCTGCATAGCCGGGGTTCTGGTCAAGCAGCAGATATTCTATCGTGATAAGCGGGTTTGCTATCGACATCTTTTTAAGCAGCTCGTTTACCTGCTTGTAAGGGTCACCGAGCGCCTCAAAATTCGTTTCGGAGTTAAGAACGGTTATGGTGATATCCTTGTTTACGTTCTTGATATACTCCTCGGTCTTTTCTTCAAGCGTGTAAACGCCCGAAGCTGTAAGGTCTACTTCTGTATCAAAGCGGTCGGATATAAGTCCCACAACGACATTGAACACAACAACCACTGCAATAAACACGAGCGTCAGTATAACAGACAATGTACCATGCTTAAAATTGCGCATATTGAACTTTTTCTTTTCCTTTGCGGGCTTTTCGTCAGCCTTAACATCTGAGTCAGCCGCAGAGTTTTCGATAGCCTCTGCTATATCAACAGCAGCTACCACATTTTCGTTCTCTTTTTCAAGAGGCTTTTTGTTATCTTTTTTCATTTGCCGTGCCTCCCTTCTCAGCTCCAGCGACGGCGTTCAAGAACGCGCATCGTCAGGAAGTTGAACACCACAACGAGGCTCACAAAGAATACGATATTGCCAAGGCTGAAAATGCCGTAGGTGAACTCCTGATATTTATTGTACACAGAAAGCGAGATGATAAGCTGCTGAAGCCAATCTATCTGCACGAAATTTGCAATGATATCAAACAGATACAGCACGATATTCACGCCGATGCTGCCGATAGCGGCTATCATCTGATTTTCTGTAAGGCTTGAAATGAATATTCCCGCGGAAATAAACACAGCGCCCATAAGGCAGATGCCAACGATATTTCCGAATACGGAAGCCCAACCGAAAGACGCCTCAACGCCCGTTGTCGCAGCGGTATCGGATACGGCTGCTGAAATAAACACAGCATAAACGAGCAGCACAACAGCTCCGATAAGGAATATCGAGAACGCTGCAAGGAATTTGCCTGTTACAAGGCCAAAAAGGCTTATAGGAGATGTCAAAGTAAGCTGGTCGGTCTTTTGGCGCTTGTCATCTGCCATCGTTCTCATAGTAAGAACGGGAATGAGTATCATCATTATAAAGAACATCCAAAGGAATGTCGCGGACATATCGGCAGAGCCTGTTGTCAGCGAGAACATCCAAAGGAAAAGTCCCGAAAAGCAGTAGAAAACCGCTAAATACACATAACCAAGCGGAGATGTGAAATAAGATGTAAATTCACGCTTTAATATAGCTATCATCTGCTTACACCTCCGTTTTCGATATTGCCGTAAAAGTCGCCTGTTGTAAGCTTCAGGAATATCTCCTCAAGTGTAAGCTCAGACGAGCGCATAAGAAGTATCGGGTAGCTGCGCTCAGCCATGCGCTTGAACACCTCGCGGCGAACGTCAGCGCCCTCCTTTGCGTTGAGGGAATACTCTGTCGTTGTCTTGTCGATTGCTCGGTTGACGTGTACCTCAACCATCTGCGGTATATTCTCAAGCAAAGCCTTGACCTCTTTCTGCGGACCCTCTATCTGAACAGTCAGCTTATGGTCTGCGGAAAGATTGTGCGACAGATTTTCTGTTGTGTCATTCGCAACGAGCTTGCCCTTGTCAATAACGACGATACGGTCGCATACTGCCTGCACCTCGGACAAAATGTGTGAGGAGAGTATAACGGTGTGGTTTTTACCGAGCTTTTTGATAAGAGTTCTTATCTCGATTATCTGCTTCGGGTCAAGACCGACTGTCGGCTCGTCCAGAATAAGCACCTTGGGGTTTCCCACAAGAGCCTGCGCAAGACCAACACGCTGCTTGTAGCCCTTGGAAAGATTGCGGATAACGCGCTTTGAAACGTCTGTTATTTTTACAAGATTGCATATCTCGTTAAGGTGCGAGCGGCGCGGCAGCTTGCATTTTTTAAGGTCGTATACAAAGTTCAGGTACTCCATGACCGTCATATCAAGATAAAGAGGCGGCTGCTCAGGCAGATAGCCGATGTCTTTTTTGGCGGTCACAGGGTCCTCAAGGATATCAACGCCGTTTATCAGCGCCTGTCCGCCCGAAGAGGACAGATATCCTGTGAGAATGTTCATAGTTGTCGATTTTCCCGCACCGTTAGGGCCGAGAAAGCCGAGTATCTCGCTTTCGCTTGCGGTAAAGCTTATGTCGTTGACAGCAAGCTTGCTACCGTAGCTTTTGCTTAGGTTTTTTACTTCAATCATGAAAGCCTCCGAAGTCAAAATAGGCATAATACCAAATTATATTGTAATGCTCAACAGTGATAATTTCGTGAATTATTTATGAAACTGAAGAAAATTATACACTTGCCGCTTCGAGAAGCTCAATTCCCTTTTTAATTCTTGCGATAGCCTCGTCCTTGCCGAGAATAACAGCGATCTCTACACCGCCGCCGGGGGTAAGCTGCTTGCCGCTCAGCGCAACACGCAGAGGCCAGAGCATATAGCCGTTCTTCACGCCCTCGGCTTCGATAAGCTTAAACAGTGCGTCATGGACGCTGTCGTGCGTAAAGTCGGACAGACCCTCCAGCACAGGAAGTATCTTCTTCAGTGCGGGAAGCGCTGTTTCGGGGCTAGTTTTCATCTTCTTGCTTGTGTAAAGCTCGAGATCATACTGAGGCAGCTCATCGATAAAATCAACCTGCGCAGGGATATCGGTGAACACCTCTGTGCGGGGCTGCAGCACGGAGCAGAGAAGCTCCATATCAATGCCCTCGCGCTTTGCGGTCTGACGAACATAAGGCACAGCGTACTCCATATACTTCTCAAGGGGAAGCGCACGAACATGCTGAGCGTTGATAGCCTTGAGCTTCAGCGGGTCGAATATCGCGGGAGACTTAGAAATTCCGTCAAGACCGAACTCCTCTATCATCTCGTCGAGCGTATAAATCTCCTTTTCGCCCTTGGGCGCCCAGCCAAGCAGCAGTATATAATTGAGTATACCCTCTGTAAGGTAACCCTTGTCGAGAAGATCCTGGAAAGACGCGTCGCCGTCGCGCTTTGCGAGCTTGTGCTGTGCGTCCTTCATGATGTGCTCAACATGGATATAAACGGGCGGCTTCCAGCCGAAAGCAGCGTAAAGCAGATCGTACTTCGGCGCGGAGGAAAGATATTCGTTTCCTCTTACAACGTGAGTGATGCCCATTGTGTGGTCGTCAACAACGTTTGCGAAGTTATAGGTAGGCATACCGTCTGATTTCAGCAGCACCTGATCGTCAAGATCTGCATTGTCAACGGTAATATCGCCGTAGATCTCATCGTGGAATGTGGTCGTGCCCTCGGTAGGTATCTTCTGACGGATAACAGGAACAGCACCGTCAGCAATACGCTTCTTTGCGTCTGCTAATGAGCAATCGCGGCAGCCGCAGCGATTAAGAGAAGCTGCGCCGCTGGGCTTCTGCTCCTCACCGTCAGCTTCGTCAGCTGACTTCTCGCAGAAGCAATAGTAAGCGTGACCGCTCTCAACGAGCTTTTCAGCGTATTCCTTATACATTCCCATACGCTCGCTCTGGATATAAGGTCCGTAATCGCCGCCGACATCGGGACCCTCGTCCCAGTTAAGTCCGCAGTCACGAAGCGTTTTGTAGATAACATCTGTCGCGCCCTCTACATAACGTCCGCGGTCGGTGTCCTCAATACGCAGAATGAATGTGCCTGCCTGCTTTTTTGCAATAAGATATGTGTAAAGCGCCGTTCTGAGATTGCCGATATGCATATAGCCTGTCGGTGACGGTGCAAATCGTGTTCTGACTGTTGCCATTGTATTTTTCCTTTCGTTTATTGTAAAGCCGCGAGCTTGTCCAGATTAAGCTGTTTTTTAAGCTCGTCAAGGCTTGCGAATTTCTGCTCAGGTCTGATAAATCCTATAAGGGACACAGATATCCTCTGCCCGTAAAGGTCGCCGTCAAAGCCGATGATGTGCGTTTCCATTACAGCGCCGCTGCCATCGTGCCTGTCTGTAACAGTTGGCTTTACGCCTATATTCGTTATAGCGCGGTAATGCCTGCCGCCGATATCCACAAAGCTTTTGTAGGCGCCGAATTTCGGCACGATATTAGTTTCGGGGATTATCTGATTTATCGTCGGAAATTCAAGCGATTTTCCGATGTGGTTTCCGTGTATTACGGGCAATCTGTACCACAGGTCATAACCGAGCAAGGTGTTTGCCTGCTCAATCTCACCCTCGCGGATAAGCTCACGGATATGCGTAGAGCTGATTATCTCGCCGTTATGACAGACATCGGGGACTATCTCCACCTCAAAGCCGTGCTTCTTGCCAAGCTCTTTCAGAATTTCGGGCGTACCGCTGCCGCCCTTTCCGAAACGGAAATTTCTGCCGCAGCACGCAAAGCCTGCATTCAGCCGCTTCATGAGTATCTCTGTCACGAATTCCTCTGCGGGATAGCCGCAGACCTCAGCAAAATCGGGCGCATAAAGGTACTCCACTCCGACCTTTTGCATAAGCTCGCACTTATTTTCAAAGGATATGATATCCTCGGGATTTTGGAATTTGGGCAATGTAGTGTCGCAATTGAATGTAAACACCGCAGGCTTCAGCTCATGCTTAGCAAGCGCCGCTGTAATTACGCCAATATGCCCGAGATGCAGTCCGTCAAAATAGCCGAGCGCGACCGCAGTCCTTTCGCTCGGCGAGGCTGCATCATAAGTTATGTTTATCAAATTAATACCACCATTCAGTGATCAAGTCGGAAATCTTTTTACAGATACCAACTCGTTTTCATCGTTTACCTCGGCAAGACCGAGGAATGCTCCATCGGCATATACGCGAAGCTTTTCGCCTTTGGGAGCGCTCGTTGCAAGCCGCGCAGCGTCAAGGCGAACACCGTTCAGATAAAGGCGCTGCTGCACCTCGTCAAGCTCTATGCGGAGATACTTTTCGAAAACGCTGTCCACAGGCATAAGCCATGAGGAAAGCGTTTCCTCGTCAGCCTCGCGCACCTCGTCAATCGTGTGGCACTGAGAAAGCGAAAAGCCGCAGGCTCTCGTTCTGCAAAGGCTCGTCATCACTGCGCCTGTCCCAAGGGCTTCGCCGATATCGTGTATAAGCGTGCGGATATAGGTTCCAGAGGAGCAGTCGACCTCGATAATTCCGTCAGTACCGTCAAAATGCGTTAGCTCAAGCCGCGATATCGTTATCGGACGTGCTTCGCGCTCGACCTCAATTCCCTGTCGGGCAAGGTCGCAAAGCTTCTGTCCGTTTATTTTCAGCGCGGAATACATCGGAGGTATCTGCATGATATCTCCGCGAAAACGCGCCAATACAGCCTCTACATCTTCAGCAGACGCAGTTTTTTTGTCACTTTCGATGAGCTTTCCCCAGATATCCTGAGTATCCGATGTAAGTCCTAATCTGAAGCCGCCGCGATAGCTTTTGTCGGTATCGGGAAAGATATCGACAGCCTTGGTCGCGCCGCCAACGAATATCGGAAGCACACCTGTCGCCATCGGGTCAAGCGTGCCGCCGTGTCCGACCTTTTTTGTCTTGAAGCAGCGGCGCATTACCGCCACCACATCAAAGGAGGTAAACTCCTGCGGCTTGTTTATACATATAATTCCGTTCATATTATGCCTGCCTGCTTCAAAGCCTCACAGCAAGCTGCAACGATGCGCTTTTCAGTTTCCTCGTAAGAGCACTCAAACGAGCAACCCGAAGCCCTCGCGTGACCGCCGCCGCCAAACTGCTGCGCGATAACGGAAACATCGATACGCTCGCTTGAACGCAGCGAAGCCTTGAAAACACCCGGCTTTTTCTCCTTTATGGAGATACCGATATCCACGCCCTCAATCTGACGCGGAATTGCAGCCATAGCGCCGACATCGTCGCTGTCGATATCGGTTATCTTGGCAAGAGTATCAAGCATAACGGATATGACCGCAACGTGTCCGTCCCCGAAATACTTCATATTGCGAAGCACCTCTTGCTCGAGCTTTATACGTCCCTGCGTTTTCAGCTCAAACATCGCATAGTTTATAGGTGCGATATCCGCGCCGCATTCCATAAGCTTTGCGGCATAGATATGCGTCTGCGGCTTTGTGTTGCTGAATTTAAAGCAGCCTGTGTCCGTAGCGATGCCTGTATAAAGGCAATTTGCGATAGTCCTGTCGATGTCTGTACCCAGAGCAAGCAGCACCTCATACATAAGCTCGGCGGCAGCCGCATAATTCTCGCGAAGCAGCAGCATTTCTGCATATTCAGTGTTCGAAACGTGATGGTCGATGCAAAGTGACGTTTTGTCGCCAAGCGCTTTCATATCGCCCAGCAGCTTAGTATCAGCGACATCGACCGCAACGATCGTTTTTTCTTCAAATTCCTGTTCTGTTATACCCTCGCGCATATAATCAAAGCGGTGAGGTATCTGGTCAGGGCAGACAGCCCTAGCGCGCTTTCCCATACGCTGCAGCGCTCCGCACAGGGCGAAGCCGCAGCCCAACGTGTCACCGTCGGGGCTTGCGTGCATCAATATAAGGTAATCATCGTGGGAGCGCAGAAACTGTACCGCCTCGTTGATCTCAATCCTCATACTCGTCCTCCTCGTCAGCTTCCTCGTCTGTCTGTACGGGCTTCGGGAGCTTTGAGATTATATCCTCAATATGCGCCGCATATTCCAGAGAATTATCGGGGAGGAATATAAGCTCGGGTATCTTTCTCACCCTTATGGCAGAGGCAATGCGCTTCTTGAAATAGCCCGAAGCCGCTGTCATTCCCTCTACCGCCTTTGAGGTCTTGTCCTCTCCGCCAAGGCACGCAATATGCACCTTGCAGTAGGAAAGGTCATTTGTGACCTCGCAATGAGTGACCGTCACGAAATTCTTCGCTACGCGGGGGTCTTTTACGCCCCTCACAGCGGCGGATATCTCGCGCTTGATGTCCTCGCTGAGTCGTTTTATATTAAAGTTAGCCATGTCAAGCCTCCTTTACGATACAATACCGTTTATCAGTCGCGGTACTCTTCCATTACATAAGCTTCGAAGATGTCGCCTTCCTTGATGTCGGTGAACTTTTCAAGGCTCACACCGCACTCATAGCCTGCAGAAACTTCCTTTACTGAGTCCTTGAAACGCTGAAGTCCTGCGATATGGTCGTCGCCAACGATGATACCGTCACGCACGATACGCACCTGACCGTTTCTTGCGACCTTACCCTCAAGCACATAGGAGCCTGCAACGATGCCGACATTGGTGATCTTGAATACCTGACGCACCTCGACCTTGCCGAGCTGTACCTCACGGTACTTGGGAGCAAGCATACCCTTCATAGCGGTAGTAACGTCCTCGATAGCGTCATAGATCACGCGGTAAAGGCGGATCTCAACGCCCTCGCGCTTTGCGCTCTCCTCTGCGGAAGCATGAGGTCTTACGTTAAAGCCTACGATGATAGCGCCCGAAGCCATAGCGAGCATTACGTCGCTTTCGCTTACCGCACCAACTGCGCCGTGGATAACTCTTACGCGAACTTCTTCATTTGTGATCTTTTCAAGCGACTGCTTTACAGCCTCTACAGAGCCTTGTACGTCAGCCTTGACGATGATAGGAAGCTCCTTAACTGTGCCGCTCTCGATGGAGCTGAACAGATTATCAAGAGTTACCTTCTGGTAAGCCTTGAACTGCTCTTCCTTAGCGTCGTGCTTACGCTTTTCAACAAGCTCTCTTGCAAGTCTTTCGTCCTCAACTGCCGCAAATGTGTCACCTGCGGAGGGGACTTCAGCAAGACCCATTATCTCAACAGGAACAGACGGACCTGCTTCCTTTACAGTTCTTCCCTTGTCATCACGCATTACACGCACTCTGCCGACAGCAGTACCTGCGATGATAACATCGCCTGTGTGCAGTGTACCGTTCTGAACGAGAACAGTTGCGATAGGACCTCTTGCCTTATCAAGTCTGGCCTCGATAACAGCGCCCTTTGCAAGACGGTTGGGGTTAGCCTTGAGCTCGAGAACGTCTGCAACAAGGCCTACCATCTCAAGCAGTGTATCCATGCCCTCGCCTGTCTTAGCGGAAACAGGAACGCAGATAACGTCGCCGCCCCAGTCCTCGCATACAAGGTCGTACTTTGTAAGCTCTTCCTTGATACGGTCAGGGTTTGCGGTCTCCTTATCCATCTTGTTGATAGCAACGATAATGGAAACGCCCGCAGCCTTTGCGTGATTGATAGCCTCAACAGTCTGCGGCATGATACCATCGTCCGCAGCAACAACGAGGATAGCTATATCAGTGAGGTTTGCACCTCTTGCTCTCATAGATGTGAACGCCTCATGACCGGGAGTATCAAGGAATGTAATCTCTCTGTCGGGGAGCGCTACCTTGTAAGCACCAATATGCTGTGTGATACCGCCTGCCTCGGTTGAAGTTACGCTTGCTTTTCTGATATAGTCAAGCAGCGAGGTCTTACCGTGGTCAACGTGTCCCATTACTACTACAACGGGAGAACGCGGCTCGAGGTTTTCGGCAGTATCCTCGATCTCCTCAAACAGACGCTCCTCAATAGTAACAACGATCTCCTTTTCAACCTTTGCGCCGAGCTCTTCTGCTACAAGGCTCGCGGTATCAAAGTCGATAGTTTCGTTGAGGTTTGCCATAACACCGAGGTTGAACAGCTTCTTGATAACCTCGGTAGCGGTAACTTTCAGACGTGTTGCAAGCTCGGAAACCACGATTTCGTCGGGGATCTGAACCTTAAGCTGCTGCTTTCTTGCGCGCTCCAGCTCAAGGCGCTTCAGCTTCTGAGCCTCGGTCTCGCGCTTGTTGTTATAGCCGCCCTTGTTCTTATTCTGCGACTTCTGGTTTATCTTCTGCTTGCGCTGGAAGTTGTCGTTGTTAAGCTTTGAAGCGGGCGCGATAGTTTCATAGCGCTCGCTGTACTTGTCGAGCTCTACATAAGAGCCGCGAGTGTCAACAGTCTTTGTGACCTGCTCGCCGCGCTGTACGGTCTCGCCTTTCTGTTTCTGCATAGAGGGCGGAGCATTTACCTTGAGCTTAGACGAGTCGATGACAGCTTTCTGTGTTGTGGGCTTAGCCGCAGCAGGTGAATTCTGCTTAGCACGGTTATCATTTCTGTTATCGCGGTTAGGTGCACCCTGCTTAGCGTCGCGATTGAAATTATTCTGCTTATTGTCGCGATTCGGCACATTTCTGTCGCCGTTCTGACGATTATCGGGACGCTTATTGTCCTGACGGTTGTCGGGGCGCTTTTCGGGGCGAGCTTCCTGTCGAGCAAGCTTAGCCTCTGCCTTGGCAGCTTCGCTCACCTGTACAGGCTTCTTCTCCTCAGCCTTGGGTGCTTCCTGTACCTTTTCTGCTTCCTTTACAGGTTCAGCCTTAGGCTCCTCGGGATTTGTCTGTGCCTTTGCAGGCTCTGCCTTAACTTCAGGCTTGACCTCTGCCTTGACTTCAATCTTTACCTCGGCAGGCTTTGCGCTCTCCTCAGCGGGAGCTTCCTCAGCCTTAACTGTTTTTTTCTTGGCAGCAGGCTTCTTTTCCTCTGCCTTAGGCTTTTCTGTCTTTATAACAGCAGTCTTTTTGAAATATTCGTTAAAATCCTTGACCTCATGCTTGCTTGAATATTTTGCAAGCAGATAGCTTATCTCCTCGGGAGAAAGCGCGGTCTGAGCCTTTTTTGCCGCGCCGCCGAAAGTCTTTTCAAGAACCTCGATTATTTCAGCGCGGTCAACGCCCATATCCTTTGCGATATCTTGAACACGATATTTTTTACTGGTTGTTGGCAATGTAAGATCCTCCAATACTAGTTTGTTCGATTACGATTTTGTTATGTTATGTTGAATTGAGCTGTAAAGCCCCTTGTCCAGCACAAGGAAAATGCCTGTGCGTTTTCCGAGCGCCTCCGAAACCTCGTCCATCGTGAAATCCGCGGCAGCGATCTCGCAGCCGTATTTCTCCGCGGCGAAGCGTATCTCCTTTTCGGATTTTTGGGAAAGGTCTGACGCAAGTATTATACCTGCCGCCTTGCTCTTTGGTGAGGCAAGCTCCTGCACGACCGCGTCAAAGCCGAATACCAGCTTTCCCGCGCGTCTGCAAAGACACATTGTAGATAGCGCCTTATTGATCCGAACTCAGCTCCTTTTCAATATTGTCGTATATCTCATCGGGAACAGCACATTTCAGTGAGCGTTCAAGCTTACGCGCCTTGCGCACCAGCGCAAAACACTCCTTGTCGCGGCATACATAAGCGCCGCGGCCTGCTTTCTTGCCTGTTGGGTCGAGAGATATCTCGCCCTCCTTGCTGCGCACTATCCTGACTGCGCCCTTTTTTCCGATCATTTCGCCGCAGCCTAAGCATTTGCGCAGCAAGGAGGGCGAGATA
>SVMX01000001.1 GCA_015067175.1 Oscillospiraceae bacterium | reverse complement strand
GCTGACTCATTACCTGATACTTACGGTTGCGACGGATGCAAGCCAGAAGATTGTATTTGTTCATTAATCGCAAAATAGTTTTTGGATTAAGCTTCATACCTTTGTTTTTAAGCCATATTGTTACTCTACGATAACCGTATGTCTGTCGTGTTGCTCGTTGACATTCAGCTATTTCTTTTACTGATTCCAAATGTTTTTCAGGCTTATCCATTCGTTTTACCAAACCGTACTTCTGCTTCTACTTCTTTCAAATGTGTATATTGTCTTGGCATAAAAAATCCTCCTATGGTATTATCATTATACCATAGGAGGTCTTTTTTGTCATTGTCCGTTTTTACTGGTTCAGTCCATAACTTTGGGGTGCGGTTTTTATTTGCGTTGCTTTGCGGCGTAGGACAACGTCATAAGGCTGTCAGTGAGATGCACGTTTTCAACGTTTGCATCGGGGAAATCGAACAAAATATCGTAATGCGTGAAGTTCCAGAACGCGTTTATGCCAAGCGACATAAGCTTTTCAACTGTAGGCTTTGCGTCTGTACGGGGAATACAAAGCACCGCCATAGTGGGCTTGTTTTCGGTGCAGAACTTTTCAAGCATATCGGTATGCTGTATTTTGATACCGCTTATCTCAACGTTTTCCATGGCAGGATTGCTGTCGAATATTCCCGCAAGCTCATAGCCATATTTCGCAAAATCTATGTGCATTGTCAGCGCACGTCCGAGATTACCTGCACCGATGAGAATTATCTTTTCGGTGATGTCTATGCCAAGTATCTTAGCGATCTCATCGCGAAGCTCGGCGACATTATAGCCGTAGCCCTGCTGTCCGAAGCCGCCGAAGCAGTTGAGGTCTTGGCGTATCTGCGAGGCGGTAAGGCGCATCATCTCGGAAAGCTCTCGCGAGGATATTTTGGTGATGTCCTGTTTCAGAAGCTGACCGAGAAAGCGGTAATAACGGGGAAGTCTGCGTATTACGGAGTTTGAAATATTGTTGTTCTTTTGCATTGTACACCGTCCTTATCGGGGGAGTTTTTTCGCAGTAAATAGTGTTGTGTTTTTTGCCAAGACGAACAAGAAAGTATCAGATACAAGGAAACTGTGAAATAGCAAGGCTTTGTGCCTGCCGTTATGCAGTTGACGCAGTAGGTGATGCCTTATTGTTTGTCTTTTCTTACATCATTGCTGCGAGGCGCTTATTAATCTCAACGAGGAAGTCCTCTGTGTTTACCTTGCGCTTGTTTTCGAGGGTAGAGAGCACATACAGGTCGCCTGTCATTACGCCCTCCTCGATGGTCTGTACAGTAGCCTTTTCAAGCTTCTCTGCGTAAGCGGTAAGCTCGGGGATATTGTCGAGCTCGCCTCTCTTTTTCAGGGCGCCTGTCCATGCGAAGATGGTAGCAACGGAGTTTGTGGAGGTCTCCTCGCCCTTGAGGTGCTTGTAGTAGTGGCGTGTAACGGTGCCGTGAGCAGCTTCATACTCATAAACTCCATCGGGAGAAACGAGCACGGAGGTCATCATACCTAAGCTGCCGAATGCTGTAGCTACCATGTCGGACATGACGTCGCCGTCGTAGTTCTTGCAGGCCCAGATGTAGCCGCCCTCAGAGCGTACTACTCTTGCAACAGCGTCGTCGATGAGTGTGTAGAAATACTCGATACCTGCCGCCTCGAACTTAGCCTTGTACTCAGTCTCGTAGATATCAGCGAAGATGTCCTTGAATGTGTGGTCGTACTGCTTGGAGATAGTGTCCTTTGTAGCGAACCAAAGGTCCTGCTTTGTGTCGAGAGCGAAGTTGAAGCAAGCTCTTGCAAAGGAAGCGATGGAGCCGTTGATGTTGTGCAGACCCTGAATGATACCGTCAGAACCGTTGAATGTGTGGATAAGCTGACGTGTTTCGTTGCCGTCCTTATCGGTTACGATAAGCTCACACTTGGAGCCGTCAGCGACTTTCATTTCGCTGTTCTTGTAAACATCGCCGTAAGCGTGACGTGCGATGGTGATGGGCTTTGTCCATGTGGGGATAAGGGAGTTTATGCCCTTGCAGATGATGGGCGCACGGAAAACTGTACCGTCGAGGATTGCACGGATAGTGCCGTTGGGGGACTTCCACATCTCCTTGAGGTCGTACTCTGTCATACGCTGTGCGTTGGGAGTGATGGTAGCACACTTAACTGCAACGCCGTACTTCTTTGTAGCGTTTGCGGAGTCGATAGTGATCTGGTCGTTTGTTTCGTTTCTCTTTACAAGACCGAGGTCGTAGTACTCGGTTTTAAGGTCAACGTAGGGGGTGATAAGGATATCCTTTATCATCTTCCAGATGATTCTGGTCATTTCGTCGCCGTCCATCTCTACGAGAGGGGTGGTCATTTTGATCTTTTCAGCCATTTTTGTTATTTCCTTTCAGCCTTTTAAAATTAACGATTGATTGTAAATTAAATAATCAGTTATTCGCCTTGAATACATCAGCAACGTCGCTGATGGTAATAAACGCCGTGGGGTCTACCTCGTGTACGACGTTTCTCATGCGGGTTATCTGAAAACGGTTTACAACGAAGTAAACGATGGTCTTTTCAGCGCCTGAGTAGCCGCCCTTTGCCTCAACGCGGGTAGCACCGCATTCGAACACATCGGACAGCACCTTGCATATATCGTCGGGTGATGTTGTAACTATCATCGCGCACTTTGCGCGGTCAAGACCGTCAACGATAAAGTCAACGGCTTTAAGTCCCATAGCGTATGTAATAATGGAGTACAGCGGGAGAATCCAGCTGTTGATAAGCACGCCTGCGATTATGTACAGAATGATGTTGTAGATCATCACGAACGTGCCAACGGTAATGCCGAGCTTTTTCGCGAAGACCACAGCCATTACCTCGATTCCGTCCATTGCGCCGCCGAAACGTATCGCAGTACCGCTGCCGATACCCGATATGATGCCGCCGAACAGCGCGCACAAAAGCAGGTCTTGCTCTGCAAGCGGGGAGGCGATGCTGACATCTATAGGAAGCACGTCGGTTATCAGCCATGCCATTGCAGAGTATATAACTACCGTGTATATCGCGTTTACCGTGAATGTAAGTCCCTGCTTTTTAAGTCCGTATAGGAACAGGGGAATGTTCAGGATAACAAGGAATATCGACAGGCTGAGCGGCGTAACTTGTGCAAGCAGCATCGAAGTTCCCGAAATACCGCTGTCGTAGAGATTAACGGGATTTAAGAAACAGGTGATGCCGAAAGCATTGATAATACCTGCCACTGTCAGCATGAGAAAATTGCGAAGCTTGAACTTTTCTCTGAATTTTTTCATTTTGATAGGTCGATTATCCGTTCTTGGTCATATTGAGCAGACCGCCTGCGAGTATCATGCCCTTGCCGCGCTCGGACAGCTCGCACTTAACCTCGTAGCTTTCGCCCTTGGTCTTGTTTTCTACAACGATCTTGCCGTCGCTCTCGATAATGCTGCGGATATTTGCGATAAGGAGCTCGTCGCCCTGAGCGATCTTCTCGTAGTCAGCCTCGTTTACGAACTCGAGGGGCAGAATACCGTTGTTGATAAGGTTCTGTCTGTGGATACGAGCGAAGCTCTTGCAGATGATAGCCTTTACGCCGAGGTAGAGGGGAGCAAGCGCTGCGTGCTCTCTGGACGAGCCCTGACCATAGTTTACACCGCCAACGATGATGGATTTTCCTGCTTCCTTTGCACGCTTCGGGAATGTTTCGTCGCATACTGTGAAGCAGTACTCGGAGATAGCGGGGATATTGGAGCGCAGGGGCAGTATCTTAGCGCCTGCGGGCATGATGTGGTCTGTTGTGATGTTATCGCCGACTTTAAGTGTAACGCCGCACTCGATGCTGTCTGCGAGGGGCTGATTTACGGGGAACGGCTTGATGTTCGGGCCGCGGAGTATCTCAACATTGGGAGCTTCCTCAACAGAAGCGGGAGCAGCAACCATGTTATCGTTGATGAGGAACTTTTCGGGCATGATGTAGGGAGGCATAGCGCCGATAGTTCTGGGGTCGGTGAACACGCCTGTTACAGCGGAGATAGCTGCAGTTTCGGGAGAAACGAGGTAGATCTGACCGTCCTTTGTGCCGCTTCTGCCCTCAAAGTTACGGTTGAAGGTTCTGAGGGAGATACCCTTGGAGTTGGGGGACTGACCCATGCCGATGCAGGGACCGCAAGCACTTTCGAGGATACGCGCGCCTGCGTCGATAAGATCGGACAGTGCGCCGCAGTCAGCCATCATATTGAACACCTGCTTTGAACCGGGAGCGATAGCGAGGGAAACGTCGGGGTGAACTGTCTTGCCCTTTAAGATGTGAGCAACCTTTAAAAGATCCTGAAGAGAGGAGTTGGTGCAGGATCCGATACATACCTGATCTACCTTTACAGCGCCGATCTCTTCGATGGACTTGATATTGTCGGGGGAGTGGGGGCAAGCTGCGAGAGGAACGAGCTTGCTGAGGTCGATATTAACTTCCTCGTCGTAAACTGCGTCGGGATCTGCGGAAAGCTCAACATAATCTTCCTCGCGGCCCTGTGCCTTTAAGAAGCGCAGTGTTGTTTCGTCAGAGGGGAATATAGATGTTGTTGCGCCAAGCTCTGCGCCCATGTTTGTGATGGTTGCACGCTCGGGAACGGACAGGCTCTTTACGCCGTCGCCGCAGTATTCCATTACCTTGCCTACGCCGCCCTTAACGGAGAGGATACGCAGAACTTCGAGGATAACGTCCTTTGCGGATACCCAGTCGTTCAGCTTGCCCGTGAGGTTGATCTTAACTACCTTAGGCATTGTTATGTAGTAAGCGCCGCCGCCCATTGCAACCGCAACGTCAAGACCGCCTGCGCCCATAGCGAGCATACCGATACCGCCGCCTGTGGGGGTGTGGCTGTCAGAGCCGATGAGGGTCTTTCCGGGCTTGCCGAAGCGCTCAAGGTGTACCTGATGGCAGATACCGTTGCCGGGGCGGGAGAACCAGATGCCGTGCTTCTTCGCGATAGAGCCGATGAAACGGTGGTCGTCTGCGTTTTCAAAGCCGCTCTGGAGTGTGTTGTGGTCGATGTAGGCAACAGAACGCTCTGTCTTTACGCGGTCTACGCCCATAGCCTCAAACTGGAGATACGCCATCGTGCCTGTAGCGTCCTGTGTAAGTGTCTGGTCGATCTTAAGACCGATCTCCTGACCCTTTACCATCTCGCCGTCAACGATGTGCGCCTTGATGATCTTTTCGGTTAATGTAAGTCCCATTTGTTTTGTGCTCCTTTATAAAATTAATTAAACCAATACATTCTTATTATACTATATTGCGCGCTATATGTCAAGAAAATCACAATAATTTTTTGCGGTTGGCATTGACGGCGGGACGTTATGCTTTGCAGTAAATTGCAGATTATCATGGTTTAGTATGACATCAGCGGGAAAGACCGCTGAATAACACTGAAAGGAGGGAATTCTTTGGGACTTAAAAACTGGCTGACAGGGAAAGCCGCAAAGGATAGTGTAAGCTTGCTTTCGGCGCATTATGCGGATATAGCGCGATGGCGTGATATCTACAACGGCGGAGGAAGCTGGCGCTACACAAGAAAGGGCGGACTTAACGGTGGAACGCGCCGCATGGCTTCGCTTGGAGCTGCAAAGGCTGTGTGCGGTGAGCTAGCAAGGCTGTGCTTTGCTGAAGGCTCGTCTATAAGCAGTGCCGACAAGAGCACGGAGGAATTTATCAAAAGGGTTTTCAGAGAAAATCGTTTCTACGAGAGGTTTCCCGCGTTTTTGCAAAGTGTTTTCGCGCTTGGCGGAGGCATGGTAAAGGTCTACTGGGACAACGGCGTGAAGCTCGACCTTGTGGAGGCTGACAGCTTCATTCCCACTAAATGGGATAACATAGGAATAAGCGGCGCGGCGTTCTGCTCTAAGCTCACTCATGACGGCAAAAGTTATCGCCTTGCGGAGGCTCAGGAGCTTTCGGGAGATGAGCTGGTGACTGAAAACCGCTTGTACAGCGAAAACGGCGTTTCGGTGAAGCTTACGGACGTGCTCCCCGAACTCTGTGAAAGGAGCGCTATAAAGGGACTTTCAAAGCCGCTGTTCGTGTATATCGGAACAGGACATTCCGCTTCCTCGGAATGCAGCTTGCTTGGGGCTTCGGTCTTTGCGGGAGCGGAGGATACGCTTAAAAGTATCGACGTAGTTTTCGACAGCCTTGAAAGGGAATTTGTTCTCGGTAAAAAGAGGATAATCGTGCCTTACTACGCAGTGAGGGGCGAATATGACGAAAACGGCGACATCAAGAGGTATTTTGATGTAAACGACGAGGTGTTTCAGGCTATGTCGGTGTCTGACACGGAGGAGCTGAAGATAACCGACAATACGGCGGAGCTTCGTGTTGAGGAGCATACCAAGGCGCTTTCTATGCTGCTTGATATGCTGTGTATGCAGGTTGGGCTGTCCGAGGGAACGCTGTCTTACAAGGACGGAACGATAAAGACCGCCGCAGAGGTGGTAAGCCGCAGCAGCAAGACCTATCGCACTGGCGCATATTATAGAGCTATGGTTTCCGAGGCGTTGGCGCAGGTTATGCAGAATATCTGCGTACTTGGCAAGATGGGCGGTCTGCTTAGTGACAGTGCAAGTGAGAAGGCTTCGGTCATGCTTGCGGACGGAGCGGCAGAGGACGACGGCACGAGGATAGAAAGAGCCGTTATGCTGTACAATGCAGGAATTATTTCCAAGGCGCGTGCGATTTCGCAGATCTATGGCATTTCAATCGAGGAAGCAAGGAGCATGGAAAGGAGTGATAACGATGAATGAGAGCATTACAGCTACACAGGAGCAGGCAGTTGAAATGGAACTGACAGAAGCGGAAGAGCAGATTGATGCTTCTTCCGAGCCGAGTGCGGCAGACGAGGAGCTTCAGCAGCTTCAGGAAGCGCTTATTGAGGCGAGGGTAAAGCTTGCGCTGCTGATGTGCGGAGCGGCTAAGTCGAAGCTTGCGGAGGGCGAAAAGCTTGCTGCAGGGTTTGTGGCAGCAGGGGCTTCTCCTGAGGAAGCTGCGGAAACTGCAGTGCAGAGCTATCCTCATCTAAAGCTGACCGAGCGTGAGGTTCCCGTGTTTGCGGCGGCAACGAGCGGCAAGAGCGACGGCTTTGCTGCGATACGTGGCATATTCGCCAAGCGTTAAAGTGACGGGTGGGAGGTAGGGATCAAATATACAGCGCACAGTACCGCGGCGGTAAGCGACGGGCTTTCCGAGATGAACAGCCGTCAGCGGGCTGTGCGATTTTTATTGAGAGCTTCTGCACAGTTAGACGAAAGCGCATAACAAAGCCATTTTTTGATGTTTTTGCGTTTTATACGAAAAAAATTGCGAAAAAATTTAAATTTTTTAAAAAAAGCTATTGACAAAGTGGAAATTGCGTGATATAATAATATGCGTTGGATAGCTGGGTGTGGCGCAGATTGGTAGCGCGCTACCTTGGGGTGGTAGAGGCCGCAGGTTCAAATCCTGTCACTCAGACCAATCAAAAGGCTTTGTTGTGCGAAACAGAGCCTTTTATTTTTTCCCCGTGTGCTCACGAGCATCTAAAGACATCTAAAGGATTTTCGGGTTATTCTGTCTTAAAAACGGGAATTTTTACCTATTTGGACGCTTACAAGTTAGGCGTCCATTCTTTTTTGCCTGATTTCCAGATCATATTCATTCTCAAATATGGGTGCAATAAAAGTGCCTTGCAGATCTGCTGCTAACAAATGCTTTCTATCTTTGGATATATGCAAATAAATATTGCTGGTCGTTTAATGTCAGCGTGACGTAGCCAAGCCTTGACTGCCTCCAGATCCCAACCTTTATCAAAAAGTATGCTCGCTGTGCTGTGACGCAGGTCGTGAAAACGCATTTCGGGTAGCTTATGCCGTTTAAGTATTCGTTTAAAAGTGCGTGTCACACAATCAGGACGATAAAGTCTGCCGTCAGGGTGTGTAAAAATGTACTCTGACTCTGTATAGAGTTCTTCATACTTTTGGCGATTGCTCTCCCGTTCTGCCATAATATTAAGCAAAAGCTCTTTGATTTCGGGCAACAATTCGTATGTGTCGTGGCTAGTTTCGCTTTTAGTAGTGTCTTTATAAACGATAGACTTGTTTTTTACAACTGTTGACTTGATTTCAATGGTATCTCTTTCAAAATCAACAGCGTCCCATTTCAAGCCTAAAACCTCACTCTTGCGAAGTCCGTAAGTTATTGCCACATACACAAGTGGGAAGATTTCCTCTTGACATATTTCTTTGAGCATATTATTAGCCTCTGCCGCTGTCATATAGACACTCTTTGAAGATTTTGAGTTTGTTCTTGCTCGTTTTGGAACAGGAACGCTCCCTGCGGGATTGCCGTTAATATATTCAAAGATTACCGCCTCGTTTAATACCGTTCGGATAAGAGCAGCCATACTTCTTACTGTGGTTATATCAAGACCGCCTTCTTTCCGTCTAATCTGCCACTGGTTGATTTATACTGATAGTAGTCAGCAAAATGTCTCGGTTTCAATTCAGTATCAATGTATATGTAGTAATTCCGTTATCTTTTAGAAATTGCCAAAAAGGATCGTAAACAATCATATTATCACCCATTTATTATAATGGCAATAACTGAATAATAATATACCCCATAAATTGGGTATATTCTTTCCAAGTTGTAGTAGTTTGTTTTTCACTTTTCATTTTCTATATATTGTAATATTTGTAATATTTTATATGATACTTATTTGCAGTAACTCACAAAATGAGTTGCTTTTTTTGTTGAAAAGGTAGAAAAAAAGTGCTTTTGCAAATTTTTGGCTTTACTGTCCCAAAAAATACTCTTTTTACATATAGTTAAAGTGTTATAATAAAAAACAGAGGTGATACAATGAAAAGAAAACTATCTATTTTCCTATTATCTGTGACTTTGTTGTTATGTTCCTGCGGCAATACAGCAGTAACGACAGAGGGTGGGTTTGGATAAGGCTACTGTAATAGCTTACCTGCGCTGACAACGAGTGCAGCATTGCCTCCTTGCCAGAGGAAACTCTCGCATAAGCCGCTACTCGCTTTGGCTTTGGTGCTTTCAGCTTAGGAAACTGCACCTGTTCTACTTTTCGTTCCATTGTATGACCTCCTTTGTATCAATGGGTTTATTGTATATTCGCTCTAAAGAGGGGATAAGTCAAGCTTTTTCTGCTTTAGTTTGCTGTTTTTGCGCAGCAAAATCGCCGACCCTCTGTCGGCGAAAGCGAACATCAGTGCGCAGCACTTCTTTGAATATACTACCCGAAGGAAAGCCGTACTTTTTGTTCAGTATGCCCCCTGTCGCACTTTGTTGCGGCGCATCCGTGCGCCGCTTAGGTGCGACTGCAGCCGCGTCCATGCTGCTGCATATCATGCGGTACTCTTTTTCTGTCAGAACACATTCCTCGACGAGGTGTTTTACGAGAGCGAGAGTAGCTCTGTAATGGATAAGATCGTTAGGTTCGTATGTTGTCATAATTGCTCCTTTCCGTTAATCCCCCGTTTGATTTCCCATTCCCTTACGTGTGCGTATATACGCATTTCGCACACAAAAACAGCTTTTCTTTTATATTTTAGATGCCTCATAAGAGAAATCTTGTTCTTTTGTTCTGTAATGCTGTTATTCGCTTTCGTTATGCGATTTTTCGGTCGACACAAGCAAAACAACAAGCGGTTTGTTTTTGTTCTTGTTCCGGAACAAATACAGTCGAATTTTCTTGTTCTTTTCTTGTTTGTTCTAGAATGTTATTAGAGCATTGAGGTGGTTTGTTATACAAAATGTTACAAACCAAAATGTAAGGACAGTTGATATTTCTACGGCGATAGCGACACCGAGAATAATATTGTCCTCTGCTCCGTCAGGGATATCTACTACAACCACATCTTCACCTATGACAAGAGAACCAAGATAGGAAACTAAATACTTGAATGATACATAAACTAAACATACACAAAGCTTACATGATAAGACGGTGCTTATAACCAGTGGAGCGGTAGTTAATAAACTCCGCACTATTGGGCTTTGGCAATGCAAGGCGGTGTTTGATGCAGTCTTAATATACTTCTGGGTAGTTTTTTAACAAATAAAACAAAACGCTTTAAACATTTGCGGTGATCATTGCATTTGTGTCAGGATTATGATATAATTATAATGTACGACATATGTGACAGGCTACCGTTTAAGAGAATTATGTATGACACCAGATAATGACTGCAAAGGATAATGCCATGAAAAAGATCGGATATAACACTCTGACAGAGATCATACTGCTGATTACAGCAATTGTGGTACTTGTGATAGTCTGTATAAACAATCACAATTCACAGCCCGCTGTTTCGCTTGGAGCAAAGTTTGTGGGCGAATATAAGATTGGCGACAGCGATTGGCAGACGCTGACAAGTGAAAGTCATATTCCCGCTTTGAGCGGAGATGTAACTCTCAGAGGTCACTTTGAAGGTGTCGCGCCCGACGGAGATAATATCGGCCCTCTTAAGGAAGGCTGGGTGATATTGTTCGTCCTTGACCACATTGGCGGAGAGATGTATATCGACGGAGAGTGTGTAAAAGTTTTTGATTCGGAAAATTCTCAAATCGGTTTTCATTCTTGTGGAGAGAATATTTCGGAATATGTTGTTTCGGGAAATGAGAATAACGGTGTCGAGATAATTCTGCAAAATCCGCATCACTTTGGCAACGGCGATGCCATCGAGAAGTTTCTTGATTCTATGACCGTATGTTCGTCTTATACCGAAAAAGCTCTTGTCACAAAGGGCGATTTTCAGCGAACGATAGGTTTCGTTGTGATAATACTGTCGTTGATTATGAGCGGTATAGCACTTTTTTCTTCACTTCTTCATATTTCGTATAAAGAGATATTGTGGCGCACTGCTGGGGTGTTGTTCTTTGCAGGCGGGTATATCGTTATGTCATCTCCGTATATACGACTCTGGAGCAATCACACGTTGTTCAATACATATTCTGTGCAGCTGTGTGGTATCATGTATGCTTTATTCATTATGGGTATTATCATGAAGCTCGTCGGAGAGAGCCGGAAAAAGCTTTGCAGTACTGTCCTGGCACTTTGTGGAGTGGCGGTGTGCATCATACTTATCCTTTCTCTGTGCGGGGTAATACTTCCTTATGATGTCAGTGCATATTCTTCAGTATTTATTGCGATAACAGCGATCATAATGCTTGTGTGCTGCATTATGGAACTGGTTTCAGACACCGCTCTGCGAAAGATCATCGTCATAGGAGCTATATTGGTGCTTGTAGCATTGGTAGTTGATATTGTAGCAATGGCAACGGGATTATGGACAAACGGAATGTCTTCTCTGGCAGCGTTCGGGCTTGTATTTGTAATTGCTCTTATATACGCACTGTGCTATATACCGAAAAGCATCCTGAGAGAGACCGAGCTGAAAGATCAGCTTCAGGACAGCAGGATAGCAATAATGCTTTCACAGATACAGCCGCATTTTCTTTACAATGTGCTGAATACGATACATTATCTGTGTGCAAAGAATCCGCGAACCGCGCAGCAGGCGATATGTGATTTTTCGGATTATCTGCGTGTGAATCTTGATTCGCTGCAGAGAAAGACTCCTGTTCCGTTTACAACAGAGCTGAAGCACGTTCAGACATATCTGACGCTTGAAAAAATGCGATTTGATGATATACTTGAGATAGAATATGATATTCAGGCAGAGGATTTTTCGTTGCCGTCGCTGACGATACAGCCTCTGGCCGAAAATGCCGTAAAGCATGGCATATGTCAGAACAGCAGCGGAGGCACAGTGCGTATCTCCACACGCGAAACAAAAAACAGCTTTGAGATAATCGTATCTGATAATGGTACGGGGTTTGATATATCGGAGAACAAGAACGACGGAAAATCACATATCGGCATACAGAATGTGCGTGACCGTATAGAGAGGATAAGTGGCGGAACACTTATGATAGAAAGCGAGATAGGCAAGGGAACTACTGCAGTAGTGCGCATACCTAAGCACTGGGCGAGTGATCATGGCAAATGTGAATAAGTAAACATGAAAAGACCTCCGAAGTTAACGGAGGTCTTTATGTTATTCGCTTGTTTTATACTGGTTTTCAGCGTATATGGTTATGTCGTTTTCGCAGTTCTCCAACCATTGTACCGGCTTGGTAAGCTCTTTATCATAGCTGAACTGTACCAGACCCTCATCTGTCTTGGCAAACAGATTTATGTCACGTGCGACAGAGAAAGTGCAGAAATGCTCATTGCTGTTGCCCTCGTTGATAGCGAATGTCGTCTGGCAGAGATCGTCACCTGTAAATACTCTGTCATAGGCAGCGGTTTCTATGATGCTTCCGCTGTTATACTTGACCTCAAGCTCGGTAATGCTGAAAGGCTCTCCGTCAATATCAAGTTCATTTATGACCATCCTTGTGATAGTTTTATTTTCGGGCTCAATATAGAATATCTTTTCAGTATTTATACCTTGCTCTTCTGAAACGTGTCCGGCAGCAAGTACATACTCTCCGTTTTCCTGAGTGAGATCAACTAAAAAATCACCATCGGCAAAAAACAGATCAAAATAATCGTCAATGATGCGATCACGTTCCTGTATAGGAAGTATGGTAAGCGCACCGGCACCATAGCTGTCAGTTGCGCAAGCAAAGATCTGGGTGCACAGCTCGTATGAGTTCATATCTCCGTATCCTGAAACACGGCTTGCTGCAGGCTGTCCGTTAAATTCCGAGATGACTATTTCGATTTCGGTGTAATCGCCTGTTTCGGTTGATGTGATCCTGCCTGTGTAGGTTACGTCATTGTAATTTGCGCAAAGAGCGGTGATGGTGTTCGCCTCCAGAACACCATCACAGAACTCAGCTGTGGCATTGCCTGTTTCGGGAAGCCACAAGGCCTCTTCGGTTTCTGTCTGTGATCCATCTGATGTGATTATCCGTTCGGAATCCTGAGCAGGAGTTGAATCAGTACTCTCAGTAGCGTTGGTCGTAGCCCCAACGGTTATATTTGCTGACTGATTGTCGGAGATATTGCTGTCGCTGTTGTTTTCCTGTGCTGCACAGGCTGAGGCTGAAAGCATAACAGCCAGTGCTGCAATAGTTGTAATTGTTTTTTTCATGTTATTCATCATCCTTAATCTCGATTATTATTCTTGTGATATTGTATCCATCTTCATAGCAGTAATCAACGCTCTTTGCCATTTTCTTCACCATGAATATACCAAGGCCGCCAATACCGCGTTCGTCAATGCCTGCTGTTACATCTGGCTCCTTTGCGTCAAGCGGATCGAATTGCTTACCGTTGTCCCAGAAGGTGATTGCAAATTCCGTTCTGTGATTTTCAACTGCGATTTCGGCAAGCTCTGCTCCGCTGTATTTAACGATATTGGAGTACAGCTCGTCTACTGCAATATTCACCTTGCCAACGATAGTAGGGGGAATATCGAGGTTTTCCATCTGCTTGTTAATATGCTCAAGCACAGCTTCAACGGAGCTCTTGTCGGGGATTATTGTGATGCTGCCGCCGTTGATCAGATGTCCTATCTTCAGCGAAAGCATTGTGATATCATCAAACTGAGGCGCATCGCCAACGAACTCATCGACTGCCGCCTTCACGCTCCGGCATATTTCTTCGCAGTTTTTGTCTTTGACCATATTAAGCGTTTCAAGCAGTCTATCGTCACCGAAAAGCTCCTTTTGTGCATCGGTGGCTTCCGTAACACCATCCGTATAAAGGAACAGCTGATCGCCTGGCATAAGCTGTAGCTCGATTTTGCGATAGTTTATTCCCTCCATACCTGCAAGCATCAGATTTTTCTTTGTACGGAGATATTCAAATTCGCCGTTGGCTCTTTTAATGAGCGGGGGATTGTGACCTGCATTGGCTATATTGACCATTCCTGTGCTGAGGTCGATAAAACCCAGCCATGCAGTTACGAACATACCTGCTTCGTTTCCCGTGCAAAGTTTTTCGTTTGCCTGTGTGAATACATCTTCAACGCTCATTCCCGTTTCGGCAAGGCTCTTTATGAGAGTCTTTGCTCTCATCATGAACATGGCGGCGGGGATTCCCTTTCCCGAAACATCTGCCATTAATATAGCAAAGGTATGACTGTCTATCTGGTAGAAATCGTAGAAATCTCCGCCTACTTCTTTTGCTGTGAACATATCCGCATAGATATCAAAGTCCTTGCGGCTTATGTAGGGGTTGACAGATGGCAGAGCTGAGTGCTGGATAGACTTTGCAAATTCAAGCTCTTTGTCGATTCTCGCAGCAGCCTCGGAGATATAGCGTTTAAGGGTATGCACTGTGCTGTTTATATCATCTGAGAGCGATGCAAATTCCTGATTGGAGCGCACATCAACGATAACATTCAGATTTCCGCTTGCTATCTGTGCAAGAGAGGAGTTGATCTTGCGGATGTTCTCAACGATCATTGACTTTATAAGAAAGTAAAGTCTGCCGAAAAGGATCGCAAATACAAGTATCTGCATAAAGCCGGATACATAAATATATACCTCTCGTGCGAAATGAGCTTCTTCTATCGGCAGGAAAGCAATGACGTAATATCCTTCTGTCGCAGAGAACATACAGTAGCTGTCTGCGCCGAATACATTAGCTGTAAAGCGTTCTCCGGCAACGACATCAGTGCGTCTTTCGTTGATAGACAGAGTGTTGTTTACAGTGGTTCGGTCGCTGATTATATTCCACGCCGCATCGCAGATGATTATGCCGCCTTCCTTGCCGACATGACGGTTCTTTGCTGCATCAAGCACCTGCTCCGCGATATCACCCTGGAACATTTCCGCATTGAAACCTACCTGTATAAATCCACCTTCATCAAGCGTGATTCCCGCATATTTGATGAGTTGTTCATCGTTCAGAGATACTTCACGGTAATCCTGTACATATACCTTTGCGCCTTCGAGAAGCACAAGGAATTCGGCTGACTGTTCTCCGTCTTTCATGGCGTAGCCTATGTAATTCTCGGTGGTGCTGTTGATGATAGTGCCGTTTTTATCTACTATATTGATATCGGTTGCATTATACTTTTCTGCCAGTGCTTTGATATCGGTATGCTCGGCTGCATAGTCAATTGCGATCATTTCAGCCTTAGCGATCAGGCTTTCGTCCGAGGCGGCCTTTATATCTGCCATAACGTCCTCTATATTCAGGCGAAGCAAGGTATCGTTCTCGTTATCGGATATTTTGGTCTGTAGGAACACAGTGAAAAGATTACCCACGATAAACGCAACTATCAGGCAAATAAGAAGCCAGAACTGCACAGCCTGTGAGATATGCTTCTGTTCGTGCGGGCGGTTGAATTTTTCTTTGCTGATAAGCGATACAGCAAGCAACGCAAGTGCAACGGAGATGCTGTTCAGCAGTATCATGGGAATCGCACAGTCCTGTACAACGGAAAATGCGAAGTTGAGATCATACATATTTGTCAGGAACAGCATGAGCATATGGATGATCTCCATTATGCCCGCGACTGCAAAGCCATACACCCAGAACGGCTTTTTGTCGTCGAACATATATTTCCTGAGTATTGCAGAGAATAATCCTGCAAGCACGGTTGCGATCGAACAGGCTATGCGAGTATATTCGCTGGCGCCCCAGAATGTAGCCAGCCAGCGCTCAATTCCACCTATGATACCGGCGATTATACCTGCCGGTGCACCAAAGATTATACCTGCGCAAAGCGGCGCGGAATCACGAACGTTCATCACGGCAGTGCCGGTATTAACGCCGAATTCTGTTGATATTACAGCTATGCCGCCGAATATGATTCCTATAATGATCTGACGGGTCATGAATTTAAGCTTGCCAAAAGAAGTTTTCTTTTCGCACAGATACACTATAACAGTGGTCAAAACAGGCATTAGTGCGGTAGCAGCCAGCTGAAGTATTGTTGTAAGTTCAAGCATAGGATCGCCTTTCATTAAATAGTATTATCGGTTTTGTCATTGTGTTGTCATAGTGTGCATGTTAAAATGCTTTTACTAAGGAATAATCCTAAAAGGAGGACATAATATGACAATAGATAAGAAGATTGAAAATGAAGTGCTTACAATGAAGGTAATGGGCAGAGTGGATTCCTCTAATTCCGAACAGCTCGAAGCCGCTGTTAATGAGAGTATAGGTGGTATAAAGGAATTCATCTGGGACATGGAAGGTCTGGAGTTCATTTCTTCTGCCGGTCTGAGAGTCATTATCAACGCTCAGAAGACCATGAATTCTCAGGGTAAGATGAAGTTCATCAATGTAAACCGTCTTATTATGGAGGTTTTTGATATTACAGGACTTGTTGATATATTCACTATCGAATAAACCGATTGAACTTATAAACACCAAGCCATTCTGCTTATCACGGAATGGCTTTTTTATATTCAGATGATATTTAAATAATGCTGTCCTATTTGAAAATCTTCATCAATGATCTTTCGTTGTTGTCCATAATACTCTCTCCATTTTACTTTTTCCCATTTGCCAATCTGTAAAGATAGCCGTTCATATATTCTGCCCACGAGTATTGAGCCATAAATTCACCTGTATAGGCGCTGAGTGCGTGGGAATCCTGATTTACAGCGCGGTAGTAGTCGCATTCAATAAATTCGATATTAACAGAAATGCTGTTATATGCCTTGGTTATGATGTGCTCGGCATTGATCTGTTTGAGTGTTTTCATCATTGAAGATATTATCTTCTGCAGATACATCTGATGACGCAGATCATATTCTTCATTTTCGAAGATTCTTGCTGCTATTTCCTTTATAGTGCTGGAAGCACCCTGTCGATAGACAAGATAAGCAAACACCTCTTTTGCTTTTGCACGTTCAAATCTCAGTATATCGCCGTCGGGGAGATATACTTCAAAGTTTCCGAAGCATTTCACGTTCAGGGTGACATGGTCGCTGTCATTTACAGGATATCTCAGATCATTAAGCTCCTGAGCCACCTTTTCTGCTGTAACAGGCTTCATGATATATCCGCTTGCGTGCAGCTCCATGGCATTTCCTGTGTAGTCATCGTAGCCTGTGACAAATATTATATTAAGGTGAGGATTATGCTTTTTAAGACGTTCGGCGATTTCCACACCTGTGATACCATTCATTTTGATGTCAAGGAAAGCAATATCACAGTGATGCTTTTCGGCATATCTGATAAGCTCGTCACTTTTGCGGAAGCTTCTGATCTCCGCTTCGGGACAACTCTGACGTATTGCGCTCACAAGAGCCTCAAGCGCCAGTTTTTCGTCATCTATCGCGAGTATCTTCATAGCCATTTCACTCCTTTCGTAACAGGATATCTTATTTACAGCGTCAGCGAAAGCGAATTCAGTCCTATGCTTCGTTTGTAGGAGATGCTCTTTGCCGATTCCTTTATTCTGAGAATGCCGTCGTCAGTGTTAACGGAAGTTATTTGTTTCATATGATCAAATGGTTTTCCGTTATCTCTGAAACGGATCGTTATTTCGTTGTTCTGGTTTATAAAGGTGATGTCAAGCCATTGCCTTCTGCCATTAGTAAAGCTATGCTTTACGATATCTGAGCATATTTCTTCCACACATGCAGAAAGATCCTTTGCAGACTTTTCGTCACTCATGTACGTCAAACAGAAATCATACAGTTGATCCGATATATATTTTATCTCATCAATGCTGCCGTCTGTTGAGAATTCCAGCTTGTTCCGATCTTTTTCCGTGCTTTTGTCAAGCATCATAAGATCATCGAAACTGCGGGGGAATCTTTTGTTTCTTATCGCTATAATAACAGCAAGTGTGATGATCGTAAGTGCTTCTCCGAGAACGAAAGCAAGCCACACACCGTCACTGTCCATAGGAAATATGAGTATTACAGAGGCAGCAAGCGTGTATATCAGCGATTGCAGCGAGCATAGGACCAATGACAGAACAGGCTTTTTTGTCGCCTGATAGAAGTTTATAAACGCCATGTTCAATGCTCTTAACGGCATTGATACTGCAAACATTATCATAGCAGCCGAAGCCATCTGAAGAGTATCAGCGCCTTCTATACCAAGTAACGAGGGGAGTGCCTCGGGAAATAGAATGATCAGCACTGCTATGATCGAATTTGCTGTCACGCCAAGTCGTATTGCGCTTTTAAGCGTATCTTTCAAAGCAGTCCTGTCGCCTTCGCCGTAGAACATTCCTGCCACGGGCAGGATCGCTGTGCCCATTCCCATTGTGATAGCTCCGAGGAAGTTGTTCGCCTGGTTGCGGATATTGAGTACCGCAACCGCTCCTGAGCTTACAAGCGAGATGAGCATTATGTTCAGAACGACAGTTTTAACGGTATCGAATATTCTGTTTGCGGCTGTCGGTGCGCCGGTAATCAGCATCGCTGAAAGCTCTTTGGGAATACCTGACGGTTTTACCAGCCTGAGCGATGATACAGGGCGCAGGAAATGCGTGCAGGCAACTGCCACTGCCGCAACATAGCTCAGCGAGGTAGCAAGTGCCATTCCGAACATTCCAAGTTCAAATACGACCACCATTATTATGTCCAGGATTATATTCATTACCGTCATGACAACGATTGCAACAAGAGGAAGCCGCGGAGAGCCGTCTATCTTCAGATAGCCCATAAGTGCGGTAGTCATCAGAGTAGGCAGCGCACCCATAAAGAAGCCGAAGATATAGTCCCTTGCCATCGGGAGCAGTTCGTCGCGCGCACCCAGCATTACAGCGATTTGTTCAGGGAATATAAGTCCCGGTAGTGTGATCAGAACGCCGCATATCATAAGAAATAATATTGTTATGGAAAAAATACCGGACATTTCCCTGTGGTCGCCTTTTCCGAGCGCATGGGCTGCTCTTGCTGTACCGCCGCTGGCAAAGATATTGCCTATTGCGGAAAATATCAGCGATATAGGGCTTACGATACCCATGATACCAAGTGTCTCCGGTCCGATCAGTTGTCCCGCTATAATATTATCAACCAGCAAACCTATAGTGGCAGCAAGCGTTGATAATACCGATACGGTGACAAATGACAGATAAGTTTTTCGTACCAAGCAGTCGTTTCTATATATGTTATCCATTGTGTTCATTTACTGTACCGCCAAGTGCGATGGTTATGCCATCGATGATATCCTCATGATTGATTATGAAGGAGTAGAATTTCTTGATCTGATCCAGATCCACACCAATTCCACATTCACTGATACCCTGAAGTGCGAGAAAAGAGTGAACAGCACGAAGTGCAATGAAGGTCTCAAGCTCGTCCCAGTACCCCTCAGAGCAATTCTGATTAAGCTCGTAGCCGATTCGGAAATAAGGCAGGATATCCTCATATATGACCTTGCGCATATCTTCACCTGCTTTGTAGCCGTGCAGCAGGCAGTCCTGTATAAAAGTTGCAACATCGAAAAGATAGTGGCTGTAACAGCAGCTATCAAAGTCAAACACCCAGATGTTGTTGTTTTCAACAAAAAAATTGTCTTTGTGGAAATCTCCGTGGCAGATACCGTAAATTCCTGTTTCTTTAGGAAGGCTATCCACTTTTTCGATGATGCTGTTTACCCGTGCAAGCTCCGATTCGCTGAGCTTGCTGCGATGCTGCTCATAGGACAGTCCTATTTTTTCCAGGAGCGATCTGCGCTTGTAGTGCATACCGATCTCTTGTTCGTTGGTACTTACCTTATGTATTTTTCCGAGAAGCTCACCGACGCAGATAAAGAACATCGGATTCATATCAACGGCAGTCTTTACATTTCCGCGCGCGGTACGGAACATAGAGGCACGGTAGGTGGTACCTTCTATGTCAAATTCCTCAAGATAGTTTCCCTGAAGTGACGGGTGAGGCTCACAGACGGTGTTGGTAAAGGATTTGAGATCGTCAAGCCACATAAGCTCGCTCAGGATCTCACTACGGCTTTTATGTGCTGTTTTGCTGACCCTTATCATAAATGGCTTGTTCTCGAAAATAAACGCATAATTCTGCGTTGAAAAGAACACTTTTGCTTCATTTATATCTGCTCCATAATGGAGTAGTATTTTTTCTCTTAATAGCTGATTGATTTTATCGTCCATAGATATGCCTCCGTATGCGTAAAGTTTAGCATATAACCAGTGACAAAACAATGACAAATGCTGCTGCATTGACTAAGCCATGCAGCAGCATTATTTTATATATCACGTTTTCTGCTTACTATTATGTAGTTTACAGCCTTTCGTGTGGGATACTTAACGCTTGTTGCAGTAACGGTGTAAACGCCTTCCGCAGATGGTGCCTTGTAAAGTCCGTTCTGGCTTATGGTTCCGCCGTTTTTATCCTCTACCTTCCATATACAGTTGAGGTTATCGCAGCCTTCAATTATACATTCAAGACCTATAGTGCCGCGCGGCTCTATATTTACGAGATTAGGCTGAATGGAAATGCTCATTTTATCTATTTCCATTATGACCTTTTCGTTTTCGGTTTTCTTTTTGGTCGCCTGCCAGTGGATTCTTATATTGCCCGAATGAAGCTTGTCAAGCAGTTTCACAGCTATACGGAAGGTGCCCTTATCGTTGTACGAGATCACGCTGTACTGTATTTTTGGGAATTCCATTGCATAGGGGCTGCCCTCGAAAAGATCCGGAGATCCGAAAAGGACAGTATTGTCAGTCCCGACTGAACTGCTGTTGACTGGCTCTACACCAATGGTATAAGCTATCTCGCCCTCGCCGAGTCCATGTATTATTTCAGCGGAGTAGTACACCTTACCCTTGTAGTCCACAGTGATGTCAATGTTTTCAACACCGCTCGCAATAAGATCATCTTCTTCCTGACGAAGGGTGCTGACAGATTCGTTGACTCTGTCTGTCGCAGCGGAAAGCTGGTAGACAGGCTGTTTCGGGAGATTGTCGAGAAGATAAGAAAGGCGGCTGCCCATAATATACTGCTTATAGGGAAGTGGAGAGATGTTTTCTATATTGAGTATTCCGTTATTGTCCGAGAAACGGATCTCGGCAAGATAGAGCGCATCTGCTTTAGAAGCATCTATATCCATTCCTGAAGCTTCGTGGAAATATTCTCTCAGTACACGCTTTTCCACAGGTTCATCTATGATCTCGACTGTAAAATCCAGACCATTGCTTATAACGAGCTGCTCATCTCCGATGCTGATATTAATGCTGTCTGCAGGGATAGAGATCTTGTTAATGCCGACCATTTTTCCTGATGGTGTAAGAATGATCTCCTCTTTCTGAATGTTGAATTTATCCGTGGCGTTGTAGTAGGATATTTCAGTGAATATCTCTCTGTTGTTGAAGAATGCGCCGTGAGTAAGTTCAAGCTCACAGGAAAGACTGCCGTTAAGATCACGTTTTTCTATCTCTACGGATAAAATAAGCTTTTCGTTTACATTGACGTACTTCGGCACTGTTACTTTTACTGTCAGATTGGGCTGGCATACTAGTTCCTTTGTAGTTTCAATGATAGGGAGCAGACCACAGGCAAGTGCTTCGGGCTTGTGATTTGTCAGATACAGGTGATAGCCTTCCGCTGTTCGGTTGTAACAGGTCATAAGACTATCCGCAAGAGGCGAAACCTGCTCTGTCATAGTCTCCTTGTATTCGATACAGAGATATGTCGCAAAATCGGCGTTTATGTTGTCGAAACCGTCTACGGAAGTTATATCTTTCAATACAGGGCTGCTGACAAGAATATCGTTTCCGAAAGCATCATATGCGTATCCGGCTTCGACGGAAACGGTGGTGCTGTCTATGCATACTACGTCCATACCCGAAACTACGCCGCAGCCGTAGTTTGCCAGACGCATCGCCTTAAGCTTGCTCTGCTGATATTCCTGTTCATCGCAGAAATCGCGCACTGTAAGCTGCTTGCCCTTGAAGTAATTATTTCTGATAAACTGAGATATTTCTTTTTTATTCATACTCATTTCCTTTCGGACAGATCGTCTGAAATATACCGATCTGTCAGTCTGACAGTATCATACCGCTGTCGAAGCTATCGTCGGACAACAGGAGCGTGTCATTATGTGTAGTGCTGTTGTTGCGCCTGAGAACCAGTCTGCCTTGAATGCCGACAGGGGTGAATTCTTTTATCAGCCTTATCAGCTCCGAATGATGTCTGCCTGAGGGTATATCATCATAATCCACGGTTACGGTGAACTCACTTCGTCCGGTTATATCTATATCGGCGGGGTGGCCCAGAAGTATTTCAAGCATTTCGGCAAGAGCCGTCTGCGTACCTTTCATGCGTATCAGCCGACTACTGTGACGTACCATTTCTCTCAGTGCATCATCGCCCCATAGACTGCCGGTTTTTATGCCCTGCCATTCCTGTAGCTTTTCCAGCATCGCAGTGTCTGCTGTGTCGATATCAAGCTGTCGGTCAAATTCCGAGATCTGTTGGTCAATGTTATTGAATACCGCACGGTACAATGCAAGCATGGATGCCAGCTGCCCGTTATCATTACGTCCGAAACATTCAGGAAGTGCGTCAAGATAGGTCTGATAAGGATAGTGTATGGTAAGCGAGCTTATTTCAAGCTTTTTCCCGTTATCCGGTACTGCTTCCACAACAAACCACAGATATCGTCCTTTCAGCGTATGCAGAGGAGCGCTGTGTGGATTTACAAACGTTACCGCACGTATATCTGAGGATATCATAGACGGATCACCTTCCATGATAGCCTTCAGTGCTTCCTGAGTTGGAGCTTCTGCTCCACCGATGTTAACGGTCAGCTTATTACTTGCAAAAGCAGTAAACCTGAAAAAGCTGTTTGGATCCAGCTGATGGGATATATCAACATGATCCCATATAGTGCCGTTAGTTCCGCTGTCCAACGTATTACTGATCCACCAGCCTGTTTTGTCGAAACTGAGCGTGTCAGCTACATCGGCGTTGTTCAGGGCTCCTTTTGATATTGTATCCCCACTGCAAAAAGCGAAGTATTTATTGTTCAAGCTGTTTCCTCCTTTAAGGGGCAGAAGATCAGTTAATATCTGCCGATTTAAGATATAATCTGCTGCCTGAGGTAGCGGTGATGCTGGTATGGGAAACGCCCTCGTTGGGGTATATCGTCATTTTCAGCGAAGACACGCTGTCCACACATTTGAGTGCGCTTACGGCTTTCAGCAGCTCGGCATAATCGACTGTTCCTGCTGAGCGCTGTGCGAAATAGACTTTCACAAAGCTTATGATATCATCTCTGACATCTGCTGTTGCGGGAGCCGCATTGACAGTCATTCTGACGCAAACGGGGATATATTCGGGGAAGACTACACGAAGCTTTGTCGTAATGAGGCAGGCTCTGCTGAGGGCTTTTCGGATATTTTCCGTATACCAGTCGAGTGCATTGTGGTTTCTGCCGTAAAGCTCACATTCAGGCTCTATAAGCAGCGTTATTGAGTTATTGCCGCTGTCGAATACCTCTGCGCTTTTGATAAACAAGCCTTTGACATCCATTGCAGCTGAAATGAAATCCTGCTCGGTAAGCAGCGTGTGTTCGGTCTTTTCGGTGAGTATTCGTCTGAAGAAATGCTCGGTGCTCTCATGGTTTGTGCCGCCGTGGGCATTTATTATGCGTATTCCGTTTTCAGCGGATCTGTTGTCCGCTATATTTCCGCTTTCTCCGTCTGTGAGAACGAGAGAGGTCAGAATAAGCTCACCATGCGGAACCGCACCATGAATATCGTCACCGAAAACAATACAGCCAAGCTGTTCGTCTATTGTGAATACCTTGTCGGAAGATCCGCAGGTATGAAGCTTTTCGGTGTAGTTCCATTCCTGCCATAATGCGTCCTCGCGGTCTTCTTTAATCATTAACTTACAAGCACTGCCGATAACGCCGCTGAAATTGAGCATTATTTTACTGTTAGAGCAGTTTTCGCATTTGTAAACGGTAAAATCGTGAACATATTCTTTTTCATAAAGCACCAGCATAAGTGCGTCATCGTATATGTCATCGTGCGCAAAGAGATCAAGCAGAGCTGTTCTCGATGACGTTGCAAGGCGATATTCGCCGTTCTCGTTCACAACATCATAAGCGATATCCATGTCTTCTGCGGCACAATAGCCTGCGGCAGTTTTAACAAACAATCTGTAAATTCCGCTTTCGGCAAGAGCATGGCTGAATACCATTTTGTTTTCAGCAAAGCTTTCGTGGCCGAATTTTACAGAGGTGCATTTGGTATCGGTCTGCATGAGCTGAACGCAGGAAAGATATGCGCCTGTAATAATCGGGAGCTTATCAAAACCGCGCTTTTTTACTACTGCGCGGATAGGATAAACACCGTCAAGTTCGGTATGTGTTCGGTTGAGTCTGAGTACCGTTTCACCTGTTCTAAAGCAGTTGAAGGTGCCGTCGGATACAAGATCTGAATCACACCATGAGCCATTGCTGTAAAACTGCCACACTATCTCGGAACCCGTATCGAAATCATCCATGTTATCGGGTAAAGTTCGTCCTTGTGCATCAAAAACAAGCGTAATATTTACATCTTCATCAGATGGCAGCGGTTGTGCAAAGCCTATTACGAAATCGTCGCTGTGTGAAAACATCGTAACGCTTGGTGCTTTTTCGCTGGCATCAACTGCGGAAATAAGGTTGCTCTTACCGTTCATACTGCCGTATCTTACAGCTTTGTTTCCGTCATAGACCGCGTTATTCGCCAGTTCAAAAACATGGCCTTCGGTATGCAATTTAGTACCTTTGCACAAACTGATGCATTTGGAAAAACAGGCGGTTGCCGATGCAGCGGCCGAAGTGTGTGGCTCAAAACCGTACAGTCTGCCGAGATACGTGATGGCATCGGCACTGATCTTATTCATGTTTGAGCGTTGTTCCAGCGCAAGATATGTCAGCAGCTCAAGCAGTGCAATGCCTACGCTGTTTTCGGTAAGGTTGGTCCATTCCGTTGTAAGCGTGGGTATTCTGCTTTTAAGTCTTGCCAGTGTATCTTCAAAATCAGGTCTACCGATCTCAGGCAGTTCCAGCATACTTTGTTCACTCCAGTTTTCAGAGCATTATTGCTCTTTGATATTGATTATTGGCATACCGCAGACGGGCACACCGAATTTTATTTTGATCGCATCCTCATAGTCAAGTGTAAGCTCTCCGTTTTTGCAGATAAGCTGAATGTTGTCCACGCTTGTTACATGGGGGATATCCGAAATTATCTCATACATCTGGGAGATTGTAGGGTATGTACCTATCCTGAATCCGTCACCTGAAATATCGCCACTGATAGGATCGAGGAAGGTTTTGAGTCTTGAGATAATTGCATTTTCGATAGCCTGCGGAAATACCTTTTCGTCTGTCCTGCACAGAATAACAGGCTGTATTTCGATATAAACCGCAGGGATTATATTTAGCTTGTCACGCATATGGAACGGCATGGCTGGCAGTATTGCGTTGGAAACGCTCAGCTTTGCCGCTGTAAACTCTCCGTCAAAGCGTCTGTCGGTAAGCAGTACAAGTGTTACGGTTGAATGTTTGAAGTAGCAGCGCGCATCCAGGATAGATGGATCAGCGTTTTTAGCAGCGATCTCATAATCCTTTTCGCTTATGCAACGCTCCAGCGTGCTTACCTTTGATGTGCCGCGTGTATAGCATTGATCAAAGCTTTCGGTATTGCGACCGCCATGGGTATTTTCGGGGTTTGTTACGGTGTCGACAAATGGCACAGGATCAAGGAAATAGCTGATCTCTCCTGCATTCAGATTGCCTGCGGCACCTGTTGTGACCGAATATCTGACACGTACTGTCGGCTCATCGGCAGCAGGCGGAACAAAACCTCGGTCAAATCGCAGTATTCCGTTACCGTTATCGAGCGAGAACTGTTCGTTTGAAAGAGATATCCAGTTTCCGTTGTTAAGTACCGTTACCTGTGCATCGTATACCGATCCCGAACCGAGTTTTAACTCGGGCTTTGTATCATCTGAAGCGATGATAAATCCCATTTCAGCCATGTTTTTCTGCTGGCATATCTGAACAGCATTAAGATGGATGCCATCCAGCAATACAGTGTCAGGGCGTGTTTTCATGGCGATCCTGAGCCAGTAGCCTTTTTGCCCGAAAAGAGTAGTAAGCTGCATAGGCTCCTCAATATAAAGCTTAACGATGCCATTCTGTCTGAAACCGTTTGTCAGATCGCTGAAGGAAAGCTCATTCCATCTGTTGTCTGCAGACAGCGACTGCCATTCGGAATCTCTGCAGAGAGCAAGTCTTTTCAATCTGAACGCAATGCTTGTATATCCTGTGCTGAGAGGTCTGTCAAAGCACAGATAAGTATATGATGTACCTTTTTCGTGTATCTTTGGTACAGTAATTCCGGATGAGCCTGCTTCGATACAGGCAAGATCCTTGAGTAAGAAGACTGTGTCTGCAGTGTGCTGTGAGCCGTTGTAGCTGTAGCTTAGCTCTACATTTTCTACAAAAGGAAGGCGCAGAGTCATGTTCTGAGAGTACCCGGGAGTCATCTTGTCGATACGGCAGCGTATGAACAATCCTTCATCAGCACCCACAAAGACAGGACAGAGATCATCGGGACAGGTAAAGGATATGCTCATGGACGCACAGCTTTCATCTGCAAAGAATTTTGAATTTTCATTGTCAGTATAGATCCTGCACCAGCCCTTGCCGTTCCAGTATTCCCATACGGCAAGCTCGATCTTTTTTACAAGAGGAGGCTTTGTTTCAAACTTTGAAACGGGGATCACATTCTTCCATTGAACGGGAACCTTTTCCTCTTTGCCCTCGATCGTGTCGACATACGAATAATTCATTGTTACTGTAACAGTGCTGCCTTTTTTGCTGAGGCAGTCGTTGCTGCAGATATAGAAGGAATCGAATTCGACAGGCTCCTCTCCGAAGGGAAAGAAGTTATTTGCAGTAAGCATAGTGTCGTTAAGATAGACTGCCTTTGGCGGGATCCTGTCTGCCTGTGCCGTAACGGTAACGGAAGCGGGTGAGATCCTGCTCATTACATTTCCGTTTTTGAAGATCGCCTTTATCCAGGAACCTTTTATACCGTTGAATTCTGTTACAGGTATGGGCTGTTGAGTGCGAAGCACGAACATATTGTTTTCAAATGTCACATCAGTGATATCGTCAGCTCCGTTCTGAACAAGATATTGCCAACGGACATCGTTGCTGCCGATATCGGCATATGGAGTTGTTCCGTGCTGATCTGTGCCGGAAATGTCCAGCAAGGAAACACTGAATTCGCAGGCGCCGTCACCATGTGTGATGTCATTTGCAGAGAATACCAGTGCAGTTTCCTGCAGGTTTTCGCCACTGAAATCAAACAGTTTTTCGGTATTGCCTTTTGAAATGTAATTGTCTGCAACATAAAATACCGCAGATATCTGTGCGTTTGAGGCATTTAACTCCTCGGTAGTCACAAATTCCACATCTGAGGCGCTGCTCAGTCTTGTGCCACTTGGTATATATACCGAGTTTTCGGAAGTTGGCATGACGCATACATATCCCGATGCAGGAGAAGCGTTGTTCTGCTTCAGTCCATACATGTTGAGATACATCAGATGATGTCTTTCCCATATAGAAGAAAGCTCTGCGCTGTTTTGTGCCATCAGCTCTGCAAAAAGCTCTGCGAGTGCCGAAGCTGCTCCGGGCTTTGCCGGATCCCAGTTCGGGGTGTAGTATTCGGAAAGCTGTCTGAGCTGTTTTAATATAGCTTTCTTTTCTTCATTTTCTCTGATAGTCAAAATACCGCACCCTTTCCGGTTAGAATTGTTCCTTCAGCGGGAAACTGAGCATCTGCTCCCTTGCATTTTCCTTGATCTTATAGGTTATGTTTATCACAAGTGTTTCTGCGCTGAGCGTAGAGCCATCTGCGGTATCGAGTACGACATTAACATTCTCAACGCGTGGCTCAAAAAGCTTGATTGCTGTTATCACTTCGCTGCGTATGTTGTTGAGCAGCGAATAATTCACCGTTTCAAACGCAAACTGCGACAGATTACAGCCGTAATTCGGCCTCATGATACGTTCACCCTTGCGGGTGCTGAGCAGCATATAAAGCGACTGGCGAATATCATTTTCCAGAGAATTCATTTCAGTGCAGCCGTTGTTGAACACGATAGGATATTTCCAGTCTGTTCTTTCTTCTTTCATCAGTGTATTTCCTCGCTTGTCTTGGAGCTGTTTTCTGTTATGTTCAGCCATTTACGTGCAATAAGGTCGTTGCGGTCACTTCGGATCACGTCTATCAATGCAGCACGGGCATCTATCGTATCGTTTTTATTGAGCTCGTCAATGGCGGAATTATAGCTTGCCAGCGTTGCCATACGCAGTTTCCTTATTTCAGAGGGACAGCCGTCTACCACTTCATAGAGCGGTATATCAGGTGCATTGTCGCCCAGTAGCTGTCTAACAGTGCCGATAAATCTTGTAGTTATATCCTTTTTGTTGCTTATTTCATCATGGATATCCTTGGTGATGACGTAAGTAAGATGATATCTGCGGATCACTTCTGCAAGATGCTCAGAAAGACCGATAGCCTCGGATACCGTAACTGTTTTCATTGCCGAGCCGCTTCCGATAACTCCGATTATGGAATCGGCAATGTGCATGGAGATCGTTACAGCATTTTCATAGCCCTTGTTACTTCCGAGTGTTTCCTGTATAGCAAGTGCCGCTTCCACAGCCTCGCTTGTGTCATCGTGGAAGATAGCGGTAATACATTTGCCGCTGAAGCTCTGAATAGCGCCGTTTGTATTGGACAGAACATCAGATATTACACCGTATATGAGATTAAGCGCAGAGAAGCTGTCATTATCGGAGCCAGCAGTGATATCTTCGTTTATGTTGATGAAGATGTACGCAAGTCTGCGTTCTCTGTGGTCGCCCGCATTAATGTCAAGTACAGTATCCTTATCCATGAGCCTTACAAAATCTCTCGGCAGATATTTTTCGTATGCCTTGCTGACTACATTTATGCTGTCGAAATATTTTTCGAGCTTTACGGACATTTCACTGAAACTGTTTGCGACATTCTGGAATTCATCGTGGCTGTCCACGAATACGGTGGTGCCTATCTTTCCGCTTGATATTTCAGACACAGCCGTTTGTATCTGCTTGAGCGGCTTGAGCAGTCTGTTAAGGATAAAGACATACAGAAGCGTTATGATGAGAAGTATCACAACAACAGCGGCCGTAAGCAACCTTGACAGCATGCCTATTCTCTCTGCAACAAGGTCGTATACCATACAGATCTCCGCATGACCGATGATATTTCCTGCATCGTCCTTTATACAGTAAAGTGCTGCGATATAGTTATTCTTTTCTTCGGTGTAATTTGTTATCAACACTTTGTTCCCGTTGGGATTATTGTTGTTGATAACTGATACGTTACGGAAATAATCCGCCATGGCTCCTTTTCCGACTTCGTTGCAGTATTCGTAACGAAGCACGCCGTCGATATACCTTGTGATCTCAATATAATCTATGCTGACGGAAGGTTCAAAAAGCTGAACATAAACATCTGTTTCGTTGGAAATATCCTTGAAATCGCTGCGTTCAAAAGCGTACATTGCATCCAGCTGATCCTCTGAAAGTCCGTTTTGTCTGAATTCTTCGGGATCGATATCTGATACGATGTATTTCAGCAGCCCCGTTGCGGCTGATATGGTTTCGGTGTTTACAATGGAAGAAACGACCATCCTTGTCAGCGCATGGACCGGATACCATGCGATGAGTATTACGGTAAAGGAGATGAGTATCTGCTTTATGACCACTCTGCGCATGGACAGTAGTCCCCGTATTATCATGATGATGACAAAAACTAATGCAAATGCAACAAGTGCTGATACTATGCCATACATGATGTATTGAGACAAAGGTGTTCTGGGTGCCCTGAAGCCATATGAAGTGCTGCTCCACATATCTCTTGCAAGTATATAATGCGAGCCGTTGTCTGCATCGTGCAGACCGACAATAACGGGAGCATCACTGAAATTCGCACAGGGACGGATATTATATATTTCCGAAAATGTGACGCTTTCGGAAAACATTTTGTCTGATGGCATAACAGTAAGGACTGAAGAGAAATCGTTCGTGTAGCCGTACAGCAGCTTATAGGCTTCGTCGAGTGTGTATATACCCATATCGGGATACAAGACGCCGTCCATAATGAAGTATTCCTTAAGTGATATATCATACAGATCTACCGCATAAACGGATTGCGGCATCAGTAAAATATCATAAATGGATTCATTGCTTTTTGGCTCAAAAAAGACTGTTTTGGTGCCATCGGTTATGCACAGGTCGTTCTTCCTTGTTTTATATACCATTATGTTGTAATATTTATTTGCCCATGTCGCATCATTGGTGTCCGGAAGCTCGAATACCGAATGCTCGGGCTCATGTATGCCTGTGCCGGCGATGGTATGTGTGTTCACTGTCGAATGATCATAAATGACATTGACCTCCAGCATATCGGTTTCTGTCATAAGACTTTCGTCATAATTAATGTAGACGTACATGGAGGGCTGATTGTGGACATCGTTCTCATATTCCACATTAAGCAGCTCTGTTGCGCCACCGAGATCAGGCTTGTACCTGGTTACGAAATATTCGCTGTTGGTAGTGCCGATGACATAGATCTCATTTTCGTATATTGCCATGTCAAGATATGACACTGTATTTCCGTGGTAGTTTGCAGGCAGACGCACGGTATCAATAACTGTACCGTCCGTTCTTGAGCTTTTCAGGAACGTTCCGTAGTTGTAACGCAATATGGAATAGGCAGTATTCCTGTCGTACAGATCAACTGCCTCGATAGCCTTTATTGGGGAACAAGCGGCGTATATGCCGATCAATATCCCGACCAGCACACCTAAAATTGCAGACCACAACAGTATTTTTTTCATGTGAGAGATCCTTTCAAAGTGTGAGTGGTTCATACGATGACAGAGGCGATAACAGCTTCTGCTTTCGTTTTAAGATCGTTCTTCTGTGAGGAGGATACATTTTCGGTCAGTTTGCTTTCAGCGCCGCCCGAAAAGGGTAGGGAAGTCATCTTTGAAAGCGGGTATTCATCAATCGTTACCGAAACGGTTGCCTTTACAGGGCGGCCGTCGGGCAGAAACATGGTGTAATTTTCATGCATCGATACCATAACTCCACGGAAGATAAAACTTCCCCAGTGGAATTCGATTATCGGGGGGGTGCCTTTTTCGTCGGTAAGCTCTATAAGCTGTCTCAGCTTATCCACCTGTGCACTTACATCGTCGGCAGATGCCGAAAAAAGTCCCGCAAGCTGAGTGGTCATAAGCATATTGGTGACAGCACCCGAAGCACCATTCTGATTGGTGTTTATTGTGTCGAAATACAGCTCCATATTAAGCTCACGGACTCCTACTTTGGAGAACTGCAGAATATCCTTGCGTATTTCAAGACCGCCTGCAGCGGTATAGGACGCTCTGGAGTCGATTGTATATGATGCGGGATTGAACATTACGTTCATAAAAAGCTCCGCATTGCCGTTGTCGAGCTTATAGAAAGACGCTTTTTCCATAGTTTCATCCTGCCTTATCTGCCGTTAAGTCTGCTTTCGGTCTTAAGTCTGTGCTCCAGCTCTACTATAACCTTATCACAGATCATTTCTATGCTGCTGTTGTTGAAGATAGTGGTGTTGTAGGCTGTGTTATTTTCTTCGCTGAAATAGCTTTCCAGCTCATTTTTTATATAATTTTTCAGTGTCTGTTCATTGCTGATGAGGTTTTGCTCCTCGGTAACGATGACATTATCTGTACGGTGCTCTGAAACCCTTTCTGTGAGTTCTTTCTGAGGGGAGTCAGTGGGTGCATTTGTGAATGTTGCACCTCCGGAGTACGTCAAGCCGTCGCTTTCATATGTGATTGCATTTCCGTTCAGATATGTCATAGAACTGTTATCAGTATTAAGAACCGTATTACGGTCTGTCTGTTGTGATATGTTATCTGTATAAACATCGGTGAGCGCAGCGTAGTTGGTGGTATATGCATCGACTGTATTCGGGAAATTCCTGTGAATAATGCTTGATGCCTGCATCTCGGAAAGAGCTCGGAATATATTGACATCGTTGCTATTGGATAAGAGGGTCGTATCTGTACGCATATCAGATGTTATGGCAATATCTGAAGCTGGATTGAGGATATGCTGCATTATTGACGGGATACTTTGCGTCAGAGCAAATATCGATGCTTTTCTGACGGTATCAGTGCTGTTGATGTTTATCTCTTTGTGGCTGAAGATACGATCGGCAAAGCTGTATGATCGTTCTTCCGATGTGTTGTGATGCAGTTCTTTTTCGCTGTCATGGCGGTATATCATGTCATGTGACTCGGAAAAATAGCGTGCGGATATGCTGAACTTTTCCGCAAAACGCTCTTTCATCTGCTTTTCAGCGGATCTTTCAGAGGTGTGCTGCGAGAAGAACATCTCCGAAGTATTGATATCCTTTTTAAGTATCAGCGAAGCATTTTCCTTCAGCTGTTTCAAAAAGGTCTTACTATCGTTAAAAGAGGTGCTTTCTGAGTTGTGTTCAAGTGATTGCAGCAGAAGCTTTTCCTTTTCTGAAGCGGTTTGTATCAACTTTTCGTTCAAGAAAGAATAGGCTTCAGTGATACGATAAGTATTGTACGAGCGAGTGGTACGGCTGATGTTGCTGGTATTAAAGACGTTGCGAAGAGCGTTTTTTGAATCACGAAGCTCGTTTTGCTCTGTATTATCAGTATTTGTCAGCATAAATGTGAAGGTGTCGGAAGAAAACTGTACATTTTCTGCCTTTCTTCTTCTGCGTCGGTTTTTGTCGTTGATGATATTTACCGATGAGAACAGCTGCTGCTTGATGTCCGTTTGCTGCTGCATGAAAGTGCTGAATGCATTGTGTTGAATATCATAGGCGGCAGTCGGAACAGCCTTTTTGATCTCGTTGTATGTGCTTTGGGTTATATGTGTCAGCAGCTTTGTTATATCTGCTACGCCTGTAAAGTCGTGGATATCGGTGCGCGAGTCGCTCCTGAAGCTTGCTGAAGATGTTGAGTAAGTTTGCTGGTTGATATCTTGTGTGATGTGCGTAAGTTCTGTGTTGGCGGTATAGTCAGTTGAATTATATAACGCATCCGCACGGGAGTTGCTGTTGTGGATCACACTGATGATATCGGAGAAGCGGTTTGAAATATTGCTGTCTGCCAATCTTGTTGTGTTTTCGTTGTAAACACTGTAGGAATAGCTGTCATTTCTGAAGCTGCGCATATCGGCAGCGGAAATATCCGTGGAAACGAAGCCGCCTTTGTTGTGCGAGATATTGAGATCACGCAGTATATTGCTTATGGAAAAAGCGGTATTTTCGTTTTCGCTGATATGGATAAGATTATCTGAACCCGAATCTTTGTGTACATGGCTTACGTTTGTATTGTGTGTTTCGCTACCGTATACAGTACTTTCGGTGTAGTTGTCAGTGTAAATGAGTTGTGTGGCAGAAGGATAGATATCGGTGTTATAGCGTTCTTGTGTACGGGTATGCAGCGTTATATCCCTGCCGTAGTGCGGTATCTCAGCATTTTTTTGTATGATCTTTGAAATCGTCATAGCAAGGGTGAGATACCTGTCTGTATGAAGGTTGGTGTGTTCGGAATGTGAAGTGTGAACATTGCTGTTCTTTACATAGGTTTCGGAGCTTTTTCCGCTCTCGGCAGAAGCTTGTTTTTCGACCGAACGATATATCTCAGCGAGAGATACATTTCCGAGGTTTTCTATGTTAAGAAAGCTGAATTCGCTTATTTCAGCGTTTTTTTTTATTGCGTCAACCAGGACGCGGGTGTTGTGAATATTGTCAGAATAGCGGATGATATCACCTGTTGAAGGTGCGGTGCGCCTGTCCGAGTGGCTGAAGCTCTCGGAGTGCCGCAGCAATTCTGTGATCATTCTTTCGGTGCTTTCCGCAGCAGGAAGCTCATTTGCGGAAAAGGCGGAGCTGATCCTGTTAAGCAGAACATTAAGCTGCTGTGAACCGCCTGTCGTGATCGTGTTTTTATAGTTGTTGATTATGTTGCGGATATTATTGCTTATAACCGAAGTGTTGTTTGTTACAGAGATCTCATTGCTGCTTTGCGCACGGAACTGCCGTAGCGCATCAATAAGCATCAGCAGGAAATCCCCTGTCATTGCGGAATTGTCATTTTTAAATGTGAGCTCATCATCACGGAAAGGGAGAACAGAGTCGGCAGGACGGTCGTCAAGCGTAGCAATGCTGCGGATAACGGGTTTCAGACCCTTATGGGGTTGAAATGGCTTAAAGCTTGTCATGCGGCTCGCCTCCCTTCGTAATGATGTTCTTTAACGCCAACACTGCATTACCCGAGAACAGGTAATGCAGTGCCTAAATGTTCAATTATACTGCAAGTCTGCTCAGACCTTCGTGAGCGAATTCGATGGATTCGATAGCAACTTCTGCGCCAAGACCATTGAGGTCGGGACCTGTGTACTTAGTCGGCCAAGCGTTGATAAGCTGCCAGGATGCAACGATAGCATCGGAGTCATCATAAAGATTGATTACGATAGTCTTTCTGGTGAGGTTTCCTGTAAAGGTCTCCTCAACCCAGGGATAAAACTCGTTCTCATCGATAACACCACGCTTGAATGTGATGTTGCTGTACTTAACCAGACCGGGCTGCTTGCGGGGTGTGTTTACCGCTGCGTCACCTTCTCTGTATTCTATAACATCAATTGTTGCATCAAAACCGGTTACTTCGTTAAAGCCAGCGACCATCACGCCGTCGATCTCTACCTTAAACCGGTAATTTTTATATGGGTACTGCTCAAGTGCCATTTATGATCATCCTTTCGTTAGTAAGAGTGTATGTTTTATTACTGGTCAGCAGTCTTCTGAGTCAGTCTGAAGATAACGAATTCAGCGGGTTTAACGGGAGCAACACCGATCACGCATACAAGTCTGCCGTTGTCAATATCGTCCTTGGACATGGTATTCTCGCCGATGTCAACAAAGAATGCATCTCCCTCGGAGCCGCCTGCAAATGCGCCGCTCTTCCACATGTTGGAGAGGAATACTTCGATAGTTCTTCTAACTCTCAGCCACAGAACGTTATCGTTAGGCTCGAATACTACCCAGTTGGTGTTAGCCTTGATAGACTCTTCGAGGAAGATAAACAGACGCTTAACGTTGATGTACTTCCACTGAGCGTTGGAACTGAGTGTTCTTGCGCCCCATACTCTGATACCCTGGCCGGGGAAGCTTCTGATGAGGTTTACGCCCTTGGGATTCAGGATATCCTGCTCACGTGTGTTGTAGCTTACGTCAAGACCTACACATGCGCTTACTACCTCGTTAGCGGGAGCCTTCCATACGCCTCTTGCGTTATCGGTTCTTGCATAGATACCTGCAACGGAGCCGGAGGGAGGTACAGCTGCTGTATTCTTGGTAAGAGGATCGAATACCTTTACCCAGGGATGATACATAGCTGCACTTGCGGAATCAAAAATGTTTCTGTGGTTAAGGATATCGTCAACAGCTGTTACATCTCTTGCGATGTCGAGAATAGCAAATCTGCTGCCCATATTCTCGCAGTGAGAGATGAGGCTCATCTGTACATTTGCGTCTGTAACGCCGGGAACAGCCATGATGCTTACAACATTGTTGTCGATAAAGGACTGGATACCAGTGCGGTTGCCGGGGCCCTTATCCTCACCGATAAAGTCATCTGCGCTGAGCGCTGCTGCAGTACCGTTTGTACCGCCGAACAGGTTGATAACTACCTCTCCGCCCTGCTTGTTGCCTGTGAACAACTCATAAACGGATACGGGAGTCTCAGGAACGTTGACACTTGCAACTACAAGATCACTCTTAGCCAGCTTCTGAGTAATGAAGTCAGCGGAGTTTGTGTTGAGAGAAACGTACTGATACTGCTCGATCTGACCATCGTATGCGATCTCGATATCAGCCTCCAGAGTGGAGATGATCTTCTTGGGAACGAGTGTTGTATCAACAACGCTCTCCTCAAACGCATCACGCAGAGTGATCATGTCGCCGTCAATGGAAGTGATCACGTTTTCAACGTACTTCTTGCCGTCAGAGAAAGCGATGAGATCGCCTGCTGTAAGGCCGGAAGCATTCTTTACTTGATACTTTGTAACATTGCCGCTGTTGTTTACAGCGAGGATCTGTGTCTTGAATTTGCTGGAGGGAGCAACCTTGAGGCTGATCTTGTTGCCCCATGCGCCGGGATCCTTAGCGTAGATTACAACCGGAGCGGATTCAGTGTCCTCAACGTTGCCGGCATAAGCTGCATCGGAAGGAACTACACGCTTGATATAGCAGCGTGCGCCACCGTTTGCGAAGAACTGATTTACGGAGTAAGCAAGATAGCGGTACTCGCCGAACTCAAGCTCGGAAAGGTATCCGCCGAACACTCTTACAAACTCAGAGAAGTTTGTAACGAGAACGGGTGCGCCGTCCTTGGGCCCCTTTTCGGCAACGCCGATAAAGCCTGCTGTGCTGGTGCTTACGCCTTCCATAGGAACGGAACCTGAATCGAATTCCTCAACATAAACGCCCGGAGATAAATATTCTGCCATTTTTTTGATCTAACGCCTGATATCGACGTTAAACCTGTTCACCCCTTTCAGAAGTATTTAAAATTTCATTTAAGTCAATTTGTCCGCTGTAGATCGCCTTCAAAAGCGACTTTGAATAGAAATCCATTGTCAGCATATTGTAGGCGAGCGTCCTGCGGATCAGATCGGACGCTTCCGAGGTGTTGCTCTTTACGAGCGATGCGGGAAGAAGCCCGTAGGTCTTGAACATTATCTGTCCACGGCCTGCACCATCGGAAAGATTTATTTCAAAGCTGCCGATCTTGATGATGTAATTTATCTTCAGAAGCAACTCAGAAATACTGTTGATCAGGTCCTCCTCTGCTTTTGCAGGGAGAACGGAGTAGTAAGAGAACACTTCGTCGTCTTCCAGCTTAAGGAAAGAGGTCCATGATGTGTTTTCTCCGTCTACGTCTAGCTTGAAGGAGTCCTCGCCCTCGAGGTACCTCCAGCCGTACTCGTCAAGTACGGTCTTTATCAGCGTCTTCATAGTTGTCATCCTCCTGTTCATCGATGTCGTACATTTCTTCTTCGTCATCGTTGCGTCTTCTCAACAGAAAATCGAAGTAGCTGTCGCTGCGGCTGATGTTGTTTTGATTTATCGCATTGATCCTGCTGCGTATATGCAGTTCAGTTTTCAGTCGCATCTGCTCGCTCCTGCGGGCGTTAGATTCTGCGATATCCGCTATGTGATCAAGCTCTGCCCCCTGATTTTCATCTGCGACATCCTTAAGTGATCTTGCGGTCTTGGCAATCTCCTTGTCGGGAAGATCAGTCAATCTTGACAGCTTGTCAGCTATAAGCCCCTTGCTCTCCATGTCGAATTTGTCATCGGTCGCAGAATAGCGCACCATATCAGTCGTAAGACGTTTATCTACCGCTTCGGTCTTAACGTTAAATGTCTGATGTGGCCTTGTCAGGGAAAGATCTGAATTCATGTGCGTATGCGTCGAACGGTAATGTCTTATAGGATCATCGTGATACATCTCGCGTCCTTTTGGGTTTACCGTTATGACTGTTGCGTCTGTTTCGGCATCATATCCTATATACGCGGTGTCGATGTCGTTCATGTTTATTTTAGCAGAAAACTCGGTCGCAACATCTTCGGGTGCTCCTGTGAGTTCCGGAGAGAAGTCCCTTATCGTGGTATTCCTGACATAATCGGAACGCTTTCGCGCACTGTTCCTCAGTTGTTTGAGCAAAGCGGAATTGCTTTCTGACTGAGTGGATTCTGTGCTGTTTTTCTTGTCAGTGTTCTTCTGATTTTTGTCAGATCTTGCATAAGAAAGTCTTTCCATTTTCCCTCTTTTCTTATACAGCCGAATGCCTGCAATTAGGCGTATAATCTTGGAATAATTATATCATGAAAACGGAATTCTTGTAAAGTCGATTTGTCATTATGTTGACATAGAATTGTCAACAATGTTTTTTTTGAAGGTTTGTTTAAAGTGATGTTTTTGGTCGGAATACGTTTTTTTTACTTTTATTTTGTAGACGATTATTTTAAAAAATGCTATAATACGGGTAATTATATAATCAATGAATATCATTTATTGACATGATAACCGAACGGAGGAACCGACATGAGCTTTCAGACTGAATACAAATTCATACTTCCCAAGGGGTATATCGATTCTGACGGAGTTGTCCACAATGAGGGTGTTATGAGACTTGCCACTGCGGCAGATGAAATAATACCGCTAAAGGATCCAAGAGTTCAGCAGAATCCGGGATATCTCACGATAATCCTGCTCTCCAGAGTCATTGTCAGCCTTGGCAGCCTGCCTATCGTTGACACGAGAGTAGTAGAAAAGCTGTTCACTGCCGATCTTGCGTTTCTGCAGAGCTTTTATCAGGAGATAAACGGAGCTTCTGTTCCGGAAATAAGCTGTGTATGTCCCCAGTGCGGAAGACAGTTCCGTGCACCTGTTGTTTTTGAGTGATGAGGTGATCCTATGATAAAAGGATATCCTGCCGATAAGATCTATGAAGAAGTTGCGTTTATCGCATACTATTTCCACTGGTCGTATGAATCTATTATGAATATGGAGCATGAGGAGCGCCTTCGCTGGTGTGCGGAGATCTCCAAGATCAACAAGCGCCTTAACGGCGAGAGTGAAAAGAAGAACATCTTTGATGTGACATAAGGAGAGAGCGTTTTGGATAAGAAAATGCACGATATGTTCATTAAGAACAGTTATCCGTATCCCGGATACAATTTCTGTATGTTTCTTGACGGAGTGAAGATCGGCTTCAAATCCATAAGCGGACTGACGCTGACAAAAGATAAGTTCGAGCCGTTTCACGAAGGCGGCGACAACAATAATATACATATCCATCGCGATAGCAGGACCGATGCAAATCGGCTTGTGCTGACCAAGGGACTGGGCTTTTTCAATCCCGCAAAATTCCTGCCCAAGATCCATGTTATGCTTCTGCTCGTTTATGACGCAGATATGAAGAAACCTATTCATGCGTATGCGTTTTCTCCGGGATATGTGGAGAATATTTCAGTGTCGGATTTCAATGCGACCGAGTCTTCTGTGATAATCGATACTATAGAGATATTATATGATTTTGCTATAGAGATCGACCTTACAGGAAGAACCACTCCCGTGATGTATACGCAGATGATGGCAGCCGAAGCAGAGGAAACTGCATATTCGCTGGACCGTCAGAACCGTACGGTAAGTGAAATAGCACGCCACAATGCCGAAGTGCGCATGAACAAACGGAAAAAGACAGCGCCGCACGATGAAAGTGTGACGGATTCTATTGAATACTGAGAGGTAAAACGATGGCAAAGTACAGCTACCAGCAGCTGAAAAGTAAATATAACGGCTTTATTGATGGCTGTGCCGAGATCGACATCGAAGGCTTCGATGTGATGGACAAATTCGTGGTGAAGGGGCTTACGGTACAGCTTACCGCCCAGTACGAAGCCAGCTATGCACAGTTCACCGTGTTTGAGGGCTTTGTCCGTGATGGAGATGGCTATGCTATGGATCCGACACTTGCCCGAAAACTGAAAACAGGTAGTGCGGTGTGCATTTCACTCGGCTACGGAGACAGCATATCAGAGGTGTTTGAGGGATATATAGATTCAGTGCAGGTCGAATACAGCTACGGTTATGGATTTTCCATAACAGTCACCTGCCTTGACGGCAAGGGCATGATGATGAACAGCTATCGTTCTGAGATAAAGACAAACCGAAAAAGATACAGTGATGCGGTCAGGGATACGCTTGGACGATACAGCGATGTGATATCGGGTTCCAGAATAGAGCCGACTGACGATCTCGAGTTGCCTTTTTCACAGCTCAATGAGAGCGATTATGATTTCGTTGTAAGACTTGCCAAGCGCGTCAATTACGGATTTTACATTTTAAAAGGCAAGGCATACTTCGTTCCGTGGGGCAGCGACAGGACAGAGCTTATAACCATTTCTCCCGAAGCGGATATAATCAGCTTTTCGATGGAGAGCAGCCTCAGACGAAGGTTTTCAAAGGTCACGGTAGTGAGCAATGACGAAAAGGATGAAAAGAACCGCATAACAGGAACGGCAAGTTCTGTTACCGCACTTGAAAGCGGAGGGATGTCGGGTGGCTCTGCGAGAGCAGTGACGTCTGATATGACAAAAACGATAGTGGATCCCTCAGCTACTACAGGCGAGATAGCACGCACCATCGCACAGGCAGAGCTTGACAGGCAGTCATACGCTTCGGTAGAGGGAAATGTGGAGATAGGCGGAATGCCTGAGCTTTTCCCGGGCGCATTCATGAAACTGAGCGGATTTGGAAGCAGCTTTGAAAAAAGCTATTATATTAAAAAGGTCATTCACAGGCTCGTCGGCGACAGATTCACGACTGCCGTTGAGTTGGGAGGCAACATCGTATGAGCTTATTCGATTATATGGAAAACGGAATCGAGGACAGAAGACCGCTTTACAGTGGCGTTTGCCCTGCGGTTGTCACAAATATAAACGATCCCGAAAATCTTGGCAGGGTCAAAGTAAAGCTGCTTAATCTTGATATTCCCGATTATGAAACGGATTTTATCCGTGTTGCTACTCCGATGAGCGGCTCGCAGTGGGGCATGCTGTTTTTCCCTGAGGTAGGTGACGAGGTGCTTGTGGCATTTGCGTGTGGCGATATATCCAGAGCTTATGTCATAGGCTCGCTGTGGAACAAGAATTTCAAGCCCCCCGTAAGTATCACTGAGGAAAATCCCATCCGTATGATACAGACACGAAGCGGTCATAAGCTGGTGTTTGATGATACTGACGGCAAGGAGCATATCGACATCGAAACAAAGGACGGACTTCTGGTAAGTCTTGACGACGAGAAAAAAACGATACTGGTATCGGATGACGGAAAAAAGAACTTTATCAAGATCGATTCTGCAAACGGTACTATAAACATAGAAGCAGAAAACAAAGTGGTGATCAGCGCAGGCTCCACGGTACTCAGGATGGAGGGCAGCGGCAGTATGTCGGTATCATCGGACACATCTATGAAGATGAAGTCCTCAAAGATCACTGTTGACGGTGATAGTACTGAGGTCAAGGCAGGCGGCTCACTGAAGCTTAGTTCGGGCGGTCAGGCGTCACTGAAGGCTTCGGTAGTGAAGCTCAACTAAATCATGCAAAAGGCGGTGAACAAAGGTGTTTGACCAGGTGTTCAGACGAATAGAAGGCTTTTTTAAATCTCTGTTCAGCAGGGTATCTGTAAGGTTCTCAAAAATAAAAAGACTTCCTCTTCTTATTGGCAAAAAGGCGAAGGATATCCTCAAAGGCATAGTAGATTTCATAGTCAACAAGCCCTCACAGCTCAGCGATTATGTCCGAATAGGCGGAGCTTATGTAGCTAAGCGTGCTTTACTTGGAACGCTCCTTGCAATTGCTGTGGTTATAATGCTCATGGTGTGGTTTGTGATCCCGTGGCTTTCCCGTACATTCTTTACAGTAAAGCTAGTGGTAAATACTCCTGAGTTCCATACGGCAAGCGGTAATGCAGAGGTGTATACCGAAAACGGAGAGCTCTTGTATCGCGGAAAGCTGGAAAACGGAGCAGCACAGGGCGACGGCAGACTTTATGACGGTTTCCTTGTATATCAGGGCGAGTTTGCCGCAAATGAATATGAAGGTGACGGAAAGCTGTACTGTGCAGAGGATATACTTTTGTACGAAGGCGAGTTTTCAAAGAGTCTGTACAACGGCAGCGGCAAGTTGTATTATCCGAACGGTCAGCTGAAGGTGTCGGGAACATTCGTGGCAGGCAAGCTTGAGGGCGAGTCTACTATATACGATGAAGAGGGAATGATCCTTTACAGCGGAAATGTCTCGGCTGATAATTACAATGGCAAGGGAACACTTTATCAGGATGGCGAGCTGTATTATCAGGGCGATTTTCTGAATTCGGAAATGACAGGCACAGGTACTCTTTATTCCAACGGAGAGATATTGTACACAGGTGGTATTGTAAAAGGTGTTTACAATGGCAGTGGTACATTATATAAGAACAAGGATGGAATGCGTGTAGAGGGCGAATTCAAGGACGGTGCCGCCAATGGAACGGCGAGTGTATACGCCCCTAACGGTGAATGCCTTTACACAGGTGTTATGGCAGACGGAGAGATTAGCTATATAAGCTATGTTTCGTCTACACGAGCTCTTGTGGAACAATGCTTTACCGAAAATGCGGCGGTAAGAAGCATCGGAGATATGGAGATGCTGTATTACAGTGCGCTGGGTACAGGGTTCTTGTTTGATGCCGATGGCAGAATCGATCGTATCCTGTTCAACGGCAATCAGACGCTGTACGGCGTAAGTGCGGGTGTTAATTCAAACACATTGCAGTTGCCCGCCGGCTGGGGAAGATACAGCGAATATGAATACATACCCACATCAACCGAAAAAGTTATAATGTACTATCTTGGTGAAAATGCCTCAGATAGGCTTACATCAGTGAAGTATATAAATGACAGTCTGTTTATAAAGCTTTGTTGCAGTAACGGAAAGGTACTGTTTTATGAGATTGGCGCTGTCTGATCGGAGGAAAAATGAAACATTCAGGAATAAAGAGGCGATTGCTTTGTATGATACTTGCGGCAGCTATGGTGCTTCCGCTGACAGCATCCGTTGCCTCGGCAGCAGCTGAAAAGGAGCTGTCGTTGTCACAGGCGATATCGTTGGCTGTAAAGAACAGCAGTAAGCTGCGTTCAATAACACTCAGCAAGGTGAAAAAGCAGATACAGCTGAAACAGGCGTATTCTGCGATCGTTGATACAAGACGCAATGAGAGCACCATCAGATTCTCTTTGCTTTTCAATATCAGATGGCCCGAAAAGCATGGTATGCCCAAGGAGGTAGAGCTGCTTACAAAGGTGCCTGATATACAGAGCGAAATAAAGATACTTAACGCGAAATACAATTACACTGTGCTGTCCGAAACGGCAAAATGCGAGCAGCAGTATTATGAAGTGATGTATTGCAATTATGAGGTCGATTTCTATAAGGCAATGCTTGCAGAGGCGGAAGAAGCCTATAAAAAGATACTGCGTGAATATGCTGCCGGCAACGCTAAAAAAAGCGATATCGACTACATGAAAAAGCAGGTGAAGGACGCGCAGAATTCGTTGTCAAAAGCGCAGAGTGCATATGAGGCTGCAAAGTCAAAGCTTTCAAAGATAATAGGACGTGATGTGACAAAGGGATATACATTCGGCGGCACGCTCCCCGCTGTGAATATCGATCGTTCAATGCTCCCAAGCATTGAAAACTACGCGCTGCAGAATGATTTTACTTATTATGAGGCAAGAGAAAAGCTGAATAACGCAGAAAGTGCGAATAACACCATGAAGAGCGTTTATTCCGGAAGATACGGCAGTGATGTTGCCAACGTAATGAGCTATATCAACTCCTGTAAAGCAAGAGGTGAAGAGCTGGATTACGAAGTTTTTATCGATAAATATAATGCTTTCCTGTCAAAAATCGAGGCGCCATGGAAAGGCAGCTATAAAATAAGTCTTATTTTCTTTTCTATCTCTATACCTAAGGAGTGGTTTAAGGGTGAGTTTTCAGGAGACCGTTACCTTGAAGATGAGCGTTACGCACTGTTTGTAAATCTTGCGGAGCTTGAAGAAATAAGAGCCGAAAAGGAATCGGCTGAGGAGGAGCTGCTCTCATCTATAAACGATGGTTATGATACTCTTGCAGCAAGCAAAAGTGCCTATACACAGGCTGCGGGTTATCTTGCAGATGCCGAAGAAAGCTATGAGGAAGCTTTGCAGGATAATATGGCAGGTCTTGTGGAGTATACCGAGCTTTATGACAAGAAGATAGGGCTGATGGAGCAGCAGAAGAGCATCTACGAAATGCGCACAGATTATGCCAAGAGCATTTCCGAGTTCAATCTGCTTACATCGGGCTTTATATCTGATATAATTTTCGGCACTGACAATTCGGCGCTGAAGGATTATGAGGACGGAATTTCAACAGGCGATATGGTAGACAGTAATACACCGTCCTGGTATGTTGATACGCATGGCTCCGATTATAAGTGCGAGTTCGGAGTAAAGATCCCCTCAAGCTATGGAGTAACGCATTACGAGCTTTATACCGAGGATAATCTTCAGATAGGTGCAAAAACAAAGATCAACGGCAAGCTGAAAGGACTTAATGTCATATATTCAGACAGCTCTTTGCTTAAGCTGAAATTCTATGCAAACAATGAGCTGAAATATATTGCTGTTTTTGATGGCATGCAGTATTTCGGTACGTTGGATATGCAGAGCGTAGATGGGGGTACCGAACAGCTTTCCGCAGGCGAATGGAGCATAAGCAACAGAGGTATCAAGTCTACTTTCAGAGTGACTTCGGATATGTTTGATTTTGACAGCTTCGAGGTGTATTGTAAGGAGCGGCTTGTAGGCAAGGGTACCGCAGTAAGCGGTTTCTCTCATCTCAGCAGTACCTTCGGCGATCTTTCGGATTTCAGCGTTGTGCTATATTATGCAGGCGCAGAAATGGCACGGCTGGATGTAATTAAAACAGGCAGCGGAGAGCAGCTGCTGGTATATTGATATAATTAGGTGGTGATACCTTGAATTCCAGAAAGACAACAGCAGTGATGACAGCGGCGATCCTGGCTATGACAGCAGGGATGAGTTCATTTGCTGCAACGCGGCCTACTGCCGATGAAATAAACGATTCCTCAATAATCATCGGTACATATCTGATAGATTTTGAGGCACTGAACGAGGAAAATCAGGCGCTTGCCGAGAAAAACGCTTCCGATACAAATCAGCATAAGATATATTACAAGTCGGAGCTTAATAACGGAGTATGGTATGATATAACCACAGCGGAGAACGTTGGTGACATAAGCAGCTCAGAGGACCTCGCTGTATCTGATTCTTTGATCGACTCATTGGAGCTTACTCTGCATTTTCGTGCAGATGGTTCGATCGTGGATCTCAAGACAGGCGAGATAGTAAATATGCTGGAACTGAGCGGTTCGGTGGATCCGTCAACATGGACGCAGATGTCTGCGCTGGTACAACAGCGTGATATGACCGACAAGCTGCTTGAAGAGATCGATGATGACGAGCTTCAGGAAATATATAAAGTTGAGGACAGCGCCATTGCAGCAGTTCTTGATTATATAAGCGATGATACCACAAAGGAGCTTCTCAATACGCTCAACAGCCTTGACAGCGTTATAAACGCATCTGCTGATGCAGCTGAAAAGGATATGGTAGTATCGTTGAAGATGAAGAAAAAGGCTCAGCTTGATATAGTTTGCTATGACATTGTAAGCGAGCGTATTGATGAACAGATAGCAGTGCTTACAAAGCACGACCGATCTGCTCACGCAGAGCTTATCCGTATACTTTCTGATTGTCAGAGCGCTTTGAAGGAGGCTGCGACAGATAGTGCATCTTCTGCAGGAGCGTCAGCTTCGGATGGTCCCACTGACTCTACCGAGCGCAAGCAACAGGAGCTTGAGGAAAAGATCATAGCGGCAGCTCAGGGCGGAGATACTGCGGCGGCACTTGAAGCGGCTTTCGGACTTGCTACGCTGGAGGCTATGATAAACGGTACTTCGGGTGACGCTGAGCTTGCGGCACAGCTTGCAGATGATATGCTAAATGATACGATGGACAGCATATCTGAGCAGGTTTCGGATATTCTCAACGGTTCCGATGTTTCGACAGGAACGGCGGCAGCACTGCGCTCCGCAATAGCCGATGCACAAAGCTATGCCAAGGACGCTGCTTATTATAAAACGGGTTCAGTTATATCGGAAGAGTATAATGCACTGCTTAACGATAGCCTGACGGAGCTTGGAGAGCTTCTGGAGGCGTTAAGCTCCGATGGACTTCCCGATGACATCCTTGATGTATTGACCGAAGGTGCAGATGATACCCTTGATCAGGCTGCACAGGCAGAGGCGCTTTCAAGAGCACCGTCAGATGCGCAGAAAGCTATTGACAAACTGAACGCTCAGGCAGATGATAAATATGAGCAGTATCTTCAGGCACTTGATAAGGGTGACAGTGAGCTTGCCGAAAAGCTGAATGCGGAGCTTGATGCTTTGTTGGAACAGCTGGATCGACTTCGCAGCAGTGCCGCCGCCGAACTTGGTGCACTGTATGCACAGCTCGCAGAACTAAAAAAGCAGCAGCTCAGTGATGACAGCTCTCAGCTGAAAGAAAAGATCCGTGATGTTGAGAGTGACATATCAGCTCAGAGTGAAATGATGTCCGATGTGGACAAAGCACTTCTGGAACAGCTTGACGCCTCGTTGGATGCCATTTCAGATGCCGCCAAAAGCGGAAGTGAATCACAGACCGAAACAGCATATGACGATCTGAAAGATGCCTTGAAGAATATCCCGTCTGATATATTGGACGGAAATCTTAAAGCGGATATTCTTGGTTATATTGCAGCACTCTGCGCTGATAACCCTGCTCTTGCAGATGATATCATCGGCGATATCTCAGATGCTAAAAACGGAAAGCTGGAGCCCGACAGTGGCAGCAGCGACTCTTCGTTTGATCCCGATAGTATTCTTGATATCACAGGTGAATACAAGCTGATGATTCCCTCTTACAATATCTACAGCAATACAATGTCGGTGCAACGCGGTAAGACGGTATATATTGACGTAGAAGAACTTGCGGTTGAGATAGGAGCACAGTATATTACTTCAGGCAGAGTGTATGTTTTCAAGGCGGACGGAATCCTTATCGAGTTTACCCCGGGAGACAACAGGGCATATGTAAAGGATAAATTGTTTGCGCTCGCTGAGGTTCCTTATGTCAGCGGCGGTAAGTTATATGTGCCGTGCGAGCTTATAGCGGCAGGTCTTGGTATGGAAACATTCACAGAGGAAGACTGTGTTTATTTGAGATAACTTCGGAGGAATTATGGGTAACTATACAGTGATCGCAGATGCAGGAAGAAGCATAGTTGAATTTCTGCGCAGATACTGCGTGCCGCCTGTTGATAAGCCTGAGCTTATCGGGCTTTGCTCGCCCGATGATACGGGTAATTATTCTCTTGGTGTTTGTCTTTATGACATAGACGAGAGCAGCGAGCTTAAAATGGCACGTGATATCGTGATAGATGATACTCATGTCAGAAGTGCTCCGTCGATCATCAATCTGCATTATATGATATTTACGTCGCTCAAGACTGACATCGCAATGCGTGCGACAGACGAACAGAGGATACTGGGCAGTGTGTATCAGCGGCTTGCCGATCACAGGGTACTAACAGCTGAGGACGGGATTTCGGGTTCGTTGCTTACAAGCGGCGAAAATCTCAACATAACATTTGAAAATAAGCCTTACGAGGATAAGATCAAGGTTTGGACGGCATATAATCAGGCACCAAAGCCTTGTCTGTTCTACAAAGTAACGGCTGTTGCGGTAGAATCTGACCTCATCAGGACAGTCAGACGTGTTACTGAGGCGGATATCAGCATAAGGCAAAAGGTAAATAAAAGATGAAAATAACAGTTACATCTATCATAAGGATAGCAAATAGCGAAACATTTGCGCCCTTGGAAACAGCCGTTGTAAGTTCAGCAGGTGCCAGAGCCATGCATCGTGACGGTGGTTACTATGTGTTTGTGACTCCTTTTGCTGCAAACGGCAGCATTGATATATCATGTGACGGATACGCACCGATCAGCATAGTTGCAAGCGAAAAGCGCACGGTTTATCTTAAGCCGCTTCATACAGCTGCAGCGACTACTCAGCTATATGTTTCGGAATACAATGCTGACAACCGCAGTATTGCGATCATAAGTGCAGGCGGAGATCTTCCTTTTGTTCTTGAGGAGAGTTTTGCCGCTATATCGGATGAACGTGTGCGTATAGTCGGATATGACCGCAGTAAAGGTGTTCTGACACTGGAAAAGGCGTTTAAGAAAAAACCGTCAAAAGGACAGAGCATTATTGTAAGCGCAGAATAATGGAGGATATAAATGGGAGATCTGGTTTGTCAGGGTGCAATGTGTGCCTGTTCTTTCGGAACAACGCCGTCATCTCTTGGCGTTATGCCTGAAAATCAGGTGTTTGGCTGTTCTAAGCCTGCGGCAACGATAATGGACAACAAGCCTAATGTAAATATAATGCCGTTTGGAATGTGCAGCAGCATGGCAAATCCACAGGTGCAGTCTGCGACCGCAGCAGCACTTGGAGTCCTCACTCCTGTGCCATGTATGCCGGTAATAGCAGCACCGTGGGCCCCCGGAAGTCCAACGGTGATGATAGGTAACAAGCCTGCACTGACTGCTTCTTCAACGGTCACGTGTGCATGGGCAGGCTCCATATCTATAACCTTTCCGGGTCAGGCAACAGTAAAATTACCATAACCGAGGTGAACGAATTGCAGATGTTCAGCAGTTCTACGGAGCAGCTGCAGATGTATGAGCAGCTTATCGATATCTATCTTTCCGAGTATATGGAGCAGGTAGTAAGCAAAATGGAGGTAAGTGATACTCCGTTTGAAAAATACAAGGGTCTTGTTGTGTCCATGGAGGAAGCACAGTATGCAATATCAAGACCTCGGTTCGTGCTGTCCGAAAACGGAAAGAGATCGGTTTCAGAGCTGTATGCAGTAATAGAACAGCGTACTGCGCTTTCCAAAGAAGCAGGAGTCAGACTCCCGCTTGACAACATCTGCGAGAACTTCAGCTTCGGTTTGCTGGAACGTTTTATTATAGCCTTTTCTGCAATGCCGCTGATAAATCTTTCTTATGAAAAGACATTCGGATATATAAATGATAACGTAAAGCTTTCAGCGCCTACGCTGGAGCTTGCGCTCAATATCTTTGCAGGCGGAGATCTTTCGCTCGTGCCGACTCTGAGCAACGTACTTGTGAAGTATTTCTTTGAGGAAAACAAACAGAATCCGCTGAAAAGTGCACTCCGATTAAGGGATTATTATGCATATATGCTTTCAGGGATGGGTTATTACAGCAATTATGATTTCATGACAATGTCCTCTGTGAAAGAGAGAGATTTCCTGTGTTATCCCAAGCAGTATGATGAGATCTGCGGCATTATCCGTTCGGATATCAGTATAACAGTTCTCGTTGAGGGCAATGAGGGATGTGGCAGACGTCACCTTATAAAGCAGGCGGCACTTGTCACTGGAAATCCTGTGCTTATGGTAGATCTTCAGGCGTACTGTAAGGAAGAAGAAAAGGATTCAGCGGATATTGATATCGTAAATCAGCTTATCATGCGACAGTGTTATATCTGTATATACGGTGTGACTGATGAAAGCGATATGAAGCAGCTGCGCCACCTGTGCGATATCGCAGGAAAAGTCGCAAGGCTGTTGTTTGTCTGCGCTGATAAAGGCACGGATGCGGCATCGCAGCTTGAGCGCAATGTATATTCGATACAACTTGGAGAGCTTTCACATGATGAGCGTTTTGGATTATGGAAGACCTTCGGTTTCGGGAATGATGATATCCTTCATGAGATATCAGGCAAATACCGATTCCGCCCTGCGCAGATAGTTACAGCCGCAAACGCAGTAAAGGACAGACTTCAGCTCAGTGCAAGAAAAGAGGAGATATCGCTTTTTGATGAGTGCTGTGCAAGACTTACCGAAAACTGTATGGGCGACAAGGCGCAGAGAATAGAAAGCAAGTTTACGCTTGACGATCTGGTGCTTCCCGATGAGGAAAAATCACAGATCAGAGAGGCTTGTGCGCATATAAAATACCGCCATCTGGTGTATGATAAATGGAATTTTGAAAGCCGTCTTTCCTACGGCAAGGGGCTGACAGTCCTCTTTGCGGGCCCCCCCGGAACCGGTAAGACCATGGCGGCAACAATCATGGCAAGAGAGCTTGGTCTGCCTGCGTATCGCGTGGATATTTCCCGTGTTATGTCAAAGTATATCGGTGAAACAGAGAAAAGCCTGGGCGAGATCTTTGATATTGCACAGCAAAGCAATGCGATCCTTTTCTTTGATGAAACAGATGCCCTTTTCGGAAAGCGTTCCGAAATAAAAGACAGCCATGATAAATATGCCAATGTAGAAACTTCGTTTTTGCTGCAGCGGCTTGAGAGCTTTGACGGGGTCGTTCTGATGTCAACTAATTTATTGCAGAATATCGACGATGCTTTTATGCGTCGAATAAGTTATATCGTAAACTTCCCCTTCCCCGACGCTTCACGCAGACTGGAACTGTGGAAGAAGATGTTCCCACCCGAAATGCCTGTTGACGGTGAGCTGGATCTTGAATATCTTGCATCTCAGTTTGAGCTGTCAGGTGCGCTGATAAAGAACACCGTAATGTCTGCGGCGTTTCTCGCTGCCGATGAGGGTGAGGCAGTCAATATGCGCCATATACTCAGAGCTGTCAGAAAACAGCTGTCTAAACAGGGCAGAGTGCTGCTCAGAGAGGATCTCGGTAAATACTCAATGTTCTTCTGAAAGGAGGTTGGATTATGAATTTTGCCAATGCTACAAAGATCTCAAAAGAAGCTATACTGGAACGCAAGCAGATGCTTGACGTTGCACGCGAGGAAGATGCGGCGATTGCCGATAATCTGACCGAGCTTAGCAGAATAAAGCAGGCAGAAAACAATAAGACACGTGAGCCAAACAGGATCGTAGGCTTTTTTAAGAGGCTTTTCAGCTTTTTCAGCAGAAGAAGTGCCTCCAAAAGATATACAAGCGGTGATATGTCAACAGGTTCGGGCAAGGAGCGCATGGGCGGAGCTTATGAGGAGTTCCTGCTGGCGCAGCTTTCGTTCCAGACCGGTGGCAGCACTGCCTACAAGGACAATGCGCAGGCAAGCCTGCAGTTTTCTTCCAGAAGCAGTAACGGTGGCTCAGAAGCAGATACAAGCACTGCTGCCATTGACCGTGATATGAGCAGGAGAGGCAATAGACTCAATAATTCCTCAACTGTTGTCACATACAAGGACAAACTGCGCCTTATTGACGTTACCGCAAATTTTAAAATGAGAGGCGGCTTCGGACAGACAACAGCGGAATACAAAGCGAAAACCGCAAGTCTGAAGCTTATGAACGAGTATCGCAAGCTCACTGTTCACGGAAATGGAAACGGTGCGTTTACGCTGCTGCATGATTATACTTCCGATACGGATAAGTTCGGAGAGGTAGTAAGCGCAGATATCTATTACAGTAACGCTGAGATCGAAACAGGTAACTTCTTTATTCGCGACGGACGTCAGGGGCCTGAGCTCATTTTCGGCGGAGCAAACGGAAGTATTACTGTTCCCGACCTTTTCAAGGCGAATTTCTTTGCTGCTGAAGCCAATGGTACAGATATCACCGCTTCGGATATTATGATCTACCCGCTGAAAAATATTCTGTCATGGAAAGCCAATGAGAGCATTCCGATGGACGGAAATTTCGTAATGAACGACAATGGACTTCTTCTTCAGACTGTACCGTTTGAGCTGGAAGATATTGAAGCCATGGGCGGACTGTTCAAGGCTGAACAGGCGCGCTTTAATATGGCTGTCAATGAGTCAGGCGATGTCGGGCTTGAGTCAAACCTCGGAAAATGGAAACTCGGAGTGTCGCTGGAAAATATCGCAAGCATCGAGAAAACAGGCGAAAATACCGATGTAGAGGTCACCGAGGATCGCAGATTGCGTATTCCGAACAACGCTTCCGAAAAATACAGATTGTCGCTCCTGGGACATGATTTTGAGCTTCAGGCAACAGGCGCCGATACATTTATTGAAGTAGGTGAAAAATTCCTCGGACTCGGATTCAATCCTATAGATATTTCAATCGGCGGTTTAACCATAGAACAGGCACAGCTGAATATAGGCGTGGGCAAAGGTCAGGCAGAGCTTGGCTTCAGTGCAGACGCTATATCCAAGGCGGAACAGGGCGAATCTGTATTCCCTGAAGGAATGCAGATAGCCAACGTCAAGGGTAAGATCAGTGAAAAGGGTGTGCAGGTCGAGTCGGCTGAAATGAGCTATACAGGCGAGATCGGCGGAGTTTCGATCGGCGATATGAGAGCCGGTATCACCAACCTCGTTATTAACAACGACGGAGTATACTTTGATAAAATAGCAGCTACCGTCAATGATATGGCGATAGGCTCTTATGCTTCTGTGACAGAAGCAGGCGTTTCGTTGGCGAAGGCAAAAGAGGACAAAGGCGTAAGCATAAATGTCCTCTTCGACGGGCTTGATCTTAATATTGAGGACAAGATACCCTATGTTGATATAAGCGCAGAGGGTATAAAAGGCGATATAAGCATCAAAGAGGGTGATTCCTCTGTATCTATTGATGGCGGAAGTATCAGCGTGAGCGTGAAGGATTTCGTTACACTTACATTGAATGACTTCGCTTATGCAAACGGAACGTTTTCTGCTGAAACTGTGCGCGCAGATATTCTCAACGGCGGTAAATTCGAGTCAGAGCTTTTCTGCGTTGATGCAGTGTCGCTGGCAGCCACAAAGCTTGCTATTAGCAAAAATGGCGTGTCGGTCGAAGATGGCGGTAAGATCAGTGCAGAGCTTGCAGGCGTAAAGCTCGCAGGCATTGACATCAGCAATATCAATGCCGATATAGATCCTGCAAATTGGAATGTAAAGGCGCAGGTTGAACTGAAAGACGTAGGACACGATTTCGATTTTGCTTCGCTGAAGTTCGGCGGTGTGATCGGTGTTGAATATACAGACGGAGCACTCACTGCCGTTGTCGATGGCATTAGTGCATCGATAGATACCGACTATTTCACACTGTCTGTGTCTGAAATCAGTAAGACCTCAGGCAAGGATCTTCAGTTCGGTTCCGTTGTGGTCAGCACTAGTAAGCTTCTTGGCGACAAGGCAATAACTGCGAATGTAAAGGATCTTGTTCTCAGCAGATATGCGTCGAACATTTCGTTTGGCAGTATCGTTATAAACTATAACAGCGACATCAGTATTTTTGGTGCGGTGATCATCGAAACGCCGCAGGTAGAGATCGCCGAGAATTTCTCGGGATTCATAGCAGGGGGAAAAGTGCGCCTTGATACACCGCTCCTTGAAGCAAGCGGTGACTTTGAGGTGTCTTTCCTTAAGGATAACAGTTATTTCCCCTCTGTTACAAAGGCCGACAACCTTAGTGTTGAGATCAAAAATGTCGCAAAGATCGACAATATAGAGGTAACAAGCGTGCAGGACGAGCTGCGCATTAAGTTCAGCAATATTGATCTTGATAAGAAATTCGGTTCCGGCTTCAGCCTTTCTGCCGAGTCTTTAGGCGGTACTTTCCATCTGTCCAAAAAGGATAAGGTGCGTCTGACCGATGTAAGCGGCAGCATAAATGCGTCCTATCAGGATTTCTTCAGCCTTTCGCTCTCAGATATCGCTAACGATGATAAGGGTATCTATGCAGGAAACATCAACGCAACACTTACAAAGACCGATTTCTTCGGCGGAATGATCAAGATAGCGGGAATTGAAGTCAATGCAAAGAATATCGGAATCAGCAGCCGAGGCCTGTACGTCGGTGAGGGCGCATCCTTTGACGCTCTTATAAAAGGCATGAATATAGCGGGCTGCGAGATCAGCGCTGTAACAGCTGCGATTGGCCCTGAGGGAGCGTTTGAGGCAGGAATAAACTTTGCCGAGCAAGGATCTGAGGTAAAGCTCTCCGATGGATTTTCATTTGTCTTTACAGGTGCGGCGCAGTTTGGTTATGACAACGGCACTCTGTCTATTGACCTTTCCAAGACGGGTATCGGTTTCAAAACCCAAATGATGGAAATGACGGCAGCAGGTATTTCTGCTGAAGTCGGCGGATTTGGAATCGAAAAGCTCGATGTCAGCATAAAGAATATTCCCGGACTTGACGGTGCTGTAGCTGCACAGGCAAAAAGTCTCTTGCTCACCCGTGATAAGCTGGGCTTTGAGAGCATAACAGTGTCCTATTCCGATAAGATATCCCTGTTCGACGGAATGATCACAGTTGATAAGCCCGTTGTGGATATCCAAAACAACTTTGAAAGAATAGAAGCAAGCGGTAATATCGGCTTTACGACCAAGGTCTTGAATGCAGGCGGCGATATCAGAGTCGCTTATGACAGGAGCAAAACTATGCCTGAGCTTGTGTCGGCGAAAAATGTGTCGTTGGGAATCGATAAGGTAGGTACATTGTCGATCGGCGAGATGCTTACCGAGAATGATGCCAAGACACTTCGCTTCAATGATATTGCTCTTGAAGGCTTCAGTCATGATGGCGATGGGGAAGGCAGATCGTTGTTTGAGAGAATGTGCTCCACCATCAGAGAGGGTATGTCGGCAACTCTGGCAACCGCTACATATGACAAGACGAATGGATTGCAGTACAACTTTGACGATATTCAGTTCAAGATAAAGCAGTATAAGATTCCTTTCGGCGAAAAGGGCGAGGCTATCATAAATGTTCAGGATAAGATATTGCATCTTGATTATGCAATAAGTCTCCCGAACGATCATAAATTCCCTGCAGACGCTAAAAACTGGCAGGTTCCGAGGCTTATTGAGCTGGGTGCGGATTATCCTATCATCCCAGGTGCAGTATCCGTCGGTGGCTCGTTGTTTGCGGGTGCGGCAATGAATGCAACAGCCGCTCTTGATATGAAGCTCGATACGACCGAAAAGTCAGTAGTGGGTAATGCGGCTGCCGAACTTAAAGCAATAGCAGGCGTAGGCGCAAATGCAAAGCTCACCATAGGTGTGCCCGGTCTTGCTTCGCTAGTGCTGGGACTCGAGGGCACTCTTGCGGGAATGATTTCCGATTCCCGTATTCAGGCAAATGTCGGAATTCAGATGCTCAACGGCAGACCAGATATCATGAAGGAAAAGACCGATTTCAGCTATGATCTCAATTTCAAAATGAAGTCATATCTTAAGGCGTTTGTCAATGCCAAGGCGCTGTTCGTTCTGGATAAGCAGCTTTACAGTGCCGATATTGCCAATATCGATCTCTGCTCGGCAGCACTGTCGGGTAGTGCGGGCTTTGGCGTTGATGGCAAATGGCGACTCAACGATGACAGAGTATTTGATTTCAATCTCGGTGAACAGCTCAAAGATGTGCTCAATATCCGCTCAGCAGGAGAGCAACTGGATAAAGCACGAAGCCTGAATAATAAAATGAAGGAATATCAGGCAATGATCGGCTTTGATGTCTGGGGCTCGGAAAAGGCATTATATACCGCCTCCAAGCTGCAGGGCGATATCATGAGTCAGCTTTCGGCCATAAGCGAACTGAGCGAGTATGCTATAAGACGGCTTGCATCAATTGATAAGAAGTCGATCGATGCGGAAAGAGAGCAGGATCGCAGCAGAGCCGATATAGAAAATAAAGCGCTTATACTTGAGCGTGTTGCTAAGTTGAATTCAGGCAATGATATGTCAGAGGCTGACCTCAGGATGGCAGCTACTATTGACATCCTTCTCCAGAAGAAAGCAGAAAAAAATACCCTGTCGGCGAAAGATGTGATGCCGATGATATCGTCACTGCATGATGTTGAACCGATCAAGGTCATGGCATACATCAGTAAGAGGTGGGGACTTAATGTAAAATCAGGCAGCTCGGAAGGAGGACGTTTGGGTGAGGACGATGTTATCAAGTATCAGAATGACTATGTAGTTCTCAGGAAAACATTGAAATCTATCTATGATCGTCCGATAAACTATGAGAAAGAGCATCTTGAATCATTGTATGAAACTGCGGTTAATTCAAGCAAAAAGGTGATCTCAGACAGCCGTCTGAACAATCAGATGTTCATGGAAAAGTCATCTGCCACCCTGAAAGATATAAAGCTCAAAAATGAGGAGTATATCAAGATCACCGACCAGATAGTTGAGGCTGAAAAGAAGATCAACGAATATGCTGAAAAAGAAAAAAATGCAAGCGCCAAGGAAATGGAGCTGATGAATGATGAGGCCTCTGCATCAGCTAACCAGAGCAAGATAGCTGAACAACGTAAAAAGGTCGGCAAATATGTCCTTAAGCTTGATGAGTACAAGAAAAAGAAGAATAAGCTGGTTGAAACACAGTCAGCGATCAGTACTTCTCTTAACGTCATAAAGCTCCAGTTCGTCAATAACACGGATACCCAGAAACTAGTAGAAAGTATCGGCCTCAGTGCGAACGAATTCAGGGACAAACGCAAGGCGATGAGCAACCAACGTGATAAGCTTATTGATTACAATAAGGTCATCAGACATAATGAGGCAGCGATCGATCTGTCGGGTATTCATTCCCCTGAAAACAGCAAGACAAAATACGATCTTAATCCCCTCAGAGCAATGGTAAACGAGATGGGCAGCAGCTCTTATAACGATAGCTATAAGAAGGTGATAGAGGACTTTATTTCCGCAAATACCACAAGTGTTTCCTATGACAAGTACAAGGAGATCAGCGACCAGCTCATCAGCAAAAACCGCGAAAAGAACACTGCCAGATATACAAGATTGCTGACCCACAGACTTGTAGCGGCCGATAAACGCAACCAAACGGATTTTGTTGAAGACAAACTGTTAAGACGAATGCTGGGCGAAAATTTTACAAAAGATGTTTCCAGTGAGAAAAAAGGTCAGGAACTGATAGATGCTCTGTCATTTGATATGGTGTCTAAAATGAATACCAGCAGCTCTGATATCGAAGAAAGGCAGAATCATATCAGGGCGCTTGAGGATATCATCATTCAAGCGGCAGAAGCCAACAGCACAGCAATCAGTACATTGTACAAGCTCAATGAGATATCTCCACAGTCCTTCGCCGTGGATTATGATCCTTATCAAGAAAATTCCTCAACCGAAGGAGTGAAGAATTCTATCGGCACATTGGCCAAGGGTGAAGAATTTGAAGACGGCGAGTATGCTTCCATGATCAACAGACTTCACAATGAGGCCAAAACCATAACCAATGAAATAAAACAATAAATCAACAAAGGAGTGAGCAAATGAAATCTGCACTCAATAACGGTAAATATCTCATAATGAGTATAGTATCCGAAAGTGAGGATATAACCGTCTATATAGCGCGCAATCATGCAAAGCAGCAGTTTGTTGTGAATGAAGTAAAAAGCATTTCACTTATAAATGAATGGCTGCCGAAGATAAACGGATTGAGTGAGGAGGGCAGGATCTGCTGCTTTACGGAAAGCTCCAATCTTTATATCGTTACCCGATATTATGATGGTGACAATCCTGAGTATATCTTTTCGGGAGGAAATACCGAGCTTTCGATGAAACTTGAAATGATAAAAGCGTTTACCTTTTCTCTGATCAGCTATTCGGAGTTTCCGGATTTTATCCTGAAAAGCCTACTGCTGCCTGAGAACGTATGCGTATACCGAAACGAGCTCCGCTCGAATTGCATGATATTGACAGGTGAGAAAAAAACGCCGATGCAGCTTTTTTATGATCTTATGAATGACTATTTTACGATAGATGATGTTAAAAAGCTGTCGTATATCAGCATTGTTATAGAAAAACTGAAAAATGGCGTGTATTCTGATTTTATGCAGGTGTATCTGGATATGGATCAGCTTACGGGCAAGCTGCAGCAGAACAATGCTATATCTAAGCTGAAGTCGTTCTATCAGCGCAGCAAGGGCTACATAACGATAGCGATATCGGCTGCGGTGATAGTGCTGGCGATCATTGTCATATACAATATGTTTATAAAAGGCTCGAAAGATTCAACAGGACAGACGCACAATCCGATAGACCACATCGGAACGGTCATGCTGGATGAGAATACCTCGCAGCATACAACATAACCTGAATAAAATCAAAACCACCACTTCAGTGGTGGTTTTTGCTTGTCGAAAAAGTCTAGCAAATTCTTAATATCGATATGGATAAATTTTGAAGCTTGGATGCTATGTAGAAATGTCCAAGCCTCTCTGTCCTACTCAAAATCCGATAAACCACACGATGTTGAAAAGGTTAACATAATAGCTAATGCGATTAACGATGTTATTTTTTTCATAGCATTTCCTTTCGTCGATTATGGCAATTTTCTATAATTGATTATACTTCTTTTGCAACCTGTTGTCAATGTTTTTGGGGTATTTGGATGTGATACCATACATCATTATAATCTATTTATTACTAGAAATACTGTGACAGTATTCCGTTAGAGCCTGACGCAAGCTCGGAGCTGTCAACAGGCAGCTCAAAAAATCCCTCAAAATATACGAACAGAGCAGCTTGCACCATATTGTCGAGGGAAAGTGTGCGTTCAGCTACGGTAACACCCGCCTCGTCAAGTGCCATTTCTATTGCATACTGTGTTTCGGTAACATACTTTTCAAGATCACCCGTAACTCCGAAGATCTCCGCCCATATATCGGAGCCTGCCGTTTCAAGCGTTATGGATAGCTTGTCCTTTGTAGGCTCAACATCTATCTTGACAGCTCCGTCAACGAGTATTTTTCTTTCATAATCCAAATCCTCGTCATAAGCACATTGGATATGCTGCTCTGCATACAAGCCGAGTTTGGCATACATACCACGCACCTGCTCTGCCATACCGTCGATCAGACCGCTATGTGCGGAAAGAGCAATGTCGTATTCTCTGTAAGTAAAAAACGGGCAAATCGTCTTTGCCCAGCTTTTGTTTTCAGCAGAAATTCGTCCGTCATCTATACGCTGTCGTATGGTTGAGGCAATGATCCACATTGTCCTGTCATAGCCGAATTCCTTAACGCTATCTTCAACGCACTGTAAGGGTAACACAAAGCCGTTGTAATACTCTGCAAGTGCTGTGTCGATAGAGTTACGGCAGCGTATATATTCCTTGCGGCTTTCAAGCCACAAATCCTTTTCGTTAAAGGAAACTGCCTCCTCCAACGATTTTTTGTATAAGGGTATCATATTTTCTCCTTCCAATAAAATAGGTGCGACACCGTGTCGCACCTTATACTTATTTGGTTTTGGGCTTGCATTTATCGCCGCTTGCCCGTTCGGGCAGTGACCTATTTAAGGCAGGTCGCTTTACCACAAAATGACCAAGAACTATGTTAAATGAGTTCGCAATCGGATAGAATTTGTTTTATTGACTCCCATATTTTTGCCTTAATCCAGAGATTATTTCTGCTTTTTGCCGTTCTTTCGCTCTTCCGCAAGAACTAAGGCACTCAGTTTTTTTTAGGTATTCTATTTCCATTCGCAAGCGTTGGTTTTCTGCAATCAGATCTTCCTCTACCTTTTTATCCAGCTTTGGTGGTCTGCCTTTCCTTGTTCCGCTAGCGGAACATGATTTGCCTCGTCTTTCTTTCATAAGACCTTCGGCTCCTTCTTCCAAGAATATGCGTTCCCACAATTTAATTTGCCTAAAATGATTTCCTACCAGTCCATCATCCCAATATTTGCGGATTGTTTCATTGTATCCTAATTTGTGTTCTCGCATATCCATTATAACAGATATTTTAAATTCTGGCGAGTAGCTTTTGTTTTTTCTTCCTGTTTTGCCCATAAAAAATATGCACCTCCAAAAGTGTCTAACTTTTGGGATGCATATCATTCTTGCCGCTGCGCTTTATGCAATAAATTCTCCTTTTTCAAAACTTTTGCTTGAAAAGCTTTCTCCAACAATGCTTGCGGCACTGCTTTATCTCGGAGCAGGTATCGGAATGCTTATTGTAGGTATAATTCAAAGGAAAACCGGTTTTGCGGATAAGGAAAAGCCGCTTACAAAAAAGGAGCTTCCATATACTGTGGGAATGGTCGTGCTTGATATCGCTGCGCCGATCTTTCTTATGATTGGGCTGACAATGACAAGTGCCGCAAACGCTTCACTTCTTAATAATTTTGAAATTGTCGCAACAAGTATCATAGCACTTTGCATATTTAAAGAGAAGATCTCAAAACGGCTGTGGCTCGGAATCGTTCTTGTTACAACAGCAAGCGTATTGTTGTCGGTTGAAGATTTCGCCGGCTTTTCATTCTCAATCGGCTCGCTGTTTGTACTGCTTGCTTGCGTGTGCTGGGGCTTTGAAAATAATTGCACACGAAATCTTTCATATAAAAATCCGTTAGAGGTAGTTGTAATAAAGGGGTTTGGTTCAGGTGTTGGCTCACTTGTAGTTGCGGCAGTCATAAATGAGTTTACATTTGATCTGATTTTTGTTGTATTCGCACTTCTTCTGGGATTTGTCGCATACGGACTTAGCATTTTCTTTTACATTTACGCACAGCGCTATCTCGGCGCAGCGAAAACAAGCGCATATTATGCTGTTTCACCGTTTATAGGTGCGATAATATCGTTGATATTATTCGGAGAAATCCCATCACTTGCATTTGCAATCGCATTTGTTGTTATGATAGTCGGTGCAGCCGTTGTTTCAAAGGGATAATGATTTGTCTGCAATTGTATCAAACATCGCAATGTTACAAAATCGCTGTGTCGGCGTATAAACTATCGAAACCTTATAACAACAAAGGAGAAAGTGATATGCTTATAAATGATTATGAACAGCTTTTGTCTCTTGCAAATCGTTATTTAGTCGATAACAAGGACACTCTTGAGGAATATATAAATCAGCTCAGCCCTGATGGCGATGCGCGATATGACAGTGCCGTAAATGCGCTTGCGGAGCACGAAAAGGCAAGTCTTGACGGTATGTTGAACGATGATGATCGTAAGATGTTCGGCTGCTATACACAGATGTGCGAGCAGTATCTTGATGATATGAGCGAAGCGCAGGCGCTGTATGTGCTGCATTCACTCGCGCTTGACCTCAATAATAAGAAGATAGACGGTCAGACGATCACTATTTCCAATGGACTTATCGAGACAATAAATCAGGTTAAGACCGAGTATCGTCAGAAGTATGACGCGGCAGCAAACCGCGCTGACGTTTCTATGGCGGTGCTGAATTCGGCTGTTGGCGGAAAAATCTATACGGCTGAGCTGGAGCGTATAACTTCTGCAGAAGCAGATGATATTTCCGCGGCACAGCAATATGTTTTTGACGAAGCATTCAACAGGCTGTCAAAGACAGATGCTTCCACAGACTACAGCGCATATCGTTCGGTGGAGTATTATGACGAGTTTGGCGACAGAGAGATCGCTGATAAGGGAACGCTGCATATAGACATGAGCAAAACTGAAAATCTCACCATGGATAATAAGATGGCAAAGCTCTCCCTTACAACCGCGGGCGAGTATGGCTTGAGACAATGGGCAATGGACGCTGTCGAGGATATGTTTATAAGCATTTACAGCGAGAAGAAGTACAGAGAGCTTGCGCAGAATGACTCTGACCGTATCCGTTTGCTAGACAGCGTTTTCGTTGACGGAGTTTCTGTCGGTGAGAAGTATTTCAGCAGAAAAGACCTGACCTACGATCTGAGATGCTTTTTATTTATGGATAAACTTCTTGAATCAAGTAACGGAAGGCGCCTGAATGTGCAGATACTGGAGCGTAACGAGAACGATGCGCTTGTTCCCACTGCTGATGATAAGATAGCATCGATCGATATAAAAGCCAATGTGCGCGCGGCAGAACTTGAGGCAGCGCCCGAAGCTGTTGAGGCAGCAGCAGAAAATGTTGCAGAAGAACCGCGTTTGAGCCTTTGGGACAGAATAATTCGATTTTTCAAGAACCTTTTCAGCGGCAAGGAGATGAGCGAAGCTTCTGTCAATAGCCAAATAGTAAAAAAGAGTCGTGCGCAGATCATAAATGAGCAGATCAGCTTTGCTACAATGAGCAACGATGAAGCTATAGAAAAGATCAGAAGCGCAGCAGAGAAAAACAGATATTCCGATACCTTTAATTCCATTAAGATAGCTCAGGAGAACACAAGTACCCGCTGGTACACCATGCGCAGAGAACCTTTCGAGGCTAATGATCCCAGATATAAGGTCACCAATTCGCTGATCGATAAGAATTTATCTTGCTCCTATGAATTTGTTGAGCCTTCCGAAGAATATCCTGATGGCATAAAGCCAAACCAGCCTATGCTTGGCCGTATTGACAGTTTAGATACTCAGCTGGCGCTTGCCGTTGCTGTCGGACTGGTTACTCCGGGCGAGGGCGAGCTTGAGTTGTCCGATGTGGTATCGCCTGTGTCAATAGGAGGTCTGCCCCCGATCGTCAAGTACGCAGTACACAGAGCGGCGGTAGAGCTGAACGAGGCGCTTGCTCCGCCTACGCTCAGAAGCATCGCAGGAGAGGATCTCACTGACGAACAGCTTGCAGAGAAATTCAAGGATCCCGAGATGCAGCAGGAGTACAACACCGCGCTTCTAAGAAGCAAATACCGCGCCGAAACACTGCTGTACAAGGTAGATGAGGGACTTAAAAAGATCGGCAAGGAGATCCGCGATCTTGATATGAGCACATATGACGCTGAAGAGCTCAAGGACTCCGCAAAGAAGATAGTTATTTTCGACAAGATGGTAACTACGATACAAAATACGCTAAACGGCGGTCTTGCCAAGGACGATCCTGTTTTCAATGAAGTGAAGAAGCAGATACAGAGCACCATTGACAAATACTATGACAAGGATATGGTGAAGCTTGTAGATACGCTGTCGGATCCCGAGATGTCTGCGCCGATAACGGCAAACCCCGAAAGCCTTTGCGAAAAACTGGCTTTCTGTATCGCAAAGCAGCGCGAAATTGCTACGAGCTACGGCGAGAATGCGGGTCAGCGTGACCACACGAAAACTGTACAGCGCGCAGAAGCCCTTAAAGCACAGCTTCTTGAGAACTACGCTTCCGACCCCGGAGTGATAAGGTTTGCAAAGGATATCCTATTTGCTCACAAGGATATGCCTGACGGTATGTTCAGTTCAAAGGGAAATATCTGTAACTTTATAGAAGCTTACAAAGGTGAGAAAGCCAAAAGTATCAGCGAACCTCAGCTTTCGGCTATGAAAAAATAAATGAAAATTTAGCAATAGTTTTGCCCACAGGAACACTACCTGCGGGCAATTTTTCTATATCTTATTTCACAGCATTAAGCCCAGGGATCGTCTGCAACGGGCACACGAATATCAGCAAGGCACTGAATATCGTTCAAGAACCACTGACCTGTGGACGGCTTCTTTCTGAGCTTAATGGGACGGGGATTATCCGCACCGCCGCTTGTAACATAAAGTGTTGCCCAGTTCTCCTCGTCAAAGGAATAGGGGTTTTCGCTTACCTTTATAACATAAGGAGTTGTGGGTTTGTAGCCGTTCTCGGGAGTTGCGCCCTCGAAGAAAGAGAATGTCTTGTAGAACTTGCCGTTCAGGCGCTCCTTGATGAAGCCCTTTTCGTATGTACTGACTTCTGCGGGGCCTTTAAGGAAGTTCAGCATTTCAATGCAGGCGTCGGGGCTCTTTTCATAAGCGCAAAGCACTGCGATAGTAAGCGCAGTTGTCTTGAACGCGGAGTCGAGGGAAGCCTCGGGAAGCGCCTGTAATTCCGCAAGATTAGTGGGCAGTGCGGAAAAAGTAAAGCTTTCTGTGCGGTTTGTGCCTTTTCCTACCGAAGAAGCCGCATTGCTTGCTGCCTTTGCCGTTTCGTTCTTTACAGCGTTGCTTGCTGATTTCATCAGCGAATCAAATAATCCCATTTGTTAGTCCTCCTTGATAAATCTGAAATTCATAAAATTAAAAAAGCCGTTTTCGTCAATGGGTCTTACCCAACTGTCGGACTTTTCACCATAGATCTCGCCCTCGATCTCGGTGTCGAACCACAGCTCTCCGTCGCGAAGCTCCCAAGCCTTAGGCTCGTCTGCTATCTCTCCGTCAACAAGCTTGATTACGCCTGCCGAAACTGCCTTGTCGATCTCTGCCTGCGAAACGCCCTCAGGTAGAGGTGACAGCATATAAAGCTTGCCGTCGTCGCAGATCTTGATTGACATACCGATAAGCTTTTTGCGCTCTTTCAGCTCATCTGCCACTGCCTCTTCGTCGCTTTCGTCAACGTAAGGCATCGGAGCCTTGAGATACTCCTCGGGAGTGAGATAAACGGGCATATCGTTGTCATCGAAGGTCATTACCGAATGAAGCTTCCATTTTCCCGTGTAGGTCATAATTCTTCTCCTTTGTTGATTTTTTAGCAATCTTGACTTAATAAGAGCAATATGCTAAAATTAAAAAACGGGCGGTTCCTGTGACTGTTGGCGCACCCACAGGAACTTAGAGTACCCATAACGCAGGCAGGATATATACTCTCTTTTACCCTTGCAAATATAATAGTATCAAAAATCACGTTTTTTCGCACTACCCCAATAGCAAAAAAAGGGTAGGAAACGGAAAAAATATGTATAAAACGGGTAGGAGATCGGGTGGAGTACCCGTATCGGAAGGGAATATATAATGAAAAAGATAGTTTCTGTATTTTTGTCTTTTGCAATAACAGCGGTCTGCCTGGCAGGCTGTTCAGATAAAACAAAACCTAATGCCGACGACCCTGTTACACTCACGATGTGGCACGTTTACGGCAGTCAGACAAGATCTCCGCTTAACGACGCTATCGACGAGTTTAACGATACCGTCGGCAGGGAAAACGGCGTTACTGTAAATGTCGTATCGGTGACAAGCTCATCGGCAATTGATAAGGCTCTTTATGCTTCGGCAAACGGTGAGCCGGGTGCAGAGGAGCTTCCCAATCTGTTCACGGCATATCCGAGAGTGGCGGAGATCGTGGGCGAGGATAAGCTCCTTTCGTGGAATAGCTATTTTTCGGCGGAAGAGCTTGCGTTATTCCGAGATGATTTTATTTCAGAGGGGTATTTCGGTGAAGCTCTGCTTATGCTCCCGATCGCAAAATCCTCAGAGGGATTGTTTCTGAATAAGACTCTGTTTGACAGATTCAGTGCCGAAACAGGCGTATCAGCCGATGATCTTAAGACCTTTGACGGTTTTTTCGAAACGGCAAACATCTATTATGACTGGTCAGGCGGTCGGAATTTCACGCAAATAAACGATTTTTACAATTACGCATATATCGGAATGAAAGCCTACGGCGGCGAATTTATCAAGAACGGCAAGCTGAATTTGAATGACGAAGCCTTTGAAAAGGTATGGCTGACGCTCAGCAAAGCGGCTATCTACGGTGGAATATGCCTTGATGACGGCTATGCCGCGTCGCGCTGGAAGACTGTTGAGATTATCTCAAACATAGGCTCGACTGCGGATATCCTTTATCAGCCTGAGATGGTGTTCTATCCCGATAACACGACTGAGAACATCACCTCGGTCTCGTTGCCGTACCCTATGTTCGCGGCGGATAAGCCCGTGGCTGTTCACAGGGGAGGCGGTCTTTTCGCTGTAAGAAGCGATGATGAGCGCAAAAATTATGGTGCTTATATTTTTGCGAAATGGCTTACCGAAAAGGAAAGCAACCTTAGCTTTGTTACAAACGCAGGCTATCTTCCTGTTACAGATGAGGCGTTTGCGGCGCTTTTTGCCGATACGGGCATTGCCGAAAAGGATAGCTACCAAAATCTATATGACATGATGAGCGGTATGATGGATACATACGAGCTTCATGCACTGCCGATATACAGCAACGCTTCGGATATTCAGAGCAGATTTGAGCAGAATGTGAAACTTGTGCTGAGATTTGCACATAATCAATACGTTGCACGAACATCAAACGGCGAGGACAAGGAAGCTGTGCTGAACGAGCTTGCCGCCTTTTCTCTTGAAGAGCTTAAAAAGCTCTGTGACAAGGATATACGAGGTTAAGCTATGAACATACTTAAATACCTTGACATAAAAAGCCTTGTGAAGCAGTTTAAATCAGAAGGTCTGTCTATGCGCAGAAGATTTGCATTTTACGTTTTTTCTGTTATATGTCTGTTTCTTGCGATAATTATAATTCTGCTGAGTCTTTTCGGTATCCTTGACCCTACCGACAGGCAAATAATGAACGACCTGAGCGCGCGGCTTTCCGCTTGTTCGGAGCGCATAGAGCGCGACTGCGATGAGCTTGCGGCTTGTGCGATATCCTTTTCGGGACAGCTTGAAAGCTCGATTCAAGATTATCTGACCGAGAATAATATCAGCTTTGATGAGTTGAAAAATAATTCCGAGGCGATTGACAGCTTGCAGAACAGGCTCTATGACTCGGTTTATCTCAATATGCAGGTCGCTCCTGCAAGCGGCGCGTTTTATATTCTGAACACAACGGCAAACAGCAATTCAGAAACCGAGCTTTTCAGCGGAATTTATCTTAAATATATCAATCTAAGCTCCGAAAACACAGTAAACAATGATTTTTCCATTTACAGAGGGTCGTTTTACACGGGAAAAAGCAGGGGTATCAACTTCCACAGCGGCTGGAAAAATGAAAGTGTTACTTCATTTTTTGATAACTGCGATGAAGTTTTTTCTGACGGCACACACTATATTTTAAGTCCTGCTGTTCCTATTCCCGACACTTGGGAAAGGGCTAGGTATATTTATGTACCCATAAGGGATTTCAACGATAAGATAATCGGTATTTGCGGATTTGAGATAACCGACCTGTTGTTTCAGCTTTCGTATAAGACAACTAACGGACAATGGGGAAGCGAGATCTGCGGTTTGATAGACGAACAAAACGGAATATATTCGGGACAATTCAGTTCGGGACGATACAATAACACAGATAACGGCTTTAATATCAAGGAAAGAAACGGCTCACAGGTTTTTGATTTCGGTAATGAACAGTGTATTGGACTGACAAAGGAATTAACGCTTGGCAATGAAGCGTTCAGAGTTGCTGTTATGCTCCCGAAAACGCAGTATGAAAGCTTTTTGCGCAAAGGTCAGATAAACATTCTGCTGATATTTCTGATAGTAGCGATGCTTGCCGCTGTCTGCTGTATTTTTATGAGCAAGAAATATGTATCTCCTATACTTAAAAAGATAGAGCAGGTAAAATCAAAGGAGGACTACGGCGAGCAGCTTCGTATCCGCGAAATAGACGACCTTTTTGCATTCCTTGAAGAAAAGGACAATTATTACGAAAAGCAGCTTGTCGACCTTGAAAATGCAAAACGTTTTGCCGAAGAAGAAGCGCGCAAGGCAAAGGAAGAATATGAAAAAGCGGCTGAGAAATACGAGCTTGCCAAAAGCGAGATTGACCGTCTTGCAGAAAAACACAGTGATGAGATAGTCCCAGAGGAATACAACTACTTCGTGGAAAATCTCGGTATGCTCACCCCTACCGAGCATAGGGTTTATGAGCTGTATCTTTCGGGAAACACCGCGAAGCAGATCGTTGAGATACTGCATATTACGGAAAACACCCTCAAATATCATAACAAAAACATCTACAGCAAGCTTGGAATATCCTCGCGTAAGCAGCTGCTGCGCTTTGCCGCCCTGAAACAGCACAGGGACGGAAAAGAGGACTGGACATAAGCGACGAGTATATCGCTTTGCGAGGACGTTTACGCAGGGAACGGTGTAATCGCAAGGTCACTATACTTGATGAACAAAGGAGAATTATCATGAGCGATAAGTTATATGTTCCGCAGAACAAAAAAGCACAGCAGTGCGTCAAAAACGTTATGAAATATCTCTCGGAGATTACCTATGAGAAAGTGGTCACAGGTCAGCATACGCAGTCCATGGTGCAGGAGGAGCTTCATTATATCGAAGAGGTGACGGGAAAACAGCCTGCGCTTCTCGGTTTTGAGCTTCTTTCTTATTCGCCGAATATCAATTACTCAGATACCGATGAGGAGTGCATGAAAGAGGTAGAAGAGAACTATGGCACGCTGAAAAGGGCGTGGGAATGGGCTGATAAAAAGGGACTTATCACTTTCACTTGGCACTGGTTTTCACCCCTTGGCGGACGTTCAAAATCGTTCTTCACCGATAACACCGACTTTGACGCAAGCAAGGCTGTGATCGACGGAACTCCCGAGAATATCGCGCTCATATCCGATATGGACATGATGGCGGGTCTGCTCCGTCCGTTTTGCGATAAGCAGATACCTATTCTGTGGCGACCGTTTCACGAGGGCGATGGAAACTGGTTCTGGTGGGGCGCAAAGGGCGCAGAGCCGCTTAAAAAGCTGTGGCGGATCATGTATGAGCGATATACAAATGTACACAAGCTGAACAACCTTATCTGGGTGTGGAACTCGCCTGTGCCCGAGTGCTATCCGGGTGATGATGTGGTTGATATAATATCAAGGGATATGTATCCGCCTGCACACGGACATACCTCGCAGAGCGAGATGTATAACGGACTTATTAAAATAACCTCACAGCCGAAAATAACACTTATCGGAGAAACGGGAACACTTCCCTCGGCAAAGGCTATTGTTGATGAGGGAATAGGCTGGGCTAGCTATATGACATGGTCGCATGAATTTTGTATAGGAGAGAGCTACACGACAAATGCGGTGCTGAAAGAAATGTATGAAAGTCCCTATGCCGTTACAAAGGAAAATCTGCCCGTGCTGTATTAATACCCGACATTCTGAGCGATTGCGGCTTGTAAAAAAGCCTGTGTTGTGCTAAAATTAAATAAAACACTTCTTCGGGAGGGTATTCAATGAGCGGGAAAATATTGATCGTTGAGGATAACAAGGAAATTTCGGCTCTGCTTTCGGATTTCCTCACAAAAAACGATTATGAGACTATAACTGCTTTTGACGGAAACACTGCGTCGGCGCTTCTTAAAAAGCAGGAATTTGATATCGTGCTAATGGATCTTATGCTTCCGTTTTTGAGCGGCGAGCAGCTTATGAAAGAATTCAGAACATATTCGGACAAGCCTGTTATAATCATTTCCGCAAAATCCATGATGGAAACAAGGCTTGAAATGCTTCGCACAGGCGCAGATGATTTCATTCTGAAGCCGTTTGATCTTAATGAAGTGCTTGTGCGCGTGCAGGTAGTTATGAGGAGAAGCGGTATAGCCTCAAAGGAAAACAGCGTGCTGTCATGCGGAAGTCTTGAATTTAATTTAACAGAAAATACAGTAAGCTGCGGCGGAAAGCCTGTTTCGCTGACCTCAAAGGAAATGCAGCTTTTAAAGCTGTTTTTGAGCCACCCTAAAAAGGTGTTTACTAAGGCAAACCTCTATGAAACGGTATGGAATGATACTTATTATTATGAGGACAATACTATAAACGTTCATGTGAGCAATCTCCGCAGCAAGCTGAAAAAAGCATCGGGGCAGGATCATATCGAGACTGTCTGGGGCGTGGGCTACCGTCTTAAGGAGGAATAAGGTGCCGATACTGATAATAGCCTGTATAGTGCTTTTGCTTCTTTGCGTGCGGCTTATCATATACATAGCGCGACTTAGGCACAGCATGAACGACATAAAGAACGAGCTTATACTCACACGCGACGCTGAATACAACCGACAGCTCACCGTTGACCTGCTTGATAACACTCTTTCGGATATGGCAGCGGAAATGAACCGCAATCTCGACTATCAGAAAAAGCTCAAGGAAAAGAGCGAAGCCGCAGAGCTTAGCCTTAAACAGTCGGTGTCTGACATTGCGCACGACCTGCGCACTCCGCTTACAGTGATAAGCGGCAACCTGCAAATGCTTGAAAGCGAGGGCACTTTGTCCTCTGCCGCAAAGGAATATATAAGGACGAGCCAAGAGAAGTGCGCCGCAATGAAGCTGATGGCAGATGATTTCTTTGAGTTGTCCGTGCTGGAGAGCGATTCCTCGGCGGTGCAGACGGAAAAGGTCAATGTGACAAACGAGCTTATGCAGTTTGTTGCGGATAACGAGGCTGTGATAAGAAACAACGGGCTTGTGCCTGATATCACATTCCCCGAGAAAAGCGTTTTTGCCATGGCGGACAGGGTGCTTCTTTCAAGAATGCTCGGCAATCTCTTGAATAATGTCGTGAAATACGCAGATGGTGGCTTTGGTATTCAGCTTGCTGAAGAAAGCGGCGGCGTGTCTGTAGTTTTTTCAAACTCAATAAATGACAGGCAGATAGCGCCCGAGCGGCTTTTTGAGCGCACCTACAGAGCGGACAAAGCGAGAAGCGGGAGCGGCGCGGGGCTTGGGCTTTATATAGTAAAGCTTCTTGCCGAGAAGCAGGGGGCGCAGGTCTTTGCTTATGAAAAGGACAGAGTGCTTTATATTGGTGTGAGATTTAAAAAGGCGGAATAATTGATGGGGACGGAGAAATCCGTCCCTGTTTTTATAAAAATTTAGATTTTTAAGATTATTTAAGAAATTCTTTATAATTTCATTTTATACTTATATCATAAGCTAAAAAAGTGTGAAAGGACGGCTTTAATATGTCAGAAATACTTATTGATGTAAACGCTCTTGAAAAGCAGTACATGAAGCAAAAGGCGGTAAAAAACGCTTCTTTTCAGATAAGGAAAGTCATGATATGCGGACTTATCGGCCCTAACGGTGCCGGCAAGACCACTATCATGAAGATGCTCGGCGGACTTGCGCTTCCTACAGGCGGCGGTATCTCGATATTTGGCGAAACTACCGAAAAGGGGCTTGCAAAGGCTAGAACGCGCATGAGTTTCATGATAGAAACTCCTTATGCAAAGGAGAAGATGACCGCAAGAGAGAATCTTGAGATACAGCGCATACAAAAGGGTGTACCCGATAAAAAGCGCATCGACGAGGTGTTGGAGATCGTAAATCTGACCGACACAGGCAAAAAGCCCGTGAAGAATTTCTCTCTCGGTATGCGTCAGCGTCTGGGTATTGCAAACGCGCTTCTCACAAAGCCCGAGATAATGGTGCTTGACGAGCCTGTAAACGGACTTGACCCCGAGGGTATAGTTGAGATACGCGAGCTTCTTTTAAGGCTTAACCGCGAGGAGCATATCACGATAATCATATCCTCGCATATTCTTAGCGAGCTTTCGCTTTTGTGTACAGATTACATATTCATAAATCACGGCGAGATACTTCAGACGCTCCCTGCTTCGGAGCTTAAAAAGATATGCAAGGAATATTACCGCATAGACACCGACAACAACTCCCTTGCGGCGGCGGTGCTTGAAAACAAGCTGGGCTTTACACAGTTTGACGTTGATAAGGACGGCACGATAAAGCTGTATGAGGGGCTTGAGGATATCCGCAATGTTTCGAAGTCGCTCTTTGAAAACGGCGTTATTCCTACAACTCTCGCAATGAACGAAGCAAATCTTGAACAGTATTATATGAATATGGTAGGTGAAGAAAATGCAGAACATAATAAAGTCGCTTTATTATCAGACAAAAAGAGATAACGTTACATACTACGCTTTTATAGCGGTGATCTTGAGCTATTTTATGGTGTTTTCTGAATTTAAGAGCGTGTTTTCGGTCACAGGCTCTGAATATTTCGTACAGGCGCAAGCGCTTTTCTGTCTGCCCGTAAGTATTTTTCCTGTTATACTTTCCACACGCATCTGCGGCTGGGACTATGTTGACAAGACTATGAACTACGAGATACTTATCGGGCACAGCCGCAAGGAGGTCTTTTTCAGCAGAGTTTGGGTAAGCTTTGTGTGGTGTATGTCTGTTTCTGTGATAGCATTTGTGCTTCCGCCGCTGGTGCTTAGCTTTATCAACGGCTGGGGAATATACATGGACATGGGAGATATGATATTCCGCTGTGTGCTGTCGGTATTCACGATATTCAGAATGTACTGTGAATGTGTACTGCTGACTTTCCTTACAAAGAGCTGTTATATCGGTCTTATCGTAAGCTTCCTGTTTGTGGAGATAGGCTCGATAATTCCTATGGCGCTCGAAGAGATAGGCAGGATAAAGATAGGAAATTTTGTGACAGCATTTTCGATGGCGAATTTTCAAACACTTGTTACGCCCGAAAAGTACAGCTATCAGTTCATAAACGGCAAGGACGAGATGCTTTTTGATATGAGCGTTGATCCGTCATTTGCGGCGGCGACGATCATAGTTTCCCTTGCTGTGGGAATCGGCTGTATACTGATAGGTTATCTGTATTTCCGCAAGAGCGATATGAAGTAAGGGGGCACTCAGATGAAAAATATCATGAAATCTCAGCTTATACAGCTGAGAAAGGATAAGATCAGCCGCTTTATTTTTGTTGGTGTTCTGGCGGTAACGCTCATCATTGTGCTGATGATGGCAGATGCGGCTTTGGGAGACATGGAGATCTCGGGAGGTGAGCAGGCGGTAGCTTTGCTGACGATGACGCAGCTTCTGGCGCAGTTTTTTATGTATCTGTTCACGGCGCAGGTTTGCGGCGCAGACTTCACCGACAAGACGATGAATTACGAGATAATGTCCGGTCACACAAGGCGCGAGGTGTATTTCGGCAGAGTTATCCCCGCGATCGTTATCGGAACGCTCGGAACGATGTTTCTTATTGCGGCGCCTATCGTTGCAGAGGTAATGATCGTTGGAGGCTGGGGTGACAAGGTGAGCCTTGCGGATATGCTGCAGAGGCTTCTGCTTATGGCTTTTCCTATTGCAAGAACGATATGCGAGTTTGTTTTCCTGACATTCATTATCAAAAACCCTTATATCGTGATGGGTATCAGCTATCTGCTGTGCGTGATCCTAGGCATGAATATTCCTGTGACAAGGGACCACTGCTTCGTACTCGGCATGAGCAATCTGAATGCGCTCACGGTTATTGATCGTTGGGACAGCTTCAGACTTGGCGGCGATCTTTATTATATCTATGAAACGGGTCTTTCGGCGGATTTTGTGCTGCCTACTATCATTGTTTCGGTAGTTGTAGGAGCGGCAGCTCTGCTTCTCGGATACACGTTCTTTAAGAACGACGATATGCATTAAGGAGGTATCGCAATGGAAAATCTTGATCTTGTCTTGGCGCTACTCCTTATTGTATTCTCTGCGGCTTTGTTTGTGATTTCAAAAGCCGCAGAAAAGCGAGTGACGCAGAAGTGGCGTATCTGCTATGCCGCGCCTGTGATGGCAGGACTTGTTATCGTCGGAATAGCAGGCTTTGACAGCTATATGCTTACTGCTTACCTTGCCGCTATAGTACTGCTTGCAGGCTTTTTCGTGGACAATGGCAGGCTTCGCAGAGTTGCTTCTGTCATAGCGGCAGCGCTTGCTATAGTAACAATACCTGTCTGCACCATGTCTAAAGGCTACCGTGCTTATGACTATGTGCAGGATTTCAAGGACAGTATCAAGTCGATGGAGAGCCATTATGTTCTTGCCGACCACAAGGAGATCGATTTTGACGCGCTTTATGATGAGTTTTTGCCCCGTTTCGAGGCAGTAAACAGCTCACAGGACGAGCAGGAAAACCTTATAGTCTGGACTGAATTGTGCGCGCGCTTCAATGACGGACACGTAGGATATATAAGCAGCAAGGATCATGAGAAAGCCATGACTGATATGTATGACAAGGTGCTCGGCAATGACTACGGTCTGGCTCCGATGACGCTTTCTGACGGCAGGACTGCCGCGGTAAATGTTGAGCCTGACAGCGAGGCCTACAAGGCGGGAATACGCAATGGTACGATAATCACATCTTGGGACGGAGTAAGCCCCGAAAACATCAGCGATGAGGCTATGAAATACTTCTCTTTTGCCGACAAGGATAATAAGGAATTTTTCAGAACTCTGCTTTGCGGCGGCACAGGAGGCGACAGCATTACAATAGGCTTTATTGATGAAAGCGGCAAGGAAAAGACGGCTGAGCTTACTAAGCTTGGTGCATATTACAGCGGCAGACTGGAAAGCGCGTTTGCAAAGATCACAGGCGGAATTGAAACAGGACATCTCATGTGGGAGGACATAGATGAAAAGACCTCAGCGTTTCGTATTAAGATGATGATGGCTGACAGCACGTCTATGGAAAGCGGCGACTACAGAGGTCTGAAATATGATATCACATCAAAGCTTGAGGAGCTGAAGTCACAGGGCAAGGATCATGTTATCCTTGATATGAGGGACAACTCGGGCGGCGACGGCGGAATGGTCAAGGCTATAGCTTCCATATTTGCGCCTGTCGGTGAGCACTACTACTGCACAGACGCGCTCTGGAGCGACGCGGCAGGCGGTTATGTGACAGACGAAAACGGCAGATTTATAAAGGATAAGGATAATTACGTCACAGGCGAGGACCTTTGGGACGGAAAGCTCACTATTATTGTAAATCATAACAGCGTAAGTGCTGCTGACCATCTTGTTGAAGTAATGCAGGGTATGCCTGATGTTACTATCATAGGCTTTACCGAGCCAAACGGCTCTGCGCAGGGCGTGGGAGGCTTGATGTTTGATAACGATTATGTGCTGAGCTTTTCAGGCTCACTGCTTCTTGATGAAAACGGCGATGTGTCGGTCGATTCGGGAAGCGATCACGAAAGCGGCAATGACATTGACATCAGAGTGCCCTTTGACGAGGAAGCATTGCACATTATTTTTGACGAAGGAAAGGATCATCTTCTGCTAAAGGCGTTGGAGATGTATGAGTGATGAACCGAAAGAGGGCTATGAGAATAGTCCTCTTTTTTTAACGGCAAAAATACAATAATAAATTGCAATATATTATTGAAAACTTTGTTTTGTTTCTGTATAATAAAAGAAAACGCACAGTAGGAGGTGCTGTATGAAAAAGGAAGCTTTGAAGTTAATGTCGATAATGACAGCATTGCTGTTGTCGGGCTGTGCCGTGAAGCCGACAGAGCAGGCGCAGACCACAGCATCTGCAGTAACATCTATAACGGAGATAAGCACTGAAATAACAACGGAGTCAGCTGTCGAAACACAGGAAGCAATACAGGAGGAGCCTTATATGAAGCAGTTTGAAAATAATATAACAGAGCTTATGCCTGATGGCGCGGAAGATCAGCGTGAGGGTATGGCATATCCTGACTTTCAGAAATATACATATTATTCTTCTACCGCAGGGCGTGATACAAACGTGAATGTGCTGCTTCCGCCCGATTACAGCGAGGAAAAGCAGTATCCTGTGCTGTATATTCTGCATGGCTTTTACGATAATGAAACATGGATGGCACGGTCTGTTGTGAATTTAAGCACGATATACAATAATCTGCTTTCGGACGGGGAAGCAGAGGAAATGATAATCGTGCTTCCTTATATTTTTTGCGACAAGGATATGCCGTACTGCACGGGAATGGATCTCAAAAACTGCCTTGCATACGATAATTTTATCAATGATCTCACTACTGATCTTATGCCTTTTATCGAAAGTGAGTTTTCGGTTGCTAAAGGCAGAGATAATACCGCTATAACGGGATTCTCTATGGGCGGCAGAGAGTCGCTTTTCATAGGCTTTGAGCGCTCTGACCTGTTTGGCTATATCGGAGCGGTTTGTCCTGCGCCCGGTCTTGTTGAGATAGCGGGCTCGGGCATGCACCTCGGACAGATGAAAGCCGAGGATATGGTGTTCAGTGAAAATGAGCCGTATGCAGTGTTTATAAGCTCCTCAAAGGCTGACGGTGTTGTTGGAAGCAATCCTGACAATTATCGCAGAATAATGACGGAGAACGGTGTGGAGCATCTTTCTCATGTTATGGAGAGTACGGGTCACGATCACACCAGTGTTAAACCTCATCTTTACAACTATCTGAAAATGCTGTTCAAATGATATTTTGAGAATAAGGCAATTCAAAGCATGGTGCAGGGAATTGCAGAAAGGCGGACAAAATGAGTGAACTTATTATGACTATCAATGTCACGGTATACGAGGCGCAGGCGCTTGAGGGACAGGCTTCAAGGGTAGCAATGGTGCCTTTCAGCGCCGAGGCAACGGGAAAGTATTTCAGCGGAAAAACAGTTGCAAACGGCGTGGATACGCAGATAGCGACAAAGGAGAGCTTTTCTCTTTCTGCGCGTTATATGCTTGAGGGCGTTGACTGCGGCGGCAATAAGTGCAGAGTGTTTATTGAGAATAACGGCACATCGCTGGATAACTGCAAGCCTAAGATATTTACAGACAGCAAGGAACTGGCCTTTCTCGAAAACGCGGAGCTTAAAGCAAGCGTGGAGTGCGTTGAAAACGGAGTTATAGTCAGCATATTCGTTTTATAATCATCTCAAATACCGTGATCGATAAAGATTTGGTCACGGTATTTTATATTGCTATTTGATGATTGTTTCGGTTTGTTAAAATTACTAAATATTCCGCATTGGGTTTGTGAAATTTGTTTAAACGTCTGATTATAATTCATGAGGCAGCCAAATCCTTGCAGGAAGTTTCGTTTTGTGTTATAATATATAATTAACGTATTATATATAGTTAGTATTTTTATAGAGTGTTTGAAAGGGAATGTAACTCATGAATACCTTGAACAGGCGCTGGTACATATTCGCGTTATTGGCAATCATAGCAGCATTGGTCGTTATGGTTGCATATAATCACATTGTTTTTAACTCCAGTATAAGATCGACTGTTACCGATATCGGAACGGGCAACCTGTCGTTAGTTGCGAAGGAACTGGAAGCATATCTTGACATCGGCAAAAATGCTATTGAGACTACGGCAGTCGCTGTGGAATATGTGATGGATAATGGTGCGTCGTCTGAGGAGATAGAGGAATTTCTTGTATATGAATCCAAGCGATATACGGAAGATATCGACGAGAATTTCACTGGCATTTATGGTTTGTTCAACGGAGTATATATCGACGGCGTTGGCTGGGTGCCTGACGCTGATTATGACCCGAGAAGCAGAGATTGGTACACTGCAGCCTCAAAAGCAAACGGCGAGCCTGTTATAGTATCTCCCTATCTTGATGCACAGACCAACACCGTGATGGTTTCTGTCAGTCAGATGCTTCCCGATGGCGACAGCGTGATCTCGCTTGATGTTGCGCTTGATCGTATTCAGGAGATAACCGAAAGCATTAATCTTGATGACATCGGCTATGGATTTGTTATCGATAGTAACGGTCTGGTAGTTGCTCATAAGGATATCGGCGAAAAGGGAAAGAACTATCTCTCTGCTGAGTCTGAAATGAGGGCGCTTGCAGAAAATATCAGCCGCAATGGCAGCCGTTTCTTTGAGACAGCGTTAAACGGCGAAAACGTTACTGTATTTTCCGACACTGTTATGGACAGCTGGAATGTAGTGATGATCGTAAACAACGACAAACTTTTTGCAGGCTCGGAAACAACACTGAGAAACAATATCGTTGTGTGCAGTGCGATCTCCTTTCTCATAATCGTGTTCTTTGTTATCACATTTGTTCGAATGGGCTATTCGATCAAGCTTGAAAATGACAGCAACAAGCGCGTTGATGAAATGAATAAGAAGATCATTCGCGCATTGGTAAAGACGATAGATGCAAAAGACCGCTATACAAATGGACATTCCTTGCGAGTTGCGGAGTATTCCAGAGAGATAGCAAAGCGCATGAACAAAAGCGAAAAGGAGCAGGAAGAGATCTTTTATGCGGGCTTGCTGCATGATGTCGGCAAGATACGTGTACCCGCCGCTGTTATAAATAAAGCGGGAAAGCTTACTGACGAGGAATATGAGAAGATAAAGATACACCCTGTTACCAGTTATCACATTCTTAAGGATATCTACGACGACAAGACTATCGCTCTCGGTGCGAAATTCCATCATGAGCGCTACGACGGAAAGGGATATCCTAACGGATTGATGGCAGAGAATATCCCTGAGATCGCTAGAATTATCAGTGTAGCCGATACCTATGACGCTATGGCAAGCAACCGAAGCTACCGCAAGGCGCTGCCGCAGGATATAGTCCGTTCTGAGATAGAAAAGGGAAAGTGTACACAGTTTGATCCTGAGATAGCAGATATTATGCTGCAGATGATCGATGAGGATAGATCGTATTCTCTTAAAGAGTCGAAATATGTGATGAAGCGTGTTCTTGTGGTCGATGATGAGCCGATGAATGTGAAAATGGTGGAGCACATCATGAAAGACGAGCCGAAATATGAGATCACAGGCGTAAACAGCGGTGCAGGGGCTTTGAAGATACTTGAACAGCAGGAGATAAATCTTATCCTGTTAGATGTGGTAATGCCTGAGATGGACGGATTTGAAACGTTTTCCCGTATCAAAGAGAAATACAATATTCCCGTTGTGTTTATGACAGGCGATAAAAATATCGAGACCATAAACAAAGCGACGGAATACGGAGTGGAGGATTATGTGACAAAGCCCTTTTTGCCGTTGGCTTTGAAAGAGATAATGCGCAGTATTTTGAACTAACTATACAACCCTTTACAAGGAGAACGCGATGGGACAATTGATAAATGCCAGCCTGATGATATTGGGCACAATAGCGATATTGGCAGGTGTTACCTTTTTTAAAAAAGAGAAAAAGGCGGGTATCATTCGTATCTACCTCTTGGTGTCGGGCTGTTTTGCGGCTTTGTGGTGCTATGGATACGGTTTTATGGGAATGTGTTCGGATATGAACGGTATTTTTGTCAGCCGTTTGATAGGATTGATCGCTATAGACGGATACTTGCTTTGCCTTATGCTCCTTATCGCGAATATGATACATTTCAAAAAATATATCACTATTGCGTTCACTGTTATTTATTCAATACTTGCATTCGGGGATATTGTATTGTTTTCACCGTTGGAGCATTATCATTTTATAGAGATCGACGGGCGAACTTCATTTGTGGCAGACTCCTGGTTCGGCAGTACTTATCACAAAATATTTCTGACCGTCGCGGTGCTTATGCTGTTCCTTGTGGGCTTTACATGGTTGTTCAGCCGCAAGACGACGCAAAACAGAAAGCTTGTTCTTGTAATGGTGTGCGCGCATCTTAGCCTTATGGTATCTATGATACCCGATACCATTCTCACCATGTTTGGCATACCCTATTTTCCGTCTACCTGCTATGGCGTTATGGTCTCCTACCTTATCACATGGTATAACTGCGTGCATAACAACGCGCTTACCATCACCTTGCAGAATGTAAGCTCCTATGTCTATCAGGGAACAAATGTGAATATTCTCGTGTTTGATATGGCGAAGAAGTTTTACATGGGAAACGACTCTGCGAATAAATTTTTTGCAATTGAAGAAAATTCCGATATCGGCATATCCGATCTGTTCGACATATCCGCCGAGGAAGCGGAGAAGTGCTTAGATGATGTTCTCGCGGGAACGATAAGCGAGATAAAGCTTCGCACAAAAAAGGACAACAAAAGCTGTGCCCTGCACTTTACCGTGGGACGCGATAAAAAGGATACGGCGTATTGCATTGTCATTTTCGTATACGATCTGACCAAAGAAGAAAAAATGCTTGAAGACCTCAAAAAAGCAAACGAAGCGAAGAGCGATTTTCTTTCCAATATGTCGCATGAGATACGCACGCCTATTAATGCGATAATCGGTATGAATGAGATGGTGCTGAGAGAATCGAATGATGAAAATATACTGGAATACGCAAACTCGATACGCTCTTCTTCACATTCTCTTTTGTCTATCATAAACGACGTGTTGGATATCTCCAAGATCGAATCGGGAAAAATTGAGATCGTGGAATCCAATTATGAATTATCCTCTCTTGTTGTTGATTGCTATAACATGATAATCGAGAGAGTGAGAGAGAATAATCTTACGCTGCATATAGACTGCAATGAGCACAATCCCGGTTTGCTTTACGGCGATATCTCGCACATACGGCAAATCGTCATGAATCTTCTGACAAATGCCGTGAAATACACAGAACAAGGCGACATCTATTTCCGCATAACAGGAAGAAAGCAAAGAGATCAATGGCTGCTTAAGATCATGATCAAAGACACAGGCATTGGTATTGCGAAAGAAAATATCGACAAGCTTTTTGAAAAATTCGAGCGGTTTGATCTGCAGAAAAATCGCAATATAGAGGGCACGGGTCTGGGCCTTAATATCGTGAAAAGCTTTGTCGAGCTTATGAACGGAACTATCTCTGTTGAGAGCGAATACGGAAACGGCTCTGAATTTACAGTTTGTATCCCTCAGAAGATAGTAGACCCCACAGAGATCGGAAAGATAGATATCGGTTCGCTTGCGGCAGAAGCGGCAGCATATAAGCATAAGCGCAGCTTTACTGCACCGCAGGCAAGAATCCTCGTAGTGGACGATGTTCCTGTAAATCTCAGTGTGTTCACGAATTTGGTAAAGGATATTAAGATGCAGTTAGATACTGCTTCAAGCGGACAGGAGTGCTTGAAGCTTACGAAGCAGAAGCAGTATGACATTATATTTATGGATCACATGATGCCCGAAATGAACGGTATCGAAACACTGCAGAATTTGAAGGCTGATTCAGATAATCCGAATAAGAATACAGCGGTCATCATGCTTACAGCCAATGCGCTGATAGGCATGAAAGAAATGTATCTGGAAAAGGGGTTTACTGATTATTTGTCGAAGCCTATCGTTTCTGATAAGCTTGACAAGGTGATAGAACGTTATCTGTCAGATGATAAAAAGGTCTATGCGGCTGAGAGTGATTATATCACCGAGGAAGACAGCGTTTCTTTATCAAGCGCCGACGATACGCAGAACACGCTGAAAAAGCTTAAAGGGCTGATACCTGACGTTAATCTGGAAATGGCTATTCACTACTGCGCAGGAAACGAGGAGCTGTATATTGAGTTTCTGGAGGATTATGTCACAGACGGAAGATATGGCAGACTCTCTGATGCGTATCGGGATATGGATATCAAGAAGTATGAAATAGAAGTTCATACTTTGAAAAGCAGTTCTAGGACTTTAGGCTTTGACGATTTGGCAGATGCTGCGGAGAAGCTTCAATATGCCGCAGAACGAAGCGATATCGATACTATCAAGAAAATGAATGACGGCATGATGGAGCTTTACAACGAGATACTCTGCGCGCTAAAAAAACTGCTGGATTTATGATACATAGATGATATCTATTGGAACGGAGCAAAATATGAGCAATAAAAGACTGCTGTGCGACAACTGGGAGTTTTCAAAAAATCCCATAGGAACGGAATATTCCGAAGATTTATGCTGGAAGCGCGTAGACATTCCGCACGACTGGCTTATTAACGATACGAAAAACCTTTATGAGACCTCTACTGGCTGGTACAGGCGCAGGCTTTGCCATACACCCGACGGAAGCCGCACTGTTCTGCGCTTTGAAGGCGTTTATATGGACAGCCGCGTTTATGTGAACGGAGTTCAGGCGGGTGAGTGGAAGTATGGTTATTCCACTTTTGAGTTTGATATCACCGAACTTCTTCATGAGGGCGAAAATCTTATTTCTGTGAGGGTCGACTACCGCGAGCCTAACTCCCGATGGTATTCGGGCGCGGGAATATACCGCAGAGTATGGCTGAAAAAATATCCCGACTGTCACCTCGTTTCCGATGGTATATACATAAGCGCAGACATTGACGGAACTGTCAAAGTTACCGCTGAAACGGAGCGTCCCGATGGCACTCATGCGGCGGAGCTGTCTTTGCGTCATACTGTTATGGACGGTGAAACGGCGCTTGCGCAGGTCGGTTGCTTATGCTGTGCCGCTGACAAAAGCTGTGTTTCAGTAGTCCGCGAGGGTAATTCCTACACGGTGAACACCGATACGCTGAAAATAGAGGCTCCCGTTCTGTGGGATATGGAAAGCCCGAAGCTTTATACGCTTGTGACCGAGCTTATCAGAAACGGCGAGGTCATTCAGCGCGAGGAGAACCGTTTTGGCTTCAGAAAGACTGAATTTACTCCCGACAAGGGATTTTTACTTAATAACAGGCGCGTAAAGCTGTACGGCTGTTGTGAGCATCACGACCTCGGTGCTCTCGGTGCGGCAGTGAACAGAACGGCGATAAAGCGCAAGCTTGAAACACTGCGCGTGATGGGCGTAAACGCCATAAGAACTAGCCATAATATGCCTGCCGTTGAGCTTATGGAGCTTGCAGATGAGATGGGCTTTCTTATCCTCTCCGAGGGCTTTGATATGTGGGAAATGCCCAAGACCGAGTATGACTACGCAAGGTTTTTCCGCGAATGGGTGAGCACCGATGTTGCGTCGTGGGTGCGCCGTGACAGAAATCACCCGTCGCTCATCGGCTGGAGCATCGGCAACGAGATATACGACACTGCCGCAGGCGAGCGCGGACAGGAGATAGCTTCTCTGCTTTTGAAGCTTGTGCGCGAGCACGACCCGCGCAGCAACGGATATGTTACCATCGGCTCGAATTATATGCAGATAGAGAGCGCGCAGAAATGCGCGGATATCGTAAAGCTTGCGGGCTACAACTATGCGGAGCGGCTTTATGAGGAGCACCACAATGCTCACCCCGACTGGTGTATTTACGGAAGCGAAACGGCTTCCGTGATACAAAGCCGCGGAATTTATCATTTTCCGCTTTCTCAGTCTGTGCTTGCAGATGACGACGAGCAGTGCTCTTCGCTTGGAAACTGCACAACAGGCTGGGGCGCAAAAAGCTCGGAATATTGTATAATTGCCGACCGTGACGCGGAGTTCAGCGCAGGTCAGTTTATCTGGACGGGCTTTGACTACATAGGAGAGCCTACGCCGTATTCTACCAAAAACAGCTATTTCGGTCAGTATGACACGGCAGGCTTCCCGAAAGACAGTGCTTTTGTGTTCCGTGCGGAATGGACTGACTATAAAAAATCGCCGTTCGTTCATATCTTCCCATACTGGGATTTCAACGAGGGACAGGATATAGATGTTCGAGTGACGTCAAATGCGCCGAGGGTAAAGCTTTTCTTTGACGGCGAGGAGATAGGCGAGAAGTATATCGACCACGCTCACGGCAAGGAGCTTACTCTTGATACTGTGATTAAATACAAAAAGGGCGAGCTTTGCGCAGTCGCGTATGACGAAAACGACTGTGAGATCGCACGGGATATAAAGCGTTCATTCGGGGATACCGCGGAGCTTCGCCTTGCTCCCGATAAAAACGAACTGAAAGCTGACGGCACTGACCTTATCTTTGTTGATATTTCAGCTTATGATAAGGACGGAGAGTTCGTTGCAAACGCCAATAACCGCGTTTTTGTGAATGTAAGCGGCGCGGGCAGGCTTGTGGGTCTGGATAACGGCGATTCTACCGATTATGAGCAGTACAAGGGCACATCGCGCAGACTGTTTTCTGGAAAGCTTTTGGCAATCATCGCGGCAAAGACGACTGCGGGAGAAATTGATATAACCGTATCGTCGCCCGAACTTCCTGACAGCAGACTGACACTCAGAGCAGTTCCCGCTGATATCGAGGAGGGTATCTCGGCGCAGGCGGAGAACGAGCCGAGGGAGTTCGACTGCACCTGTGCAGAAAATGATATACCCGTAAGAAAGATCGAGCTTACTGCGCAAAGCACAAAGTTCACTGCGGAGTGCAGAGAGCTTTGCTTCGATACTGTTATTTGCCCTCGAAACGCTTCTTATGCGGGAGAGATAGAGTATCGCATAACTACGGTGCTTGGCATTGCTTCAAATCTTGCCGAGATAACCGCTGTGGATAACGGCAGAGTTACCGTGCGCTGTAAGGGTGACGGAGAATTTTATCTGCGCGCATTGTGCAAAAACGGCACGGATAAATATCACATAATTTCCGTTCTGAGGCTTACGGGTGAGGGAATAGGCGCGGCAACATTCAACCCTTACGAGCTTGTTCTCGGCGGACTTCACACTGTAGCAAGCGCTAACATAGGCAACGGAATCAAGCATGGTGCAAAATTCGCGCATGAGCGAAGCTGGTTCGGCTTTGAAAGCGTGGATTTCGGCGCTGTGGGCAGTGATACGGTGACATTCCCGATATTCGCCAACTGCACAAATGCCGTTGGTATAAAGGTATATGACGGAATACCCGATGATGGCGGAGAGCTTATCGGAGATTTCAGCTATCAGAAGAAATCAATATGGCTTACTTATATTCCCGAAACATACAAGCTCACAAAGACGCTTCGCGGAGTGCATACTATATGCTTTGAGTCCTCTGACGGCTATGATATACACGGCTTCAGCTTTGAGCGCCGCAAAAAGGAATTTACAGAGCTTTATGCGGTGAACAACGAGAATATCTACGGCGATAAGTTTACTGTAAATGCCGAAGATGTCACGGGAATCGGCAACAATGTAATTCTTGATTTCGGCGAGTTTGATTTTACCGAGGAACAGCCTGCGTCACTTATTATAAAGGGAAGATCAAAGCTTCCTCTGAACAGTATAAATATCATCTTCAGCGGAGATACAGAGAAACGCATTATTGCTGAATTTAAAGGCGCTGAGGATTACACGGAAAGAAGCTTCCCCGTCGAGGGTGTCAGCGGCAAATGCAAGGTGTCGTTTGCGTTCCTGCCTGGCAGTGATTTTGACTTTATGTCACTGCGCTTCAATAAATAATTATAGATCGTGTTACTTTTTTTCGGCATCTGCGTATAAAGGTACAGAAGCTCAAATCAAACAGAGAGGTGCATTATGTCAATAGTTGATATTAATTTTGATAAAAATCAAGATTCCCATAAGAAATTATATTTGTATCTTAACAATCTTAAGCCCAATACTTATACGCCTCATTTGACAACACTGCTGAGTGATACGCAGTTTTATGATATGCGGGAATATGCAGATAATGGAATTGACGGCGTGGATTTCAACGCGCGTGAGGGAATGGAGTTTTCCGCGAGGTATCATATCGACAATATGGCGATGCCTCTTTTCCACACGCTCGGTAAGATAGTAAACTCTTATACTCTTACTGTAGACGATGTTCGCACTCTTGCTCAGCGTGTGCAGGAGACAGACAAGAAGGGAAACCTTGTGCCTTATCCCCATCAGGGTGAAGCTATCAACGAAAAGAATTACCTCGGCGTTGCCGCTCATATCCTCATGGCCATCGGTGCGGATATGACAGACAGCCGTATATACAGCTTCACAGGCTATGGCACAAAAGATAAACATAATAAGCCTTTGCAGCTGACGAGCTATACAGGCGAACCGCTCACTTTTAATGCGTATGGTGTGTTCGAGCCTCAGCCTCCCAAGAAGCCCAACATTTTTAAGCGTGCATTGAATTCTGTGTTTGGCGCTTTTCAGAAGGAAATCGATTTTTATAACGATAATTATAGAAAATATGAGGAGAATTGTGCTATATTCGCAGCGGATGTCCCAACCAGAGAAGAGTTTCTTGACACTGTAAAAAATGAAAAAGATAAGCTGCTTGACGATGTTGCAGTAGAAGCAGCTGAGATCACAAAGCGTTTTGAAGAGGCGGAGCTTGAACACGCTGATACCTTGTGGCGTATGGAAGCATATAAGAACGGCACTTTAGAGAATGATCGCGTGGACGCTCTGAACGCTTCTGCGGCTGATTGGGGTAAAAAGAAGGTACCTAAGGCGGTCGAGGAACCGGTCAAAACCTCCGAGGAGATAAACGAGCGTATGGATTTCAGTGATATCCAGGCTGAGGAGCAGGTGACGAAAAAGCCTGCACAAAAGACTCCATTAAGACCTAAGCTGATGACAAGAGCGCAGAAAGCTAAATTGGCTGAATCTGAAAAGAAAGGCCATGAGATGTCAGGCGGACGTTGATAGGTCAGGTTTGCTGTTACAGTATTATACTTCATAGAGATATCCCGTAAGGAAGTTGCCTTGCGGGATATTTTATATTCGATAGTTTGTTAAGTTTGTCGATAATTTAATATGGAAATTTTTGTGTAACGATTTCATGTGTTACACAAAAAATTATTCAACATAAACAAAAAAGCGTTGAAAAAATAGTTGTTTTGACGAATAAAAGCTGTTGATTAAATGTCAAATCTGTGTTATAATTAATTTAGGTTGTTAAATGCATGACATTAAGTGCAAAAAAATATATGGGAGTGATCGTGCTTGGGACTGTTGGTGCATTTTGATATTGCGGCGCTTGCTATTTTGCTCATAGTGCTGCTCACCAGTATTTACCGCAAGATGTATAAGGATATGTCGAGCGTTGTTTTTCTTTCTATGGTCGGCACGACGCTGCTTGCCGCTGTTTTTGAATGTGCACAGATAATTATGTATGCCGCAGGCTGTCGAAATGACGTTGCGTTTATGATAGTGAAGTCGTTGTATGTGCTGTCGCATGACTTTGCTGCGGTGATGTATTTCTTATATGTAATAAGCCTTGCGCAGACATGGCATAAGATGAGGCAGTATCCTATATGCTCGATGCTGATGTGTATTCCATACCTTGTAAATATCGTTTGTGTTGTTGTTAATGTGTTCAATGGCTGGATGTTTACATTTGAGAATGGTATTGAGACCGTTCATTCGAATTGGATTCACTACCTGGGTGCAGGCGTTTACATTCTTGTTTCTATTTATTATGTTATTGACAACAAGGAGCTGTTCAAAAAGCACCAGATGCTTGCGTTGGCATCTATGTTGCCCCTGACTATTGCTTCCTTTATTGTAAGACAGTTCTATCCGCACTCGCTCGTTGCAATATTTGCAAATGCGCTCGGTATACTTATCATGTCTACCGTTATACAGCGCCCCGAGCTTTTTATCGATACGCTTTCACAGCAGAAGAAGTATAGCTTCTATGCCGATAACATGAAAAAGGCGTTTATGAACAAGAATCATGTGACGATGATCCTTGTAAATATCTCAAGCTATAATTCTATCTATCATATTCTAGGCTACGATGAAACGACGCAGCTGCTCAGAAGAATAGGCAATTATATTGAGGGAATAAACCGCAGACTTAATGCTTATGCGAATGTTTATTACCTTGACAGAGGACGCTTCCGCGTTGTTATCAACGGCTTCAACACCGATAAGGTGAGAAAATACGCATTTGAGGTTAATGAGCTGCTGAAAGAGAAGCTGTATTCTAAAAATATCGAGGTCTCGCTGAATGCGGTGATTTGCGTTGCGCGACTTCCCGAGGATCTGCACGATTTCAACTCACTTATTTCTTTCGGCAATGATTTCCACGAAAAAGTGCCGAGAACCGGTGATGTAGTGTACGCTGAGGAGCTGTTTACTCAAAGAGAGTTCAGCCTTGTGAACGAGATGGACGATATCCTTGACAGAGCACTGCAGAATGAAAGTTTTAAGGTATACTATCAGCCGATATATTCGGTAGCTAAGCAGAGGTTTACCTCGGCTGAGGCGCTGCTTCGTCTGATAGACGATGTTCACGGCTTTGTGCCGCCTGATCTGTTTATTACGGCGGCAGAGAGAAACGGTACTATCCATAAGATAGGTAGCATCGTGCTTGAAGAGGTGTGCCGTTTTATTGCGAGCGATGAGTTCGAGCGGCTGGGGCTTGAATACATAGAGATAAACCTTTCGGTAGCTCAGTGTATGCAGAGCACTCTTGCCGATGATATCCTTGCAATGCTTGAAAAGTACAACGTATCGGTCTCGCAGATAAATCTTGAGATAACCGAAACTGCTGCAAACTATGATATGTCGGCTATGTCGGAGAATCTCCGCAAGCTGAGCGAAGCGGGAATTTCTTTCTCGCTTGACGATTTCGGAACAGGCTATTCAAACATCGAGCGTGTTGCTTCACTTCCGCTTAAGATAGTAAAGCTTGACCGCACATTCGTAAACAATCAGGACAACCCTCATATGAGCGTTTTCCTCGAGAACTTTATCAGAATGTTCAAGCAGATGGAAATGGAGATAGTTGTTGAGGGTATAGAGACCGAACAGATGGTGAAGCGTTTCTCAGACCTGCACTGCGACTATATTCAGGGTTATTATTTCTCAAAGCCTATTCCTCAGCGCGATTTTGTTGAGTTTATCTCAAACAATAACAGCAAGGCTGTATAAAAAGTATGCTCCTCCGATGACATGGACTGAACCACTTTGTGCTGTCTGCACAAAGTGGTTCAGTCCATATTTTCATTATACCATAGGAGGTCTTTTTTGTCATTGTCCGTTTTTACTGGTTCAGTCCATATAACTCTCAGGTCTTTTTTATCCCATATAAGCTGCAAAATCAAAGTCCGCCGTAAGCTCATGCTCCGCTCTGTCAAGGCATAGTTTTATCTTTTCCTTGTCCTCACCTGCCTCTTTCAGATAGTCGAGAGCGTTGTAAAACAGCGGCTCAACGCATCTGAATATAAGCGGTGCGGCAAGCTTTTCTATATCGGAAAATTTGTATACCGCGCTTACGGTCTTTAACGTCTGCTGAAAACAAGAAATTTCGATCCGACACTCCCTGAAAAGATAGTTCAAAAACACATCTCTGCCGCAGAGGTTAAAGTCGAGTATTCCGACAAACTTTCCGTTTTCGTCCATAAGTATGTTGGTATTGTTTATGTCAGCCTGAAATACCGAGGTCGGCAGCGTTTTGTATATCGGCTCAAGCGCGTTTCTGTTGTCGTTCCACAGCTTCCATATTCTTTCGATCTGCTCGTGAAACTCCACAGGCAGCGTATCGGCATATTTTTTCCAGTCAAGCGCTACTTCTATCACCTCGTCGGTTTTATCGGTCTCGCAGAACCTTTCAAAAAGGCAATAGCCCGACGGAAACTCGGCAAAATCAAGCTTTTCCGCCGCTATCCTTGCTACCATCGTAATGGCGTCGTCCCACCAGTTTTGGAACTCGACTTTGTCTTTTTCGAGCTGCTCAGCCGTGGGATATTTTGAAAACTCCTCTGCAAATACCGTGCAGCGGTGTCCTTTATAATCAATGACAGGAAAGCTGCCGTTTTTATCGCATATGAATTCGGGGCAGTAGTAGCCGAGCCTGCGGTGCTCCTCGGCGCAGCGCTGCCATACTTTTATTCTTTCTGGTGAGGTAAACCCGTTATCTGCAAGCTTGATAACTTTTTTCTCTCCCGAAGCCCACTGTGCGATTATAACCTCTCTGTAATCCTCATCGCCGCGGCTGAAAGGTATTATTTCATAGCCGACAGGCTCGTCACTGAAGAACAATCCTATGACTTTTGCTTCCTCACTGTTTTTTGAATAGCTCTGCATTTTTATCAGCTCCTTGTTTTTTCATTATAGCACCATGGCAGGGGAAAGTCAAACGGCGCGGACGAAAAACAGAAATTATTACAGTTTGGTTACGTAGCGGTTACAATTCGGCAAAAACGCTTGTATTCGACTTTGTTAAGTGATATAATTAACTCACAAAAACTAGGAGGAAATGTCATGAAAAAGAGATATGCGTTTTTGCTTTCGATAGTACTGCTTACAGGCTGTTCGGGCGAAGCTCTTACACCACAGGATAGCATTTCTCAGAGCACGACTGCTTCTGCAACGACAGTACCGACAGCTTCGGAGGCGGTTACTGACGGAGCGCAGAAACCAACGAACTCCGAAACGGAGGATACATCATCGGGTGTTGATCTTTACTCGCCCGAAGAGAAAGATGTTATTTATCCGACATATAAGGAGATAGAATGGCAGATAAAGTATGAAGCTGACGAAGATGACATAACCGCGCAGATAGGCTATGATACGCCTGTTGACGTGACGAAGCTTGATGACTACGAATGGGTGTTGGATTATGTAAAGGAGCTTGACGAGGAAGAAAGACAAGAGCTGATATCAACAAATTATACATATCTTAATTATAACTGCCATTTTATCGGTAGCGAAAAAGCAGATTGGCTTTATATTGCGACATATCAGTTAGTTGCTGCAGGTCCTATGTATGAGGGTTACTACACTAAGGTCTTTTATGTAAAGGACGGAAAGGTCGCTGAAATGCTCGCAGAGTTTGAGGGCGGCAGTTATCGCCGTTTTAAGTGCTACGCCGACGAGGTGTTTTTCTGTGTTGATGACGACGCTGTCTACAGCATCAATATCGAGACCGATGATGTCACAAGGATATGTGATGTGTCACGTCTGGGCAGTATTCTTTATGTGAACGAGGACCATCTCTTTTTCTTTGACGATGAAGGACACATTAATGTGTATTATTTCGACAGCGGAGAGGTTTTTGATACTGTAATTTATTACAGCATTCAAGAGGGTGTTCCTTATCGCATTTATGATGATCATATCATCTTCGAAAATTGGTGTAGTGCGATCGAGCAATACCCTGTAAACCAACGCATTGTGCTTGATCTGAAAACTCGTGAATATGCTCCATATTATGAAGATGTGGAGTGGGAACATGAAGCGAGAGAAAATGATGAACGCTTCACGGTCGAAGCGGGAGGGGTTAAGCTGAGAATTACCGATAACACTGACGGCGGTGAGATGGTGTATTCGTTGCAGAAGCTATGTTCTGAAAATAAATATGAGCGTATTTATTGGGCAGCGGCAGAAGGCAATATTGTATATGGACGGTTATGCTGTGATGAAGATGCGTTTTTCGTTCTTGATCTTGGAAAAAATGAGGTCTACACTCTTATTGCTGCCTATAATGGTTTTAATTATGATATATATGATGACGGCGGAATTTTAATTGAGAGAAACGGCAGCTGCGCGGTGTATTATCCTTTAGCCTGATAATTGCACACTAAATCACTTACTGTGTATTTGTGGCGGTTTGTGAAAAATATTTATTTTTGCTATTGATTATTGTCTGATATTATGTTATAATAATATTGTGTTAGGTAATTTATGCTTGTCGGTCTGAAAGGCTGACAGCGTTATCACAATGACAATACTTCAATTGTCAGAAGGAGTATTAAATGCCCCCGAAACTCAGTGAGCTTGTCACCCTGTTAAAAGGACATCGCGTGTTTATCCAGACGCATAACTTCCCCGACCCTGACGCTATTGCCAGCGCATTCGGTCTGCAGGTGCTTCTCGGTAAATTCAATATCCCCACGACCATCTGCCATCACGGTAATGTTGAGCGTACGGCGACCGCAAACATGGTTTCAGAGTTCGGTATATCCATGACGACCGATAAGGATCTCAAGGATATGAAGCCCGATGACTACATTATCACCGTTGACTCGCAGAAGGGTAACGCGAATATACTTGATCTTGTAGGTGACGAGATCGCTTGTATTGACCATCATCCTGTTTTCAATGAGAATGTCAGCTGCAAGTATAAGGATATCCGTATCGTTGGAAGCTGTGCGACCATAATCGCAGACTACTATCGTCTTTACAACATTGAAATGCCGCAGGATGTTGCGACTGCTTTGCTCTACGGTCTTAAGATGGATACCAAGGATTTCAACAGAGGTGTTACAGAGCTTGATGTTGAGATATACAAGTATCTTTTCCCGAAGGCTAACAACCAGCAGATAAGGCGTTTCCAATCGGGCGTTATCCAGTATGACGAGCTGGAGGCGTTCGTTGATTCGATGAAGAATATCGACATCTACAACGGCGTTGCGTTTGCATTTTTGAATTTCTCGTGCGCCGACGCGTTTGTTGCTACGGTGTCCGACTTTATTTTAAATCTCGATGTTGTTAATTTCTGCGTTGTTTATTCGCGCAAGGAAAACGGATTTAAATTTTCTGTTCGTTCCGAGTTGGACGAGCTTAACGCAGGTCAGATAGTGCTTGCCGCACTCAAAGGCATTGGCAGCGGCGGCGGACACAAATCAATGGCGGGCGGCTTTGCTGTAGAGAGCAAGGTGCTTGATATAAGTATTGATTTCAATCGCGTTATTCAAAATCTTTTCCTTAACGTTATCGACGATATAAGAAACGAAAAAGAGGAAAGCGCCAAAGAAGAGGCTACCGCAAAATAAACGGCATCAAAGCCGTCTGTGTACTTTCGTGCTCGGACGGCTTTTATAATATTAGCGCTTTCAGCAATTCGGCATATGAGGTATAAATGAAAAGAAGCATTGCATTATTTTTTATAATAATTGCACTCTCAGGGTGCAGCAATACTGCTGATATCGTAAAGCAGGAAACAGTCGAAGCCGCAGAGAGCGTGCATACCTCGGCAGTTGTGTCGGAGTTTACACAGACACAGGCAACTGTGATAGAAACTGAACCTGAGCCTGAGCCGAAGCTTTTCTGCGACTTTGAAGCGGAATGCGTGACGAATTCCGACTATGATGAATTTATTGACGCAGCCGAGGAATACCTCATCGAAAACGAGTTCCAGGGCGCTGTGCTGCTGGCTTATAACGATGAGATTATACTTGCCTCGGGTTATGGCTATGCTGATGAGAATACGGGCAGAAAGTGCAAGGCATACGACACTTTCGAGATAGGCTCTATCTCAAAGCAGATGACTGCGGCTGCTGTTTTGCAGCTAGCAGAGCAGGGGAAGCTCGGGCTTGACGATACGATAGACGAGTATTTCCCCGACTACAAATACGGAAGCATGACTACTATCCGACATCTGCTGCAGATGCGCTCAGGCATGGTGGATTTTATCAATAATCCCGCCTTGTATTTCCCTGAGGATTATCTTGAGGAATATATGGCGGCTGCCGATACAGGCGATGATAGCGAGGAAGTGCTTGAAAGAGAGTTTTTGCTAGAATATCTGAACTACCCCAGTCTGCACAATGTTCCTGGCGATGGATTTAACTACAGCAACACCAATTATTACTTGCTCGGTCTTATCATGGAGCAGGTGACAGGCGAGAGCTTTCAGGAATATATGTCGCGTGAGATATTCGGGCGCTGCGATATGCTGACAGCAAACAATGATTTCCGCAATACAACTGCGCGCGGCTACTATGATGACGATACCTCGCTTTCTATGAGCCTCAGCACCTCTCTTGGTTGCGGCTCGGTAAATGCGAGCGTCTACGACCTGTATCAGTGGGGAACGCACCTTTTTGCAGGCGATGTTATCAGCAAGCGCTCACTTCGTGAGATGCTTAGCGCTATAGATAACTATGGACTCGGTATGCGCACAGACGGCGATATTTATTTTCATCGCGGAAATACCGATGTTTTCAACGGCTTTATCGCGTTTTATCCGGATGGATTTGTGACGATAGCGCTGACCAACTGCACTATGCGAGAGGTTAATGCGGGAAATATCGCGTCGGAGCTGCACGTTTTTTTTGAAGATATTTGTAAGCAGCCATAACTTTTTGAAAAACCTGTTGTTAATTTTTTGATGATGTGGTATAATAAATTTGGCTTATTACAAAAGCTGCGCTTTTGCGCCAAATTTATTGAACGGCTGACCTTGCCGCTGTGCGGCAGCGCTGCTTACGCAGCTGTCGAACACTGCGTGTTTGAGGGCATGGTTTAATAATAAAAGACATTGACAAAAATGTGGAAGGACTGATGAAAAGATGTCATATGATAGCGGCAACAGGCGGCTTATAGGCAAACTCGCCGCCGAAATATCAAAGGTCATCAGAGGAAAGAGCGACGCTGTAACAATGATACTTACGGCGCTTTTATCAGAGGGACATATCCTTATTGAGGACGTTCCCGGAGTTGGCAAAACAACTCTTGCTATGGCTCTTGGAAAGGCAACGGGTCTTTCGTTCCGCAGGGCGCAGTTTACGCCTGATGTAATGGCGTCGGATATCACAGGCTTTACAATGTTCAACAAGGAAGAAAATCGGTTTGAATATCGTTCGGGCCTTGCTATGACCAATATCCTGCTTGCCGATGAGATAAACCGTACCTCGCCTAAAACGCAGTCCGCGCTGCTTGAGGCTATGGAGGAAAAGCGTGTTACCGTTGACGGTATCGTAAGACCACTTCCGCACCCGTTTATCGTTATTGCTACGCAGAACTCGCAGGGCTATGTCGGAACATTCCCCCTGCCCGAGGCACAGCTTGACCGTTTCCAGATAAGGATAAGCATGGGCTATCCAACTGTCGAGGAGGAAACGGACATCATGATGGACAGACTTGGCGGAAATCCCGCTGATGATGTGGTTCCCGTTATGACGGCGGAGCAGCTTGAAGAGTGCATTGAGGAAGTAAAGAATGTAAATGTTGCAGAAAGCTTGTGCACTTATATCGCGCAGTTGTCGGCGGCAACCCGTGTTCACCCCGGTGTGGAGCTTGGGGCAAGTCCGCGCGCTTCCATCGCGCTTATGCAGGCGTGCCGCGCATATGCTTATATAAACGGCAGGGATTATGTTATACCCGAGGATATCGCAAGGCTGATAATGCCTGTGTATTCCCATAGAATAGCGCTCAGACAGGAGATGCGTATGAAAAAGCAGAATGTTACCACTGTACTGAAGGACGTGCTGATGTCTGTAGCGCCGCCTGTCAGAAGCCGCTAAGAAAGGCAGCTTATGGCGAAGAACAGATTTTTGTATGTGCTGTTTGTGCTAGCGTGCGTTGTTTTTTCGGCAGCGTATCAAAGCAGGATAGCGTCGGTGCTGCTTGTTGTTGCGGTAGCTTATCCTTTGCTTGCCGCGGTGTTGACGGCCGTAAGTCTTTTTGTGCTGAAGGTGGAATTCCCCGAAAAGCGAGGCGTTTATGAAAAGAACGAAAGCTTCGAGCTGCCTGTTTATGTCTGCAATAATTTCCTGTTTCCATACGCTCCCGCGGAGCTTGATTGTATAGTCCCCGATGCGGAAGTGGGACTTTTTGTGAGAAAGCAGGTCTTTGTATCGGTAGCGCCGCTTAAGAGAATGAGGATATTCATTCCGTGTATGCACAGATATCGCGGCTCTTATCAAGCGCATATAATGCGCATAAGGGTGTATGACCCGCTGAAGCTGATACGTTTTTCGCGCCGCATCGACAGCTCATCGCAGCTTGTTATCCTGCCGAGAAAAATGTTGATGAGCGACCTTGGGTTTGTTTTCGGCGGCGAGCAGGGCGCGGCTAATGAAAAAACTAATTCCGCAGGCAACAGGGACGAGTTTTCTCATGTGCGCGAGTATCTCACAGGCGACCTTTTGCAGCTTGTGCATTGGAAGCTTACGGCAAAGCATGACGACATGATGATAAAGCAGTATGACGCTGACAATGACCGAAAGGCCGCTGTTTTGTGTAACTTTGACTGTGCTGCGGCTACAAATGCAGCTGCGATAAAGCAGTCTGACGCTGTTGTTGAGGCGGCTGTAGCGGTTGGAATGTCTGCGATGAGAGCGGAGATAAAAACTGTTTTTGATGCAGGCTGCGCTGATGTTCCGACATTTGAGTTTTCGGATAAGCATGGCTTTGAACGTTTTTACGAGCTTATGTCGGTCGTTCCTGTTCGTACGCAGACTGCGGATTTTTCGAGGCTTGCCGAGAAATATTCTATGTGCGGTGCGGCGGCGATGTTTCTGATCACTCCTGTTTTGAATGAGGAGATACTTTTGGCTGCCGAAGCGGCAGGTGAGAGGCTGTCGGGTACAGTCGTGCTTGTATATGTCAACTGCACAGGTAAACTGTGCGAGCAGCAGAGCAGTAAGAATTTTGTTTTTGCGCAGCTGTGCGGTGAGAATGAAAATGCTTATGGTGCCTTGTCGGAGCAGATACTTAACGAATACGCAAAGCTTTATGAGTGATTTCTTTGACCTGCTGTTTTGCGGTGGGTCAAAGAAATTTCGAAAAAAATATTAAAAAGTGCTTGACAAAACAGTAATATTGTGATAAAATAATATGCGTAGTTTGTAATAACTTTTTATCGGCATTTGGAGAATTACCCAAGTGGTGAAGGGGCTCCCCTGCTAAGGGAGTAGGTCGGGTAACCGGCGCGAGAGTTCAAATCTCTCATTCTCCGCCAACAAAAATACCGTGATTGATAAATTCAGTCACGGTATTTTTGTTTTATAGAGAGTTTTGCCCACAGACTTTGTGTCCTGTGGGCATTGTCATATTAGCTTATGTTTTTGTTCCTCGATCTCCGTCCAAATCTTAAATCTAAACCTCATCTATTTTTTATCTTATAAAATTATATGCCATTCGCATCAGTGAGAGTGATGCCGTTTGCGCCAAGGGGAATAGCATGGTCAAGGCCGACGAACTTTCCGCCCTCCTGCCACAGCACTTCTTTTACGAAAGCGTATTTTTCCTCATCCCATGTCTTGAAGTCGTCCAGAACGAGGCCTCCCGTATCTCCCGAGTTTGCGTTGAAGCACCAGAAAGTGTGATTGAGTTTGTTTTCCTTGATGAGCTGACGCATATATGTCATCCAGGTGAGGTTAGGCTCTTTCATGAAGCCGCCCCATTCGCCAATGAGCAGTGGCGCAGTATTGTTTTCATGGATATAGAACCAGTTGTCGTGCCAGCAGTCTTTCATCAGGCTGTCGAAGTTGTAGCTTCCCTCAAACCATGGCTGTTTGTAAACGGTAGGGCCATAGTCGTGCGGTGAATAGACCAGCTTGTTCTGGTATTTGCCGAGGTCGATGGGGAAGTCCTTTACCCCTCTCAGATTGCCGCCCCACCAGTTGAAGTAATAATCTTTTTCGTTGGTGGAGTGGAAATCGGAATTGTTTTTGAGATCTATCGGGTATATCTCGGTGCCCTCTACAAGAATGAGAACATTCGGGTTTTTGGCAAGTATCCTTGAAGCGGCAGTTTCTGCGACGTGCTTCCAGTTGTTTGCGTCGGTGGAGTTGTTCCATATTGCTGCACCGTCGCCCTCAAAGGGCTTGCCGTGCGGCTCGTTCTTGAGGTCGTATGCGATGATGGTATCGTTGTTTTTGTAGCGCTCTGCCATCCATTCAAGGGCAGAATAGAACTCCTCAACAGATACTTTCGATGTGTACCAGAGGTTTACGTTGTGGCCCGAGGCATTAGTTTCGGCGCTGTGGATATCGGGCATGACTTTTATACCGTTTTCCTCGGCAAGCTTCAGAAAGTATTCGAATATTTCGAGGCTGTTCATTCCGTTGAGCGCAGTGTTGTATGCGTTGTTGTAGTTCGCTTTCGGATATTCGCCGCTCGCCCATTGGTTGATAAGCTCTGCGGATATCGGAACGCGGATAAGATTAAACCCATGATCAGCGATAGCTTCGACAGATGGCTCAAGCTGACTGTTCCAAAGACCGTCAAAGGTGTTGGTGCCAGTGTTGTAGCCGAACCAGTTCACGCCTGTCAGCCATACTCGTTTGCCGTTTTTGTCAACTATTCTGTTGCCGTCTGTATACAGCCAGTCGTCACCCTGTACTGCGTGTTCGGAACGAGCGAGCAGCTCGCTTACATCTGCGATCGTGCCTTGATCGCCGTTATTGTTGTTATTATCGTTCTGCTGTCCGTTCTGGTTTTGAATATTTTGATCAACGTGTCCCTCTTTTATTGTGCAGGCGATTCCGTTGAGCGTTGCACTGTTTACTTTGAGCGCTTTTGTTGTTCCAAGATTACAGCCTACCACAACAGTACCTCCATTGCTGATATCTCCGTTATATTCAGCGTTAGTTATCTCAAGCGTGCTGCCGTTTGCGGTGTATGTACCGTTCCAGCCTTGGCAGGAGCTAAGTCCGTCGACAGTGATAACAAGCTTCCAGCCGCTTATGCTTTGACCGCTGTGATTTGTGATGCCGAACTGTATTCCGTACATAAGCTCACCGCTGTTGTCCCATGAATTATCGATCGAATATTCAAGCAGTATTTGAGCCTCCTGTGGGTCAGGCTTGGGACTGCTTGCGGTGGTATCCTGTGCGGTTGAAGATGTGTCGCTTTGACCTGTTGTACCTTGTGTGGCAGGTGTGCTTTCATCGCTTTGCACTGGTTCGGACTGAGAGCCTTGTGACTGCGCAGAAGTGTTTTCGGCCACAGAAGATGACTGCGATGTCGCGGAGGTATTAGATTGTGATGTGCCGCTGCTTGCGGAAGCTTCGGGAGTGCTTTCGGGCAGGTTAGTCACGATAAGTGCGATCACCAGTGCGATTATCACGATTCCCATAACGCACAAGGCGGCTATCAGCCATTTGCTGTTTTTTACCTTTTCGGGGATCTGCTTGTTGTTTTCGTTATCCATGATGTTTTACCGCTTTCTTGGCATATTTTGAACTGTTATGAGTATAACATATTCTCGGCGGATTTTCAAGCTTTCTTCAGTCAGCTGAATAAACTCGGTTTGTTGGGTGTGATATTAAAAAGCTTTGCCCACAGGTTTTGAGTCCTGCGGGCGTTTTGTTATATGTCAGTCTATTTTGTACAAGGCAATCTCAGCAATGCAGCAGCCGAAGATCCTTTTTTCTGTGCTCTTTGGATAGTCGAATTTCAGATAACGATAGTTTACTGTGTTGGGGAGTATAAGCTCATTCATTTCGCCGCTTAGCGGGTCGGCTCTCAGTATTGTGAGCTGTTCCCAGTTTTCGCCGTCTGTAGAGCCGTGGAAGCGGCATCTCTGCATTTTGCTTTCCTGTCCTTGTACAGCAGTATAGCCGATGATGTCAAACTCTGTGTCTGCTCCGAGGTCAATGATGATATAGCTGTCAACATCGCCGTCGTAATATGTCACCATATCGCCGTCTATCACGCTTTCGGCAGAGCTTCCGTCAATGCCTGCGGGCGCTTCAACTGTCGCATTTTCAAGAGATATCTCGCTAACGCTTACATCTCCCATTTGCACACCTTTCATAACAAAGGTCGTGATGGAGTTGCCTTTAAGCTCTGCAACAAAGCCCTCGGAGTGCGCCTTTATGCTGTCAAGCTGCGCCCACTGCTCGCCGCTTGCGGAATCGCCGCTGGTGCGTGTGACATCAACGTTTTCGCCGAGTGCTGTAAACTGCGAAAGGTCAAAATTATATGTCTTGTCGTCAGCATAGGGGTTCACCGCAACGATAACAAGCTCGCCTTTATCTTTGTCATAGGCTGCGAGAGTGTTGTCATCGCAGTGGATAAGAGTTGCGCCGGGTCGGATATAGCGCGTAAACTGACCAAAACCGTAATATTTCTGTGTAAGTATGATAGTATCATTGTCATGGTCGGCTACCGCAGTGCCCCAGAAGCCGCCTGTTATGTCGGGCATTCCCGAGTCCTTGTTGCCGTTGTATCCCTCGATGCTGATATGGCTGTCGATTACCTGCCACATTACCCACGCAGAGGGGGAGAGCTTGTTGATATCATAAATTATCTTCTGGGCAAACCAGAGTGCCGCGCCCATTTCGCCTGCTTCCTCACCTGCGGTGCCGCTGCCGTCAACCTCGCTCATCCAGAGGTTGAAGCCCTCTTTCTTTGCGAGCGCGCCAAGCTCCTCAATGCCGTTTGTTCCATAGGTGTGAGTGCTTATGCGGTCTATCTTCTCAAGAGCCTCAGCAGAGAAAGTCTTGTATTCTTCAACCTGTTTATCGGGCGCAGTTTCGTCACTCGCGATGACCAAAACATCGCCAAGACCGTATCTTTCCATCGCATTTGCAGTCTCGATGATAAGTGTAGACTGCGACTCTCCCGCGTCAACATGGCAGCCCTCCTGCTTATTGCTGAAAGCGCCCCAGTGATTGGTGTTGGCTTCATTCATGGGCGAGATACTGTCGACCTTTACGCCAAGCTCGTTGTTTATGTATGCAGAAACGTGTGCGAGATATTCGCCTACATCGCCGTAGCATTCGTCCTTGATATTGTTGACAGATGCGTCAGTGTTTCCTGAAGAGCAGCCGCTCACTGTCATGAAATAGGGCGGAGAATTGCTGAACACCTCTACCCATGCGTCCTCGCCCGAGGCTTCCGCGCAGCGTTTGAGAACATTAAGCTGACCTGCGTCAGCGGTGTAGTCGTAAACGAACTCGCCTGTTGCCTCGTCAAGCACCAGCCAACCGGGAACGGCAGAGTCTGTACGGGTGATGTGATGATGTGTTGGATCATCGCCGCCGCCGATATTGTATCGCATTATGTTGAGGTCAAGTCCGTCGTCGCCGTAAAACAGGTCTGCTGCCTGCTGCGACAGACTGTCGGAGTAGCCTATCCTGTTTGCCCACCAGCAAAGACTTGTACCCCAGCCCTCGAAGCTGCCGCCGTTTGTTGTGGAAGCGTTGAGCGGTGATACGCGCACCTGTCCGTCAAGCGAAACATCTGCAGGAGTGACCGCAGGAGTATCATCAACGGGCTGTGTCGATGAGGTTGTTTCCGATGTGGTTGATGTTGACGTGTTTTCAGATGTGAGCTGCTCCTCTGAGCTTGTCGGTGTGTTGCCTGAGCAGCCGCAGGACGATGTGATTACTGCTGCGCTGATGATGCAGCTAATGACCTTTCTTTTCATAGCGTTCCTCCTGTGCATCATAAATTTTCTGCTGTACATGACTGATTTCCGATGCTTGTTGTTGCTTATATTTTATTACAATTTCGTGTGCTGCTCATTATATAATCTGCTGATTTATATAGAAAATCTGCTGTAAAAGCATTGAATGTTGTGCAGAAATATGCTACACTGTTATTGAGGTGATCAATATGGCAATAATCGAACATTCAAGATACTACGAAAACCCGCTTTTCGGCGTAAGCCATGCGCATACCTCATGTGAGCTTATGTACATAGTAGAGGGCGAGCTTGACGTTACCGTAAAGGATACGACCTATCATATATGCAAGAACGACTGCGTGCTGATAAAAAGCCGACAGCACCATATGACGAAAGTGCCTGTTGATATGGAATACCATCGTTATATCGCAATGATAAACCCGTGGGAGCTGCGAAAACAGCTGGTGCGTCCCGATCTTTTCGCAATGCTTACTGACATAAGCAAAGACGGAATAATTATCCTGCGTGATGTTCCGCAAATAAAGCGATGCTTTGAGCGTATGACAGATATCTTTGAAAACGGCGCTAATATTTACGGGGAGCTTAGCGCAGCACTGGGGCTTCTTTCTGTGCTGCATGAACAGGTGAGGCCGCATAGGGAGCATGGCACACAAAAAGCAGGCAAAAAGCTCACTGACAGAGTTCGCAGCTTTATTGAGGAGAATTACGCTGAGGGAATAAAGATCAGCGAGATAGCAAGGGACAATTTTATAAGCGAGGGCTATCTTTCCCATACATTCAAAGCAGAAACAGGAATGTCTCCGAGGGAATATTTGTCACATATACGCTGCACGCGAGCTTATGACCTGATACGGCACACTGCTATGAAATTCACTGAGATCGCCGCTGTGACAGGGTTTTGCTGTGCAAACGACATGAGCAGAAAGCTGCATGAATACTATGAGCTTACGCCGACACAGATAAGAAGCGGCAAAAGCGAATAATATGAAGCTGATACAGATCAGCTATATTATTATAGATAAGTTTTGCCCGCAGGTTTCAGCCTGCGGGCAATTGTTATGTTTAATTTATTGCGTGCGATTATTTGACTGAATATTCGTCAACCAGTGCTTGTACCATAGGCATTACCTCGGCAGAGCGCTGAGTCCATGACTCCTCGCCGAAGGTGCAGTCAATAATAGACTGACCGATGTATTTCTGCATATCAGAGCCGAAGCCGTACAGATCTTCAAATACAAAATCAAACACATCGGGGTCGCGCATTTCTACCCAAAGATCATAGAGCTTTTCGTCCCATGTTATGCGCCACTTCTGCATACCTGCATAGTCGCCTGCGGTGTAGGTTATCTTTTCTGGTGCAATGTGCTCTTTACGTACATCAGCCTGAATAGCTTCATCAGTATCAAAAAGACGGTTACACATGATAAATTCAACTGCTCCATCGAGATTCTTTGCACCCTTTGGTATCATATAGCCAAAGCAGTTGGAGCCTTGATAATAAGCGTCAGCCTCGGGGTCACGGGGATAAGGCACAAACGCAAAATCCGAAACAGTGTCGTGAATGTCGTTCTCAACACCTGAGAAGTTTTGCACATTTTCGGTCATAGCGATATAGCCCCATTCGGGTTCAAGTCCGATAAAGAGTATCTTATCGCAGTGCTGTGCGAATACCTGAGGAGATACCCATGCTCCGTAGGGGTGGCTGGTGGGGTAGAGCAGACCGTTTCTTCCCATTTCCGAGAGGTATTCAACAGCTCTTGTGACATTTGGGTCGCTGAGATTGTTTATAACACTTCCGCCGGGGAGATAGTCGATACATACCGAGCCTGTTGTACATACAAACGCATTTACATCGCCGTCTGTTGCGTAGTAGCCGATGTTTTCGTCAGAAATATTGCAGAACTCTATCATAAGCTGACGCCATGCGTCCCATGTCCACTCGTTCTTTTTGTACAGATCATACGGGTCGGTAAGACCTGCGTCGGCGATCGTTTTGCGGTTGTATTCAAGACCTCTCCATGCGAGCATTCTGTGCGGAAATACATAATGCTGGCCCTTGTAGTTGTAGGATTCGATAACATCTTTCATATCTGCCCACAACGGGTCATCAATGTCGAAATACTTGTCGAGCGGCTCATACAGTCCCTTGCTCACTCCGTAAGGAAACGCCTGTGGCTCTAATGTGAGAAGATCGGGGGAGTCGTCTGCCGATATCATTGTGGCAAGCTTGTCAAAATAAATGTCTCCGAATGTGGCGGGGATCCATTCGATCTTGCCGCCGTATTTTTCTGTTTCAAAAACATCTACCTGCTGTTTTCCTTTCTGGTCAACAGTGATATCGTAGTAGCCGTAATATTTTACTGTTCCCGCATTTCCGCTGGGTTCATAGGTGCCTGTGTCAAGGTCTTTTATCTCCTCGTCGGTAGCAGCGTTCAAGTTGGGGTCGGTAGTAGTGCTTGCAACTGAGGAATCTGTGGTGGCGATGGAATCATTTCCACCGCTTGTGCCGTCCGAAGGAGCGGCTTCCTCGCACGCTGTCATACCGAGTATCGCGGAAGATACCAGCAGTGTTGAAATTATGGTCTTAAGCTTTTTCATAATTCATACCTCCTTATTTCATGAATACAAAGTTTTCTAGTTCAAAAAGACATCTGTCCTTATACCAGTCAACAAACCAGCCCTCGTAATTATGCTCAATCACGAAGTAGACCGAGTGTCTGCCTGTAACGTTCTGCACGATTGCGGAATACTCGCCGCTTGCTGCACCGATAACGCATTTTCCTATCTCTGTGCCGTCCTCGCCATCAATAAGTATTCTAATTGTTGCGTTGCAGCCTGTGCCGCGCACTTTCGCGGAAAACTCCATCGTTTTTGAGCTGTAGTCTTCACCGAAATCATAGTATTTGTAGCCTATAACGGTGTTCGGTTTTATGTTTGTTATTATTCTTGTAAAGCGGTCTATCTCGGTCACGAAGCAGTCGCCTTTAAGCACGCAGGCTATATCCGCAGGAGTTATCCTGTAGGGATTGAGGGCGCTTTCAAAGCCGAGCGAGGTCATCTCTACCTGTGGTATCGTGCCGTCGGGGAGTATCTCGATACGCTCGACGCAGGCGCGTCTTGATGTGATAGTTGCGTTTGTCATTCTGTGATAGAAGATGTACCACTGTCCGTTTATGCAGCATATCGAGCCGTGATCGTTGCCTGCGGGGTAGTCTATGCCGTTGTCGATTATCGTGCCCCTGTATGTGAATGGCCCTGTGGGGGAGCTTGCGGTCATGTAATCGAGCCTGTTGCCTTTGTTCGGGGAATAGATCAGATAATATGTATCTCCAACTTTGCGCATCGAACAGGCTTCGAAAAATCCCTTTTCGTCCTGCTTATCGGCTGGGATAATGTCACGGACATAGCTGTCGGGAACTACCTCATACATATTGCTTTTCAGCTCTGCCATATATGAGCGCTCAAAGCCGCAGTAGATGTACACGCGTCCGTCGTTGTCCACCAGTACTCCTGGGTCAACAAAAACTCCGTCCTCAACAAGCTCATCGGGGAGGTCATATTTGTACTGCGAAAGCAGCTTGAAAGGACCCTCGGGCTTGTCGCTTACCGCAACACAGCCTTTGTTCCACAGAATATAGCAATAGAGATAATACTTTCCGTCTTTTTCAACCACATCGGGCGCATAAAGCGGATTGTCCGTCCAGTCGGTGTCGGAGGGGTGATCTCTGTCGGGGCGTGTGTGGAAGATATCTCCGTGGCAGCTCCAGTTGGAAAGGTCGTTCACGGGTGCAGACCATACTTTCAGCTTGTAGTCGCAGAAGCTGTCCGAGCCTGCATTGTCGTGTGAGCCGTAAATGTACACTCTGTCGCCGAAAACTCTCGGCTCGCCGTCGGGAATGTATTCCCACAGTGGAAGAAACGGATTAGCCATAACCAAAACTCCTTTGTTGCATCGTTCTGTATTAATTATATTTGCTTCTTAATAGGAAGTCAATAATGGTTATTCGGAAAATCCACCTATTGTTCAAAATATGAACTTTTGCGGCGCGGAACGGAGCGTTTTAGCCGCCTTTGCTTCTGTATTGCATTGGGGAGCAGCCAACGCTTTGCTTGAACTGCCTTGCGAAATATTTCTCATCGTCATAACCGCAGCTTACCGCCACCGCGTAAACGCTCATAGCTGTTGCGGACAGCAGGTAGCGCGCTTTCAGCACTCTTGCGTTTATGCAATCCTGGTTATAGCTGACGCCGAAGCACTGCTTGTAAACTGTTCGGAAATAACCCTCGCTGACGCAAAGCCGTTTCGCCGCCTGCGGCAGTGTGGGAGCTTTTTCGGGGGATTTCATGACAGCGCTGCGGATATCCGAAAGTGCGCCGTAATGCTGCATTGCCTTTCTTTCGAATAGCTTCGCAATATCCGCTTTGCTTTGGTCAATGGCAGCCGCGCAGAGCAGCTCTGCGGTGCATTCGCCTGAGACGTAGCTGATGAGTACTTGACGCTCGTCGTAGCTTACCCACACCTCATTGTGCAGCATTATGCGCACACGCTCTGCGAAAACGCTGCTGTCACCTTTGCAAAGCACGAGGAAGAGATCATCATTCGCGCGGCAGCAGACCTCATGGTCGCGGCAGGCGTGTTTTATCGCCTTTGCTGTGGCTGAAATGATATCGCTGCGATAGTTTTCGCCGTAGACGAACTCACCGTCAGCAGGGAAGCTGAGCTTTACTGCGAGCATTGAGCGCCCGTCTCCTGCGGCTTCGGTAATCTGAGCAAACTCGCGCAGATTGTAAAAGCCTGTCAGCGAATCATATAGCGAGGTCTCGCGCTGGCACTGCTTAAGATAATGTATGTCGTTTTTCATGCGCAGAAATTCCAGTGTATCAGCGACAGCCTTGCTCCAGTCGCGGAAGCTGAAATCATAGCAGGTTGGATAAGTATAGGAAAGCACAGTATATCCGTAAAGCCTTGTCTGAAAGCATAGCGGACTGAAGCAGAATAACGCGGGGGCTTCGCGCTCTTTGTCAAATACAGGTGGCAACTTGCGGAAGCTTACAGGTGAAATCTCCTCTCCTATCTCACAACAAAGAAACTCCTCGCCCTCATAGCGCGAGCTGCTCCACTCTTTGTCAAGGCAAAGATACACCTTGTCCGCACCGTGCAGGAGATATTTGAATTGCGACAGAACAGTGGTATATTCCGCAAGTGTACGGCACATCGTAAGTCGGCTTGAGAACTGCGCGGCGTTGCTCATCATGGCGTGATCCCGACCTATCCTCTCCGCAGCAAGCTCTCCGATAAGCTGTGTGCGGTCAGTCTCGCAAGGGCAGGTGCTTCCGCGCACTAGCCTTTCGTTATCGTCTGGTGTGTAATTGCAGCCGAGAACAGCGTTTACCGCTTTGTGACCGAGAGTGCGTCTGTTTCTGCGGTATGAGGTTAACAGGGGATAGTGATATATCCTGCCGCCTGTGTAGTCGTAGCCTGTGACGGCGACCTTGTCGGGTATTGCAATACCTGCCGCTGTCAGCGTGTCGCACAGACCGTATGCCATAAAGTCATTAGTGCATATCACCGCCTGCGGCATAGGTAATTCGCCGCTGATATAGCGCGCCGCAAGAGCTTCGCCCGAGTCGTTCCAGAAGTTGCCGTAATGCAGCTTGCTTTCATCGAACTTTATGCTGTGCTGTTTAAAGGCTCTTTTGCAGCCCTCGGCCCTCCTGTGGGATACTTCGTCGTTTTCGTAGCCTGTTAGTATGTCGATATCTGTATAGTCATGCGTTGTGATAAGGTGCTCGGTTACTCTTTCCATATCCGTTTCATCATCGGAATATACGCTGACAAAGCCGTCAAGTTTTCTTCCTATTACAACGGTGGGGAGCTTTGCTTTTCTCAGCTTTTCAACGACAGTATTCAAAACCGAAAAATCCCTGAAAGCTTCTGCTGTTATGATTGCTCCGTCAAAGTGGCAAGGCTCGAACAGGGAATATATGATATTCTCAAAATTCAGCTGCTTATCCTCGACCCAGTGGTTATAGATGTTGGAATACACCGCAACATCTGTGTCAACGGCAAATGCCGCTTCGGCTATTCCGCAGATTATCTCTTTTTGCTCGGCGTCGTCCGCTCTTGCAGTAATTACCGCTATTCTTTTTCGTGGCATGGTATCACCCCCTCATTAAATATATTATAGCGGATATCTGTGACGAAGTCAATTGAAAAAAGTGCAGATATTGATAAAAAAGTGGATAATCAGAATGCTGTTGTTGGTTTTCTACATGATCATAATACTCATCAAGGGATATTCCGAATAATGAGTGTTACAGCTTTACTATATTCGATTTCGTATATGTGTCCTCTTTTTATGTTTTTCCCCAATGTCTTTTGCAGAACTACAAAAATCATACGGAAAATTTCAGCAATAATATTGACATTCGAATTAAATAATGTTATAATTAATTGTTATATTAGTATTATTATGCGTAAAGCATTTGAAAGGATTGAATACAATGTTTCTTGAAAATGAGTATCGCACCCAATACTGCAACGCAGTCGGTGAAAAGGATATCGGCAAAAAGGTTCGCGCCGCAGGTTGGGTAGAGAATATCCGTGACCACGGCGGTATCATGTTTATCGACCTTCGCGACCACTACGGCGTTGTTCAGGTGGTGTTCCATAATGAGGCGCTGCTTGAGGGTATCCACAAGGAGTGCGCTGTATCCATCGGCGGCACTGTGTTAAAGCGTGACGAGAGCACCTATAACGACAAGATCGAAACAGGTACAGTTGAGATAGAGGCTGAGGACGTAAGGATACTCGGCAAGGTTTCCGAGCAGCTTCCTTTTGAGATCGCTCTTTCCAAGGAGACCAAGGAGGAGATTCGTCTTAAGTACCGTTATCTCGACCTCAGAAATAAGAAGATGCACGACAATATCGTGCTTCGTTCCAAGATAATCTCTTTCCTGCGTGAAAAGATGAGCGACATGGGCTTTCTCGAGATGCAGACACCCATTCTCTCAACATCTTCTCCCGAGGGAGCAAGAGATTACCTTATTCCCAGCCGTAAGCATCACGGTAAGTTCTACGCTCTGCCTCAGGCTCCGCAGATCTTCAAGCAGATCTATATGGTATCGGGCTTTGATAAGTATTTCCAGATCGCTCCCTGCTTCCGTGATGAGGACGCAAGAGCAGACCGCTCTCCCGGTGAGTTCTATCAGCTCGACTTCGAGATGTCTTTTGCAACGCAGGAGGATGTTTTTGCAGTAGCTGAGGAAGTGCTTTCCGCAACATTCGCTAAGTTCTCCGACAAGCAGGTGTCCTCTGCACCTTTCAAGCGTATTCCTTATGAGGAGGCTATGCTGACATACGGTACAGACAAGCCCGACCTCAGAAATCCGCTGGTTATCAAGGAGCTGTCCGACCTGTTCGTTGACAGCGAGTTCAAGCCTTTCTGCAACAAGGTGGTAAGAGGTATCCGTGTTCCTAAGATGGCAGGTCAGAGCAAGTCTTTCTTCAAGAACATGGAGGAATTTGCTACAAACGAGGTTGGAATGAAGGGTCTCGGCTACTTCAAGGTTGAAGCGGGCGAGAACGGCGGCTTTAAGTATAACGGACCTATCGACAAGTTCCTCGACGACGCTCAGAGAAAAGAGCTTGCAGAGCGCTGTGAGCTTCAGGTAGACGACGTTCTGTATTTTATCGCTGATAGCAAAAAGAACGCTCCGAAGTTTGCGGGACAGATCAGAACTGAGGTTGCAAAGCGCATGAACCTTATCGACGAGAGCCGCTTTGAGCTGTGCTTTATCGTTGACTTCCCCATGTATGAGCTTGACGAGGAAACAGGTAAGATCATCTTCACACACAATCCTTTCTCTATGCCGCAGGGTGGTCTTGACGCGCTTATGAACAAGGATCCGCTGGAGATACTCGCTTATCAGTATGATATCGTGTGCAACGGCGTAGAGCTGTCCTCGGGCGCTGTTCGTAACCACGACCTTGACACAATGATAAAGGCATTTGAGATCGCAGGCTACTCCGAGGAGGACGTTGCTTCCAAGTTTGGCGCGCTCTACAATGCGTTTAAGTTCGGCGCACCGCCTCACGCAGGTATGGCTCCCGGTGTTGACAGAATGATTATGCTGCTGACAGGCGAGGAGAGCATTCGTGAGATCATTGCATTCCCGCTGAACTCCAATGCGCAGGATCTGCTCCTTGGCGCTCCCACTGAGGTTACAGAGCAGCAGCTCCGCGAGGTTCATATCAAGATCAGAAAGCAAATGTAATTATTACGGGCTGTGTTATCGCACAGCCCGTTATTCTGTCGAAAAACTATGTTTATGTCCGCAAAGCGGACATTTTAAATCAATTTTTCCGACGACATGCGCGTCGGAAAAATAACTTCTATCCGCGCCAGTGTGCGAATTGTCGGCATTGCCGACAATGAGTGCATGCAGGGCGGATGTTTCGGCGGAAAAGTCCCAACGGGACTTTTTCGACGGTCTACGGGCTGTGTGTATCGCACAGCCCTATTTGTTTGATAAAAGTAACAGATGTATTGACTTTTGGCGGATAATTGTATATAATAAAGATAATAAGCGATACCTGTCGCAAAAAATATGAGAGGTTTGAGATATCATGAACAAAAAGTCGGTACTGTGGCTGCTTTTGGACCTTATTTTTCTTGCTGTCTTTGATGTGGTTTTCTTTTTTGTAGGCGGCGGAGCGCACCCTGCTTCGGTGTGGGTGTCGTTTGCGTTTATTCATATTGCTTATGTAATGGTCGTTGTAACGCCTATTCTCACGAGAAAATGCAAGAGTGCTTCGGTATTCGGTTTTTCGCTTTATAATATTTCAACGATATACTTTTTTATCGAGTATGTTGTCGGTATAATCTTTGTGCTGATAGGAAGCGCTGAAATGGGTGCTGCGCTGGTCGTGCAGCTTATCATCTGGGGAATTTACGCGATAATGCTTATTGCAAATCTGCTTTTGAACGAGTATTCGGGCGAGGACGAGCAGAAGCAGGCTGACGGCGAATACATCAAGAACGCGACCTCGCGTGTTAGTATGCTGGTAGATAAGGCTTCCGACAGAAAAGCGAAAAAAGTGATCGAAAAGGCGAGCGAGCTGCTTCAGGCAAGCCCCGTGAAGTCCGACAAGAGCCTTAAAACGATAGAGGCTGAGATAATGGCAAGGGTGGTTGAGATAGAAAACGCACTTGACGAGGACGACGGTGCTGCGGCAGCGGAAAGCGCGAACAAGCTTATCGACCTTGTTGAAAAGAGAAACAAGAAGCTTAAAAGATTAAGCTGATATGAAAATATTAAAGCTCCGCGGAATTAAAGCTGCGGAGCTTTTTGTTTTTATGTCTGCTCTTGACGCTGAGACGGGTAAAAAAATCCGCCGAGCTATAAACTTCGGCGGATTTTTGGCGGAGACGGCGAGATTCGAACTCGCGGGGGATCGCTCCCTAACTGATTTCGAGTCAGCCCCGTTATGACCACTTCGATACGTCTCCGAATAACGTTAATATTATACATTATTCTGTGTGATTTGTCAAGTGGTTTTTCGCTTTTCCCATTGACAAAAGGGGCGGCTTGTGTTAAAATATTAGCGAAGAATAGTATCACCACTCCTGCCCAAAGGCTGAGAGTGGATTTTGTGCGTACAGAAAAAAGGAGTTTTTATGTCGGTTTTTGATATATTTAAAAAGCTTGAAGCAGAGCGCGAGCCTGCTGTTTCGGGCGCAGTGGAATACATTATTGCGGGTCTCGGAAACCCCGGAACGGATTATGAAAACACACGTCACAACATCGGCTTTATGACGGTCGATACGCTTTGCGAGAGATATAAGCTTAGCTGCAAAAAGGTGAAGTTCAAATCCCTGACGTGCGACGCTATGATAGGCGGCAAGCGCTGTCTTATCATGAAGCCCACGACCTTTATGAATAAAAGCGGCGAGGCGGTTACAGAGGCTATGAGCTTCTATAAGATACCGCCCGAGCGTACAATTATCGTGTATGATGATATTTCACTGGAGCCTGGAAAGCTGCGTATCCGCAGAAAAGGAAGCGACGGCGGTCACAATGGAATAAAAAATATCATCTATCTTTCGGGCAAGGATACATTCCCTCGTATAAAAATGGGTGTTGGCGCGAAGCCGCACCCCGATTACAGCCTTGCCGACTGGGTGCTGGGTCACTTCAAAAAAGAGGACGGCGAGGCGCTTGAAGCCTGCATGAAAAACGCCTGCGACAGCATAGAGCTTATCGTGCAGGATAAAATAAACGAGGCTATGAATAAATTTAACTCCTAAAACGCGAGGTCAAGATGGAACTTTTTCTAAAGGCTGCACAGGAAAACCGCGAATATAAGCGCCTGTGCGGCTATCTCGACGAGAATAATACCCTGCCCGCCCTTGTGACGGGTCTTTCGCATATCCATAAGGCGCATTTTATCGCGGCGCTTATGTCAAGAGAGGAGCTGCTGCCAGCGCTCGTTATCGCAGAGAGCGAGGCGGAGGCTCAGCGCCTGTGCCTTGATATAAACGTGATGTGCGGCGAGGAAAAGGCGCTGCTTTATCCGGCAAAGGAGCTTGCGCTCGGCAATTACGAGGCGGCTTCACGCGAGTATGAGCACAAGAGGATATATGCGCTGACGGCTATGCTGCAAAACAGGTGCGGCTGCGTTATCTGTTCGCCTGAAGCGGCAGGTCAGCTCACTGTACCGCCTGAGGAGCTTAAAAACCGCACAGTGACGCTTTCCGAGGGCGAGGATATTGCACAGGACGAGCTTGTAAAGCGGCTTATCAGCGCGGGCTACAGCCGCTGTGATATGATAGAGGGCGCGGGTCAGTTTTCGGTGCGCGGCGGTATTGTTGATGTGTTTCCGCCGAGTGCTTCCACGCCCTACAGAATCGAGCTTTGGGGCGACACCATAGACAGCCTTACTTTGTTTGATATCGAAAGTCAGCGCCGCACCGATTCGCTTGAAAGTATAAGCATATCTCCTGCGTCAGAGGTGTTGTTTGACAGCAGTGAGGTGCTTTGCGAAAGGATAGAGGCTATCGCGAAAAAGCTTCGCGGAAAGCACGCAGAGGGTGCGCGCGAAAAGCTTAACGATGACGTAAATAAGCTGCGCGGCGGAATTGAGCTGCACAGCACCGACAAGTATTTTCCGCTCTGCTATGAAAACGAGGCAACTGTTTTCGACTATGCCAAGGCTGTTTTCGTGTGCGAAAATGTGTCGGTACGCGAGGGCTATCGCGGTATTTCACTGCAGCACACAGAGGATTTAAAGATACTTCTTGAGGAGCATAACATCTGCAAGGGAATCGACCGCTTTATGCTCACAAAGGGCGAGTTTTATGCGCTTCTTGAGGAGCGCGCCGCGGTGTATTTCGATACCTTTATAAGAGGCGGAAATCTCAGCCTTGGTGCAATAATAGATTCACAGGGAGCGATACAGACATCGCCGTGGAGCGGCGAATACAAGCTGCTTGAGGACGAGCTGCGCGGCTATCTTTCACGTGGCTTTTGCTGTGTTGTCTTCGGCGGCACTGAAAAGGGCGCCAAAACGCTTGCCGACGACCTTATCGACGACGGCTTTGACGTTATTTACAGCGCCGCGCCGAGCGAGCTTGTAAGAAAAAAGGTCATCGTTACCGCGGGAACGCTGACCGCAGGTATAGAGTATCAGAATTATAACCTTGCCGTGTTTACTCACACGGCTGTTCATGCTGCAAGAAAGCGCGTTCCAAAGAAGAAAAAGGGCGAGGAGATACGTTCCCTTGCGGATATTTCCATCGGCGACCTTGTGGTGCATTATTCGCATGGAATCGGCGTTTTTGACGGAGTTCACAAGATAGAGAACGGCGGAGTTTCAAAGGACTATATCCGCATACGCTATGCGGGAAAGGACGTGCTGCACGTTCCCGTAACACAGCTTGACCTCGTTTCACGCTATATCGGCACGGGCGACGCTTCCACGGTGAAGCTCAATAAGCTTAACTCAGAGCAGTGGCAGAAGTCTAAAGCAAAGGCAAAAGCTGCGGCAAAGGAGATGGCGGCAGAGCTTATCGAGCTTTACTCCAAGCGTATGCGCAGCAAGGGCTTTGAGTTTCCTGAGGACGACTCCATGCAGGAGGATTTCGAGGCGCATTTCAGCTATATCGAAACCGATTCTCAGCTTCGCTGTATTGATGAAATTAAGGCTGATATGCAAAAGCCTGTTCCGATGGAGCGACTTTTGTGCGGAGATGTTGGCTTCGGCAAGACCGAGGTAGCGCTTCGTGCTGCGTTCAAGTGTATTGAGGCAGGAAAGCAGTGCGCGCTGCTGTGTCCTACAACGGTGCTTTCGTGGCAGCATTTCCAGACAGCGTGCAAGCGCCTTGAAGCGTTTCCTGTGAACGTTGCGCTGCTGTCGCGCCATAAATCTCCCTCGGAGCAGCGCGAGATACTGCGCGGACTTAAAAGCGGACGTATAGACCTGCTTATCGGTACTCACCGCATAATTCAGGACGATATAAAATTCAAGGACCTTGGACTTGCGATAATCGACGAAGAGCAGCGCTTTGGCGTTGCGCACAAGGAAAAGTTCAAGGAAGCCTTTGCGGGAGTTGACGTGCTGACGCTTTCGGCAACGCCTATTCCGCGAACTTTGAACATGGCGATGAGCGGTATTCGTGATATGAGCGTGCTTGACGAGCCGCCGCAGGACAGACAGCCTATCTCCTCGTATGTGCTGGAGCACGACTGGGGAGTTATAGTTCAGGCGATACAAAAAGAGATGCGCAGAAACGGTCAGGTCTACTATATCCACAACAGGATAGAGTCTATCTACGGCTGCGCGGAGAACATCAAAAAGCTTCTGCCCGAGGCGCGCATAGGCGTTGCGCACGGAAAAATGTCAGAGGAGCAGGTGCTTGAGGTCTGGCGGCAGCTTCTTGACGGCGAGCTTGATATCCTTGTTTGCACAACGATAATCGAAACAGGTGTTGATGTTCCGAATGTAAACACGCTGATAATCGAGGACGCCGATTACATGGGACTTGCGCAGCTTCATCAGCTTCGCGGACGTGTCGGACGTACAAACAAGCGTGCGTATGCGTATTTTACATTCAAGCGCGGAAAGGTGCTGACCGAAATTGCGCAGAAGCGACTTGACGCGATACGCGAGTTCACGCAGTTCGGCAGCGGCTTCAGAATTGCGCTGCGCGACCTTGAGATACGTGGCGCGGGAAATATCCTCGGTGCAAATCAGTCGGGACATCTTGCAAACGTGGGTTATGATATGTATTTGCAGCTTCTCGGCGAGGCAGTTAGGGAAGAGCAGGGCGAGGTCGATGTTCACAAGGAGGAATGTCTTGTGGATATACAGATAGACGCTTTTATTCCCGAAAGCTACATTTCAAATCAGGCACAGCGTGTTGACTGCTATCGCAAGATAGCGCGTATCCAGACCGAGGAGGACAGCTTTGATATCACAGACGAGCTTATCGACCGCTACGGCGACCCGCCGAAGTCGGTGCAGGGGCTTATTGATGTTGCAAGGCTGCGCAATATGGCTTCCTCGGTGAATATAACGGAGATCACGCAGAATGGCGACCTGCTTAAATTCTTTGTGTCAAGGTTTGATATGCAGCGTATAGCGGCGGCGTCTGAGCAGCTTGGCGGCAAGCTTAAGCTTGAAACAATGGGCAAAGCGCATTTGGCGGTGAAGCTTGCAAAGGGCGACAAGCCGCTTGATGTGATGCGTACGCTTATAGTGTCCATGGCTGAGGCTGAATGATATATAATTAAAAGCTTGTCCGTAAGCATGAGTCTGCGGGCAGGCTTTTTTAGTAATACAGGTATTTTTATGTTACGTTTTTTCGCTGACTGCGTATAAAATAACAAAGCGGCTAAGAACCACGCTTAATAATCAAGATTAAAGGAGAAAAGTTATGCCAAAGGTTATAAATGTACAAAGCAAAGAAGAAATGCTGAAAATTGCTGCAGATCTCATTCAGAAGGCTGATCCCGGTATTGAGGATCTGGTTCAGCATCTGCTTCCTGCGCCTGTTAAAAAAGTAGAGCATGAAAGAAAGATAAATCAGCTGCAGGCATTTATTGATAATTATAATAATCTTGAATATGATCATGATCGTCATGTTGCCAAGACCTTAACAGATCTGTCGGAAAAATGCCTCCAGGAGCTTACAACGGCTAACGGCACCTATGTTGCGGAGATCATGGCGTACAACATGATCGATATGGAGATCGATGGTGTGAAATTTAATGTTCCTCAGAGCGTAAGAAATGAGCTTTACAATTCTGCTGAAAAGACATCTGAGGTGTCATCGGAGCTGAACAGAGAGCTTGGTGTTTATTTGTCTGCGCTTGATGCTGTAATCAATGGTAAGAGGTACAGCTATCATGATATGGAGACATCTTACAGCGGTTTCGTGACAGCCGATGAATATGATGATTTTTGGCTCGACGATTGGGAGGATTACAAAGAGGAAAGCAATAAGTACCTTGAGAAAGCTGCGGAGGCTATGGGCAAGGGCTATGAAAGCTATGCCGACGGCAAAAAGTACAAGGAGTTTTCGGGCAAACGCGCTTACAGAGAGGCAACTCTCAGAGTCAATATGCATACTTCCGATGGACTTACTAAGGAAAATTATGCTGAACGTCTTGGACAACGCCCCGTTTCCGAGGAGGATGTAAGGTGGGCAAAAGATGCTGTTCAGAATATGCTGAAGAGCTTTTACGGACGCAATGAATACAATGACAATATGCAATTCCTTGATTGTGTATATGTTGACGGTGTGCCTGCGTCTTTAGCATACAATTTCGGTGATAAAGACTATTCATGCTGTATGTTTATGAAAGATGTTCTCGACGGCGGACATCAGTTTGCAGTGCGCGATATGACCAGAGAAGACGGAGAGCTTAAACCTATGCATGTTATTCCGAGCCTTGTTGCAGAGGAGAAGTTCAGCATATGGCGTGCGATTTTGAGATTCTTCGGCATTGAGCTGAAATCTAAAACCAAAAAGTTTGAGGAAGCGGTACAGTTTAATCAGCTTCTTGACGATGATATTGTGGAATCGATAAAACATTTTGATTATACGACCCATTCTTATGCAGACAGTATGGCATCTGTCATAACTGAAAAAGAACAATGCGATCAAATGTATGAAAACATTGAAAATTATTGCTTTCTGTCGAATTTTGATGATCCCGGCAGATACTTTTCTGACCACACGAAATATTATAAAAATGAGTTCTTCAAGAATGGGGAGAACGAGTTTCAGCGTCAGGAAGATATCGTCAAAACTATGGGCAGAGCAACTTCGCGCGGCAGTCTTGCTGCAATCTATATGCTGTCAAAGGGAATGAATTTAGGACAGCTTGTTGCTCCGAGTGAAGAAGATAAGAGACTTATGAAGGAGTACGGCCGAGAGTTCGTGGATAAGTTCACTGTTCCAACTCATGAAGATGTAGTAAGGGCTATGTATCCTAATTATAGCTCCAAGGCTGTCAAAAATGCCTTGAAAACTGATGAGCTTGCAAGACAGAGATACGAAGAAGCAGTAGAAGAGAAGCTTCAGATCATCTCTGAAACTTATGCTCAGCTTACCGATGCACTGCAGGAGCATGAGAGAAATCTGCCGCATGTAGATTATGATGACAATATGTCTATTGCGAAAGCAGTTATTCCGCATTCGTTATTTACAACTGCAAGCTGCGATCTTTATCAGTCTATGTCGCGCGGCATACTTGATACGAGAAAAGACGCCAACGCTCTCAGAGCCGGCAATTATGGCTACGAAAGTCAGCATAAATCTATAATAAGCAAAATTGCGACTTATTATGCAAGTCCGGCGCTCAGTACGGTATTTTCTACTCCGTCTACCGTTAACAATCTGTTGAATGCGCTCGTATTGAAGGATTATTGTAGCAAGAGTGTAAGAGATGAACATATTGAGCCAAATGGCGCGGGCATTGTTAAAAAAGAATTTAGGGATGCGCTCGTTAATATTTTTAACGAAATGGACACAATCAAGGGTACAAAAGAACAGGTCGATGTTATAGAATACGCTAAGAAGCTTGTATGCGGTGACCTGCCGTTACCTAAAAGCCTGATAGACGCTAATGGTGAATCCCATCTGCTTGATTGCTTTAAGGAGTATAAGAATCCGACCGAGCCTCAAAAGCAGGCGCAGCGTACAAATACAATATGATGAAATAACTAAAGCTTCCCTCGGTAATTTCGCCGAGGGGAGTGCTTGTATACAAAAATCCGCCCTGCAGGTAACAGGGCGGATAGTTTTTTGTGTGATGGGCTTACTTGATGTCGCCCTGATAGGACTGCTTGCGGAGTATCTTTCTGGTTGTGGTCTTGTCGAACTCTCTGTCGCGAACGCGCAGTCTGCGTATCGTTTTGGAGGAGGGGAGAGTGAGGTTTATCTCCTTTATCATCTCGTTAAGCTTTGCGGCAGCATCATCTGCGTCGGGACATTCCTCGCTGTTCGGGAATACTTCGGCTGTGATAAAGCCCTCTTCGGCGTAGACCAGCACCTCTGCAACGATGCTCTTTCCTGCGAACTTGTTTTCAAGCTCCTCGGGAGAAACATTTTCGCCGTTGCTGAGAATGATGAGGTTCTTCTTTCTTCCTGTGATGAACAGACGTCTGTTGTCGCCTACATAGCCGAGGTCGCCTGTGTGAAGCCAGCCATCGGAGTCAAGAGCTTCTGCTGTAGCCTCAGGGTACTTGTAGTAGCCCTGCATTACGGAGGGGCTGCTTACAACGATCTCGCCGTCAACTATCTTAACCTCGCAGCGGTTTACGATCTTACCTACATCGCCTGCTGTGCTTATTTCATCAAAGCTTGCGGTGGATATTCTCGGCGAGCATTCGGTCATGCCGTAGCCCTGTGCGATCGGGATACCAAGCTCAAGATAATTGTTGATAAGCTCGGGGCTGAGGTAAGCGCCGCCGCTGAAGATACCTTTAAGCCTGCCGCCGAAAACAGCCTGTGCAACTGCCGCGGGGGGAAGTCCCTTGCTGCTTGAAACGGTCTGTATCTGCTTGTATATCGTCTGAGCTATCATGGGAACAAGCAGGATAATTGTCGGCTGGAACAGCTTTAAATTCTGTGCTATTCTCATCATAGAGTCGTTTACGCAAACAGTAGCGCCGTATCTCAGCGAGAGAAGTATATCGCAGGTGAAGCAGTAAACGTGGTGAACGGGAAGCACAGTAAGAAGCACGTCCTCAGGCGAGCTTTCATTGTCCTGACAGGTAACGTTGTCGATAAGGTTGCTGTGTGCGAGCATAACGCCCTTTGCCTTGCCTGTAGTACCCGAAGTGTAGACGATGGAAGCAAGATCGCTTTCCGCTATGTTTTTAAGCTCTGTGGGCTGATATTTCTCAACTATCTCGCTAATGGAGATATCAGCGCAATCGGCAGGCTGGAGAGAAATATATGCCTTTATCTGCGGGCAGTTCTCCTTGACAGCGGCTATCATAGGCTCGTAGCGCTTGTCGAAGAAGAATACATTAACATCGGCTCTGTTCATAAGCTCGCAGATGTCGTCGCAAGCGAGCTGTGCGTCGAGCGGAACTGTAACGTTGCCGTTGATAACTGTTCCGAAATAAGCGGCAAGATACGCGTAGCTTGTAGGACCTATAACAGCAGCGTGGACTTTTTCACCGCCAAGCTTTTCTGTAAGGCAGGAAGCGATGCGTCTGCTGTTGTCGTAAAGGTCATTGAAAGACTTTTCGATTATTGCGGTGCCTGCTTTTTCCTTTATGTATGCCTTATCGCCGTATTCCTCAGCGGCAAGGCGAACAAGGTCCTGTAATGTTTTAAGAAGCTCTTTGTTCATGTGAGTTCTCCTTACTTTTTCAGGGATTCAAGGTACTTTACAGCGTCGCCGACTGTGGAGAGCTTGATGACCTCCTCCTCGGATACCTGAACCTCAAGGATCTCCTCAAGCTCACCAAGAAGGCTCATGAAATCATAGGAATTGAAGCCGAGATCCTCGATAAATCTGGAATCCTCGGTGATAGAGTCTGCGTCTACCTCAACATAGTTGCAAATAAGTTCTTTAAGCTGGTCAAACATCGTTTTTTCCTCCGTATATCAAATCATTTCAAGAATTTCGCCGACTGTTCTGTCCTTATCCTCGATACCTCTGAAAAGAACGCGGCACAGGTAGTAGTAAAGATATTCCATTTCGTGCTCGGATACAACGTCGTATCTGTACTCGAAATTGAAGTTAAGTCCATTGTCCTCAACACGGTGCATAACGGTGAGGTAGAGCGGCTGACCCGCAACTCCGTTTGTGTACCACATACTCTTGTAGGGGATATCGGGCATATCCTCCTCGGAGGTCTGCTGCTGCTTCAGAGTGAGCGGCTGGTAGGTCAGCGCCATGCTCTCGTAGCTTGCGCCGGGCTGCAGATTCCAGTGCTTGGAGCGGTTCATCGTGTGAGCGATGGGGTCGTAGTTTGCGTGACGGAACAGCTTGTTCTGCTCGTTCTGGATTATCTTTATCGCGTCGATAAATGTGGTTTCGGGCTCGATTATGGTACGAAGCGGGAAGAAGTGCATTCTGGAACCACCCGAGCGCTTTTCGAGAAGCGTTCCGCGGCGAGCGACAACGCTCTTTACCGAAACGTCCTTTTCGTTGTCGTTGAACTTTGAAAGCACTGTTCTGAGACCCATCAGAAGCAGACAAACCATCGGTATCTGATTATCTATGCAGAACTGCATAAGACGGTCTGACGGCTCTTTTTCAAGATGGTAAACGGAGATGCCCGCAGCCACGGATTTAGAAACTACCAGTGCGCTGCGCTGGTCGGGATTGTTGTTTTCTCTGCGCTGCGTCAGCAGTCTGCCCATGCCTGTGAAGTCTGTGTACATCGGCTCGCTGGATGCGATCTCGTTTAGCCAGAACTCCTCGTCCTTTTTCTGAGCGGCGGAGCCTTCATATGCGAGGTCCTTTTCAAGCTGCTTTATGTAGGACATCATAGGCTTCGGCATTTCTCTGCCGTACATCTTTGCACAGTATATCTCAAGCACGTCGCGGTCGAATGCGATGATGGAGCTTGAGTCCATAGTCATGTGGTCTACTTTAAGATAAACGCCGTTATAGCCGTTAGGAAGCTTTACCATTACGATCTGATTCATAGGAGAATTGTATCTCTCAAACGGCACAGCTGTCCACTTTTCCATCTCGTGGTGAGCGTCCTCCTCCTTCCAGTAGGAGAAGTCAACGAGCGGTATCTCTCTTTCCTCAAACGGAACGATGTACTGGTAGACTGTATCGTCCTCGTCCTTGATGAAGCGGATACGCATGGAGTCAAGGCGGTTGCACGCCTCATAGATGGACTGCTTCAGCACATCGAAATCAACACCTACCTGAATATACAGTCCTGTGCCGATGTTAAGCACCTGATGGGGACAGTATCTTATGGTGTAGTTGTGCAGCCTTTGCGCGGAATTAAGGGGATAGCATTTCATTACAGAGCCGTTGATGGTAAACTCTTTCATTTGCTTGTCCTTTCCGGTAAGATCTCGGGTGCGTGTTTTCCGAGAAATTCCTCAATAGTTTTTTGATATAATTCGGGGCTTTCGTAGTAGCTTGCTGCGTGCCCCGCATTTTCAACGATAAGCAGCTCCTTTGGAGCTGTGCAGGCTTCATAGTTCTCGTGGCTCATGTGAGTGGGGACGAAATCGTCCTCGCTGCCGTGAACGAACAGTATCGGGCAGCTTGTGGACTTAACTGCGTCAAGCGTTGAGCAGTCCTTGAAGCCGTAGCCTGCTGTTTTTCTGCACATCCTGTCGTTGATGTTCATGATGGGGAACTTTGCCATGTGATAATCTCTTTTGAGGATATGCGCAAACACATCATAAGGAGTTGTGAACGCACACTCTGCGATTATCGCCTTTACATTCTTCGGGAAGTTTTCAAGGCCTGCGGTCATCAGCACTGTTGAACCTCCCATTGAAACGCCGTAGAGAATGATATTTTTTTTGCCCTCAAAACGGTCGTTTAAGTATTCGAGCCACTTGATTAGGTCGTATCTGTCGAGTATTCCGAAGCCGACATAGTCTCCCTCGCTCTTGCCGTGAGCGCGGTTGTCCATGATAAGGCAGTCATAGCCGTTTTTGAGGAAATATGTTGCGATAGACGAGCAGGCGTCCATGCCCGTAGTTGTGTAGCCGTGAACGCATACCGCAATGGTATCAGTATCGCCGTCTGTCTTGATATAATCGCCGTGGAGCGTTATGCCGTCACGCGCTTTGAGAGTGATATGCTCCATCTCGCGCTTGAAAAGCCAATCCTTGTTTTCATGAATAAATTCGATGTAGCGTTCCCACTTCTTTGCGTCAGCCATTTCGCTGACGTCAACTCTGCACTGGTCCTGACGCGGGATTATCTTTTTGTACAGTGTGTTTGCTCCTACAAAAGAGCCGACTGTTCCTGCAACGGCAAGTCCTCCGACTATTGCCGATGCGATGACGATTGCGCTCATATAAGTCCTCCTGTTATGTTATTGCAAAAGCTGCGTTGAGCAGCGTTTCAGCGTTTGTCGTTTTGGTCGTAAGCGCAGCTTCTTGTTCGCTGCATACCGAAATTATGTGATGTTGTAGTTTTTTTGTGGTGAAGCAGCAGCCTAGGCTGTCGTCCAGTACGTCAAAGCTTCTCAGCCCATGGGAAAGCCCGATACCAAGCATTTTGATGTAGGCTTCCTTGCGCGTCCACACTTCGAAAAAGGCGTTATCGCTCTGCGCGGCGTAGAGCTGCTCGTTTTCAGTGAAAAAGCGCGCGGCGTATTTGTTTTTTCCTTGTATAAGCTGGATATCTATCCCGATATCCTCGGTGCTGTCAATAAACGCAACGTACCCGCCCGAATGTGACACGGAAAAGCTGTAGCTTTCAAAGCCCTCGATATAAGGTTTGCCGTATTCGGAGTATCCGAAGTTCAGCTTCCAAAACGGAATTGAAAGCGCCATTGACGCCTCGTTGCGCACCAAAAGCTCAGACATGATAAGCTCTGCTGCGGCAGAGTCGCCGAGCGAAGCAAGCCGTTCGCGGTGCTTTGGCGTGAGCATTGCGGTGAGCGGCTCAAGCCTGCTGAGCGGCACATCATTTGTGTGAACTAATCTTATCTGCATAAGCCTTCCAATGATATATACTATATTTTACTAACCACCAAATTATATTATAGCATAACCGAGCGACTAACGCAACCGATTTGCGGCGTTTTCATCAATTTCGTTGAACTATTACAATTGAAATTCAACAAAAACGGAAAAAATGAGCAAAAATATGAAAAGCATGGTTTTATGGCTGCGATTACCATTGACTTTTTCGACATAATATATTATAATATTTATACCCTGACATAAAGAATGATCTGAGTGAAAGGCGCTGCTTATAGTATTAATGATATTACGTATTGCTGTGCCTTTCTGCGCTTTTGCGCGAGGGGCACATTTTGTTTTGAAAGGAAGTTTTATGGACACACGCGTTGCAGTTATGGGCATAATCGTAGAGGACACAAACTCGACCGAGGCGCTCAATTCTATACTACACGAATATGGAAATTACATAATCGGGCGTATGGGCGTTCCGTACCGCGAGCGGAACATCAACATCGTCAGCATAGCGCTTGACGCGCCGCAGGATACTATTTCCGCGCTGTCGGGAAAGATAGGAAAGCTGAGCGGGATAAGCGTAAAGACTGCTTATTCCAACGTGATAAGCAATGGATAACGTTTTTGCGCTTATAGAGAAGCTTTCGCGGCAGCACTCTCTTACTGTTGAGGAGTATGAACAGCTTATCGAACAGCGCACCGAGAAAGCGGCGGCAAGGCTTGCGGAGCTTGCCCTGGCGGAAAAGGAAAAGCATTACGGCAAGGCGGTATTCATTCGCGGACTTGTTGAGATCAGCAATATTTGCAAAAACGACTGCCTTTACTGCGGAATAAGGCGAAGCAACCGCTCCTGCGATCGTTATCGTCTGACTTCAGAGGAGATACTTCAGTGCTGCGACGAGGGCTATGCTTTGGGCTTCCGCACGTTTGTAATGCAGGGCGGCGAGGACTCTCATTTCACTGACGAGCTGCTTTGTCCGCTTATAGAGAGCATAAAACGCGCTCACCCCGACTGTGCTGTAACCTTATCGCTGGGGGAGCGGAGCAGAGAGAGCTATCAGCGTCTTTTTGACGCGGGCGCAGACCGCTATCTGCTAAGGCACGAAACGGCTGACAAGGCGCATTATGAAAAGCTTCACCCCGAGGAAATGAGCTATGACCGCCGTATGGAATGCCTGAAAGCGCTGAAAGACATCGGTTTTCAGACGGGCTGCGGCTTTATGGTAGGCTCGCCGTTTCAGACTTCGCGCAATTTGGCGCAGGACTTGAAATTCGTGGAGGAGTTCAAGCCGCATATGTGCGGAATAGGCCCGTTTATCCCTCATGAGGCAACTCCGTTTAAAGACTGCCCAGCAGGAACAGCAGAGCTTACCTGCTATCTTTTGTCGATAGTGCGGCTGATATGCCCCGAAATATTGCTTCCCGCAACGACTGCGCTGGGCACTATCTTGGAGGGCGGACGTGAAAAGGGAATACGTTCGGGCGCGAATGTAGTAATGCCAAACCTCTCTCCGATATCCGTGCGAAAAAAGTACGAGCTTTACAACAATAAGCTCAGCACAGGCGGAGAATCAGCACAGGCTATTGAAAAACTGAAAGAGCAAATGGCTTCGGTCGGTGCAGAGATAGTCACCGCCCGCGGCGACCACAAGGAAAAAGAAAAAGGTCACTTCTAAAAACTCATTTTCTCTGTACAAAACGGTTCTTAGAGGTGCCCACTAAATTTGAAAGGACATAATATCATGGCAATCTACGACCCCAAATCACTCAAAGCCGAGGAATTTATCAATGACGGCGAGATACTTGACACTCTTGCTTACGCCGAGGCTAACAAAAACAACATGGAGCTTATCAACGAGATACTGGAAAAGGCTCGTCCCGTAAAGAACGGCAAGGGTTGCGTCTGTAAGGGACTTACTCACCGCGAGGCTTCCGTGCTTCTCGCGTGCGAGGACAAGTCCGTGCAGGAGCGTATCTTCAAGATAGCCGAGGAGATAAAGCTTGCTTTCTACGGCAACCGTATCGTTATGTTTGCACCGCTGTATCTGTCTAATTACTGCGTTAACGGCTGTGTTTACTGTCCCTATCACATGAAGAACAAGCACATCGCGCGCAAAAAGCTCACACAGGACGAGGTGCGTGCCGAGGTAATCGCGCTTCAGGATATGGGTCACAAGCGCCTTGCGATCGAAGCAGGCGAGGACCCCGTAAACAATCCTATCGAGTATATCCTTGAATGTATCAAAACTATTTACAGCATAAACCACAAAAACGGCGCTATCCGCCGCGTGAACGTTAATATAGCGGCAACTACCGTTGAGAATTACCGCAAGCTTAGAGACGCAGGCATAGGTACATATATTCTGTTCCAGGAAACATATCACAAGGAGAGCTATCTGAAGCTTCACCCCACAGGCCCGAAGCACGACTACGACTACCACACCGAGGCTATGGACAGAGCTATGGAGGGCGGTATCGACGATGTCGGACTCGGCGTTCTGTTCGGTCTGGAGCTGTATAAATATGAGTTTGCGGGACTTCTTATGCACGCAGAGCACCTTGAAGCAGTTCACGGCGTAGGCCCTCACACCATCAGCGTGCCCAGAATAAAGCGTGCAGACGACATAGACCCCAACGTTTTCGACAACTCCATTTCGGACGAGATGTTTGAAAAGATAATCGCGTGTATACGTCTTGCTGTGCCTTACACAGGCATGATAATCTCCACAAGAGAGTCCGAGGAGGTGCGCGGCAAGGTGCTCAATATGGGTATCTCGCAGATAAGCGGCGCTTCGCGTACATCTGTAGGCGGCTACACAGAGGAAGAGCGTCCTCACGACAGTGAGCAGTTTGACGTTTCCGACCAGCGCACGCTTGACGAGGTCGTAAAATGGCTGATGGAGTGCGGACATATCCCGTCGTTCTGCACAGCGTGCTACCGCGAGGGCAGAACAGGCGACCGCTTTATGAGTCTTTGCAAGAGCGGACAGATACTCAACTGCTGTCACCCCAACGCGCTTATGACGCTGACGGAATACCTTGTTGACTACGCAAGCGACGAAACAAAGGAGATAGGCTTCAAGCTTATCGAGGAGGAGCTTAAAAAGATTCCTACCGATAAGGTACGCGATATCGCAACAAAGAATATTGAGGACATCAAGAACTCAAACCGCAGAGATTTCCGCTTCTAAGGAGGAACGATGGGACTTAATGACACCGCTTCGGCAGAGCGCCTGCATATCGGCTTTTTCGGGCTGAGGAATGCGGGAAAATCCAGCGTTGTGAACGCTGTCACAGGGCAGGAGCTGTGCCTTGTTTCAGATGTCAAGGGAACGACTACAGACCCCGTGAAAAAGGCAATGGAGCTGCTTCCACTCGGTCCTGTTGTTATCATTGACACACCGGGGCTTGACGATGTGGGAGAGCTTGGCGAAATGCGAGTGAAAAAAGCGCGTCAGGCGTTGAATTACACCGATATCGCGGTGCTTGTAACCGAGGGCGCGGCGGATTCCGTGACTGAAAAAGAGCTTATATCGCTGTTTCAGGATAAGAAGATCCCCTATATCGTTGTTTACAACAAATCGGATATCAGAAACGAGCCGCCTAAGCTTCAAGCAAACGAGATATGCGTGAGTGCGAAAAACGGCACGAATATCAATGAACTAAAGGAGCTTATCGGCAGGCTTGTAAAGCAGGAGGAGAATACAAAGCGCGTCGTTGCTGACCTTTTGCAGCCGAACGATATGGTCGTTTTGGTAGTACCTATCGACAAGGCTGCGCCAAAGGGCAGACTTATTCTTCCGCAGCAGCAAACAATACGCGATATCCTCGATTCGGGTGCGGCTTCCGTTGTAACGCGCGACACGGAGCTTTCGGCAACGCTTGCGGCGCTCGGAAAAAAGCCTAGGCTCGTTATAACCGATTCGCAGGCTTTTGCGCAGGTATCAAAGGTCGTCCCCGAGGATATACCGCTGACCTCGTTTTCGATACTTTTTGCGCGCTACAAGGGCGACCTTGTTTCGGCGGCTAGGGGCGCAGCGGCACTGGATAAGCTCAAAGACGGCGATAAGGTGCTTATCTCTGAGGGCTGCACACATCACAGGCAATGCGGCGACATAGGAACGGTGAAGCTTCCCGCGCTGATAAAAAAGCACACGGGCAAGGACATCAGCTTTGAGTTCACATCGGGAACGCAGTTCCCCGAAGATGTTTCGCAGTATTCCCTTGTAATACACTGCGGCGGCTGTATGCTTAACGAAAGAGAAATGCAGTACCGCACTCGCTTTACGCTTGAAAGCGGAGTTCCGATAACAAATTACGGAATTGCCATAGCGCACATGACAGGAATACTCCGAAGAAGCGTGGAGCTGTTTCCTGAGGCACTTTCTGCATTAGATTAAGGTCATATTGAAGATGGATATTGCTCAAACGTGTAATATCCATCTTTTTTGTTCTCGAAAACAAAAAATTTTAGTCTGTTGTCTATTTTTTGTATAGTTATCAATGCTAAAGCATTGACAAACAGGGTAAAAATGTTGTATAATTAGATTGGTATAGTACATTGAGTTATATGTTGATAATATAGCAAAGGAATTGATTGCACATGAAACATATCCTTATTGTTGATGACAACAAGACCAATCTTGCCATGGCAAAGCAGGAGCTTTCCGAGCTTTATCAGGTGACCCCTGTGCTTTCGGGTGCTCAGGCGCTTCAGTTTTTGGAGAAAAGGCAGACTGATCTTATTTTGCTTGATAAAAATATGCCCGAGATGGACGGCAGGGAAACTATGCACAGGATCAAGAAAAATCCTGCGTGGGCAAAGATACCGATAATCTTCCTTACTGCGGACAACAGTCCCGAGGCTGAATGTCAGCTTCTTTCAGAGGGCGCCGATGATTTTATCACAAAGCCTTTTGTTCCTCAGGTCATGAAGAGCAGAATCAGCCGTATTTTGGAGCTAAACAGCTTAAGAAACGACCTTGAGGAGCGCCTTGAGGAGAAAACGCGCGAGGTCGAGAGCGTTTCTATAAATTCCATTATGGCCATTGCAACTACGATCGAGGCTAAGGATCGCTACACCAGCGGTCACTCCAACAGAGTTGCAAACTGCTCGGTGGAGATCGCCAAAAATCTCGGCTGGGACGAGGAGAAGTGCAGAAATCTTTATCATGTGGCTCTTTTGCACGATATCGGAAAGATCGGAGTTCCCGACCTTGTCCTCAACAAGCCCGCACGCCTTAACAAAGAGGAATATGCGCTTATCAAAAAGCACCCTGTAACGGGCGGCGAGATACTGAAAAATATCCGCAGTATCCCTGATGTTCATCTCGGTGCACTGTATCACCATGAGCACTATGACGGCTCCGGCTATCCTTTGGGTCTGAAAGGCGAGCAGATTCCGCTGATAGCTCGTATCATCGCGGTTGCGGATTCCTATGACGCTATGACGTCTAACCGTGCTTATCGTGATAATCTCAATACAGAGGCGGTTATAGAGGAGTTTAAAAGATGCCGCGGAACTCAGTTCGATCCGCAGATTGCCGATATTTTCATAAATATGCTGGAGAACGGCTTCAAGATCAAGAATGAAACCGTCGTTGAAGCTACAGGCGATATTAACAAGGCTATTCGCAAGGCTATGGACGAGTACATATCGGGTGTAAGCGCGGAGAGCAAGCGCGATATCCTGACCGGTCTTTACAACAGGCGCGGAATTGAAGCGATGGTAAACGATTTCATTGCAACCAGAAAGCGCGGTGTGCTGTTTGTTCTTGACCTTGATAACTTCAAGTCGATAAATGATAACTACGGTCATATCGCTGGCGATATGGTGCTTAAAGAGATCGCAAATATCCTTATAAACAACACCGAAAAGACTGATATCGTATGTCGTATCGGCGGTGACGAGTTCGTTATATTCTTTACAAGAACTCTTGATAAGCAGGAGGCTGCCGATTGCGCACAGAGCATAATTTCCGATGTTAATAAGATGCTTAACGAGCATAATTATACAAGCTCTTCGGTTTCCATCGGTATTGCGCTTGCGCCCGACAGCGGTGCGAATTTTGAAGAGCTGTTCAGCAATGCTGACAAGTCGCTGTATCATGTAAAGCGCAACGGAAAGAACTCTTTCAGCTTTTTCAGTGACAGCAAGCTGCCTAAGGACGAAACAGCGGCAGATATAGACAATATCTACGCTATTTTAGAGGGAAACGTCAGCTTTGAAAAAGGCTGCTACAACGTAGATTACAGCGAGTTTGAGAAGATATACTGCTATATTGCGCGTTTTGCGTCAAGAAGCGAAAAGGATATCCAGATACTTCTGTTTACACTGATCGATACACATGATGGCTACATAGTGGATAACAGTGTGCTTGACATGGCGATGAAGGTGCTGCAGAGTGCTGTTATCTCATCGCTTAGAAGGGCAGATGTCGGCACCAAATATTCGGGAAATCAATACGTTATCTTGCTTGTGGGCACTGACACCGAAAACGGCAGAAGTGTCGCGGAGCGCGTTATTGAGTGCTTCTACACCACAAGTCCCGATATCGGAGTTTCTCTGACCTACGATATCAAGAAGCTTTCATCACCTTCGGAAGCACCCGAAGAGTAATTAGGGGGGATCTTCAATGAAAAGAGAATCCACTTTTTCTTTGCTGCGTGAGGAAGCGCACAATCAAAGCCCAAGAATGCTTGTGTCAGGCTGTATAGTTTTTGCCGGAACTTTAGCCATAATGACTATCATCAATCTTATCACAGGCGATAGCAGCATGGCTTTTGTTACAGGTGTGCTGAGCCTCGGTGCTATTCTTGCCTTGCTTCTGTATGCAAAGATCAAAGATCAATTTTTATTAGTTCTTGGTATTTTCAGTGCGGGCTATCTGATGATGCTGTTTTTCATCGTCAGTGGCGGAATCGAGGGCTTCAGTCTGATATGGGTGCTTGTCGTGCCGCCTGCCGCCATGTTCTGCTTCAGCCTGTATTACGGAGGTATTCTCAGTACACTTGTCGGCATTACGCTGCTGTTGTATATGTATACTCCGCTGCAGCAGTTGGGCTATGATTATTCTGTTACATACGAAGTGCGTTTCCCGGTGGTATATTTCTTTCTGACTGTATTGTGTATGATAATCCAGTATCAGTTTTTCCGTATTCGCCGTAGGCAGAAAGCACTCATTGCAAAGCTTGAAAACGCAAATCAGATAAAGAACGACTTCCTTGCGAACATGTCGCATGAGATACGCACTCCCATGAATGCTATCATCGGTATGTGCGAGCTTGTGCTACGCGAGGATATCAGCAACAGTGTTCGTGAGAACTGCTTCAATATCCAGAATTCCGGTAGAAGCCTGCTTTCGATCATCAATGATATTCTTGACTTCTCAAAGATAGAGTCGGGCAAGACCGAGATAATCAACGAGGAGTTCAACATTGCTTCCGTCATAAACGACGTTATCAATATGGCGGTAACGAGAAAGGGCGACAAGAATATCGAGATAATCGCTCATGTTGACCCGAATATCCCCAAGGGTCTTGTCGGTGATGAGCTGAGAATAAGGCAGGTAATGATAAACCTTGTGACGAACGCCGTGAAGTTTACATATTCGGGCTGTGTTGTTATAAGAGTTGGCTTCAGCCGTCACGAGTATGGCATAAATCTGAATGTTTCGATTGAAGATACAGGTATCGGCATATCGCCCGAGAACATCGAAAAGCTGTTCACGAACTTCCAGCAGGTAGACACCAAAAAGAACCGTGCTATAGAGGGAACAGGTCTGGGACTTGCGATATCAAAAAGGCTCGTTTGGAAAATGGGCGGCTTTATCAATGTAAGCAGTGTTTACGGCGAGGGTTCTGTATTTAAGTTTGTTATTCCGCTTAAAGTTTACGATTCCGACCCGTTCCTCAGCATTGAGAAGGCGGATGATAAGAAGCTTGCGGTATATCTCGATATGTCGAAGTATTCGCACCCGAGAATAGCAAAGGAATACGAAGAACTTATTTCCGATTTCAGCAACAAATTCAAGATCGAGCTTGAGCTTTTCCGTGATCTTGACGAGTTTTGTGCAGCAGTGCAAACCGGCGAATACGGCTTCTGCTTTACTGCAAGAGAGGAATACACACAGCATTCCGACCGTTTTGACAACCTTGCCGATAAGGTGAACTTCTCTGTTATTCAGGACAGATTTTCACTTTTGCAGCTTCCTAAGAATATCAGCTGCGTATTTAAGCCTATCTATTCGCTCACCTGTGCGTCGGTGCTCAATAATGAGAGCTATACGCATAACGACGGCACAAGGGGCAGATTTAAGAATTTCAAAGCGCCCAAGGCGAAAGTACTTATCGTTGACGACAACGCGATAAATCTTAAGGTTGCATCGGGTCTGATGAAGCCTTATGAGATGCAAATTTCAACTGTAAACAGCGGCAGACTTGCTATCGAGGCTGTTAAATCAGAAAAATTTGACATCGTGTTTATGGATCACATGATGCCCGAGATGGACGGCGTTGAGGCTACACAGAAGATACGCGAGCTGGACGGCAATGAATTTAAGCATCTTCCTATCGTTGCGCTTACAGCAAACGCAGTCAACGGCGCGCGCGAGGGCTTTATGGAAACGGGCTTTACCGACTTCCTCGCAAAGCCAATCGAGCTGTCACAGCTTGACCGTGTGCTTCGTACATGGCTGCCTGATGACTATATCGAGATAATGTCCGATGAGGAGTTCGCTGAGGCGGCGAAGAATCCTCCCGTTGCAAGCAGCGGAGAGGCATCAGAGCTTATCAACTTTGAAAAGGGTCTGATGTACGCAGGCGGCAGCAACGAGTGCTATTATGAAAACCTCAGTCTGTACGTTGAGAACGGCAAGGGCTACAGAGAATCGCTTTGCAAGCGCCTTGAGGACGAGGACTGGACGAATTACGTTATTGAAGTCCACGCACTGAAGAGCACATCTATCAGTATCGGTGCGGAAACATTGTTCGAATTTGCTCGCTCTCTTGAATTTGCGGGCAAGGAGGGCAACTATTCGTATATCCGCGGCAATCATGCTGCGGCGGTAGCCCTTTATGATAAGGTAATGGCAGAAGCGTCGAAGTATCTTTCCGATAACGGATTTGTCGCAGAGCAGCCCGAGATACTATCTGCAGATCAACTTACCGAGATCACAGCTGAGGCGTTTGAGGCTCAGATACAGCGCATAAGAAACGGCTGTGACAATTTCGACGGCGATGAGATATCCGCTGCTGCGGTTGAACTGAGTGCTTGTATTTTCAATGGAAAGCCGCTCAGTGATTATTTCATTAAAGTAAAGAGCCTGGCAGACAGCTTTGATTATGACGGTGCTCTTGAAGCGGCTGAAAAGGCTGCCGCAGAGCTAAAGGAGGCGTTGCAATGAGTAAGATTGGAATAACAGCAGACTGCACCTGTGATCTTCCCGAAGAGCTTTGCAATGCACTTGGTGTTAAGCTTCTGCACTTTTATGTAACTACCGAAACAGGCTGCTTTAAGGATATGGCTGAGATAACCGCAGGAAATATCATCGAATATTTCGAAAACGGCGGAAGATCTATTGTTACTGCTGCGCCGACATATGATGAATATGTGGAGTTTTTCGGTGAAGCACTGAAAAGTAATGACGAGCTCATACATATCACGATTGGTTCTTCTATGAGCCGCTCCTATGACAGGGCTATGCGCGCAGCAAAGGTTTACGAGGGCAAGGTCAAGGTGTTCGACTCGCAAAATCTTACCACGGGAATTGCGCATACGGTTGTTGAGGCTGCCGAGATGTCGCAAATGGGAATCTCTTCAGGAAAGATAATAGAGCGTCTTGAAACTATACGCGGCAAGGTAATGGCGAGCTTTATCGTTAATAACGTTGATTTCCTTTATATAACAGGCAGAGTAAAGCGTGCGTTAAAGGTCATGTGTGATACTTTCAGTATTCACCCTGTCCTTTGTGCAAAGAATGGTGAGATAAAGGTGAAGCGTGTTTATTTCGGCGATTATGATAAGTGCATAATCCGATATGTTAAAAAAGAGCTTGCCGATCCTGTGTGTATCAACAAGAAAAAGCTTTTCCTCACACATTCCGATTGCTCTGTAAAGGTGCTCAACCAGGCAAAAGAACTCATATCATCGCTGTGCAGCTTTAAGAGCATCGATGTCGCGATGACATCAGCGACGATAACCAGTAACTGCGGTGCAAAAGCACTTGGACTTATGTACATGGTTGAATGACAGAATTACAAAATCCGCCGAAGCTATATTCGGCGGATTTTTTGTAATATTTTTTTAAAAACTGTTTACTTTTGCGCTTTTTTGTGGTAAAATATAAGAAGTGTGTTATTTAAAATAAATCATGAATGAAAGGAAAGTCATATCATGCCAATTACCGAGATACTGGAGCGCAATGCCGAGCTTTACGGCAGCGATATCAGCCTTGTTGAAGTAAATCCCGAGATAAAGGAAACACGCCGCGTTACATGGAAAGAATACGAGCTTATCGAGCCGAATCCTGTTTCTACATATCGCCGCGAGATATCTTGGAGCGTTTTCAATGAAAAAGCAAACCGCTTTGCAAATCTGCTGATTTCGCGCGGAATCAAAAAAGGCGACAAGGTTGCAATACTGCTTATGAACTGCCTTGAATGGTTGCCGATCTATTTCGGAATTTTAAAGACTGGTGCGCTTGCAGTGCCGCTGAATTTCCGTTATGCTCCCGATGAGATCAAGTATTGTCTTGATCTTGCCGAGGTAGACGTGCTCGTGTTCGGCCCTGAGTTTATCGGCCGTGTTGAGGGTATTGCTGACGAGATCAGCAAGAACCGACTGCTTTTCTATGTAGGAGAAAACTGCCCCAGCTTTGCCGAGCACTACGACAGCCTTGCTGCAAACTGCTCCAGCACCTCGCCCGATATCAAGCTTACTGACGAGGATAACGCTGCTATTTATTTTTCATCGGGTACTACAGGCTTCCCCAAGGCTATTCTCCACAACCACGAGAGCCTTATGCACTCCTGCAAGACAGAGCAAAATCACCACAGCCAGACAAAGGACGATGTGTTCCTCTGCATTCCTCCGCTGTATCACACAGGCGCGAAAATGCACTGGTTCGGAAGCTTCCTTGTAGGCGGCAAGGCGGTATTGCTTAAGGGTGTTAAGCCGAAGTACATACTTGAAACAGCTTCTAAGGAGAAGTGCAGCATTGTTTGGCTGCTCGTTCCGTGGGCGCAGGATATCCTTGACGCGCTCGACAGGGGAGAGCTGAGCCTTTCTGACTATGAGCTTGCGCAGTGGCGTCTCATGCATATAGGTGCGCAGCCTGTTCCGCCAAGCCTTATTGCGCGCTGGAAGGAGAAGTTCCCGCATCACCAGTATGATACAAACTACGGTCTTTCCGAGTCTATCGGCCCCGGCTGTGTTCACCTTGGCGTTGAGAATATCCACAAGGTAGGCGCTATCGGTAAGGCTGGCTATGGCTGGCAGACCAAGATAGTTGACGAGCAGGGAAATGAAGTAGAGAAGGGCGGCGTAGGCGAGCTTGCTGTGTTCGGCCCCGGCGTTATGACCTGCTATTACCGCGATGAAAAGGCTACCGCTGAAACGATACATGACGGTTGGCTCTTCACAGGCGATATGGCGCAGGAGGACGAGGACGGATTTATCTTCCTCGTTGACCGCAAAAAGGACGTTATCATCAGCGGCGGCGAAAATCTTTACCCCGTTCAGATCGAGGACTTCCTCAGAGCGCACCCCGCAATAAAGGACGTTGCCGTTATCGGACTTCCCGACAAGCGCCTTGGCGAGATCGCAGCTGCCATTATCTCAATAAAGGACGGCATGACCTGCACAGAGGACGATATCAACGATTTCTGCCACAAGCTGCCGAGATACAAGCGTCCGCACAGAATAATCTTTGCTGATGTTCCGCGTAATCCCACAGGCAAGATCGAAAAGCCCAAGCTTCGTGAGATCTACTGCGGCGAGAGCCTTGTTGCTTCGCAGAACAGAGGATAATTTACAGCTTTCAAAATATAACAAAGCCGCTTTTGTTTTCAAAAGCGGCTTTAATATTATATTTGATTTTAGATCATGCTGTCAACCCAGCAGGAGGGAGCTTCAAGACCGAACATCTTGACAACTGTGGGAGCAACGTTTGCAAGACCGTAATTACCGTCCTTGATGGTGTACTTAACGTCCTTGTCGTAGATGATGAAAGGAACAGGGTTGAGGGAGTGCGCAGTTCTTACGTTCACTTCGCCCTTCTTGTTTTTCTCTAGCATCTCGTCAGCGTTGCCGTGGTCAGCGGTAACCAGCATTGTAACGCCGTACTCGTCGCAGACTTCCTTCAGACGTGCAAGACCGATATCAACGGACTCAACGCCTATCATTGTTGCCTGCATAGAGCCTGTGTGACCAACCATGTCGCCATTGGGGAAGTTGCAGCGCAGGAAGTCATACTTCTTGGACTTTATAGCCTCAATGAGAGCGTCAACGATCTCAGCGGACTTCATCCAGGGGCGCTGGTCAAAGCTTACGTTATCAGAGGGAATCTCAACGTATTCCTCAAGCTCTTCGCTGAACTTGCCGCTCTTGTTGCCGTTCCAGAAGTATGTTACATGGCCGTATTTCTGTGTTTCAGAGATAGCGTACTGCTTAAGACCTGCGTTTACAAATACCTCGGAGAGTGTGTTTGTGATCTCGGGAGGATTTACGAGGAAGCGTGCGGGAAGCTTCAGGTCGCCGTCATACTGCAGCATACCTGCGTAGCAAACATCGGGCTTCTTGCCGCGGTTGAAGTAGTTGAACTCGTCCATATCGAATGCCATAGACATCTCAATAGCACGGTCGCCGCGGAAGTTGAACAGGATAACGCTGTCGCCGTCAACGATCTTGCCAACAGGCTCGCCGTTTTCAGCGATAACGAATGCGGGAAGATCCTGGTCGGAGCTTACGCCTGTTTCTGCAACGAGTGTATCGAATGCCTCAATAGAGGAAGCAAACTGTCTGCCCTCACCCTTAACGTGGGTGTTCCAGCCGCGCTCTACCATGGGCCAATCTGCCTGATAGCGGTCCATTGTGATCTTCATTCTGCCGCCGCCCGAAGCGATGCGAGCGTTAAAGGAAGCGTCGTTCAGCTCTGCGAAAACGTCCTCAAGCTGCTTCAGATACTGACCACCTGTCAGCGGGGGAACGTCACGTCCGTCGAGGAGTGCGTGAACTCTTACCTTGGAAACACCGTCAGCCTTTGCGCGCTTGACCATGTTGATAAGGTGGCTGATGTTGGAGTGAACATTACCATCGGAAAGCAGACCGATGAAGTGCATTGTGGAATTCTTGTCCTTTGCGTTCTTTGCAAGCTCCTGCCAAGCGGGGGAGTCGTACATCTTGCCGCTCTCGATGGACTCGTTTACAAGCTTTGCGCCCTGAGAATAGATCTGACCGCAGCCGAGTGCGTTGTGACCTACCTCGGAGTTACCCATGTCGTCGTCGGTGGGAAGTCCAACCGCGTCGCCGTGAGCCTTAAGTCTAGCCATAGGGCAGTTTTCCATCAGCCAATCAAGAGTGGGGGTATAAGCCTCGGTAACAGCGTCGCCAAGACCCGTCTTGGAAAAGCCGATACCGTCCATTACTACTAATAATACGGGTTTTGCCATGTTTATATCTCCTTGTTATATAGTAGGGCGGCAGACAGCCGCCCTTTTGGTTTTGTGTTTTATCAGCCGTTCTCAGCAGCCTTGATGATGGTTGTGAAGTCAGCAGCCTTGAGGGAAGCACCGCCGATAAGACCGCCGTCAACGTTCTTCTTGGAAACGAGCTCAGCAGCGTTTGCAGCGTTCATGGAGCCGCCGTACTGAATTGTGATAGCCTCAGCAACATCAGCGCCGTAGAGCTTAGCGAGAGTAGCACGGATAAATGCGCAAACCTCCTCAGCCTGATCAGCGGTAGCTGTCTTGCCTGTGCCGATAGCCCAAACAGGCTCGTAAGCGATAACGCACTTCTTGAGGTCAGCAGCCTTGATACCGAAGAAGTCGAGCTTGATCTGACGAGCGATAACTTCCTCTGTGATGTTGCACTCGCGCTCCCAGAGAAGCTCACCTACGCAAACGATGGGCTTCAGACCTGCAGCGAGAGCGGCCTTTGTTCTCTTGTTTACGGTCTCGTCTGTTTCAGCGAAGTACTGACGGCGCTCGGAGTGACCGAGAACTACATACTCAACGCCCATCTCAGCGAGCATATCAGCGGAGATCTCGCCTGTGAAAGCGCCGCTCTTCTCAAAGTGGCAGTTCTCAGCGCCGATCTTGATGTTTGTGCCCTCTGTTGCAGCGAGAGCTGTCTCGAGGTTTGTGAAAGGAACGCAAGCTACGATCTCAACTGTCTTGATATCAGCAACCATGCCCTTGAGCTCGTCCAGCAGAGCCTTAGCCTCGGGACGTGTCTTGTTCATCTTCCAGTTGCCTGCGATTATTGCTTTTCTTGTTGCCTTGTTCATTGTCAAATTCTCCTTAAAATTATTTTTGTAGAAATCCATCATCTGCTGAACATTTATGCCGTCTATGGTCATTCCGTCAAGCTTGCAGCTTTCGATACAAGCGCCCGTGAGGTCGCTGTGTCTAACGCAGTTGTTGCTAAGGTTGCATTGTTCAATAACAATGCCGCGCATATCGTTTTCGGAAAACGCTGCGTTCTGAAGCCCACTGCGTTCAATATGCAGGTCGTTAGAGCTGCATTCGCTTATAAGGGTGATGTTTTCGCATTTGATGTTCATGAGATATCCTTTTATTTAAGTAACGGGCGAACGATGTTCGCCCGTACATATTGTTTGTTACATCTTTTCACGAATGGCGAACATAGTAGTTTCGCGTAGCGAAATCGGTGGCGCTTCGCCAACGAAACGGAGTTCGCGCCTCGCGAACGCTTGCGTTCGCTGGCTTACTTATTCTGAATTACGTCGATACCGGGAAGTACCTTACCCTCGAGGTACTCGAGAGAAGCGCCGCCGCCTGTGGAGATGTGGCTCATCTTGTCGGAGTAGCCGAGCTGTACAACAGCAGCTGCGGAGTCGCCGCCGCCGATGATTGTTGTAGCGTCAGCCTCTGCGAGACCCTTAGCAACAGCGATAGTACCCTTTGCGAGAATGGGGTTCTCAAATACGCCCATAGGACCGTTCCAAACAACAGTCTTAGCTGCCTTAGCCTCAGCAGCGAACAGCTCCATTGTCTTGGGACCGATATCCAGACCCATCATGTCTGCGGGGATCTTGTCGGAATCAACAACGGAAACCTCAACAGCAGCGTCGATGGGGTCGGGGAAGCTCTTTGTGATAGTTGTATCGATGGGGAGAAGAAGCTTCTTGCCGTTCTTCTCAGCCTTAGCGATCATATCCTTGCAGTAGTCGATCTTCTCGTCGTCAACGAGGGAAGTACCAACCTCGAATCCCTTAGCCTTGAGGAATGTGTAAGCCATACCGCCGCCGATGATGAGTGTATCGCACTTGTCGAGGAGGTTGGAGATAACGTTCAGCTTGTCAGCAACCTTAGCACCGCCGAGGATAGCAACGAAAGGACGAACGGGATCCTCAACCGCGTTTCCGAGGAAGTCGATCTCCTTGTTCATGAGGTAGCCTACTGCTGTCTCCTTAACGAACTTTGTAACGCCTGCTGTGGAAGCGTGTGCTCTGTGAGCAGAGCCGAAAGCGTCCATTACGAAGAACTCGCCGTCAACGAGAGCGCCAAGCTCCTTAGCGAACTCCTCGCCGTTCTTTGTTTCCTCTGCGCCGCGGAAACGTGTGTTTTCGAGAACAACGATCTCACCGTCGTTCATAGCAGCAACAGCAGCCTTTGCGTTGTCGCCTACAACTGTATCGTCCTTTGCGAAAGTAACCTTTGTAGAAACCAGCTCTGCAAGTCTGTCAGCAGCAGCCTTGAGGGAGAACTTGTCCTCGGGACCGTTCTTCGGCTTGCCGAGGTGAGAGCACAGAACGATCTTTGCGCCGTTCTCAACCAGCTTGTTGATGGTGGGGAGAGCTGCAACGATTCTGTTGTCGTTTGTGATCTTGCCTTCCTTCATGGGAACGTTGAAGTCAACTCTTACGAGTACCTTCTTGCCCTTGACTGCGAGGTCTTCTACGTGTTTCTTGTTAAGCTTGCTCATAGTTGTATTTTCCTTTCATAATGAAAATATTGAACACTTTTAAGGCTTTGCGCCTACAAGATATATTGTACTATATTTCAGTAATTTTTGCAAGTGGTTTTTGATATAATTTGAGAAAAATTTAACGTTAACTGAAAAAATCAATGCTTTATCAGAGCTTCACCGTGTGTAATTTCAGAACGCTCGTCAAGAAGCGCTGAAATAGCGGCGCATTTTTTCGCCATGATATCGTCGCTGTCCTTTGGGTGAAGCGCCAGTATCTCAGAAAGTATCTTTTTTTCTGTGCTTCTTGCGGCGGAGTCGGCGCAAGGCTCGCAGAAGCGCGCCTTTTCATACAAAAGCTGTGTATGTATGCCGCAATCGCGCTCGGCAGTGGCGCGGCTTATCGTGTCCAAAGCCTCGGTGAGCATAGATGTGAAGCGCTCTCCCGTGGGGTCGGGGTCTGCTGTGCGCGGCATGGGTATAAGTGCGACAATGCTCGCAATAAGTGATATGGGCAAGAAATATATTGCACAGTCAACGCCGAGCAGTACCATACCGCACAGCGCGGCACTCAAAAGCAGTAAAATCAGACTGATATGCGGTATCTTCAGCCTGAAAACAAGGCTTTTGCGTGTTGAAAGAATGATTGCAGGTATCTGCAGCACAGACGCGGCAAGCAGCAGCGCGCAGCCGAGCATCGGTATTGCCTCGTCCAATAAAAAAATGCCTGCTGACGCTGCGATAAGGCAAAGCACCGAAAGCAAGATGTGTATTTTTTTCATAGAAGCTCCTTTTCGGCGGCGGTAAATCGTAGAAATACCTTTGCGCCAAGCTTTCCGTACCACTTATCAAGATGTGTGTAGTGAATGAACACCTTGTTGCAGCCATGTGTTTTAAGCCATTGTGCGCCCAGTGCTACCATGTGAAGTCCCAGTCCCATTCTGCGGAATTTCGGTACAGTGCCGACACAGCCGATGCTTCCTATCTGGGAATTTTCGTCTGACAGCGCACATCTAACGTCCTCGTCGATTATGCAGAAAGAGGCAAGCTCACCGTCTGCATAGCAGCAGAAAAAACGCCCGTCCGCATTGAAATACTGCACCCATTCGTTATCTACTTCTTCCACAGCGGAGCGGATAACTTTTATATCACCGTCGAAAAAGCGGAAGTCCACATTCTGAGGAAGCTCCGCATTCGGCGCGGTGAAGCCGTCAAGGGGAAGCTCCATCTCGCAGAAACTGCCACCGAGAGTATAACCGCGCTTTGCAAAAAATTCCGAGCTGCCCTCGGCTGCACCTGCTATTATACCGCCGCTTATGGAAAGCTTTTCTTTGCCGAGGCTTTTAGCGTAATCCTCGCATTTTTTCAGAAGCTCCGAGCCAATGCCTTGGCCGCGCTGTTTCGGCGCAACGCACAGCAGCGTAAGTCTGTCACCGTCGCAGCACGCGAAAGCCTCTGTGTTATGAAAGCACTTTGTATCTTCCGAAAAGGCGAGTTTTAAAAATGCGTTTTCGTTTATTCTAAGCTGTGGAAAGCAGCTTTTGAATATTTCGTATTCTGTCATAACTATCTCCCTTTAATGTATCTGTCCGAATTATATCACCATTGTGATGTCCTTGTCAAGAAACCGCTTGAAAACACGCTGATTATATGCTAAAATAATTTCGAGGTGTTATTATGAAACTGTCTGTTTTTTATGAGCATATATTTGAAGCCGCACAGCAAAGCGGAATTTCTGTGGAAGCCGCTCTTGAATACGCGAAAGTCTGCGGCATAGATTTTTTAGACTGCGACCTTTGGCGGCTCTCCGATAAAGAGGGTCAAAAGTCGCTTTTTGACAAATGTGGCATGAGCGTTTCGTGTATCTACGCGCATTTTGATTTTCTGCATGACAGCGCAGAGCAGTCGGAGCAGAAATATCGCGGACTTTTTGAAACTGCGCAGTATTTCGGTGCTAAAAAAGTGCTGTGTATTCCCGGATTTTTCGAAAGCGGCAGAGAAAAGTCCGAGCAGATGGAGCTGTTTTGTGAGGGGATTTCGCGTATGTGCGAAGTCGCAAAGGAATATGGCGTTACCGTTACGGTTGAGGATTTTGACGATATAAATTCCCCGTGCTGCAAGATGGAGGATATCCGATATCTCCTCGATAGGTGCGAGGGGCTTATGTACACGTTTGACACGGGAAATTTCCGCTATTGCCTTGAGGACGCCGAAAAAGCTTATTCGCTGCTTTGCGACAGGATAGCGCACGTTCATCTAAAAGACCGAAGCTATGACGCGGCGCGTGCGGACAAGGCGGGTTCAAACGGAAAGGCTGACCTTTCGGGCGCTGTGATGTATCCTGCGGAGGTCTGCGGCGGCGTTATCGGCATTGATAAGCTTATCAAAAAGCTTGTCGCTGACGGCTATGACGGAGTTTTAGCTATAGAGCATTTCGGCGCGGCTGAGCAGATTTTGTATATTAAAAGATCGGCGGAAAATATTTTGAAGACCACGGAGAGAATATGATAAAAGTAACGGTATGGAACGAATATATCCATGAGATCGAGCAGCCTGAGGTCGCTGAGATATATCCTAACGGAATACACGGCTGTATTGCGGAATTTCTCGGCACAAACGAGGACATCACAGTGCGCACCGCAACGCTCTCTCAGCCCGAGCACGGGCTTTCCGAGGAGCTTCTTTCTGACACCGATGTTCTTATATGGTGGGGACATCGTGCGCATGAAAAGGTAGATGACGCGGTGGTACAGCGTGTGCAGCGGCACGTTCTCGGAGGAATGGGACTTGTTGCGCTGCATTCCGCGCACCACAGCAAGCTGATGAAAGCGCTGCTCGGCACAACTCTTAATCTGAAATGGCGTCACGGCGACAGGGAGCGTATCTGGTGCGCTATGCCCTCGCACCCTATCGCACAGGGCGTACCTATGCATTTTGAGCTGCCGATGGAGGAGATGTACGGCGAGCCGTTCGACATTCCAAATCCCGATGTTACGATATTCCTCGGCTGGTTTGCGGGCGGAGAGGTGTTCCGCAGCGGTGTTACTTTCACGCGCGGAATGGGACGTATCTTCTATTTTCAGCCCGGTCATGAGGAATATCCGATCTATCACGACAAAAACATTCAGCGTGTTATCACGAACGGCGTGAGATGGGTATATCAGCCTTATTTAAGGGAGCACAGCACTATTGCCGTGGAAAACTCCGCGCCGCTTGAACGCTGATAGGCGCTCATTAAGGCTCTTTTTCTCTATGACATAAATTTTGCTTAGCTGAAATATCAGTCACCCTTTTTCTTGGTTTGAATATTATGTATTAGCGCGGAGGAGGCTCCGTGCGAACGGGAACAGGGGGTGACGGCGGTGCGCAGACCGAAGAAAAGACACGGACGTTCAAGGTGCGGAGTGCTTGCGTTGATAGCGTTTTTCGGGGCAGTGATGTGCATTTCGTTCTTTTCGGTGAAGCTTCTGCTTTTCGCCGTGGCGGTGCTGTTCATCGTTCTGGGGCTATTCCTCATTCGGCTTTGAAAGGAGCGTTACATATGAAGATAGTTGTGGTAAAAAGCCCGAAGCTTTTTGCGGGCTTGCTCAGAGCAATGTTCGGTATTAAAAAACAGACATCTGAATAAAAAGTTGAGGGAGCATAAAAGCTCCCTGGAGACCGTCGAAACATCCGCACTGCCCGCGTCATAGCCGAGCACGCGCTCGGTTAGTACAGTTGTGCGGACAGCAGTGTTTTTTGACCGAAGTGAATTCGGTCAAAAAATTATAAAAAATGCCCGCTTCGCGGGCGAAAACATAGTTTTTCGACAAGCTGGAGGGAGCGTAAAAGCTCCCTGATTTTTTTGAAAAAGTACTTGAAAAACGAAAATGTTCATGGTATAATGATATTGTGAACGGAGGTCTGCGGTATGTATAAGGTTTCATTTACGGGCTATCGTCCGACAAAGCTGCCGTTTTTCGGCGAGGACGACCCGCTTTGCATAGAGCTTAAAGAGCGCATTTCTGCGCAGATAGCGTCACTTGCTGACAGCGGTGCGCGCGATTTTTTCTCGGGTATGGCTCTCGGCGTGGATACATGGTGCGCCGAGGCGGTACTGGAGCTGAAAAAAACTCGCCCTGAAATACGATTGTTTGCAGTTATCCCGTGCAAGGGACAGGAGATAAAGTGGACAGCTGAGCAGCAGAAGCGGTATAATGATATCTTGGCTCAGTGCAGCGCAGTGAAGTGCATAAGCTCCACATACACATGGGATTGTATGTATCGCCGCAACCGAGAGCTTGTTTCGCTGTGCGATGTTCTGCTTGCTGTGTATGACGGAAAGAGCGGCGGCACGCAGTATACTGTTGATTACGCAAAAAAGCAGGGGAAAAAGGTCATCGTGCTTCCTCCTGTATGAACAAAACGCAAGGGAAATTCGCCATATATAAACTTTTAACCCCGCGGATTCACAACCGCGGGGTCAATCATTTCTAATTAAAAGAGTGTACCTGATATCGCCTTTATTTCTTTATTTTTTCGGGAACAAACACCAACAGCACAGCGGCGAAAACCGCAGCAGCAAGCGCTAAAAGTCGCCAAATATCTGAGCTGTAGAAAGTCCATATCGCGGACAGCCGCTCGGTATCTCCGAGAATAGCAATTCCGACTCCGACAGCGGCGACTGAGGAGATAAGTACGGCGGCAGCGGCGCAGTCCTTGCAGCGGCGTATATTTTCGTTTTGCTCTGTTGTCACCTTGTTTGCAAGGTGTTCTATCGCGGTGTTTACGGCTTCAAACGCTATGACCGAGCCGATAGTGAGCAAAAGTATCGCCCATTCCGCTCTTGAAAGCTCGTAAAATCCCGAGCCAAAGAATACCACAAATGCCGCGGCGCACAGGTGAAAGCGGAAGTTGCGCTCATGCAGCGCTGTAACAAAGCCGCGGCCCGCATAAGCAAAGCCTTTCAGAAATTTTTTCATATCACGCCTCGCGGGTAATGCCGAGAGCCTCCAGCACCTTGTCCTGCTTACCGAACATCAGCTTTTCGTCTTCCTCGCTGTCAACATGGTCGTAGCCGAGAAGATGGAACAGCGAATGTGTTATCAGAAAAGCTACCTCGCGGTAGAACGAGTGTCCGTATTCCTTTGCCTGTTCGGCGGCGCGTTCAAGGCTTATCACGATGTCGCCGAGCAGTATCGCGCCTGTTTCGGGGTCGGTGTCAAAGCTGTCCTCGTCGCCAAGCGGAAATGACAGCACATCGGTCGCGCGGTCGATATCGCGGTGCTCGCGGTTTATCTCGCGGATAGCTTCGTTATCCACTAGCGTCACTGAAACCTGCGCGTTCTCGTTTATTTCTTCCTCTGCGAGTGCGGCGCGGGCGCATTTTTCTATAAGCTGCTCTATATCGGCAGGCGGGTCGAGCTTATCCTGCTCGTTGCTGTAAAATATCTCGATGTTCATTAGCTTCTCCTGTTGTCGTGATTTGCGGCGTTTTCGTAAGCCTTTACGATGTCCTGAACAAGTCTGTGACGTACTACGTCCTTGTCGCTGAAGCGGTTTTGTGCGATATCGTCAACGTTTTTCAGCACGCGCAGAGCTTCGATAAGTCCCGATTTTTTGGTTTCGGGCAGGTCTATCTGAGTGATATCGCCTGTAATGACCATCTTGCTGTTAAAGCCAAGTCGCGTAAGGAACATCTTCATCTGCTCGCGTGTGGTGTTCTGTGCCTCGTCGAGAATGATAAAGCTGTCGTCAAGCGTACGTCCTCTCATGTAGGCGAGGGGAGCGACTTCAATAGAGCCGCGCTCAAGATGGCGGTTGAAAGCCTCCTGTCCGAACATCTCAAACAGTGCGTCATAAAGCGGACGGAGGTAAGGGTCTACCTTGTTCTGCAGGTCGCCGGGGAGAAATCCCAGCTTTTCGCCTGCCTCAACGGCGGGACGCGTGAGGATTATACGCTGTATCTCATGCGCCTTGAAAGCCGCAACCGCAAGCGCTACCGCAAGGTAGGTCTTACCCGTACCTGCAGGGCCTACGCCGAATGTGATGGTGTTTTTGCGTATCATATCGCAGTATTTTTTCTGACCGAGCGTTTTGGGCTTTATCGGCTTACCCGAGTAGCTTACGCAAACGCAGTCCGAGGACATATTTTCTACCTCGTTTTCGGTGCCGTCGTTTACCATTGAAATGACGTAACGCACCGACTGCTCGTTTATCGCTTCGCCCTTGAAGTGCAGCTTTGATAGTGACTGCATTGCCTTTTCGGCACGGCTTACGCTGCTGTCGCTGTCGCCCGATATCTTGATATCGCTGCCACGGCTGAATATAGTAACTCCGAATGCTTTTTGTATAAGATTTACGTTGCAGTCAAGGTCGCCGAAAACGGCGTGCAGCTGCTCCATGCTGTCCATATTTACAGTAGCTTCTGACATACGTTTCCTTTCTTGTGCTGGTTATTAAGGTCGAACTGTTTTTATTATATCATTACCTTGCCCTCTTGTCAACATTCCATAGCTCTCACGCTTTTTTCCGGGCTGCATAAAATAAAGCAGGGAGTTTTTTACTTCCCAAAAAAGAAAAGGAGAGCAATATGGACAGCTTTACTATAAATATGCGAAATTCCACGCAGGCGCACAAGGCGCGGGCGCTGCTTGCGAAAAAGGGAATACGCAGCACGGTTGAAAGAACGCACAGGCAGGGGGCAGGCTGCTCTTTTGCGCTGCGTGTTTATGCGGGCAGGCGGGAGGCTTGTCTGCTGCTTTCTGCTGCGGGAATACCCTGTGATATATCTTGACAACGCCGCGACCACTTACCCGAAGCCGCCGCAGGTATACCGCGCATGGACTGAGGCTATGCGTAGCTTTGGGGCAAATCCGGGGCGGGGAGGCTATGCGTTTTCCGCGCATACCTCAGAGGAAGTTTACAACAGCAGAATGAGCTGCGCCGAGCTTTTCGGCGCTGAGCCTGAAAACACTGTATTTACGCTTAACTGCACGCAGGCGCTGAATTACGCGATAAAGGGCATAGCGGGCAGAAAGCCGCATTTTGTGATAAGCGATGTTGAGCACAATGCGGTGCTTCGTCCCGTACATTCGTGCGCGGCGGGCAGCGGCGGAAGCTACAGTATTTTTGAAAGCTCGGACGATGAGGAGCTGACTCTTTCCCGTGCCGAGCGCGCGATACGCAGAGATACTTCGGCGGTGATATGCACAGCGGCAAGCAACGTGACGGGTAAAAGGCTGCCGATATATCGCCTTGCGGAGCTTTGCAGAAGCAAGGGAGTTCCGTTTATTGTTGACGCGGCGCAGGGCGCAGGCGTGCTTCCGCTGAAAGTAGGAAACGGCGTGAGCTTTATCTGCGCGGCGGGTCACAAGGGGCTTTACGGTCCGATGGGTACGGGGCTTTTGATATCCGATGGCAGCTACACGCTTAAAACTCTCATCGAGGGCGGAACGGGCAGCGCCTCGGAAAGTCCTGTTCATCCTGATTTTACACCCGACCGCTTTGAAAGCGGCACGATAAACACCGCGGGCGCGATAGCTCTTGGAGCGGGTGCGCGATTCGTTAAGGAGCGAACTCCCGAAGCGATACTGCGGCATGAGCTTGAGCTGTGCCGCCGCTTTTGCAACGGTGCGCGGCATATTGACGGCGTTAAGCTGTACGCGGATATTACAGTCGGAAATCTTTCGCTGTATGCGCCCGTTGTGTCGTTCAATGTGCGAGATAAGCATTCGTCTGAGGTGTCGCAGATACTGGGCGAGCGCGGCTTTTGCCTGAGAGGCGGACTTCACTGTGCGCCTATGGCACACAAAAAGCTTGGAACGCTCGAAAGCGGCACTGTGCGGTTTTCGCCGTCCGTTTTCACAACAGCGGCAGAGGTCGAAGCGCTGCTGCGTGAGCTGCGCCGCATGGCTGACAGCGGAACTAAGACAGCGCTTTTTTAGAGCGCCTAATGCCGAAGCTAATAATATTAAAAAACCAAGATAATAAACAGGCCGCTGCACAGATCAAAGTGCGGCGGCTTGTTGAAGTTTTGGTTTTACTGGTCTAATCTGAAATGTACGGGGATACCGTTGCGGTATTCTATCTCGGGTTCGCCCTGAATGAGCGGCAGGAAATAGTTCAGCGCGTCTATCGTAACGTTGTTTCCCTCGAGGTTTATCCACTCGCGAGGGAATTTCTTCTCCTGATTTGCGATCTTTGAAATATCGGCGGAAAATACCTCGCAGCGGTAGGGATTGTTGCTGATACGCTTAAAGCACATCATCATGCCGCTTTCGCCGCGCTCTATAGCAGCGGCTACAGCTTCTCTGCCTATACGCTCGGCTTCTTCGATGTCGGTGAGCGACGCAATGTGTGAGCTGCATCGCTGCATAACGTTAAGCTCAATAGAGCGCACCTTGCAGCCGATGTGAGAGGAAACGAACTTTTCAAGCTGCTTTCCGATGCCGCCGAGCATTGCGTGACCGAATGCGTCAACAGCACCGCTTTCGTCGCTGTCATCATTGAGCTTTATGCCCTCGGAAACGGCAACTATGACTGCCTTGTAGCGGAGTTGAGCCTGTTTTATATCAGCAAGGAATTTCTCCGCGGAGAAATCGCCCTCGGGCAGATAGATCATGTGCGGTGCAGGCTCACCGTTTGCGCGAAGCACGCATGACGAAGCTGCAAGCCAACCCGCGTCACGGCCCATTATCTCAACGATAGTGACGGAGGGAATGGAATATACGCGGCAGTCGCGGATTATCTCCTGCAGAGAGGTAGCAACATATTTCGCCGCAGAGCCAAAGCCCGGAGTATGGTCGGTTTCGGTAACATCGTTGTCGATGGTCTTGGGAACACCGATGACCTTGATGTCGATGCCCTGCGCTGTGAAATAGCGGTTGAGCTTCATTACGGTATCCATCGAGTCGTTTCCGCCGATGTAGAAGAAAGCCTTGATGTTGTGGCGGTTGAACGTGTCGAGTATCTTAATATAGCTTTCCTCGTCCTCCTCAAAATCTTTCAGCTTGAAGCGGCAGGAGCCGAGTATCGTGGACGGAGTTTTCATAAGAAGCTGTTTGTCGTGCTCGTCCATCAGAATATTGCGGAGATTTAAAAGGCGGTCGCCGAGGATTCCCTCGATGCCGTTTTCAGCGCCGTAGATCTCGTCAATGTCGGGACAAGCCTCCGCTCCGTTGAATACGCCTGTAAGCGAAGCGTTGATAGCGGCGGTAGGGCCGCCCGATTGTGCTATTGCGATATTAAACATGGTTATGACCTCCGATGTCTTTTGTTCTTTTATTCTATAATTCCTCCGCCGAGGACGATGTCATCTTCATAGAAAACTACCGATTGTCCTGCGGTTATTGCCCTTTGCGGTTCGTTGAAATCAACCTGTACTCTGCCATCTGAAAGCGGAGTGATAACGCATGGCTGCTCGACCTGCGAATAGCGCGTTTTTGCTTTGCAGGGCAGGGGGGTAGTAAGCTCGTCAAAGGCGATGAAATTCACGTCCCGTGCCGTGAGTGAGCTTTTCATAAGCTTTTCGCTCTCGCCGAGTACAACGGTGTTGTTTTCGGCGTTTTTTCCGATAACGAACATTGGCTTTCCGAAAGAAAGTCCAAGACCTTTGCGCTGACCGATGGTGTAGTGTATCAGTCCCTTGTGCTGACCGAGGACGCTGCCGCTGTCATCAATAAAGCTGCCTGCTTCTGGATTGCAGCCTGTGCAGCGCTTTATAAATCCCGCATAATCACCATCGGGAACAAAGCAGATATCCTGACTGTCGCTTTTTTTGCTGTTTACAAGACCCGCACTTTCGGCAAGTGAGCGCACCTGCTGCTTGTTCATGCTGCCGAGCGGAAGCACTATGCGCTTTAGCTGCTCCTGTGTGAGATTGTACAGAACATAGCTTTGGTCTTTCGGGTTTATCTCTCCGTCACACAAAGCTTTTTTCAGCAGATATCTGCCGCAGCGCTCGTCGTATTCCACGCGCGCGTAGTGACCCGTTGCGAAGTATTCGCAGCCGAGCTTTACAGCCTCGTCAAGCAGTGCGCCGAACTTTATATACTTGTTGCACTGTATGCATGGGTTTGGCGTGCCTCCCGAAAGGTAGGTGTTCACAAAATCATCGGTGACGTGGGCTTTGAAAAGCTCTTTCATTTCGAATACATGGTGCTGCACGCCGAATTTTTCCGCGACAGCTTTCGCGTCGTCGATATCCTGAGTGCTTTCCTTTTCAAAAAGCTGAAGCGTGCCGCCGATAACGTTGTAATCTTCTTTTAACAGCACAAGCGCAGCGGAGCTGTCAACTCCGCCGCTCATTGCAAGCATAAGCTTTTTTTTCATTATCAATCTCCGAATGAGATGCCGATATCCCTTGCTGTAGTTACGAGCTTGCTGTCAACAGGCACGAACTTTGTTTTCATAGCAACGTCGCCGAGCGGATTTTCGGTTATCTTGCCGTCGACCATAGCAACGGTGTAGCCGAATTTCTCCATCTTTAAAAGCTGAGCAGCGTGTGCGCCGAACTGTGTTGCAAGCACTCTGTCGTAAGCCGAGGGGCTGCCGCCTCTGAGGATATGACCGGGAACTACGGTTCTTGTTTCAAGTCCTGTCATAGCCTGAATATCCTTTGCGATACGCGATGTTGCGGTAGTAAGACCCTGTTCTGCGCGAAGTCTTGCGCGCTCCTTTTTCTTAAGCTTTGCTTCTTCCTTGTCAAAGCAGCCCTCTGCGACGGCGAGGATAGAGAAGTCCTTGCCTGCGTCAGCGCGTTTTTGGCAAGCCTTTGCGACCTTTTCGATGTCATAGGGTATCTCGGGAAGCAGGATAATATCAGCGCCGCCTGCAAGTCCGCTGTACAGTGTGAGCCAACCTGCCTTGTTGCCCATTATTTCAATAACCATAATACGGCTGTGGGAGTTTGCGGTGGTGTGAATGCGGTCGATAACATCTGTGCCGATATCCACAGCGGAGTGGAAGCCGAATGTCACGTCTGTGCCGTAGATATCGTTGTCGATGGTCTTGGGCAGACCAATAACGTTAAGACCCTCCTCGGAGAGCATATTCGCGGTCTTGTGAGTGCCGTTTCCGCCGAGAGTGAACAGGCAGTCAAGCTTCAGATCCTTGTAGGTCTGCTTCATTTCCTTGACCTTATCGACTTTGTCGTCCTCGATTATCTGCATCATCTTGAACGGAGTGCGCTTTGTGCCGAGGATAGTACCGCCCTGTGTGAGGATACCCGAGAAATCCGAGGGCTTCATGGTCTTATGAACGCCGTGGATAAGTCCGTGATAGCCGTCGTGGATACCGATTATCTCGACCTTGTCCTCACCGAATGCCTCGTAGGTCGCTTTTGCAACGCCTCTTATTGTTGCGTTAAGACCTGGACAGTCGCCGCCGCTTGTGAGTATACCTATCTTCAGTTTTCCCATAGTTTTTTACCTCCTGTTTTGGAATGTTTATGTTACCGTGAAATTTTTCGTCTGATATCAGTTCCCGCGAACATCAGCACTTCAAAGCTCAGCATTCTTGATAGTATTCTGTCCTGATATCTGCGGTTCAACTCGTTCTCGCCGAGATTTGTGCTGATTATGGTCGGCAGACCGCGGCTTATACGCGCATTCATAAGCTCATAGATGAGCGAGGAATACAGTGGCTTGTCCATTTCTGCGCCGAGGTCGTCGAATATCAGCAGGTCGCATTTTGTCAGTGCGTCCATCGTGTCGCTGTCGGCTCTGCCGAAGTACTCACGCTCCATGACGCGAAGAAGCTCGGGCGCCGAGCCATAAATAACATTGTAGCCTTTTTTTATTACCGCGTCGGCAATTGCGAGCGAAAGGTGAGTTTTTCCAAGTCCCGTGCCCCCTGTCATGAAGACGCTGTCGCTTTTTTCTGTGAAGCTATCCGCATAGCTTTTGCAGAACTCGAGATTGCGCGACATTATCGTGCGCGGTGAGGTGCCGAGCGTACTGTCAAAAGTATCGGAGTAATATTCCGTTTTAAAGCTGTCGAATGTGGAAAGCTTCAGCGGAGAAACGGAGTTCATTTCCTTTGCCGCCTCGTCCAGCATAAGTCTTATAAAGCATTCACACCATTTCCCGTCCGCATAGCCCTTGTCGCGGCAGTTTTTGCAGGTGTAGACAGGCTCAAGATAGTCTTCGGGAAAGCCGCCTTGCACCAACAAATCGCTCATGCTTTTTTGTAAAGTGAGATTGCTTTGCTCAAGCTGAGATAGCTTTTCTGCGGCGTTATCCTTGTCCTGTATCATTATCGTGATAAGCTTTCGCGAGGTGTCGGAAAGAAGCGTTTCAAGCTTTGCGTATTCGGGAAGCTTTGCGCAGACCTCGTCATGACGAAGCTGCTCGGTAGCTTTATTGCGGCGTCTGCGGTCTTCAAGCTGCGCGGAAGCCTTGTCGAAATATTGTTCGTTTAAGCTCATTTGTTATTGTCCTTAATTGCGGTATTTTTTCAGAACGTCCTGCATGATATCGCCAACATCAAGCGAGGAACTGCTGCTTTTTGTGTTCTGTGCGGGAGCCTTGCGGGCTGCGCTCTCCTGTGCGGCGGCTTCTTTGGTGTAAATGCCTGCCGCTTTCCAGTTTTCGAGTATCTTGTTTGTGTAGCTGAAATTCATGCCGCCTGTGCGGTCGAGCGTAAGCTCATGCGCAAGCAGTATCATGTCCGCGTTGAAATCCCAGTCCTCTGACCATACCTTGATAAAGCCGAGCTGCTTTTGTGAAAACTTGGTTTTAAGCTCCATTGCCGCTCTCAGCTTTTCCTCAACGGAGAAGCGCTTTTCAAGCTTTGAAAGCACCGCGTCGGCTTCCTCGGCGGTCTTGATGTTATCGTCAGCCCACGACTGCGCCGCCGCCTGAATGTAGCCCGTGCTTGTCTTGCCTATCTTAAAGCAGTATTTCAGCAGCATTGCGGCGACCTCGGCGGGCAGTCCGTAGTGGTCTACCAGCATAAGTACGGTGCGGCTTTCGGGCTGCTTTAAAAGTCTGCCGTAAAGCGTCTGCGCCTCGGAAAAAAGGTATTGTATCGCGCTGTCGGAGCTTATTCGTCCCGCAATATCTGCCGCTGTGTAGATAGCGGCGCTGTTGTCGGAAACTGCACGTAGGCTCGGCGCAGGCTTTTTCTCTTCCTGCGGCTGCGGTGTGAACTCAGGCAGAAGCTCCTGCTGAGGAATATCATCGGCTGCGGCGGTAAGGCTGCCGTTGTCTGCGCGGATAATGCCCCTTTGCACCCAGAACAGCGCCGCGTCCTCAAGCTCGCCCTCGCGCCTGAAGCCGAGAGCCTCTTTGAGCTGACCGTCGGTGAATATCTCGCCGCCGTGGCGAAGTAAGAACAGCAGCAGCTTCAGCGAGTTTCCGCCCGCAAGCTTTATATATTTATCAACAACGCTGGACGGAACGGCGAAAACGCTGCTCCATTCGCCTGCGTTCAGAGAATAGTTCATTTCATCACCCGAAAAATAATATACTTTATATCATTTTACCATAATTCCGCTTTTTTTGCAATAGAAAATGAAAGCGTGTAATCGGTGCCACGGAGAAAATTTTACTGCGGGGCTTGAAAATATTTCCGTTATGAGGTAAAATTGTAGGTGATCAAAGAATAAGTATTCTTGTGAAGAAAGGAATAAAATGAAAGTAGTAGTTTTCCATGGAAGTCCAAGAAAAGGAAATACATATATTGCCACTAAGATTTTCATGGACGCAATGTTTCAATGCGGCGAAGTGAGTTATACAGAATTTTTCTTGCCGAAAGATGTTCCGGAGTTTTGTTTGGGATGTCAGTTATGCCTTGGCAATCCGCGTGAAAAATGCCCTCATGCCCATTATGTTGACCCAATATATCAGGCAATAATGGAGGCTGACGCGCTTGTTTTTGCTACTCCCCATTATGGAGCAGCCAGCATGACAGGCAGCATGAAAAATCTGCTGGATCATCTTGATTTTTTCACATTGACCGTATCTCCGCGAAAAGAAATGTTTAGTAAAAAAGCCTTTATACTTACAACAGCAACAGGCTCCGCTGCTGCCGTTCAACAGATCAAAAAGTGCTTAAAAAGTTGGGGAATAAATCGAGTATCCTCAGTAGGAATAAGAATGTTTATAGACAAGTGGGATAAAATGCCGATAAAGAAGCAGAAAAAGCTGGAAAAAAGGCTTCAGAAAGCAGCACGCAACTTCCACTCAATGAAAAAAAAGAGACCTTATGCATCGTCGGTCTTTATGTATTATTTGAATAGATTTATTATTAAAAAATTTATTGGAGATGGAAATTATCCTTTTGAGTATTGGAAAGAAAACGGGTATTTTGATAAGTGCCCGTTTTAAGTCAATTCAATATTCATAAATAAAAATATGTATTCTATGGTAAATCCCAATTTACATCACAGAAAGGACAATAACATGATCTACACTGAAAACAACCGACTTATAATCGCAAACGGCAATTCACAGGTCTGGATAGAGCCGTGGGGCGAGAATTCCCTGCGCGTGCGCATGACCGCTGAGCCTAAGATGGACGAGCACGACTGGGCGCTGTGTGAGCCTGTGAAATGGTGCGTGCCCTCTTTCCGCGAGGAAACAGTGGACACCACCGACCCGTGGTACAAGGGCGAGGAGTTCGCGCATTACCATCAGACAGGCGTGAACCACTACATTACTAACGGCAAGATAACCGCAAAGGTAGACTATGAGGGTCGTATCAGCTTCTACAACCAGCGTGGCGAGCTTCTTACCGAGGAATATAACCGCGACCGCAACCGCATAAACCGCTACTGCGTGCCGCTACGCGTTGTCGCAAGGGAGCTTAAATGCCGTCAGGGCGGCACGGATTACGAGCTGACTGCGCGCTTCGAGGCATTCGACGACGAGAAGATATTCGGTATGGGTCAGTATCAGGAAAAGCACCTCAACAAAAAAGGTGCCGTGCTGGAGCTTGCCCACAGAAATTCACAGGCGAGCGTTCCGTTTATGATATCCAGCCGCGGCTACGGCTTTTTATGGAACAACCCTGCGATAGGTACAGCGACCTTTGGCACGAACAAGACCGAGTGGTACGCAAAGAGTACGCAGAAGCTTGACTACTTCATCACCGCAGGCGATACTCCCGCGGAGATTGAAAAGAACTACACAGCCGCTGTCGGCAGAGCGCCCCGAATGCCCGAATACGGTCTGGGCTATTGGCAGTGCAAGCTGCGCTACCGCACACAGGACGAGATACTCGCCGTTGCGAGGGAGCACAAAAAGCGCGGACTTCCTATGGACGCTATCGTTGTTGACTTCTTCCACTGGACAAGACAGGGCGACTTTAAATTCGAGCCGCGCGACTGGCCCGACCCCGATGCGATGGTAAAGGAGCTGAAATCCCTCGGCATTGAAACTGTCGTTTCCGTATGGCCAACCATTGACGAAAAGAGTGAGAATTTCGGTGAGATGGCAGATAAGGGCTACCTTGTGTCGGCTGACCGCGGAAACGGTCTGCACATGACATGGATGGGCAATACAGTTTTCTACGACGCAACTCACCCCGGTGCGCAGAAATTCGTGTGGGAGAAGTGCAAAGAGAACTACTACACAAAGGGTATACGCACATTTTGGCTTGACGAAGCCGAGCCTGAGTACGGCCCTTATGACTTTGATAACTACCGCTACTATGCGGGTACTGCGCTTCAGTGCACCAACATCTATCCGCTGATGTATGCAAAGGGCTTCTATGACGGACTTAAAGCTGAGGGCGAGCAGGACGTGCTGAGTTTAGTGCGCTGCGCATGGGCGGGAAGTCAGAAATATGGCGTGCTTACATGGTCGGGAGATATACATTCCTCGTTCCGCGCAATGCGCGAGCAGCTTCAGGCAGGACTTAATATGTGCGTTGCGGGCATTCCGTGGTGGACGAGCGATATCGGCGGCTTTCTTGGCGGCGATATAAGCGATGAGAGATTCCGCGAGCTGCTTGTGCGCTGGTTCCAGTGGGGAGCATTCTGCCCCGTGTTCCGTATGCACGGCGAGAGAAGTCCGTGGTATGAGCGCGAAACGGAGTTTATTGACGGCGTGCGTCAGCTAACCTCGGGTCAGGATAACGAGGTGTGGAGCTTCGGCGAGGATAACTACGAGATACTGAAAAAGTATCTGTTTATCCGCGAGCGTATGCGTCCTTATATCAGAGCGGCAATGGACGAGTGCAGCGCAAGCGGACTTCCCGCGATGCGTCCGCTGTTCTTTGATTTCAGCGAGGACAAGACCGCATGGGAGACCGAGGACGAATATATGTTCGGAAGTGATATTCTTGTTGCTCCCGTTATGGAGGAGGGCGCAACAGAGCGCAGCGTTTATCTCCCCGAGGGTGCAGTCTGGACTGACGCCTACACAAAAACTACCTACAAGGGAGGTCAGCGCGTGACGGTGCCTGCGCCTATTGATGTAATTCCCGTGTTCTTAAAGAACGGTGCGGAGCTTGAGATATATTGATATACAGAAAAACGGCGAGATTTACACCTCGCCGTTTGTTTATTCTTTCTTCTTTCTGAACACGAACACCTTGCTCAGTACATAATTCAGCACCAGTACCACGACATTTGACAGCACCTTTGCCGCAAATTCATACAGACCGTTCTGAATACCCGTAAGGTCTACCAACAGGAACATTATCACAAGGTCAATGATAAGTGTGAACACTCGTGAAAGGAAGAATGTCACGCCCTCGCGGAGTACTCCTGCCTTTTTGGATTTGCTTTGAAATACAAAAAGCCTGTTAGTCACAAACGCAAATGTTACTGAGCATATCCACGACAGCAGTACAGGAAGCGCAGTAGCGCTCTCCGTACCCGTTGCCGAAGTGAGGTTGAACACCCATTTCAGCCAATCGGGAACGCTGTTTTCATCGGGGAATATCCAGCGGAACAGGTAATACGTCAAAAATGAGATTATTGTAGTGCACACACCGAAGATGATGTACATTATTATCTCGCGGTGCTTTCGAAAGAATTCTTTTCGCCCCTCGGAGGTTTTAAGGCTGCGAAGCGCCTCGCCGAGGTCTATTCCTTTGATAGTTATTGCGCTCGCCTCCCGTCAGACCTTGCAGATTTTTACGACCTCATAGTCATCAATGCTTTCGACTTTTGCGGTATCAAGGAAATACATCATAATTTTCGCGCAGGTAACCTCGTCCGTAAGCCGTCCAACAAGCTTAGTGCCGTCCTCGCTCTCAATTCCGACCTGAACGCTTATCGCGCCGCTCGGAATACGCGCCGCCTGAACGAAATATACCCCGTCATAAAGCGGTTTTTCGAGCGATAACGTGAGAAACTGCTCGTCGTTTTGGAATGCCTCGTCCAGCATCATCATTGCTGCGTTAAGCTCTGCGGGAACACGGCGATCCTGATTTTCCGCCATTATGCCGAATTTGTTGTTAACGTCGGTCTTTTTGCCCTTGACAGCTATCGTAACAGGCTTATCCTTCCTGCGGAATATCTTGTCAAAAAATCCCATTATGCTCTTACCGCCTTTATAAGTCTTGCGCCATGAGGCTTCACGGTAGCTGAAACGCTGTCTGTAACAGCACCGAGAGCTGCTCCGCTCCATACGTCAGTTGCTTTGAACTCAGCTGCAAAAGGCAGCGTTGCGGTGATATCGCACTCTGCTTCACCTGCATTGAACAGCGCGATGTAGTAGCTCTTACCGTCGTTGTGCGAGCTGAACCACGCGATCTGCTCATTTCCGTCAACCGTCTTTCTGAACAGCGGGTGCGCGGAGTGCGTGTTGTTAAGCACCTCGATAAGCTCTGCGTTTGTAAGCAGGCTCATGGTGAAGTCATCGAATTTCGTCATTTCGCCGCCGATGATGAGGGGAGAGCGCATGATGCTCCACAGGGTCATCATGGTTATCTGCTCGTCCTCTGTGAATTTTGTGCGGATATCGGGGGAGTAGTCCTGAAGAATTGCGCCGATAGGCAGCATATCGCAGTCGGGCCAATGTCCAGCGCCTGCGTGTATGCACCACTTTTCCGCGCGGTCGAACATATTGTAAAGTAGCTCCCACTTGTCCCAAAAATCATCGGTTATACGCCACATATTGGCACATTCCTTGTAAAGCTCCGCCTTTTCAAGCAGCGCCGGACCTGGGGAGAGGCTAAGCACCATGTCGCGGCCGCAGGAGCGTATAGTTTCGCTTACCATCAAAAGTTCGCTCTCCTCATGAGGAAGCTCACGGCAGATATCGTCTATCTTAATAAAATCAACGCCCCACTCTGCGTACAGCTCGAAAATGCTGTCGTAGTAGGCTTTAGCGCCGTCCTTTTCGGGGTCAACGCCGTACATATCGGTATTCCACTGGCAGATGGAGGAGGTCTTTGCTATCTGTCGTGCAGTCTTGTCGCTTCCCTTGATGGGCGTGTTTTGATGTACAGCCTGACGGGGTATTCCTCGCATTATGTGTATACCGAATTTAAGTCCGAGGGAATGTACATATTCTGCGAGGGGTGCAAAGCCCTTTCCACCCGCAGAGGAGGGAAAACGGTTCTCGGCAGGTATAAGACGGGAATATTCGTCCATGCAAAGCTCGGTGAACGGGTGGTAGTCGTGGTTCGTAGCGGCGGGCTGACTCCACTGAATATCAACAACGATGTAGTCCCAGCCGTACTGCTTGAGGTGCTTTGCCATAAATTCCGCATTGGCGCGGACAGTAGCTTCATTTACTGCGGGGCCGTAGCAGTCCCAGCTGTTCCAACCCATTGGGGGAGTTTTTGCGATCATGTTTTTGTTCTCCTTTTTTGATAATTGCACTTATCGTCTGAAATATTCTACCACATTCCAAGCGATATTTCAACACCTTTTGCGTCAAAATATTGCAGTGCTGACGGTTTTATGCTATAATCATAAATGTACAGTTTATATATAATGAGAAGTAACATGAAAAGTTTTATACAGGTTTACAAATTTGTTGCACATAAGATGTTACTTTTTAATTGCTTTCGCGTAAAAAGATAATGAAAAGAAAACACATTTCAGGAGGGCATACACTATGCAGCATTTGCAGTTAACTTACACACAGACGGCTGACGAGCTTATTTGCGGGGCAGAAGCTCTTGGCGGCGGCGCGGAGAGCAATATATTTGTGGTAGCAAGAAGAGAACGCTGGCCTGAGAACTCTATGGTTTTTGTAAATGAGCAGAATCAGACGTCAGTGCAGATCTCTAAGAATTTCAATCGTATTTACTCTGCGATTCTCGGCAAGGATTTTGACGCAGCCACAGCAGAACTTGATGATGTAATAAAGATCAGAGAAAATGTGCTGATCGACGGCAAGCCGATCGAATATGAGCCTAAAGCAACAAACTTCCATTCGGTTTTGGGCGTGATCTCTATGGCTGTTGCAAAAGAGCTTGCGGGTGTGCAGAATATGAAGACCGATGGTGCGCTGCTGCGTGATGGTACAACTAAGCCTGTAAGCTTTACGCTTGCGGATACCAAGGAGCCTCTTTTCGTTGATATGAAGAGCTATACCAGAGACACATCTGTAAAGCCTAGAAAGCCGTCAAAGCCTAACATTTTTAAGCGGATCATTCATGCTCTCTCGAATAGCGCGTTTAAGAATGATTTTGATAGATATGAGAGAAAAATGCAAGATTATAACGTGCAGATGGAAGAATATAACAAACGTCATATTTACGATAGATTGGACGCTGCCATAGAAGCGCGTCAGAAGCGCGTTGAGGCAGAAAATAAAGCATGGCGTGACGCTGAGAATATAAAATCGCTTGGACAGACAGACGATATGATCGAGCAGTTCGTTGAAAAGGCAAAAGCGGCGGGTCTTGATACGAGCGGCGTTATGAATGATGCTCAGTTTGAGGATAATACGATCATTGGTAACGTGGAGTTTGATGAGGCTGCATACGAGTTTGAACAGATGAAAGATACTCTGGATAAAGCAGACAAGCAATTTAAAGATGTTATAGAGGAGGCAAAGGCGGCAGGTCTTGATACAAGAGCCGCTTCGGCAGCACTCGAAAACGATAATGCCGATATGTCTATCATGGATTTCATGGAGCTGCAGGAAGAGGCAGGTATGAGCAGTTCCAACAAAATGACTCAGCCTGTAACTAATCAGCGCGAAAATGAAATGTCTATGGGCGGCAAGACTAATTGACATTAATACTGATACAGAGTGCTGTAGTGTGAACCGCCGGATATATCCCAAAGCTTACCATATTATTATAGGAGGAGCGACCATGAAAACCCACGACAAAATTATGGATTACAGGAAAAGACGAGGCTACACGCTTGAAAAACTAGGAAATCTTGTCGGGGTAGATGCACTTACTATTGATAAATGGGAGTCCGGACTTGAAGCTCCCGATGCTGAGCAGCTAAAAAAACTGGGTGAAATATTCGGCTGCGGCTATGAAAAGCTTTTGCCAGAGCCCGAGGAGCAGGAAGAGCCTGAACCCGAATGGGGCTTTGAATGGACAAGCCGCCGTCATTTTCGCGGTATGCCGCTCGTTGACATAAATATCAGACCTTTGAGAAAAGCCGAGGGAATAATTGCCATTGGATTCTTTGCAAAGGGTATAGTTTCGATCGGCGTGCTTTCTATGGGAATTATATCGGTGGGGCTGCTGTCACTCGGACTGCTCGCTGCGGGATTTCTTTCAATGGGATTGTATGTCGTGACAGCAGGCATAGGTCTGAACTTGTTCAATGCGTTCTGGCCATGGATAGAAACTGCATGGGCTTTCCTCACGGCGGGATCGCGTATAAGCCCGTATGATTAAGCCAATGCAACCCAAAGCTTACATAAAGAAATTTGAAATTGGTGGTGTTTTTTTGCCAAAAATGTTATGCTGAATTTACCAAAATAAAAGGAGGAGCATACAATGACATTGGGCGAAAAGCTGTCGATGTACAGAAAGCAGAATAACTACACACAGGAGCAGCTTGCGGAGCTGGTGGGAGTATCCCGTCAGGCGGTGAGCAAGTGGGAGAGCGACCTCGCATATCCCGAAACGGAGAAGCTTATAAAACTAAGTGAGCTGTATGATTGCTCGCTTGACTATCTTTTAAAGGATAAGCAGCCCGAGGTGCAGCCAAATCAGGTTGGGTTAAGGTTGAATTTCAGTGATATCCACTTTGAAAAGAAAAGCACACGCATGGTGCACGGAGTGCCGCTATGGCACGTAAATATCGGCTACGGACGCAGCGCAAAGGGTATTTTTGCCCTTGGGCTTGCAGCAAGGGGCGTTTTTTCCTGCGGATTGTTTTCGATGGGTGTGTTTTCCTGCGGCGTGATGAGTCTTGGCTTGCTTGCATTTGGCTCAATAGCGCTTGGTTTGCTTGCTTTCGGCGCTCTCGCTCTGGGATTTATTGCGCTTGGAGGACTTGCGGTCGGAGCGTTTGCACTTGGTGGTTGTGCGGTAGGTCTTATTTCTATGGGCGGTGCGGCAGCGGCGCAGTATCTTGCTTACGGCGACAGCGCAACGGCGCAGATAGCCGTGGGTATTACCGAAGCGCGAGGGGAGTCTGCATATTTGCTTCCGCTTGAGCCTGAATTTCGCAGTCATCTGTTCAGAAGTATCGAAACGATCGTGCCCTCATGGCTGCAATGGGCGGCGGATATAGTTAAAGCGTTTATCTGATGATATGCGTTGAGAACTGATTTTGTAAGATACATAACTTTGTTCATTTTTGGTCATTATTTTTTCAAAAACCCCTTTACAAAATAAAATTAATGTGATATAATACTTGTGTTGTGCTGTATGGCACGACCATACCGATTTCATGGAGCGTGGATAAACACCAAGCCCGCCACTATGATCTCGGAATAAAAATTTTATGAGGTGTTATTATGTTAAGAAAAGAAGAAAAAGCACAGGTTATCGAGGCAAATCGTCTTGCTGACAACGACACAGGTTCTCCTGAGGTTCAGATTGCTATTCTCACAAAGAGAATCAACGACCTCACCGAGCACATCAAGGTTCACCAGAAGGATCACCACTCCAGACGTGGTCTGCTGAAGATGGTTGGTAAGAGAAGAAACCTGCTGAACTACCTGCAGAAGAAGGACATCGAGCGTTACAGAGCTATCATCGCTAAGCTGGGTATCCGTAAGTAATCATCTGCGGGAACAACGCACAAATGTAATAAAAGGGCGGCGCTGGCTGATGAACAGTTTCGCCCTTTTAACTTACATTATATCGTATTTCAAAGGTACGCAGAGGTTAGCATTAAACTGAGCGTTCGTTGTAACGGGCGCTGAGCTTATTGCTAAAGCTGCGCACCTTTCAAAAATAATGAAAGGATAATGAAAAAATGTTTGAAAATCACAAGATATTCAAGACCATGTTCGCAGGCAGAGAGCTTACTGTTGAAACAGGTAAGACCTGCGGACTTGCAAACGGCTCTTGCTGGATAAAGTATGGCGAGACCGTTGTTATGGTAAACGTTACCGCTTCCGCTAAGCCCCGTGACGGCGTGGATTTCTTCCCCTTAGCCGTTGATTACGAGGAAAGACTCTACTCCGTTGGTAAGATCCCCGGCGGCTTTTTAAAGAGAGAGGGCAGACCCTCCGAGAAGGCAATACTTACTTCCCGTGTAGTTGACCGCCCCATGCGTCCTCTGTTCCCCAAGGACATGAGAAATGACGTAGCTATCACAATGACTGTTCTCGCAGTTGACCCCGACGCTTCTCCCGAGATCCTCGGCATGATCGGCGCTTCCATCGCTGTATCTATCTCCGATATCCCGTGGAATGGCCCTATCGGCGGTGTTTCTGTTGGTCTTGTTGACGGCGAGATCATTATGATGCCTACACTCGAGCAGAGAGCTAAGACAGACCTCACTCTGACTGTAGCTTCCTCCGAGCACAAGGTTGTTATGATCGAAGCAGGCGCTAACGAAGTGCCCGACGAAAAGATGATCGAAGCTATCATGGCAGGTCACAAGGAGATCACAACAAGCCTTATTCCCTTTATCAAGGACATTCAGGCTCAGATCGGCAAGCCCAAGTTTGCGTTTGAATCTCAGGAAGTTGACCATGATATGTTCGACGCTATCTCTGAGTTTGCTATCGACCGTGTTAAGTACGCACTTGACACAGACGACAAGAATATTCGCGAGGAGCGCCTTGCTCCCATCGTTGACGATATCCACGCTAAGTTTGACGAGCAGTATCCCGAGCAGATCGGCATGATCGACGAGTGCATCTACAAGCTGCAGAAGTTTGTAGTTCGCCGTTGGCTGCTTGACGAGGGCAAGCGTGTTGACGGCAGAAGAATGGACGAGATCCGTCCTCTCGCTGCTGAGGTTGGCGTTCTTCCCAGAGTTCACGGCTCCGGTCTGTTCACAAGAGGTCAGACACAGGTTATGACTGTTGCAACACTCGGCCCCGTAAGTGATTCTCAGAAGCTTGAGGGTCTTGACGAGGAAGATGGCAAGCGCTATATGCATCACTATAACTTCCCCGCATACTCTGTAGGCGAGACAAAGGCAAGCCGCGGCCCCGGCAGACGTGAGATCGGTCACGGCGCACTGGCTGAGCGTGCACTTGTTCCCGTTATCCCCTCCATTGAGGAGTTTCCCTATGCTATCCGTCTGGTTTCTGAGGTGCTGTCCTCCAACGGCTCCACATCTCAGGGCTCTATCTGCGGCTCCACACTTGCACTGATGGACGCAGGTGTTCCGATAAAGAAGCCCGTTGCAGGTATTTCCTGCGGTCTTATAACAGAGGGCGACAGATGGGATACAATGATCGATATTCAGGGCGTTGAGGACTTCTTCGGCGATATGGACTTCAAGGTAGCAGGTACACACGACGGTATCACAGCTATCCAGATGGACCTCAAGATCGACGGTCTTACACCTGAGATTATTCGTCAGGCTATCGAGAGCACACACAAGGCTCGTAACTATATCCTTGATGAGATAATGCTGAAGGCTATTCCCGAGCCTCGCAAGGAGGTCGGTAAGTACGCTCCCAAGATGCTCACCACTAAGGTTCCCGCTGATAAGATCAGCGAGGTCATCGGTAAGGGCGGCAAGGTTATTCAGAAGCTCTGTGCTGACTTCGAGTGCAAGATCGACATTGATGATGACGGCAACGTATTCATTTGCGGTCTCGATATGGAGAAGGCAAAGGCTTGTATTCAGGTTATCGGCACTATCGTTAATCCTCCCGAGATCGGCGCAATCTACAAGGGCAAGGTAGTTCGTATCATGAACTTCGGTGCATTTGTTGAGATCGCTCCCGGCAAGGACGGCATGGTGCACATCTCCAAGCTTGAAAACCGTCGCGTTGAGAAGGTCGAAGACGTTGTTTCCATCGGTGATGAGATCATCGTTAAGGTTATGGAGATCGACCAGCAGGGCAGAATCAATCTCTCCCGCAAGGACGCTCTCGCTGACATCGAGGCTAAGAGAGCCGCACAGCAGAATAACGGCTGATAAAAAGCTATCTAGAGGGAAGTTTGCGCTTCCCTCTTTTTGCTGAATATAATTTTGCTTCATTTAATAACTAAAACGGAGGCTATCAATAGAGAATGAGAGATCTAAAGGTTACAGATGTGAGAGTGCAAGCGGGTGACAGCGCTTTTCTGATAGATGATGGGGAAACGTCAATATTGTACGACACAGGCTTTGGTTTTACAGGCTTTGCTGTAGCAGATAAGATAAAAGAGTGTCTCGGAACACGCGAACTTGATTACATTTTCCTTACACATTCGCATTACGACCACGCGCTCGGAAGCGCTTATATTATACAGCGTTATCCCGAGGCAAAGGTAGTTGCGGGGGAGTACGCCGCAGGAATATTCAAGCGGGACGGTGCAAAGGCTGTTATGCGTGATATGGACAGAAAGTTTGCAGACAGGTGTGGTGTAGGTGAGTATCCTTTTCTCGGAGATAAGCTTCGCGTTGATATTCCTGCGAGTGACGGCGACGTTATTAAGGCGGGAGATATGCGCTTTGAGGTGCTTGCGCTGCCGGGACACACAAAATGCTCTGTCGGATTTTACTGCGAGGAGCGCGAGCTGCTTTTATCCTCGGAAACACTGGGTGTTTACGACGGCGGCGAGCTGATCGTGCCATCATACCTTGTCGGTTATGAGATGTCGCTGCGTGCTATAGAGCGTGTTGGAAAGCTGAAAATAAAAAAGCTTATTTCGCCGCATTTAGGTCTTTTGGACGAGGAGCATACGAAGTATTTTCTTGAAAATGCAAAAAGCGCTTCGATAGAGGCGGCGGAGCTGCTTGCGCAAAGCGTGCGTGATGACCTTTCTGACGAGGAGATAATCGAAAAGTACAAGCGCCGATATTGGAAAGGCTACATAAGGGATATCTATCCAGAGGACGCTGTTGACCTCAATACATCAATAATGTTGAAGCTTATACGCCGTGAGATTCTGGAAATAGTAGAATAAAAATATAATATTCTATACGCATATTTGATATTTGACCTTGACAGCGCGGCATTTTAGTGTTAAAATTATAACGGTAGTGTTTAGTAGTTGTAAAATGCAAATTTGGATTTGTTTGGATAGTGTTTAATAAGGAGAGCATATGCTGATACGTTCGTTAAAACAGCAGCCCGCACTTCTTAAAAGTGCTGTTGCATATTGTGAAGAGCACTGGGGCTCCGTCAGTGCGGTCTTTTCGCGTTGTGCTGAGTTAAGCGTAAATTCTGATCGGCTTCCGCAGACTTGGCTAGTGCTCAGTGGGGAAAAGATACTTGGCTTTTACCAGCTTGTTCAGAACGACCATTTAACCAATAGAACTGAGCTTACGCCGTTTATCGGCTCGCTTTATGTGGATCAGAGTGTCCGCGGCACGGGAATTGCCGAGATGCTGCTGACGCACGCAAAATACGAGGCTGCTCACATTGGCTATGATAGAGTGTATATTGCGACTGACCATATCGGTTATTATGAGAAATTTGGTTTTTTGGAGATAGGCAGCGATGTTACTGATTGGGGCGGCGTTGCAAAGATATATGCAGCCGATACGCCCCGAGAGATGAGGTTTGAGATATTCAGCAAGGATAAGCCTTTGTCAGATGAGCTTTATCTTTCAATTGCGCGTGCAAGCGGACTTGAGATACCCGAAAATCCTGCGTCAATGCTGTGGCGTTTAAAGCACAGCAGTCAGGTGAATTCGCGAGGAAAAAAGCACTTCACAGTTGTGGCTTTCCTTGATGGCGAAACAGTAGGTGCAGCGAGCTTTATGCGTGACAGTGACAATGCAATGTGCTGGTATATGTATAATCTTTTCGTTTCCTCGGGATATCGCAGACGGGGTATCGCAAAGCTGCTTACAGAGCGCGGTATTGAGCGTGTGCGCTTGTTCTCAAGCGGCGGTGAATATGTATGTTCCTGCTTCGGTGCGCATGACGAGGGTGCAAAAGCATTCCATACAGCTATGGGCTTTACTCTGCACAGCACGGGCGGATATATCGGCGAGAATTCTCGCGGCGAGATAGAAACTATATGGAAAAAAGACCTTTAATAAAGCGAGCCGCATTGTAGGTGCGGCTCGTATTTGTTATAAAGTTTTGGAGGTAAATATGGAGCTGAAAGCGACAGTGCTTATTGATAATATCGCAGATCCGCCGCTGCTTTGCGAGTGGGGGCTTTCGATATGCATAGAGTATAACGGACGGAAAATACTTCTTGATACGGGAAAGTCGGGAGGCTTTGCAGAAAATGCTGTGCAGCTCGGTATAGAGCTTGCCGATATTGAATATGGCGTGCTATCACACGCGCATTATGACCACGCTGACGGCATGGAAGATTTTTTTCAGAAAAATAAACGGGCAGAGTTCTGTCTGCGTGCTGACAGCGGTGAGGACTGCTACAGCGGTGAGGGGGCAGAACGTCATTATATCGGAATAAAGATCGGCACGCTCGAACTGTTTAAGAGCAGAATACGCCGCTGTGCGGGCGATGTACAGCTATTTGACGGTGCTTGGCTGATAGGGCACAGACGCGATATGCTTTCTGCAGGAAAATGCGCGCATATGTACATTTTAAAGAACGGCGAGTGGCAGACTGATCTGTTTTCGCATGAGCAAAGCCTGGTATTTCGCACTGATAAGGGGCTTGTTGTGTTCAATAGCTGCTGCCACGGCGGTGCCGACGTTGTTATTGAGGAGGCAAAAGAGGCACTCGGGGGCGAGGTTTACGCACTTGTGGGAGGACTCCATTTATTCAGAAGCAATGACAGTGAGGTGCTGGAAATGGCGCAAAGACTGAAAGCCACAGGTGTTAAATGTATAATTACGGGTCATTGCACGGGCGATATAGGTTTTGAGCTGCTGAGAAGCGAACTTGGTGATATGGTAAAGCAGATGTACAGCGGTATGAGTGTCGTGTTTTAACACTAATATTATATTTCAGTGGCTTCGCTTTAGCGTGAAATGAGAATAATATTACAAGTTTTTTTAGAAAAAGTACACAAATTTTACAGAACATATTGATTTTTGTGAGGATATGTTGTATAATGTAACTAGAATTATATAAGCAAAGGAGAGATTGCTATGGAAACTAATATACTCCTTGAGAGCGGCACTAATGAACTTGAGGTGCTTGAGTTCATGGTAGGTCAGCAGAGCTTTGGTATCAACATCGCCAAGGTTACTGAGATCATGAATTATACTCCCGTTATCCCTGTGCCCGATGCACCGCCTGAGTTTGAGGGTGTGTTCACTCCTCGTGATACAGTTATTTCTGTTATCGACTTACATAAGGTGCTGCAGAAGGAAAGCAACGACGTTGAGCACGATCTGCTCGTTGTCTGCCATTTCAATCAGATGGACGTTGGCTTCCATGTTACCTCTGTAAAGGGCATCCAGCGTATTTCGTGGGAGGATATCGAAAAGCCGCCTGCAATTTCGGGCGACGGCGCGACAAATATCGCTACAGGTATCGCAAAGCTTCAGGACCGCATTATTCTCATTCTTGACTTTGAGAAGATCGTGTCCGATCTTAATCGTACTGCTGTGCTTGATACGACAGGTCTTGTTTCTGTAAGTGAGGACAAGGCTGAAAAGCATATTGTTATCGCAGAGGATTCTCCGTTCCTCAACAAGCTTATCATGAGCACGCTCGAAGAAGCAGGCTATAAGAATGTTGCGCACTTCACAAACGGTAAGGACGCGTGGGATTATGTCAGCGGTCACAGACAGCTTGGCGGAAATATCCGTGACCAGATCGCGTGTGTTATCAGTGATATCGAGATGCCCCAGATGGACGGTCACCGTCTTACAAAGCTCATCAAGGACGATGCTTTCTTGAAGGATATTCCTGTGTTCCTTTTCTCGTCGCTGATAAACGATCAGATGCGTAAGAAGGGCGAGAGCGTTGGTGCGGACGCACAGTTCTCTAAGCCGCAGATAGGCAGTCTTATCGCATATATCAACGATCACATCTAATTTATCAGAACAATAAAATGCGCCGATGGCTGTAAGGTCATCGGCGTTTTTGTATAAGATATCCCCGAAGTTTTATCGGGGATATCGCTTTTTTATTGTGCAGATGAGAAGGGAGAGGTGCAGGTCATAAGGCTTTCGATCTCGAAATTAAGTATTGCCTGCTTTATCTCATCGATCTTTTCGGCTTCAGCGCCGTCAAAGCTGTATTCGTCAAGCTTCTTCGCCATTTCATCAAGGATATCAATATCCATTTCCTCGGCACCGTTGCGTATCTGAGCGAATATCTCCTCGATCTCAGCTACATGATCGGCGGCATTTTGTTTAGGCTCGTCGCTTTCAAAAAGGCTTTGCTGAAGAGCGCCGCTTAAACTAAGCCATCTGCTAGCAAATATCGGGTGCATAGCCTTTATTGCCTCTGTATCGGCAGTTTTTGCGCAACTTTCAAGCTCAGCTGCCATACCTGCAAGCGGTACAATACCAATGATTGCAGCGGAACTCTTCATCCCGTGTACCTTTATGCGGTAACTGTCAAGGCTGCTCTCGGAATCAATGCTGTCAACATACAAGTCAAGCTCGTTCAGATGTGACTTTGCTGCTGCGCAGAAAAGCTTAACTGTTTCGAGAATAAGCTCGTCATCTGCTATGTGCATTCTGGCATAGCTCCAATCAACGCCGGGGATCTCAGGAAATTCGATGGTTTCAACAGGCTCATTCTTGCTGCGTCTTGTTTTGGGCGGAGCGCTCTTTACAAGATTTGCGTCAAGCTGAGAATGAAGCATCTCTTCAAGCTTTTTATAGTCTATAGGCTTTGTCAGGAAGCCATCAAAGCCCATGTTCGAGTATTCGGTCTTTGCACCGATAACAGCGTTTGCCGTGAGCATCACGACAGGTGTATTGCGGCATTTTCCGTTTTCCTGCTTACGAAGCCTCTTGAATGCCTCGGTGCCGTCCATTACAGGCATCATGTGATCCATAAAGATAACATCGAAATGAGTGTTCTGTGTTTTTAAGAGACAATCCTCGCCGTTTTCGGCTTCGGTTATCTTTATCTTTGTATGTTTAAGCAGTTTTGTGAAAACGCTTCGGTTGATATCATTATCGTCAACAACAAGAACGTGCGCATCGGGAGCTTCAAAGCTTGCGGAGTATTCCTCGCTTCTGATAACTCGGTCGTTGAGCTTAAGCTCGCCCATCGGTGTCGGGTCAACTATTTCAAGCTTCAGTACGAAGAAGAATTCGGAACCTTCGCCGTAAACGCTGTTGACCTCAAGCTTACTGCCCATCATTTCAAGCAGCTCGGTCGTGATGTTAAGTCCAAGACCCGTACCCTCGACGCTGCGGTTTCTGGTTTCTTCAAGGCGATCGAATGCGCTGAATACGCGTTGAAGATCTTCCTCCTTGATACCGATACCCGTATCCTTGACCGAGATTCGGATCTCGTCCTCGCTCAGCATTTTGAGGTCGAGTGTTATGCTGCCCTTGTTGGTGTATTTCACGGCATTTGTCAGCAGGTTTGTGATGATCTGCTTTAAGCGTATATCGTCACCCATAACGACTGAGGGGATTTTTCTGTCTGCGGTTATGATAAAATCCAGATCCTTAGTCTGTGCACGGAATTTTATGAGGTTATAGACATCACCGATTATCTTGGGAAGATTGAATTTAACACGGCAAAACCTTACCTTGCCTGCTTCGATTCTGGAAATATCCAGAATGTCGTTGATTATACCAAGCAGAGATTCTGCGGCAACCTTTGTTTCGACGGCGTATTCGCGTATCTCCTCCTCTGAGGTCTCGCGCATGATAAGCTCGTTCATGCCCATGATGGAGTTAATAGGCGTTCTTATTTCGTGCGAAACGTGAGCGAGGAAGCGCGTTTTGCTTCGTGTAGCTGTCTGCGCATCGTCACACTTCGCTTCAACTACCTTCAGCAGGTCGTCAAGACTTCGTTCCTGCTCAAAGCTTTTGCGGTTCTGGAAAGTTATAGCCTTTGCCATGATCATTATGATCCAGTTCATAACGATTATGACGACGGTTCCGAAGCAGAATACCATCATAGTGTGTGTCGATTGAGTATAGAAACCAACGATCATCGACATTACGAGCGTTGAAACAAGCGACAGGTACATTTGGTATTTAGCAAAATTCCCGTCAAGGAAAATAAAGCAAAGCACTGAGCTGAAGCAGGTTGCAAAGAGGAATGTCTGCGCAGAATCAAACGTCCACGACAGCATGGTATTTACAAAAACAAAAGCGATCGCCTGAACTTTTTTGTGAACCTCTTCGCCTAGCTTTACCTTGTTGTTCTTTCCAAGTTTAAGAAGTGCAATCATACCGATTGTCACTACGGCGAAGATGAGTATTCCCCATAGCTCTAATCTTTGCGTGACCAGGCTCATTATCAATACTACAATGCTTTCAATAATATAGAAAGCAAGACAGCACATATGACCAAGCTTAAAATTGCTGCTCATTTAACGCTCACCCCCTTGGGTACGACAAGCTTTAATCCTTTGCGGACTATTTCTGCGTTACATTCTGTGACATTATTGATAAGATCGCCGTCAAGATTGATAGTGAAAGGCTCTCTGTTTGTGCGGCGTATGCGTATTTTTGAGCATTCGCCACAGGCCATAGCCTGCGGTATCTTATCGTATTTTCTTCCTGTAATGACTGAAAGGGTAGGGAGCAGTGAAAAGCCGCGCTTGTTCGGCACTAAACGGTATATTGCTTGTCCGTCGTTTATGCAGGTGTGGTCAGAGAAGAACATTGATCCTCCGAAGACGCACCCGTTTCCTATGAATATTTCGGCAAATTTATCAATGAACACCTTGTCGTCAAGCATAAGTTCATATTCCAGAGTGTTTGATACAAAAATGGAATACAATGTCGCCAAAGAGTACGGAACATCATCTCCGATGTGCCTTAGTATGCGGTAGTCGTTCATTTTATTTACGCAGTTACTGTCAAGACCCGTTGAAAGCGAATTTAGCGAAATTCCGTGATTGCTTTTAATGTAATCTACCTCTATGATATCGCCGTTTATAAGCTCTTCTATCTGATGGAAGCGAGACTCGTCTTTTCCGAACATTTTGAGAAAATCATTGGTTAGACCGCAAGGGAAGAAAGCTATCTCGGTTTTAGAGAGATCTTCAAAGCCATTGAGCATATTTTTCATGGTTCCCGACCCCCCACAGCAGTAAAAACGCATAGGGACACCTGCGAATATATGCTGTATCTTTTTAACCAGCTCTGTTTCATATCCAGCATAACGCGTGTTAAATACGAAGAAGTCGAGGTTTTTTATTGAATTAAGCTTGGTTCTAAGATCATCGGCAAAAGTCTGCCGTCCCGCAAAGGGATTGATGATGAAAATATGTACCATATCGTTCTCCTATAAAAAAAGCTGCTTGTTCGTTTGAAGAAGCAGCCGATTTGGATCAATGAATATCATTATATTTCAGGTGGAAGCGTTTTTTCAATGATCTTTATCATTTTATCTCTGTTCGGAGGCTTGAGGAGATATCCGTCAGGCTTCAGCTCTACGAGCTTTGCAACAACTTCTCTTTCGGCACTGCTGGTGAAGAAAATAACGGGAATGTGCATAGTGTCAGGGTGGTTGCGCAGCTTTCTGAGAACCTCTGTTCCGTCTGTATATGGCATTTCGTAGTCCAGAAGGATTATATCAGGCTTGCATTTTGATACAGCCATGAAAGCCTGTGCGCTGGAAGCGGCAATAGAAACGCTGTAGTCTTTGTCAAGCATTTCTTTAACAGTTCTGAGAAGAATGGTGTTATCGTCAACGACCAAAACTCTTTTGAATCCGGCTTTGTCGGATAACTCCATTCCTTTCATTCCATCTTCAGGCTTTTTGCTTGATATTGCCATTTTTCTACCTCCGAGTGTATTCTTATGGAAATCATGTTATATGCTTTACATCAACAACATAATATATCTGCATACATATCTACATTATATTATAGCATAGCTTTATGAAAAGTTCAACAACAAATTTAAATCAATAGCGCCAAATTTTATATACAAATATTGGACAAAATGTTAAAAACGGTTGATGACATGAGTTTTATGCTTAAAAACGGCTCATGAGGCAAGCGTTGAGGTTATTTGAGGCTTGACTTTTGCCTTAGGCAATCTACCATTTGCAATATCGTTTCCTGTTCTTGTTCAGACAGATCGGAAATATCAATAACAGTCTTTGTCGGTGTGCTCAGCAGCCCGTCAACTGTAGTATGAAATATTTCTGCCATTACTATAACGTGCTTTAGTTGCGGAGTTGACAATCCCATTTCCCAAGCGTTTACTGCACTTCTGGTCACGCCAAGCTTCTTTGCAAGCTGCGTTTGCGTTATATTTAAGGCTTTGCGCATATCGGCAATTCTTTGATAAAGATTTCCCACATACATAATCGGTCCCCCCCATTCTATGATACTAATTATATCTCTTGTGATGTTAAAATACTTATCGAGAATGATATTAATACTCGACAAAGACGGCGTTTTGTGTTATAATCTATCGTGACAGGCGGAATTCTGTCGAAATAGTAATAAAACGGAGGATAAAAAATGAAATTCAGAAGGATTGCAGCTGCTATGTTGGCAACTGCGCTTGTGACAAGCACCGTAGCTTATGCTGACAAGGTGCTGACCGATACAGCCTGAGGAAACTGCATGGTCAAGCGAATGGGTGTTCACCGAGAATGGCGCAGCTATGCTGAGCGAGCTCGCAGCTAACGAATCCGAAAATGCTCCTGATACTTCTTCCGAAGCTTATGAGGTTGACGTAACACAAGCGCTCGACAGAATGACTTTTTCGGGTATCGTTACAGTAAACTGCGAAGCTGACGTAATTATCAAGAGTGATAACGGCGTTTCTTTTAAGTTTGAGCAGAACACAATGTCAATGTTAGCTGTTAAAGGTATCGATACTTTCGACTTTACGAGTGTTATCTCCACAGAGCTTACAGACAATGCAAGTGATAAGCTGACAGAGGACAACTTTGTTATGTCTATCGACTACGCTTACAGCGGAAAGCTTCCTGCAAAGGCTGAGATAACAATTCCCGTTGGCGTTGAGTATGCAGGCAAGACACTGTACTACAGCAGAGTTCTTGAAAACGGCGTTAAGCTCATCGACAGCGCAGAGGTTGATGAGAATGGCTTTATCACTGTTACACAGGATAGCTGCTCCGATTACCTTCTCACAACAGAGGATATCTCCGCAAACGCGGCAGGCAGCACCGAAAGCGCAGATACCGAGGACAAGCGGTCCGCTGACACTGGTACACAGGGAATTGCAGTAATCGCAGGTGTTGCATTTATTGCAGGTACAGCATTAACACTCTCCCGTAAGAAAAAGTAAATCTTCCTAATAATTACGCTAAAGCCCTCAATTAATTTATGAATGAGGGCTTTGGTGTGTTATAATTAGGTGTATTGGTTTTGGGTAGTGTCAAGGTCGATCTTGCCTGCGCTAATGTCTGTATAATTATAGGCTTTCTACTTTTGAACAGTGCCAATAAACCGCTTAGCAAAGCCGTTTCTCCCGAATGTCGAAAAATTCTTGCAGGAAATTTTCAAAAAGGGGTTGACAAAAGTAAATGCTTGTGGTATAATTATTAAGCACTCGGGAAATACTGAGTACATCAAATGTCGCGGGATGGAGCAGCTCGGTAGCTCGTCGGGCTCATAACTACCCGAGATAAGTTGGATTGAATATTTACAAAGCCTTTAACCGTGCCGGTTGAGGGCTTTTTTGTTGCGTTTGAGGTGTGTGGTTGTATAGCTGTTTTTATAGATGTTTTCTGATACTGAACTTGAGATGCTTGTCAGAATAGTTTGATTAATTGTACTTAAATTGTTATCATGGTGAGTTTTGCAGTATATTGTATATTAATTGTGATAGACAGGAGAAAAAATCTCACGAGGTATTGAATTCTGTTTAGCCTTGTGGTATAATATCTAATGTATCTAGGTGGTCTATGAGATTTTTTCTCCCGAGGTGAATATTATGTTATGTCAGTTTACTTTTAAGAATTTTAAGTCTTTCAGGAATGAGGCGACGCTTGATTTATGTGCCGAAAATATTGGTGAGCATTCTGAAACGCTCCTTGTAGATGAGTATGATGGTGAGAAGTTTTTGCCTGTTGTATCAATTTATGGACCTAACGGTGGAGGCAAGACAAGCGTTTTGGAGGCATTTGCTTATATTCGTAAAAAAATCTGCTTTCCTGTAATGGCAACACTATTAGACAGTGACTATAATCGCGAATTATTGGATATTAATGATATTCTTAAAATTAACGAAGAACAAAAATATTTTAAGTTTTCATCTGAATGCGCTGAGCAGCCAACTGAATTTGTAATCATTTGTCGCATTGGTGAATATGAATATAATTATCAATTGAGTCTTAAAGGTGAATGTGTAGTTGATGAATGCTTTTATCGTACACATATTATAGATGATGAACCTGAAATAATATTTGAGCGAAATGTTACTAATGATGGAAATCAAATTATTAATTCACCAAACGAAGATCTTGAAGGCTTAGCACTGAATAAGGTAAGATCAGATTTAACATTACTGTCACTAATCGCAATAATTTCGGATACTAAGATAATTGATGAGTTTGTCCATTGGTTGATGGATTGTAAATTACTTAACTATGATAAACCTTTTCTTGACTCAGCTGTAGACTTTGATACTATATCAAAAAATAAAAAGTCAATAATCGAATTACTAAATAGTATGGGAATTGACATAGATGATATGCGAGAAGAAAAAGATTCTGACGGAAAACATCGACAGATATATACAACACGAATTAATAGCGATAATATAAAGGTAGAGCTTAATTTTAATGATGAATCAAGTGGTACTCGTAAAGTGCTTTCGCTTCTTCCTTTAGTTTATACTAGTTTATATGAAGGCTCTGTTTTTATTGCTGATGAGATGGATGCAAAGCTTCATCCCAAATTATTTGGTTATATTATTAGTCTTTTTACTGATCCGAAAATAAATAAAAATCAGGCTCAACTTATTTGCACATCCCACGATTTGTATAATATGAATAAGGAACGTTTCAGACGTGATGAAATATGGTTTTGCTCTATGAACGCCAAGAACGAGTCTACCCTGTATTCGTTAGTCCAGTTTAAGATGCCTAATGGAACTAAGCCGAGAAATGACGGATCGTATTCGAAGCAATATATTGAGGGTAAGTTTGGTGCTGATCCTTATATAAGAAAAGGTTTAGAATGGGAGGATATCAATGAGTAATAAACCTCTCAAACATTCTGAAATGAAAGCTTTAAAAGAAAAGATTGCCAAAAAGAAAAAGCCTGTTGAGCAGATTCCGTTATTGCCGCCGCGTATGCTGATTGTATCTGAGGGAACAAAAACAGAACCCTATTACATCAATGGAATAGTATCAAAAATAAATGCAAGGTATGCCAACTATATTTCACAGAATGCGGTTATACAAGTTCACGGCACTGGAAGAAATACTCGCGGTTTGTTAGAATATACTCGGAAATATGTAGAGGAGAATTGTCCAGACACTGAAGTGGTTTGGCTTATGTTCGATAAGGATGATTTCCCTTATGATGATTTTGATAATGCTATATCCAGTGCTAACACAACCAAAGGTAAAACTGTATATAAAGTAGCTTGGTCTAATGAATGTATAGAACTGTGGTTTATACTGCATTTCGATTTCCTGCAATCTGCGAATGATAGGAAATACTATCAGAAGCGATTAAGTGAGCTGTTTGGCTTTAAATATGACAAAACTTGTCCAAATATTTATGCGCTACTTGAAGATCGAATGTATGAAGCAATAAGAAATGCAAAGGCACTTATTAATGATAGCATTCCTCCATCCCATAACAAACCAGCTACAAAAGTATATGAGTTGATTGAAGAATTAAAGCAATACCTTGAATAACATTTCGCCCTTTCGGTTGATCCCGAAAGGGCTTTTTTTATTTTGTACCCCAAGCACAACCACCAATTCCACACCCGAAACATTGTACAGTTTAGCATCTTGAATAATTCTCAAATCAGAGTTACCATAGCACCAGCAAAAACGAAAAAAGACAGAGGTGCTGACAATGAGAACACAGACATTCGGAGTGGAGATCGAGCTTACAGGGCTTACACGCAGAAAGGCAGCTGAAACGGTAGCGGAGTATTTCGGAACAACTGCAGTACATCAGGGCGGCGGTTATGACCGATATATCGTCGCAGATAGTTCGGGCAGAAAGTGGAGCGTAGTTTCGGACAGTTCCATTACCGTTGAGCGCAGGAGCAATGCTTCCGCTGAGGAGGTGGAGTTTGTCACTCCTATCCTCAAATACGAGGACATCGAAACCTTGCAGGAGCTTATACGCCGACTGAGGCACGCTGGTGCGATTGCAAACAGCAGCTGCGGTATTCATATTCATGTGGGAGCTGATCAGCACACGCCGAAGTCATTGCGAAATCTCGTGAATATCTTTTCCAGTAAGCAGGATATCATCTACAAGGCTTTAGCCGTACAGAACAGGCGCGAAGTCGGCTATTGCAAGAAGCTAGAGGAGTCGCTGACGTCGAGTTTCAACAGGCAGCGTCCTGATAGCATGGCAAAAGCGGCGGATATCTGGTATGCTGGGTACTGCGGCGACAGGAACGCTCATTATAACTCCAGCCGCTATCATGGGCTTAATCTCCACGCCGTATTTACAAAGGGAACGGTGGAGTTCCGCTGCTTCAATTCCACTACTCACGCAGGAAAGGTCAAGGCGTATATCCAGTTCTGTCTTGCGGTTTCGCATCAGGCGATAGTTCAGAAATCCACAAGTGCAAAGGTCACGAAAAGCGATAATGAGAAGTACACATTTCGCTCATGGCTGTTGCGAATGGGGCTTATCGGTGATGAGTTCAAGACCTGCCGTAAGTTTATGCTTGAGAACCTCGACGGCGACATAGCATGGCGACACGCCGCATAGAAAGACAGAAATTCGGGGAGGTAGCTACCACCTCACAATATGTACACGAAAAACGGAGGAATTTAAAAATATGAACAGAATTTATCTTGCTTACGGATCTAATATGAACATCGACCAGATGAAGCGCCGCTGCCCCGATGCCAGAGTTCTCGGCATTTCGGAGATAGACGGGTATTCTCTTGAATTTCACGGCGGAGATGGTAGTGCAGTGGCTACTATCGTTCCAAATAAAGACAGCAGTGTTCCTGTCGTAGTGTGGGAGATATCAGCAAATGATGAGCGAAATTTAGACAGGTACGAAGGTTTCCCGAGATTGTACTACAAGGAGGATTTTCGTGTGTACTTCGGCAAGCATAAGGTGGACGCCTTTGCTTACATAATGGCGCATGGTTATCCTGTTGGTATTCCATCGGAATATTACTTCAATGTGATACTGGAAGGCTATGCGGATAACGATATTGATACAAAGCCGCTGTTCAATGCGCTGTTTGCGGCGAATGGATGTACTGCCACTAAATAAAACTGTCCCATAATAGCATCATTTTTACTCAGTCTTGCTTACTACCGCAAGGCTGTTTTTTATTTCTACCGTTACAGGCTGAACCTGTAAAACCTCTCCGAAAACGACAGTTTGCATTCCGCCTGTCCGATAAGTCATTCAGCGGCTATTCCATCCACACGGAAACGGCTCTGTTATGCGGATTTGGGGTGTCCGAAAAGGTGTACATTTTCCGCTTGACTTTTTCGGAGAAAAGAGTTACTATGCCAACCACGGAGGTGATGATTATGGAAAACGCAAAAATGTGGGGCTATGCCCGTGTCAGCAGCACCAGTCAGAATTTAGACAGGCAGGTAACCGCGCTGAGTGATTACGGTATCGAGGAAAGACAGATACTGCAGGAGCAGCAGTCGGGCAAGGATTTCAACAGACCCGTGTTCATGTCGCTGGTGGGTACTGACAGGACAGCTCCGCTGCTGCGAGCTGGGGACTGCCTTGTTGTAGTGTCGTTGGACAGGCTGGGGCGCAACTACGAGGAGATACGCAGATGGTGGCAGTATATCACAACAGAGCTTCAGTGCGATATCGTGATTCTGGATATGCCACTGCTGGACACCCGATGCGCTGACGGTAACCTCGATAAGCGGTTTGTCGCAGATCTAGTGCTGCAGATACTCAGCTATGTCAGCGAAAAGGAGCGCCTGTCTATCCGTGAGCGACAGCGACAGGGTATTGATGCGGCGAAGACTCGCGGCGTGAAGCTGGGCAGGAAGCGCATTCCGAAGCCCGAGGGTTTTTCAGAGGTATGCGCCCTATGGCGTGAGCAGCAGATTACAGCAGTCGAGGCTATGCGGCGGCTGGGTATTACTAAACACACATTTTATCGACTTGTAAAGGAGGAACAGTAATGGGATTTACATTTTTGGGTATTCAGCTTGGCTCTAACGGATGCAAGCTGCAGCAGATCGTTATCAACGGCGATGGTGTGCCAGTCACCAAAACCTCGGACGTAGTATTCTGGATCGTTTCGGATATAGGCAGCGGTCACCTCTATACGCCAGTTTCAAAGCTGGATATGGAGCAGAATTCGATGATCGTCCCCTCACAGGTGCTGGCAGCGTACAACGACAGAACGAGAACGCTGCTGAGGAAAACACCTAAAGGCACAAGCACTATCCCCTACGGCGGAATTATCGTCCGCTGATACCCGGAGCCGCCTGTTTCTACTGATTCGGGCGGCTTTTCTTATGTCATTTTTGAGATTTTCAAGGCTGTTTTGCAGATTTAAAAGGTTGTTTGCTGGATTACCGAGGTTATTAGCCAGATTATTAAGGCTGTTCTACCTGAAATGAGAATCTGCGATGCGGCTCTACGAAAGGGTTTGCGGCGCTTTTGCCGTTTTACAGGACGTGCGTTTTCAGCCCTCTGGCGTGCGTTTTGCGGGCTTTATCTGGCTGCGGCGGGTACTTTCCCTACCTCGTGGGTATGGGCAGCTTTACGGGCGTTTGCGGGGCTTCTGGGCGGTCGTGTGCTTTGGCGTCCGGCTGGACTTTTCGGGGCGGCGTTACTCCTCAGAAAACCGCAGTATCAAAGGCTTGAGCAGCATTTTATCTGCACTGATATTTCCTACCGAGTTGAGCGTTTTCTCTTAACATTGTACCTTAACGATAACAAAATGGAATTTGTTTTGTTAAGAATTTTTCGGCTCGTTTCCGATAAAAAACCCGACCCGTACAGCGAAAATAAATCTTCCGCTACATTCTGTCATAACAAAACCAAAACGAGGAGGGTATCATGTTATGATTATCAAAGACCTAATTAGCTGCGGCAAGCTGACCGTCGCCCGTCTGAGGGAGCTTCAACAGCTGGATGAAACCGACAGCGAGGAGTATACCGTTTTGATGCGCAGGAAGAACGCTCTGAATGTTCTACAGAAATATGTAACAGGCGGCAGTTGGACTCGCAGCTCGTCGAGGGAAAAGTACATTGCGCTGGTGACAAGCGGCTTTGACTACAAGCTGACCGCAGAGAAGTTCAACACCACAAGAGAGAGTCTTGACGTGTTCGCTTCACGGCAGGATAAGCGGCTGCGCGAGCGTATTGGGGAGGCTCTTTCGCTCATTGCTGACGATGAAACGGAAGATGGGCTTATCTGCTTTTATGCTTCGGCTGGGGTACTTTCAGAGCGTGAGCTTGACTACAATATCTCCGCGCTGCTGCCAAAGGGTGAGAAAAAAGACAATTTGCTGGTCAGTGACTGCGCCGAAGAAGTCAAAATTCTGCGCAGCGTTATGGCGACTGTTGTAAGGAAACGGCTTGGTTTTGCGGATTCCGATAAGCTGGCGCACCTTATGTTTCTGCTCTCCACTGAGGACGAGGCGTACTCGCAACAGAAGCAGCAGCTTATCTCCGAGCTTATGGGCGGTGGCGGCGCAGGAGTGTGAATTCTGTTTGTTTGCGGTAGTATGCGGATAGGTGCAATTCGCTACGGATATTTATTCCTTTTCCGAGTAGAAATATTTACTTTGGAGGTGCAGAAAAATTTTTCATAATTATGTCTGATAATGCGTGAAAAAATCTCCGATAATAAAATTCAATTCCGAGTTGCTTTATTATTATATCAGGAAGAAGAATGTGAGATCGGATAATTCGAGTAATAAGATATTCGGTCGATTAATTCCTGACTATACATTACACGAGAGATATACCGAGATACAGATATAAGAGGATAATTCGGGTGATAGATGACGAGAAATTCCGCTACCTGATTATACTTGGAATTGAGGGGTAGGTAAATAGAATTCAGGTATAGAGGGATTCGGAGATAAGGTATTCGTATAGGGTGGGCGGTGGGTTTATGGATACAGCGATATCCCGATTTTTTGTATCAAGCAGTTTAATTGTCCCGATAAAGGAGCAGATATTTCTCCGATAGCCTCTGAAGTCGCATTACAAGCAGATACTATCCAAACTCAGTTTGCGAAAAAAAGACAGTTTTCCGATGGAGCGAGGCGCAGAGATGATGTCAGAGGGTACTCAGAACTTAATAAAAAGACAGTTTTCGTGGTGAGTATTCGGCAAGTAGTGAGAGCAAGTATCCGAGTAAGCGTTGAAAAAAAGACAGTTTTGAGTTTCTGGCTCAGGGGTACTGCGAGAAGTGGCTCATACGAAAAAAGACAGCCCGATTTTATTTCGGAGCTGTCTTTTTGATATCTTTAGTCGCCTTGATGCGCTCATCAGCGGTTTTGTTTCGGGTGTAGGGTACTTTAGCGTCGGTGATGCCGAGGAGATAGTCTACGCTGGTATTGTAGAACAGTGCCAATCGTATAAGCACATCGTTCGGAACGTTCAGCACGCCGCACTCATAGTTGCTGTAAGTGCGCTGATCGCAGTCCAGCAGCTCGGCTAGTTGCCGCTGCTTCAAGTCATTATCCTCACGCAGATTGCGGATTCGTTCAAATTTATGTAATACCATACTATCACCCACCTAGAGTATATACTATTTCCTAAAAAAGGCTTGACTTTTACTGGCATATCCAGTATAATTAGTGCTGATAGGGTATTTTCCTGTCAAATAATGCGTTATGCAAAAAGGAAGGGTATTACAATGTCAAGCCAGTATAAGCTCAAAAGATGCCTAGCGGGTATTCTTGCGGCGGTGATAGCTGTTAGTGCTTTTAGCGGTTGCAGCGGCAGTTCGGATAGCCGCCGCGACGATACGGAAGAGTACGAAACCGAGGACAGGGATGACGAGAGTGATGAGGAAGATCAAGCTCTGAATTACGGAAATAATTCAATTACCGAAGATGCTGCTACAAAATATCCTGACGTATGGGATGTCTTACCTGTAATCGAAGAAACCCCTGTTGAAAGCTTTGAATATACTTATGACACAGAGTGTGTCGGTATTGTGATAACAGGCTATACTGGTCAATCTCTCAGAGTAAACATACCCGATACCATTGATGGAGAGCCTGTTGTAGCAATCGATTTGAAAAACAGCAAGCTTACACAAATAGTGATGCCAGACACAGTTAAGTATGCAGCTATCAATACTTCGACAATCAAACATATCAATTATCCCAGAGACATGGCTTTCTTATCCAGTAAAAACCATGAAGGGTTTCGGTGGGATATGATGGCTGATCATGTTTATAAAAATGCTACCATTCTTGAAACAGTGTATATTTCAAGCGAAGTAACCGATATGCCTGATGGGGTATTTGATGGATGCATAAATCTTACTAATATCTGCTACAGAGGAAAGACATATTCTTATGAGAATATTGAGGATTTATACAATGAAATCCGATATCCTGACGGTTATCGAATTGAAGATGGTGTTTTGCTGGGTTGTTCAACAAGTCATGAGGGCAGATTTACGATTCCTGATGGAGTACACACAATAGGCGGCAAAGCATTTTATAATTGCAGCAAAATTACGTCGATAGATATTCCCGATAGCGTAGTAGCGTTGGTAAGTGAGCAAGCTTTTTCGGGCTGCACTAGCCTTGAAGAAGTGAATTATCTAGATGCTACCCATACGCTCCAAGAGCTTTTTGCTATATTTGATAAATTAAATATGCTCACCATTGAGAATGGGGTATTGATAGATTGCAATGAAGCCATTAATGGAGAAGTAAATATTCCAAATACAGTTTCAGCTATTGGGGATGGAGCTTTTTCTGATTGCTATAATTTAACTTCGGTGGTGTTTCCTAAAGAGATGTCGTATATTGGTGATAGTGCGTTTGTGCGTTGTTACAATTTATCTTCGGTAGCAATACCACCAAAAGTTGAATTTATCAGCGACCACGCCTTTGCATACTGCTATAAACTTTCATCAATCAATATACCAAACAATGTAAATTCAATTGGTGATTATGCATTCGATAATTGTTGTAGTTTATCTGAGGTAATTATACCTGAAAGTGTAACGGCGATTGGGTATTCAGCTTTTAGCGGCTGTATTAGCTTGAGCGATATTGTAATACCGAATAATATCGGTTATATTGGAGACCGTGCTTTTAAAGATTGTGGGTATTGTTCAGGTAACAATTACGCTATCAGCTATTTTTCCGATTTGGATTCAGACGAGTGGGAAGATGCTGATGATCTTGCACGTGATCTTATTAGAAGCTTTAAAGGCTTGTATGATGAAATGATCAATATTAGCTTCAATGATGTAGTATATACATATAAGGATTTTGATTATGATATAGCGGATATTATAAACTCATCTGATGGCATTTACATTCTGGGTGATACATTTAAGAAGTGTTATGAAAACTATAAAGGTAAATGCATCGTTCCTAATGGTATAAAGTATATAGATGAACAAGCATTTGAATATTGCGAGGAATTAACGGAAGTCATCCTACCCGATAGTATTATTTCAATAGGCGAGGATGCATTCAGAGGCTGCACCTCTCTTACTTCAATTGTCATACCTAACAATGTGGAAGTAATCTACACTGGTACTTTCTATGGATGCGAAAATCTTATCTCAGTTAGTATTCCTGACAGCGTTACCGAAATCTGGGGAGGTGCATTTGAAGACTGCGCTAATCTCATATCTATAGTTATCCCTGATAGCGTTACTGGAATTGGCAGTTTTGCATTTCGTGGTTGTACCAGTCTCGTCTCTGTTACTATTCCTGAAAGTGTTATCATATTAGGTGATTATGCATTCGGCGATTGCACTAGTCTCACATCTATTGTTATCCCTGATAGTGTGACTACAATCGGCGAAGCATTCAATGGCTGTACTAACCTATTGAATGCTACATACAAAGGCAAAACATATTCTTATGAAACCATACAAGAAATTTATAATACGAGTTTTAGTGAGGATACACATCCTAATTTTTCTGGTGGTACTGTTGTATCTAATTAAAAGGATATCCATTGCTATAACTAATTTACAAGGGCAGCCCCGCTGCCCTTAATATTTTATATTCCTGCGCCCATACAAGGGTATTGCGGTGCAGTTGCTGGGCGATTTTGCGCCCTCTTTTTTTGCCCTTTTCGCCGCTTCTTCACAGCCGCTTCACGTTCGCCGTGGGGCGGCTTTTTGTGTTTGCGCGGGTTGTTTCCCTACCTCGCTGTTATGGGCGCACACGGCGCGATTAAGGGGGCTTACGGCGTTTGTGGTGCGATGGGGTTGGTTAGCTTTCGGGTAGAAATTCGGGGGGAGGATATATGTTGAATTATGTAATTATTTTACAGCAACAAAGTGGTATTTTCGAGTGATGATATTGTCACAAAGTCGATATTATACAAGATAATTTTCACTGCTATCTATCAAGGAATTTATGTCGATTGCTGGAGGTGTGCGGGAATTTACTGGAAATTATAAGGCAATTTTCCAGAGATATACCACCAGCAAAGTGGTATTCTCAATTGAAAGTTAGTATGTCAAATTCGGTATTTGGCAAGCTAATTAATTCAGCTATCTATCAAGGAATTTATGTCGATTGTCGGAGGTTTGCGGGAATTTACTGGAAATTATAAGGCGATTCCCCAGTGATATACCACCAGCAAAGTGGTATTCTCGGATAAAGGTTAGTATGTCAAACTTGGTATTTCGATATGCTTAACCTACGGTTTTCGATGTGCTTTATTTTATGTGCTTGCGCATTGATGGTCTGAGATGAAGTAATGACGGCTCATCGGAAGATAAACAGGTTCATCTCTGAGAAATATCTATCGAATATGCTATTGTATATTATCGATCTGCGGGATATGGCGCTAACCGAAGCGAGTTTCCTTGACTTGTGAAGTGCCTATGCTGAGATGGGTTTCTATTGGAAGTTTCAGTACCAGTGGTACAGAGCGGATAACAATGCCCTCTGAATATCACTATGAAAGGGGTCAATTTTATTATGTACCCAACTAATACTGAAATTCAGGCAGATATCATTGTTGATGCTGCCGCACCCATGACATCAGCAAATGCGGACAACCCTATTGTCTCAGACAGCGCAGGAGCAAATCCCAAAATTGTGAGCGTGAGCAATCCCCGTAGGCTCAGGTGCAGTATCGGGAAGTGGTCTTACATTCTCGCCATGCTATGCTTAAGCTATATGATGCGTAAAAGCAAGGGTATTGAACACGTTAAGGAGATTAAAGATATTGCTACTGTTGAAAACAAGCAGTTTCTTAGCTCTACGAAAAGCATTTTTTTCATGCTCAGACATTTGAAGGAAGTAAGTCAATGCGAACAGGCGCATAAAGAAATTAAGGACGTACAGGCAAAGATTGTTCTTGACAATATCATGAATGTGAAGAAGTCGGTATTTTTACGGGCTTGTCTTGACCTTATTCTTGATGCACATAAAAACAAGGGATATAAGGTGCACGCTTTCAGGTATGTAAAGAATGCTATGCCGAGTATGCCTATGGAGGTTTTAATACATGACGGTGCAGCGGATTACTTCGGCGGCTATACAGATTATTATGACAAGCAGTTGAGAATTCTTTACGGCGAATGCACCGATGTAACTCAGATGGTGTGGAGTCTTATTAATGATGTTGTGTTATATTGCTTTCGGGGCTGCGAGCCTTACTTATGTATTGCTTCGGCTGGCTCAAAGAAGACCTTCTCCAGATTTGTTGATTTCTCAAAGCTGGTATTCGACGACAACGGCGATCCAGTATATGTGTGCTGCTGTGCCAGAACCTGCACCGTTCCGCTTATGGCTCATAAGCATTTTAAAAAGCTGTATTTAAACGATGCCGATCCTAAAATCGCAAACTTTTTAAGTTGTATGAAGGACTACCCACTTCTGATGATCGATGCGATATGCAATATCGATGCCGATGACAGCTTTAATAAGCTGCGTGAAGCAAAGGATCTTCTGGGGCTTAGAGCAAAGATGACGCATGACAGCACAATTGCGAATGCGAAGTCTGTTAAGTGCCGTGTTGAAGCGGCAGCAAGTCTGTTCTGGTGGTTTCAGCTTTCGTTCTGCGGCAATTTTGGCTCGGGTGTTGCAAAGGATTGTTTGTATCCTAAGCTTGATGGCAAGTTTCCGAAGATGCTTTCTGCAAGCTTGGTATTGCAGAAGGCAGAGATCTCGTGTAATGACTGTTGTAAGTTCCTTATTGCTCATATCAATAATAGGTATGTTATTATTGACTGCGATTCGCCTTATGTTCTGATTTGGGGCGGTGCAGATACAACTTATGTTGATGAGGCTACTGCGACACGCTTTTTAAAGCCTTTCGGTATCAAGGAGGCTGAGAAGCTGGTTAGCCTTATTGCCACATCAGAGTGCAAGGCGTTTATTACTCATTCATTTGAGACCGAATTTGAGAACGCTTGTTACTGTGCTGGTTTAGATTATGGCTTTGAGTACAGAAGCTCTTTCGGTACTAACTCCTATGTGACTATTGTTTATACCAAGGATATAACCGAAAAGGACTTTTTCGTTTTGAGAACGGGTAAGTCCAGAATTGTTGATGGTAAGACGGTATATCAGGCTGATATAAATGAGCAGAGGCGTGAGCTTTTTGAGAGCCGTAAAGCTACCGACACCGAGAAGGGAGGCGAACAGTAATGCCTACCTTTAAAATGTCCGATATGCTTATAAATAAATATTGCAGTGGTCAGAAGAAGTGCCGCCGCAGCAAGGGCAGCATCAGCCGTAACGGCAGCGGCTATAAAGCCGAGTATTCGGTCTGGGGTGTTAAGGCTCTGGTGAATACCTTTGCTACGGAGGCAGCGGCGCAGAATTATCTCGCAGAGCGTATTGTTATGCGCGATAGGTTTTATGATATGCTGGAGGCTGGCGAGCTTACTCCCGTGGAGGCAGTAGCGTATTTCGATAAGCTCATAAATGGGGATAGTCCGTTTGAGGGTATTATAAGCGGCAATATGCCTTTCGCTGATTACTGTAGCCTTTACACGGACAAGTATCTGAAAAAGAGATGTGAGATCAGAAGCCATAAGGCTGGCAGAGCCACCGTAAATTATGACCGAGTACAGGACTGCAAGGGTTTCATCAGCAATCATATCGAAACTCACTCCATCGGTATGACACCTATCAATGTCTTAACTTCTAAAAATTTCACTACGTTTGCGGAGGAGCTGCTGGGTATTTTAGCACCTAAGACCGTTAAGAATATACTTCAATTCTGCAGTCAGGTTATCGAGAGAGCGAAGGAGGAATTTGCCGAGGACGAGCAAATGCGGAGGGTAACTTTCCCAAAGCTTTCCATTGATGAGCTAGTAGCCAGTGGTATGCGAGTTAAAGAGCCTGAGGTATATACAGAGGAAGATCGCAGAAAGCTGATCGAAAGCGGGTATTGTGTCGGTGAGTCCGAGGGTCTGCTGTTGGAATATATCCTGCGGTCTGGTGTAAGGCGCGGCGAGGCTCTGGGATTGAGATTTTCCGATATCGATTTTGAACAGAATAAGGTACATATCCAGCGTGCGGTAGTAAGGCGTTCAAATCCTGATTACAAGGAGAGTGGTGATGCTTCAAAGACGATAGTGGAGTGCAGCTCCTCGCTGAAAACAAGCAGTTCATACCGTTGGGTGTCTATCCCAGAGGAGCTTTCGGCTAAATTAAGACAGTATCGGGATAGTAACGCAGCTGCAGAAAACGATTATTGCTTTGTCAATTCCTCAGGTACTGTATTTGATCCTGACTATGTGAGAGCAATACTTAAAAAGGCTGCAAATAACGCTGGTGTGAAGTGTATTAAGGTGCATGAGCTGCGTAATACCTACGCAACACTTGAGTATAACATAAATCATGATATAAAAGCAGTACAGGCGCAGCTGGGTCATGCCAGCGTGAGCATGACCCGCAGATATATTGTAAAAAGCTCCGATTGATACTTGACAAATGTCTGTGTCAGAGTTAAAATAAACCCACCTTTTGAAAGGAGGGTTTATTATGGCGCAAAAAAGGCGCAGTAATGGTGAAGGCTCTATCATTCAGCTTAAAAGCGGAACATGGGCGGGTCAGTACACCTATCAGGGTAAGCGTAAGGCGGTTTACGGAAAAACACAGCAGGAGGCTCGTCAGAAACTGAAGGAGGTGCTGTCCTTTATTGAGCAGGGACTGGATTTAGACAGCCGCGAGCAGTCGTTGGGTGATTGGCTGGATTACTGGCTGAAATACTATGCAAAGCCACGGGTTAAGCGCGCCACCTATATCAATTATGAGACAAACATTCGGCTTCGTGTGAAGCCTGATATAGGTGGAGTTCCGCTTAAAAAGCTGTCGGTGCGGGTATTTCAGGAGTATCTGGTGCGGCTTCTGGAGGAAAGCGGTCTGTCGCAGAAGTCGGTGCGCAATATCAAGAATATGCTCCATAGTGCTATGCAGCAAGCGGTCATTAACGATCTAATAACCAAGAACTTTATTGAGTTCGTGCAGCTCCCCAAGCTGCGCAAAACCGAGGAACGGGTATTGTCGCAGGAGGAGCAGGACGCGCTGGTGTTTGAGGCTCGCCATTACCCGCACGAAGCGAGCTTTGGAATAATTCTCGATGTCTATACGGGCTTGCGAAAGGGCGAGCTTCTGGGGCTGCAGTGGCGTGATTTTGACGAGGATAAGCGCACAATAACAGTGCGACGGGCTATCAACAGGCTTCATGTGGCTAACGAAGCAGAGGGCAAGCCTAAGACCGAGATACTTATCGGCAGCACGAAGTCCAGCTGCTCCGACAGGGAGATACCACTGTTCGATAAGCTGTATGACGAGCTTGTAAGGTACAAAGAAAGACAGATGCAGCTAAAGGAACGAGCTGGTGTTGCTCACGAGGATACAGATTTTATCTTCACAGGACGGAATTTCTGTCATGTAGAGCCACGGTATTTTGAAACGATATTCCATAACGTTGCTTCAAGGGCTGGCATTGGGGACGCGCATATCCACACGCTGCGGCACACATTTGCCACAAGAGCCCTTGAAAGCGGCGTAGATATCTATGTGCTGTCAAAGCTGCTGGGTCATGCTCAGCCAAGCACCACGCTGAACAAATACGGACACGCTCTCCCAAGCCACAAGCGCGAGTGTATGGATAAGCTGTCCGAGATTTACAGGTCTGGCAGTTGATACTGTTATAGATATTTTTATAGACGTTTTTCGGTGCGAATGTATAGCAGTTTTTATAGCAATTGTATAGCAGTTTGAGGTGATAACAGTGATTTTTGATTGTTTTTGGGCAGCGGCTATGCTGTTGCTGCTTACGCCAAGAGCCGAAGATACTCTGCTTTTTGCTGTTGATGCAATTCTAATAAACCGCTTAGCAAAGCCATTTCTCCCGAATGTCGAAAAATTCTTGCAGGAAATTTTCAAAAAGGGGTTGACAAATGTAAATGCTTGTGGTATAATTATTAAGCACTCGGGAAATACTGAGTACATCAAATATCGCGGGATGGAGCAGCTCGGTAGCTCGTCGGGCTCATAACCCGAAGGTCGTCGGTTCAAATCCGGCTCCCGCAACCATAAAAAACCGCTTAACCATTAGGGTTGAGCGGTTTTTCTTTATGTCCGAATTGCTTGTTTTTGTGGATTTTTTACGTAATTTTTACGTCAATGTATAAAGTTTCGAGAATAGGCTCTGTGTATGGGTTTACGCATTTTCTGTATTTCCCGTGATAAATTTACTTGTTTTTTCTCGTTGAATATAGGGATTGGCAACGAAATTGTATTGGATAGATTATTTCCAAAAGGAGAAATCGAACAATTTAATAAAAATGGTAACAAATTCGGACTCTTGCTTGTGGTATTCCCTTGTATTTTACAATACTCTTATTTTCGCTTTTCGGTATATTGTATTAGGAAAATGAGAAGATTGCAATAATGTGGTGCGAGAAATGTTCATAAACTGAACATTTCTCATTTTGTTTAAAATGATGGTAAAATGTAGTATAATAAAAATTATTAATATATTAGCGGAACATGATTTGCCTCGTCTTTCTTTCATAAGACCTTCGGCTCCTTCTTCTAAGAATATGCGTTCCCACAATTTAATTTGCCTAAAATGATTTCCTACCAGTCCATCATCCCAATATTTGCGGATTGTTTCATTGTATCCTAATTTGTGTTCTCGCATATCCATTATAACAGATATTTTAAATTCTGGCGAGTAGCTTTTGTTTTTTCTTCCTGTTTTGCCCATAAAAAATATGCACCTCCAATAGTGTCTAACTTTTGGGGTGTATATCAAAAATTCTGCTGCTTTTTTCATATTTTTTTGTAAAAATTAAAACCTCGGACAAATCAGACTTGTCCTGTTTAATGTAACGATAATTCTTATTCATCATTCCTGCCGTGCATACGCTTCATAATGGCAATCAGTGCAAGCAGATCATCATCAGAAAGCTTTTTGGCTTCTTCAACAAAGGTAGCAAGCAATTTAGGGTCATCAAACGAGTTATCGAAGAACTCTTTCGGGGTCAATTCAAAATAATCGCAGATGTCCAGAAATCTGTCCATCGACGGCAATGCTTTTCCTGCCGAAATACTCTGGATGTAGCTCCTATTCAAACCCAGATCGAGGCTCATCGAGTATTCCGAAACATTCTTCTGCAAACGCAGTTGTGTTATCCTATCACGTATATAATTCTTATAATCCATATTGCACCTCCGAACATTATAATTATATATTAACTCATATTATATGCATAAAATACGGAAACAAAGCGTTATCAATTTCGCATATAGTTGTAAATGCCAGTTTAAATGTGTTGTTTAGGCTGATTTTGTTCGTTATTCTACACAAAGAATACGTCGGCAGAGATGTCGAATAATGTAATAATCTCCAAACTTACCTGTTCTATCATGATAAAGTGTTGACTTATAACGTGCTTTAATATAAAATATAGTTGTTTGCGGAAAACAATTCTCCGAAAGGGTTTCATATATGAACACAGGGCTTATTGAAGCTGTAAAACAAGCAAAAAACGGCGATATAGCTGCTTTTGATGAAATATACAGGCTGACCAACAGGTCGGTCTACTTTACTGCGCTCAAAATCGTGGGAGACCCAGCAGATGCAGAGGATATCGTGCAGGATACCTACATAAATGCATTTAAAAAGCTGCCCAAGTTAAAGGACGACAAGGCGTTCCTGAAGTGGCTGAAAGTCATTGCGGTAAATCTCAGCAAAAATCACCTCTCAAAGAAACGCCCCGAGCTTTTCGAGAGCGATGAGCAGGAGGAGCAGCTTATCAACGCCGCTTCCTTGGAAGCTGATAATCCTCAGCCCGAGCAGATAGTCGAGCAAAAAGAAACAGAGCGTATTATTGCTCAGATCATAAACGGACTTCCCGAAGTACAGCAACAGGCGGTAAAGCTTTTTTATTATAAAGAGATGCCGATCGAGCGTATCGCTCAGGTTACCGAAACGAATCAGAATACAGTCAAGAGCCGCCTGAACTATGCCAGAAAACATATCAAAAAGGAGCTTGAAGCGCTTGCCAAGAAAGGCACGAAACTGTACGGCATACCTGCCGTTACGGGATTGCTTCACGCATTGAAAAAAGGTGCTCACCCAACAGCAGGTCTATCAACTGCCGCAGGTGGTGCTTCCTCAGTGACGCATACAGGAGCAGCTAAAATAGCCGCGGCGTGTATAGGAATCACTGTTGCAGGTACAGGAATAGCTGTCGGTGTGCATTACCTTAATCAGGATAACACCGATCGCATGGGTGTTTCCATCGTGGATAACGGCAGAGTGGAGGTTGATATCGACAACCTTATTGAGGAGATAGACAACCTGTCCGATGATCTTTTCGTACTAACCAACAACGAGGCTATTTTAGATCACGAAAATATTGCGGCTATGTTGGGAGTGAACGCACTCATACAGAATGAGGACGGCACTTATGCATTCTCCGGACAGGACGGAGAACAGATTGATATCTCCAACGGAATTTCCTTAACCGAATTTATAGGATTTAACTCAAATAACGACGCTCTTGTAATAGGTGAAGACGATCAGTATTATATTCTGTCATATCAGAGTGAGGGCTACGGCGGCTCATATAATCTATTCACTGTGGACAAGCTTGAAGATCTATCTGTTCAAGTATACGCAGATATACAAACAGATCCTGTCACATATTACTACCGCTATGAGGACGATAATATGAATGCCGTTTTCGAGTTCCAAGAAAGGGATTATTATCCTGAGGATGTTCTGACCAAGGGGTCTTTTCCAAAGTCGAGATATTTCAGCTATACGGACGGAGAATATTCCTTTATCGGAACTTACGACAGTGAAAATGATCGTATCAGCGGAGAGTATCTTATTGCGGTTGACAGAAAGGGTGCTCCTACCGTTATCTATCAGTCTGAAAACAAGATCTTAAGCGGCGTAGGCAGAGCAAAAGAGGAGTTCTCCAATCACACGATAAACAGCGCCTCTGTAAGCTGTGAGGGCTTCGTGCTTATGGAACTTCAAGGCGAGGATATTGAATACGTTCTTTATGATATAGCAAATGATACTTTTGTTGTTTCGGAAGGAAAATATGTCTCAATAGAATACGCTGACAGAGATAAAGATACTATTCTGCTTTATGACGGAAATACATATTCAGTCTGTGATCTATCTCTCAATGTGTTGCTTGACGGTCTTACAAAGGCTGAAGCTTCGGGCAGTGACAGATATCTTTTGATAACCGACGACAAAGGCAATGGCTATTACAATATTGATACAGGCAGGATAAGCTATTTCGACTGCACCACATATTTCAGTGATGGCTACTCTTATGTCATAGAAGATGGTATGGGGTATTTCGTTGACGAGAGTTTAAGATGTGTCTCCGATAAAGAAGCGGAAACCTTTGCTGTGATATACAAGAATTCACGCTATATTTACCTTGAAAGCAAGGGAATGATATATTCCTTTGAGATTGAAAAAGAATAAATCAGCTTTTGCTGTTTATAAGAATATTTAAGGAAGGTAAAAACCATGAAAAAATTTGCTTCACTTGCACTTGCGGCTGCGATGATATTATCTCTTGCGGGCTGCGGTCAGCAGGACACAGCTGCATCTGACAACAGCTCTGTTAGCGCACCCTCAGAGCCGGAGGTGACTTCTACCTCTGCGACCACGACCTCCGCCACAACTACTGCGGCAACAACTACTTCAACCGAGGCGACCACCACGACCGCACCTGTGGTTGAGGAAGATCCTGTACAGGCTGACCCCACAGCCATAACAGGTGATGTCACGCTGAGTGCGGCAACTTCTTTTACAAGAGATATGCTATGGGACGCTTATGGCGATACCTTAATAATGTACAACGAAGCAGACAGCACCTATTATCTTGCAGATATCAACGGAACAGCGATTAACGATACTTTATATAGCTCTATATCAAAAGGCTTTGACGCAGACGGATATGCAGTTGTCGACATAGACGGTGCTACCTGCGTTATTGACAAGCAGGGCAATGTAGCACACGAAAACATTATTGATTATTACGAAGGAATAACGGTGACAAAAGAGGTATCGGGCACATATTTTAGTCCGGCATTCTTCGAAGATACCAATATGCACAAATTCACCTTTACAGATACCGCCACAGGAAAGGTGTTATGTACGCTTGATGAGCATGAAATGTTCCCCGAACCCGACGAGTATACACCCCGCTTCAATTATATGAAATACAGAAATGACTACGCCTTGTTATATGCACTTTTCCCTGTCGGCAGACATGGTTTAATGTATCTGTATTCAGTTGACAATCAGGGAAATATGACCAAGTTATATGAATACGGTGGCGATTGCAAACTCAGAGAACAGTTCGGAGAATGCGATCTTGAGAATGTAATCAAGAATAATAACATTTTGAATCTTCATGTTGGCATTAGACCTGATGGCGGCTCATATGATTCATTCAGTGCTCTGTACGATATGACAAGCGATAAATTCTACGAGCTGGACACTATATACGAGGGCCCCGATTTCGTAGACAGCGAAATCGGAATCTACACGCTGAAAAAGGATGACGTTTGGCAAGTTGTAAATATAAGCGATTCAGGTGTAACCGTCCTTCTTGATGGTCTTACAACAGCATATCGTTCAGGCTGTAATGATAAGTATATTTTTATCTCCGACGGCGAAAAGAGCGGCTACTATGCTATGGAAAGTGGCGAAGCTGCATTGTATGACAAGGCTACATTCTTCTATAATGGCTATGCATTTGTTATTGAGAACGGCAAGGGTCACTTTATAAATGAGGATCTAGAGGCTGTAACTGATGATATCGCAGCAACAGACGCAACGCATTATGACGGTCTGCTGTACCTTGCTGATACAGAGCAGTTCTACCCTGTGAACTACCCTGCGGCAGAATAAAGCCTATGGAGCCTAAAACACCACGAAGGCGGCTTGACTGCCCGAATACGGAAGTCTGTACTCTCCTGCTGGGTGAAAATAATGAATTTGTGAATATTATACATTACACGGAGCTTCTCGGCTTTGATACCGCAGCACTGACGGAAGAGATATTCACAGCATTTGGCGAGCGTATCCTGCACATCAGGACAGCTCATCCTGAGGCGGCAAGAATAGACTATTTCCTTGATATGCACAGCGACGACCTGTATGTCGGGTTGTTCAGGCGACTTTACGGCGACGAGCTTGACGAAATAAAATTCGAGCCGCTGAGCTTCTATCAGCTTCAATACTACCGCCATATCTCAGGTGAGCCGCTTCCTTTGGCACAGCTTACGGCGGTACGAAAAAGCATTGAAAAGCTCACGAAAACGGAGCTTTGCGGCAACCCCTACTTCACCTTTACGGAGCTTCTGCCGTACAAGCAGGTGAGGCTGGGCGACATTCGTGGGCTGACAATCCCGTTTGATATGGAATACCTCGGCGTTTCAAACCCTGCCGAGGAGATAAGTATACGGCTATCCAAAACCACAAGCGACTCCACCGAGGAATATTTTAAAGACGAGGTTAAGGCGATTTCTGCCGAATTTTCACTAGCTGAAAGAGCTTTTAAATAACCAACACGAAAGGAAAACTAAAAATGAAAAAACTCACAATAACCATTCTTTTAGCGGCAATGATACTGTCGCTGACAGCGTGCGGAAACAACAACGAAAGCACCACTGCTCCCGATAGCAGCGAACCGACAACATCTGCCACAACGTCTGGTACATCAAAGGTCGAAGAAAGCTCCTCCGCACCCGAAAGCACTGTGTCTGAGGAGAGCAGCGCTCCTGATGATACAACGACCTCCGTGGCTGAGGAAGAACCGCCCGCTGAGGAGGACAAATGCTATGAAGTGCCTGCACCCAGCGCTGTTACAAAGGTGGATTATACACTTAATAAAGCGTGTAAGGATATGACGGTTTCAGTAAATGGTCAGATGTATTCTGATTTTTATACTGCTTACGATAATTTGAACGGTTATCAGACTTGCTACCTTGATTCTGATTTTAACAAGCTTGAAAAGGGATTAAAGGTGATGAACTGCATTGATGGCAGATTGTATACATATTACAATGAGAGCAAGGAACTGATTCTTGCAGATAAAAACGGCGATATCGCCACTGTCGGCGATGCATACGGCGTTGCTTTTTATGGCGATATAATAAACGATCATAAAAATGAGTGCTACTATGATTTTGATGGAAACAAGATCGATTTGCCTTACTACGGCGGCTTTACCGATGGCTATGCCTGCAAGAGCGAAAACGGCAAGGTTACCGTCATGGACACAAGCGGCAATATCACTGAATATGCAATAGATCATGATTTCAGTGCAAATGATTGGACTGCTTTTTTAGGCGGTGAGTATATCGTTACATATAGCTCCGATACCGAAAAGCTGACTACATACAAGACTGACGGCACTGTTGTAAGCGAGATAGATATCGGCAGCTACTTCTTCAGTTTGATGTATGTATCGATAATGCCGCTGTCCGACGGAACATATTTCAATGATGGTCTTATGTGCATCAATATGTGCGATGAAAGTTACCGGAACACACGCAAGTATATCAATGTTCTTACGGGCGAGTACGTTTTCGGCTATAAATTCGACAGTGAATATTACGCAAATGATTCCGCGTATTTCTGGATTCCCAATTTCGGAAGCATGAGCGGCGGTTACTACGATGTGAACGATGGTGAGTACGATGCGTACTATGAAGCGGGAACTCCGTTTATAAACGGTGTTGCGCTGGTGTATGACAACGATGGTATGTATCTTATCAACGAGCAGTTTGAAAAAATCGCTGACATAATTAAGGGCGGAAATGCATATACCGGCTCTATTGGAATTGTTGGCGGAGATACATTTGTATTTCCCATAGTTGAGAACGGTGATATAGTAACCTATACGCTTGCTATCAACTCCGCTGAATAAGCTTTTCTCCCTTTAATATAGAAGCCGCCGCGCGCTAATGTACCTAGCGTGCGGCGGTTTTGCGATATATGATAACATGAGAACACCCTCCTGTGTTTTGTTACAGGAGGGTCGATCTATATGTGCTACTATTGAACATATGCAAAGCTGTCACTTCGTGAAAAAAATAAGTCCAAAGCTTTCGGGGCCAACGTTGCAAATATTGGTTGCAGATACATCTTGCATATATACTCGCTTCCATTTTATGCGTTTTGTCGCTTCGTTGTAAACAAATTGCTTGAATTCTTCCGTACAGCCTGAAAAAGCAATAAAGAGAATGTCATCGCATATTTTTTTGTTATTTGCTAAAGTTCTTTTGATGTATCGTTTTGCACATGACGTCATGCTCAAAAAGCATACGCGTGTCACCTTGACCTCTTTGTTTTTCATTTTTACTGTCGGCTTTATCTTTAAAAGATCAAGGAAATATGAGAGTGTTGGACTGAGTCTGTCGTTGTAGGACGCGTATCGGGTAGTCTTTAACAAGTAGCTGCAGCTTACTCTGCTGCACAGTTTTCGCAATTCCTCACATATACTTTCAACTGTTGCATTGTTGTTTACGCGGTCTGCTGCTGTCAGCACAAGAAGTCCTACGCCGTGAGAAAACGATCCCGAATCAATTATGTGGATGTTTTTGAAATCCTTGGCGGCGGAAACTGCATTTGCATAAGCTTTGCTAAGCTTGCTCGATACAGAGATATGTATCAGAGTTACATTGCCGTTTGCGTGCTTAACGAAATGCTTTTTGTAGTCATCGATCGAAGCGGGAGAGCTCGATACGATGTCGTCTGTTCCTATATATTCGCGGAGCATTGTGGAGTTTATCTCGGAATAATCCTGAAAACGTGCACCGTTTATCGTTATATAATCGGGAACTGTTTTTATCGAGTATTTTTTGATAAGTTCTTCGGACAGATCGCAAATGCAATCAGTTGAAATTATTATCTTGTTATTCATTGGTGGGCTCCTTGCTGTATATGATATGCTCCTTGGGCAGCCAATTCAGCAGCATATCCTTCAGGATATCAGCTTGTATGGGCTTTGACATAAAGCCCTGAAAGCCTTCGCGTGTAAACATATCTCTTACATCTGCTGCTGTGTATGCTGTCAATGCGATAACAGGGGTTTTTCTGTCACTCTCATTTTCCAATTCTTTGATCGCGCGGTGAGTTTCTACACCGTCCATATCAGGCATGAGATGGTCAAGGAAAACCATGTCATATTTCTTCTGAACCATAAGCTGAAGCGCTTGTGCGCCGCTCTTTGCTATGTCGATCTTCATTCCGTATTGCTTCATAAGACCTCTTGCTACTCTGAGGTTCAGCGCGTTGTCGTCAACAACAAGAATGTTTGCGTTTGGAGCGGTGAAGTTATCACCCATTGCTTCGTTTTGCGCTTTCTTCTGAACAGGCTTGCTGATAGCAGCACAGAGCTTGTTGATATAAAATGGTTTATATACGCCTGTTATGTTTCCGCCAAGGTTGAATTGGTCGGTCTTATCGCGGACAACTGTTACGCTATAAGTTTCGGAAAGCTCTTTGAAATACTGTTCGTCCTCGAAAAATTCGTCTTTGCCGATAAAAATATGCGAGTAAGCGCCTGTGCTGACCTCATCTTTTAAGCTTTCAAGATTTTTGCAGATATAGCCTGCCTTGCCAAGCTTGTCTATTGCAACATTGAAAGTGTTTGCGAGCGCTTCATCGGCAAAATTGGGAAGATTATCAGCGTTGTAGTAGCACAGGATACCTGTACATTCGTTTTTCTCCAGGTTTACGATAGGCGCTTCGTCAACAACGTTCTGCGGAATAACCACTTTAAATTCGGTGCCTTCGCCGTATACGCTTGTCACACCGATAACGCCGTTCATAAGTCGGACAAGCTTTTTTGTGATCGGCAGTCCGAGTCCAGTGCCTTCGATCTTGTGCGTTTTTTCGGCGTCAACTCTTCCGTAGACATCGAAGATTTTGTCGATATTTTCGTTTTTGATACCGATTCCGCTGTCTTGAACGGATATGATAAGATTAATTCCGTAGCTTTCCTTTCGGTGGGATAGCTTCAGCAAAAATCCGCCTTCTTGGGTGTATTTTATTGCATTTGTGAGCAGATTTATCATTATCTGCTTAATTCTCATATCATCGCCGTACAGCAGGTCGGGAATATCAGGGTCACACTCAACGACAAACGCAAGCGGCTTGCTTCCTTTTCGTGCCGAAGCCATATGTACAACATCTTTGATCACATCTGACAGCCTGTACTGACTGCAGGAAAGCTCCATTCTGCCTGAGCCGATCTTTGAGAAATCGAGCAGATCGTTTATGATGTTCATAAGATCTTTGCTCGAATGATAGATGCTCTCGTTGTTTTCTCTTATGTTGTCGGGGATATCTTCCTTTAATGTTATCTCGCACATGCCCATGATAGCGTTCATGGGAGTGCGAAGCTCATGCGACATATTTGCGAGAAATTCGCTTTTTGCGCGGTTGGAGTCATCAGCTTCTTTGATAAACTGCTTTTGTGTTTCTTCAAATCTGTCTATTCTTATAAAAATAAACAGAGTCATCGTTGTGAATGCCCAATAGATAATAGGGAAGCGTATCCTGTAGTCTTCGTTGTAATGGTAAGCAAGTTCATGCAATGGAGTAAGCATATAAAGCGTAGTGCTTATTCCGACCATAAAGCTCAGTATACTGCCGTAATACAGGTTAATCAGCGCCATACCGCCTATTGGAATAAAAAGATGCCATATTACGCTTACGCCGCCAACGCCGCCTTCGCAAAGGAATACCATCATAAGAAGATATAAAAAAGTCAGCACATAAGTTGCAACTATTGCGTGTGATTTTACCTTTAGGATAATAACGATGGATAACAGCATCACACAACCTATAACTACATTAACAATACCCATGACAACATCGGGTTTAATAAAGCATATGATGCTCATTATAAAAGCGTAAATGCTCAAAAGCACGAAGCATATATTCAGTGCGCCCTTGTTTATGTGCACACGTTTTTCGCGTATATGCGCGATATATTTTAGTATCTTACTTATTGTTGACATTTTTCCGTTTCCTTGTTTTCAGTTTTTAATATTTTATATGTATTTGTTTAAAATTTGACACACAATAATTGTATCATACTTTCATGAGTTTTTCAAGTGCAATTATCATGTTTTAGTAATGTTTTTGCGGTATTGCGACGTTTGTGATGTATGAGTTGCTTATTTTCATGGCACTATATTATGAAAAATGTCGAAACTATTGAATAAATTCCCGATTTGCGGCAGAGAATACTCTTGTGACATAATAAAAATCGGTAAATGAAAGGAATTGAAATATATGAAAGCAACAGGAATCGTGCGCAGGATAGACGACCTCGGACGTATAGTTATTCCCAAGGAGATACGTAGAACGATGCGTATCCGTGAGGGCGACCCGCTTGAGATATACACCAGTCCTGATGGAGAGGTGATATTCAAGAAGTATTCTCCTGTGGGTGAGATATCGGGTACGGCTTCGCAGTACGCAGATGTTTTGTCAAAGGTGGGCGGCTGTCCTGCCGTAATCTGCGACCGCGACCATGTCATCGCGGTTTCGGGAATGTCCAAAAAAGAGGTTATTGAGCGCCGCGTATCAGGCTCGCTTGAGGATCTTATCGAGCAGAGAAAGACCCACATCTACAAAAGCAAGGAGGACAAACGCCTCAATCCCATAGAGGGCATCGACCGCTACGCTATTGCTTGCGCTCCTATCTTATCGCAGGGCGATGTGAACGGCGCTGTTATAATGCTTGCCGATGATACAAGCGAGTTTGCGACAGGCGAGCAGAGCGCGCTCGTGCAGGCGGCTGCGATGTATTTCGGAAAGCAGATGGAGGAATAGCCTCTTTATTCATTTTTGATACCGACGGTTTGCTCAACGCAGACAGTCGGTATTTTTTTAAAAAAATTTTGAAAAACCACTTGACAAATTTATTATATGGGCATATAATAATATCAAGATGATAATATCACGCTGATATTATCAAAGCGAGGTGATGATTTTGCAGGATAAAGCAGAAGAACGCTATCTCAGTGATTACCGTATTGACAAGTATGAGCGTCCTTCGGTTGCGGTGGATATCGCTGCTTTCTCAATAAGCTATGACGAGGCGGAGAATTACAAATGTGATTCACGTCAGCGGCTGTCGCTGCTTCTGATAAAAAGGGGAGAACACCCTTTTAAGGATATGTGGGCGCTGCCTGGCGGCTTTCTTAAAAAAGGCGAAACGCTTGAAGCGTGTGCGCTTCGCGAGATACAAGCAGAGTGCGGAATAACTCCTAGGGCACTGATGCCAGTGGGTATGTTCAGCAGACCCGATAGAGATCCCCGCGGCTGGATCATATCAAATGCGTTTGTGTCGGTGATCGGCGGCGAGCGCGCGAGTGCGGTGAGCGGCGATGACGCGTCTGACGCGCGATGGTTTGATTTCGCTTATCGCAAGGAGGGCGATATGCTCTACCTTGATATGATAGGCGGGGATATCGTGATACATTCGGTGCTGAGGCAAAAGACGGTGCGGCTCGGTATGGCTGAATACGAGATAGTTGACAGCGACGGTCTTTCATTTGATCATGCGTGCATAATAGCGGCAACGCTTGACAGGCTGCGCGGTGTGGCAGATAATTTTGATATACTGTTCGATTTTCTGCCAGAACTGTTTACGATATCCGATCTTCAGCGCGTGTATGAGGCTATCCTGAATACAGCGCTTGCTCCGCCGAATTTCAGGCGCAAGGTGCTTCCCTATATTGAAGAAACCAACGAACAGGCAACAGGCGCGGGACACAGACCCGCGATGCTCTACAGAAAAAAGCAGACAGAATTGACATGACGACAGGAGGAAATGACATGAAACGTACACTTATCGTAGTAGACATGCAGAATGATTTTATCGACGGCTCGCTCGGTACTCCCGAGGCTGTGGCGATAGTCGGAAAGGTCAAGCAGAAGATAAACGAGTATAAAGAGCGCGGCGACGAGGTCATATTCACAAGAGATACGCACGGCGAGGATTATCTTGATACTCCCGAGGGCAAAAAGCTTCCTGTGGTTCACTGCGTAAAGGGAACTGACGGTTGGCAGATATCCGAAAAGCTGGACGCTTCGGACTGTGATATCATTGACAAGCCAAGCTTCGGCTGGACAAAGTGGAACGAGCGCAGCTTTGAGAGCATTGAGCTTGTGGGTCTTTGCACGGACATCTGCGTAGTATCCAATGCGCTGATACTGAAAGCATTGTTCCCCGATGCCGAGATAACTGTTGACGCGTCCTGCTGCGCGGGTGTTACTCCCGTAACGCACAGCGCGGCGCTCGCAACGATGAAGATGTGTCAGATAAACGTGATAGGAGATTGAGAAAATGCTGCTGTTAAATGATAAATTGGTTGAGCTTGGCGGTTTTCCCGACGGAACACTGCTTATGAAGCAGACACCTTGCGGTGATGACGCGGTGCTCTCATGGTACTACGACAACGATAGGGAGCTTGTGGCGCTGATATATCTCACCCAGCATCTCAAGGCGCACGGCGTTAAGCGCATAAGCCTGTTCATGCCGTATATCCCCAATGCAAGACAGGACAGAGTTAAGTCTGACGAGGATATATTCACGCTGAAATATTTCGCTGAGATAATAAATTCGCTCGGATTTGACAGGGTAGAGGTGCTTGACCCTCATTCCACTGTGAGCGAAGCGTTGATAGACCGAATCTCGATACGCACTCCGCGCGACAATGTTGCGAGAGTGATATCCGAGATAGAGGCGGCAGAGGGCGAAAAGCCGTTTATGTTCTATCCTGACGAGGGCGCGTCAAAGCGTTATTCGGGCATGGTTGAGCTTCCGTATGCTTTCGGAATTAAAAAGCGCGACTGGAAAACAGGACGTATTGAGGGACTTGACGTATCGGGCGAGGGAATGAGTGCAAAGCCCGTGCTTATCGTTGATGATATCTGCTCAAAGGGCGGCACTTTCCTTTTCTCCGCAAAGAAGCTGAAGGAACTTGGCGCAGGCAATATATACCTTTATGTTTCGCACTGTGAGCGCTCGATACTCGACGGTGAGCTGATAAACAGCGGACTGCTGAAGCAGATATTCACTACTGACAGTATATGGCGCGGTGAAAACGAACTTATCAAGGTAATTCCGTGCAAATAAACCGAAAACGAGGTGTTATAATATGAATATAAATCCTATGCTGCTGTGCGATTTCTACAAGACAGTGCACAGCGATATGCTGAATCCCGAAATGACAAAATCTATGTCCTACTACACTCCGCGAATGAGCCGTGTAAAGCGCTGGGATAAGGTAGTTATGTTCGGCTTGCAGATGTTCTGCAAAACATGGCTTATCGACTATTTCAACGAGGAGTTTTTCGCAAAGCCTGAGGACGATGTGGTTCGCGAATATGAACGCGTGCTGGACGTTTCGCTTGGAAAAGGCATATACAGCAGCGATAAGATAAGAGCGCTGCACAGGCTTGGTTATCTCCCACTGGAGATAGTTGCGCTGCCCGAGGGCGAGCTTGTTCCGATAAAGGTGCCGATGTTCGGTATCACAAACACACACGATGATTTCGCGTGGCTTCCGCAGGCGCTTGAGAGCCTTATCTCTGCTGAGCTTTGGTATCCGCAGATAACCGCAACAGTAGGCAAGACCTACCGCGATATCGTAAATAAATACTACGCGATTACCTGCGAGGACGATGTTCCGAGGGCAAAAGCGCTCGGTGCGTTCGATTTCAGAGGAGATATGTGCGTTGACGCTGCGCTTAAAGCAGGTGCAGGCTGGTGTATGTCGTTCCTTAACACTGCGACAGTTCCCGCTATTCCGTATCTTGAAAAGATGTTTAACTGCGACTGCGAGAAGGAGCCTGTTGCTTATGGTACGGTCAGCACCGAGCATTTCGTAATGTGTTCCAATTACGCGGTTGACGGCGACGAGATAACGTTCCTGCGCAGAATGCTGACGGAGCTTTATCCCAACACAAGCTTCTCCTGCGTGCTTGACAGCTATGATTACTGGAATGTCATCGACAACATACTTCCGCAGCTTCACGATGAGATAATGGCGCATAACGGCTGTATGTTGATGCGCGGCGACTCGGGCGACTGCGTTGAGGTAGTTACAAAGACAGTATTCAAGCTGTGGGAGCAGTTTGGCGGTACTGTAAACAGCAAGGGCTACAAGGTGCTCGACCCTCATGTTAAGGCTATCTACGGCGACAGCATTACCGTTCAGCGCTGCGAGGAGATATACGAGATTCTTATGAACAACGGCTTTGCGTGCTCCAATGTTGCACTTGGTGTTGGCTCGTTCTCCATGCACTGTATTGAGGAGGACAATATGCTGAAGCCGTTTACAAGAGATACGTTCAGCTCTTGTATCAAGGCTTGCTATGCAGAGGTAGGCGGCAAATGCTATCCTATCTTCAAAAATCCCAAGGACGGCGGCTTTAAAAAGAGCCAAAAGGGTCTTTGCTTCGTTTACCGCGATGAAAACGGTGAGCTTGCTTACAAGGACGAGTATACCTCGGAGAATATCCCCGACGGAAACCTGCTTGAAACGGTATTTAAGGACGGAAAGCTCATAAAGGACTATACTCTCAGCGAGATAAGAAATAAACTGAACGGAGGAGCGTTCTGAGCTTGAATATAAAGCCGGAAAGGAAATGATACTATGTACAGCTTTGATGTAAAACAAACCACGCGCGATGTAGTGGAATGGATAAGAGATTTTTTTGAGAAGAACGGCAAGGGCTGCAATGCCGTGCTTGGAATTTCGGGCGGCAAGGACAGCTCCGTTGCGGCGGCACTGTGTGTGAAAGCGCTCGGCAAGGACCGCGTTATCGGCGTGCTTATGCCTAACGGAGAGCAGAGCGATATAGATATGTCTATGATGCTTGTGAATCACCTCGGAATAAGATACACAACTGTCAATATTGCGGCGGCGTATCAAGGTATGATTGACGCGATAAAGGGCGCTGACAGCGGCAACGGCTATGAGAACAATGGCGTTTCGGAGCAAGCTGTTGTAAATCTTCCGCCAAGACTTCGCATGGCTTGTGTTTATGCGGTAAGCCAGTGTAATAACGGCAGAGTTGTGAACACCTGCAACCTTTCTGAGGACTGGGTAGGCTACTCAACAAGATACGGCGATTCTGTGGGCGATTTCAGCCCGCTTTCCCGCCTTACAGTTGACGAAGTGAAGCAGATAGGCAGAGAGCTGAAGCTTCCTGCGGTGCTGGTCGATAAGGTGCCGTCCGATGGGCTTTGCGGAAAGACCGACGAGGATAACCTCGGCTTTTCCTATGCTGTGCTGGACGAATATATCCGCACGGGCGTATGCAGCGACCCCGAAACCAAGGCGCTTATTGACATGAAGCACGAGAAGAATAAGTTCAAGCTGGAGCTTATGCCTTGCTTTGAATACAAGCCCTGATAAGAGAAAATGTATTGTTAGACGATAAAACTAACGCTTGCGTTTTAAGCGGCATTATGCTATAATATCCATATAAATTCTCATGAAAGAGGTAATCATAATGGATATTAAAGCAAAGATCGACGAGATCGTAGACAAGGTTAAGAATGACAAGGATTTTGCAGCTAAGTTCCAGAGCGAGCCTATCAAGGCGGTTGAGGGAGTTATCGGTATGGATCTTCCCGATGATGTCATCAATAACGTTATTGACGGCGTAAAGTCCAAGGTTAACTTCGACGGTATCGCTGATAAAATTGGCGGTCTGTTCGGCGGATTCGGCAAGTAATATGTGAAAAAGACTCGCTCCGATGCGGAGCGGGTCTTACTTTGTTAAAAATTTTTCGATAGGGGTTGAAAAACTCCGCGAAATGTGTTATTATATAATTAGAATAATTTTAAAACGGGGGTGAGCCGATGATCTACGGAAAAAAGATTTTAGGAGTATTGACAACCAAAGTAAATACACCCTCGTCAAATATGCTCATTACAAAGCTTGACGCAAACCTACGCGACTACGATTATCGTGTTTTTGTGTATTCGTGCTGTTCTGAGCTTGCTTCCAATTCACCGACAGATATAGGTGAAAAAAGCGTATACGAGCTGATAGACTTTGATATTATTGATGTTCTGGTCGTGCTTTACGAGAAGATAAAGGATCGCGATCTTACCGCAACTATCGTCGGTAAGGCAAAGGCTCACAATGTTCCTGTTTTCATTCTTGGCGGTTATATGGAGGGCTGCTTTAATCTGCGCTTCGATTACCGTGCGGGTATGTCTGAGATAACACGTCATGTAATTGAGCGTCACAATGCGCGTAAGCTGCATTTTATTGCGGGCTTTGAGGGAAACTCTTTCTCAGAAGAACGTATCGAGGCGTTTAAAGAGGTGCTTGTCGAGCATAATATACCATTCGATCAAAGCATGGTGAGCTATGGCGATTTCTGGTCAGAGCCGACTAAGGCTGCTGTTCAGAAGATCATAGATTCCGGTGATATGCCTGATGCGATCATCTGTGCAAACGACACTATGGCTGTGGCGGCTTGTTCGCTGCTGAAAGACCGCGGATATAAGATCCCCGATGATGTTATAGTTACTGGCTTTGACGGTATCTTAGATGTTAAAATATCCGATCCAACGATCACAACTTCAATGTGTAGCAATAATGAGCTTGCCGATATCATTGCTGAGATATTGATCGAGGAGGATATCATCAATGCAGGCGCACGCGATTATGATGTAACTCCCAGACTCACGCTTGCGCAGTCCTGCGGCTGCATGAAGGAGTCGAATATCAATGCTTCCGCGCATCTTACGATGCTGAACGATCGTTTCAACCGCTATCAATCGGAGGAGCATGAGCTGTTTCAGATGTCAGCCAAGATGCTTACCTGCACGACACTGCAGCAGATATGCGATCTTATGGAACACGTCGGCTTTTTCGAGATAGTTTGTGTGCTTCGTAAAGAGTGCATTGACGAATCCGTAAATCCGCTGACTGTTCCGGAAGACAGAGATACGGAAAATCTGTTTGTAGTTTACAATACTGATGATTACCAACGCTTTAAGCCTTGTGAGATAAAGTGCAGCGATATCATTCCTAATCTCGAAAGACAGCTTGAGCTTGGCGATCCGCTGATATTTGTTGCACTGAATTTCCTTAATGTACCGCTCGGATATGTTTGCTTCCACTATCATAATTACGATATGGAGAATTACTACAGAGTGCCGCAGACAGTGAATATCCTCAGCAACGCTTTGGGCAGCTTCAGAACCATGCGCTATCAGCATTATCTCACCACTAAGATGGAGGAGATATACAAGCTTGACCGACTTACGGGTCTTTACAACAGAAACGCTCTTGTAAATACCTATGAAGAGCTTGAGGACAGACTGCGCAACGGCAGTAAGAATATCACCTTTATCCTGAGCGACCTTGACAGGCTTAAATACATAAACGATACTTTTGGTCACGTTGAGGGCGACTATGCTATTCGTGCTGTTGCTGACGCGTTAAAGCTTGCTGTGCCGCCGAATGCGCTGCTCGCACGATGGGGCGGCGACGAGATGTTTGCTGTTATTCAGGGTGACTGCGATGAGAAGCTTATTAGGCGAACTATCACAGAATATCTTTCCGCAGTATCGCGAAGCCACAATAAGCCGTATGAGATAACGGCGAGCGTCGGTATGATAACCTCCGTACCAAAAGATCTTCCTCGTCTTGATGAAGTGACAAAGGCTGTTGACAGGCTGATGTATGCCGATAAGATGTCCCGTCGTAAGGCGCGTGTTGATTGAATTAAATAAAAAGCTCCCGAAATGCCGATGTTGGTGTTTCGGGAGTTCTTTTATTGATTAAGACCGCCGCTGCGGTATTGCGATGGAGTCATTCCGCAGGATTTTCTGAAAGCGCGGCTGAAATAGTTGGAGTCGCTGAAGCCGCAGCGCAGCGCGATCTCGGTTATCGAAAGCGTGTTCTCGCGCAGCAGGGAACAGGCGCGGCGTATGCGTATGCCCATGAGATATTTCTGCGGTGTAGTGTTGTAGGCGGCTGAAAAAAGCCTTATAAAGTGCCGTTGGGAGTAGTGGGATATCTCAAGCACCTGTTCAATGGTTATGTCCTCCATGTAGTGGTTTTCCATATATGCTGCCGCTTCGGCCATTCCGCTTATTTCGCGCTGCTTTGAGGGCGCGTCATAAAGCCGTGAAAGCATCGTCACTATCTGCATGAAATATGCAAGAAGCAGAGTTTTTTTGCCAACGCGCTCGTTAGAGTATTCCTCTATCGCAGTATCCAAAAGCTGTTGCAGTGCTGTGAACTCTGCATTCGACAGCTTTAAGCGGCTGCCGAAGCCCTGTGTTTTATTTACCTGAGCCTCAAGCAGAAAAAGCGCATGGAAGCCCGAGTGCTGCTTGATATCATAATCCGCGCTTAAAAGAGCCTCGGGTCGGAACATTATATTGCATATCTTTAAGCCGCGGGCGTTGTCGTAGCCGTGACCGACATTTTTACCTACAACGAAAACATCGCCCTTTTTTATCGGGAAGCGCTCGTTATCAACAACGTGCTCGGCGCTGCCGTTCATCACTATCACAAGCTCGGTGAAATCCGCGTGCTCGTGTATGAACATCGTGTCCTCGTGTGCTCCGTATTGAATAAAAAAGGGAAAGCTATTATCTTTTGTAAAGTAGTTGAGCCACATTTTTTCCATGCTGTGCACCTCTCACATGGTTATGAAACTGTTAAAACAATATTACCATAAAATGCAGCAAATTGCAATAGCAGAAATTTTATGAAAATCTGATAAAATATTAAAAAAGGACTTTTATTATTTCTATATTTGTGCTATAATAGTAACGTGTATAACTATATCTTGTTGAAAAGAGGCTGTCTGTGAAGATTAGAGCTATTCTTGCTTTGCTGATGACGGTGCTGCTTACGGGCTGTTCTATGGGCGTTTCGGTTGAAAACCTGCTGACCCCGCCAAAGCTTGACGCACAGCAAAACGAAATATATCAGGCGCTTATAAGCAGCAGCGGCGCCGCAATTCAGTTGAAATATCCCAAGAGCGGCGATTATCGCTCCGCTTTCGTTGTAAGAAATATCGACAACGAGGAGAGCGACGAAGCTTTTGTTTTTTACGAGTCTGAGTCTGTTCAGTCGGGCGAGGCTGCACTGAGGCTTAAGGTGCTTGACCAGTATAACGGCAAATGGCAGGCAGTATACGACCTTGCTTGTATCGGCAGTGAGGTAGACAGCATTAGCTTTACAAGCATCGGCTCTGGCGGTAATATCGACATAATCATACGCTATTCCATGCTCAATCAGACGGAAAAGGCTTTCAGTGTACTTAATTACTCGGACGGTATTGCAACCGAGCTTTGTACCGCGTCTTATTCAAGTCTTGATGTGCTCGACCTTAACAACGACGGCGAGGACGAGCTCGTTGCGGTATCCTCCGATAAGGCGACGGGTGTGACGATGGCTTCGATGTATTCGCGCGTTGACGGAAGCTTCTGCAAGATAAGCGAGGCAGAGCTTCGCGGTATACATTCCGAGATAATAAATGTTACAAAGGGCGCTCTTTCCGAGGGCGTGCTTGCGTTGTTCCTTGACTATTCGCGCGGTCCCGGTCAATACGGCACAGATGTTATCTATTGCCGCGGAAATAAGATACTCAGCCCCGACAGCATCGGCGACAACGCTGAAAGCGGTATAGTATCGCGTTTCACAAACAATTATACCGCCGATATCTACTGCTACGATATAGATGGCGACGGATATGTTGAAATACCCAGCATGACGCCGCTTCCGGGCTATGAAACGCTTCCGAGAGCTGAGCAGCTTTGTGCGGTGCAGTGGTACACTATAGAGGATAACAGCCTGACGCTGGAGCATTACGGCTATTACAGCAGTAAATTTAGCTTTGCGCTGCTTTTTCCGAACAGATGGCGCGGCGTTGTAACTGCTGTGCCCGACCTGCAGAATAACGAGATAGTGTTTATTGCATACGGCACTATCCATGGGCTTGAGGTGAATGACGCGACTGAGCTTATGCGTATACGCATAGTTGACAAAAACGACGCCGAGGCGCTCAGCAGTACCGCTTCGATGAAGATTCTTGCAGAAACAGACGAGTGCTTGTATCTGTATTCCGAAACTATGGGCTACAAGACAGGAAAGCTTGCGCTGACCGAAAGCGAGCTTTCAAGCAGCTTTATTATATTCTGATAAAGGGGTAGTTGATATGATGAAACGTATACTTGTATGCGAGGACGAGGAGGCAATCCGCGACTTTGTGGTGATAAACCTCGGGCGTGCGGGCTATGACGTGGTAGATGTCGCAAGCGGCGAGGAGGCGGTGAATGTATATCTCCAGCAGGAGGGTAATTTCGACGTTGCGCTTCTTGATATAATGATGCCCGGCATGGACGGCTTCAGTCTTTGCAAATGGATAAGAGAGCAAAGCTCTGAGATTGGTATAATCATGCTTTCTGCGAAAAGTCAGGAGATGGATAAGGTCAACTGCCTTATGATAGGCGCCGATGATTACGTCACGAAGCCTTTTTCGCCGTCTGAGCTTGTTGCGAGAGTGGACGCTATCTACCGCCGCGTGAACGTAAACCGTATCCGTCAGGAAGAGCCGCAGACCATCAGAACAGGCCCGTTTTTGCTTGATTGTCAGAGCAGAACGGTGTGCAAGAACGGCGAGCTTATCGAGCTTACGCAGGTAGAGTATCAGATAATGGAATACCTGCTCAAAAATCTGAACACTGCGCTCGACAGACGTACTATCCTGCGCCATGTGTGGGGTGAGGCGTATTACGGCGACGATAAGGTCGTTGACGTTAATATCCGCCGACTTCGCATGAAGATAGAGGACGACCCGTCATCGCCGTATTACATACAGACGATATGGGGCTTCGGCTATAAGTGGAATATCTGATATTATGGACGAGATAATGAAATTTTCCTCCCCGCAGCGCAGAGCGACAACTCCGAAAAGCTCTATTGCGTGGCGATGGATGATAAATACGCTGAGCGTTGTCGGCGTACTGCTGATAGTTGCGAATGTCGGCATATATTATTTTACAAGGCAGTTTTATTACGGCTCAGCCGAAAACTACGTTCTGTCGGAAGCAAATGCAACTGCGACCATTCTGTCAAGGCTTTATGAGGATCTTGCTGTGAACTATTCCTCAGAGATACGCGAGGTTATTGAAAGCTTTGATAAAAAGGACCAGATGGAGATGATGTCCGTCAACAGCAGCGGTGAAGTAACGCTGTCATCAAGCGGATTTTCGCCCGACAGCAGCTACTATATGCCCGACTATGAGGCGGCGCTGAAATCCGATGACGGAGTTGGCGTATTTATAGGCATGGACGGCGGCGAGAATATCCTTGCTGTGACTGTTATGATAGCGCAGCCGAGCAGCAACTACAGCGCGCTTAGATTTGTAACATCGCTGAGCGTTATAGACGGGCAGCTTGGTACGATAACGCTTACTGCACTGGTTATAAGCGCGGGAGTTATCCTGCTTGTTGTTATGACGGGATTGTATTTTGTAAAATCCATCTGCGTTCCGCTGGTGGAGATAAGTACAACAGCGCAAAAGCTTGCAAAGGGCGACTTTTCCGAGCGTATCGCGATAAAAAATAACGATGAGATAGGCGCGCTTTCGCGTGCTTTCAACGACATGGCAGACGAGTTGGAAAATTCCGAAACGATAAAGAACGACTTTATTTCTTCCGTTTCTCACGAGCTCAGAACGCCGCTTACGGCAATCAAGGGCTGGAGCGAAACTTTGGCGCTCGGATATGACGAGGCGACATTTGCAAAGGGTATGAAAGTGATAACCCGCGAAACGGACCGCCTTGAAAGCATGGTGGAGGAGCTGCTGGACTTCTCGCGAATACAGAACGGTAAATTCACGCTTCAGATGGCGAATGTTGATATCCTTGCGGAGCTTGACGACGCACTGCTTATATATTACGACAAGGCTGGCAAGGAGAACAAGACGATAAGCTATAACGAGCCTCAGTTTATTTGCGTTGTTTACGGCGATAAGAACAGGCTCAGACAGGTGTTTATAAACGTTATCGACAACGCGATGAAATACACCGACGCAGGCGGCAGCATAGAAATAATCGCGCAGCGTACCGATGAACAGATACAGATAACAGTATCGGATACAGGCTGCGGAATTGCGCCGTCTGATCTTCCTAAGGTTAAAGCGAAGTTTTACAAGGCAAACAGTACGCGGCGCGGCAGTGGAATAGGACTTGCCGTAGCCGATGAGATTATATTTATGCACGGCGGCTCGTTAGATATACAAAGCGAGCTTAACGTCGGCACAACGGTAACGATAACGCTGCCGCTTATGCAGAAGAAGGAAAGGAACGACAATGAGCAATAAGAACGAAAAATGCTGTAAAAAAACCAAGATCGGCGGTCAGGCGCTTATCGAAGGCATAATGATGAAGGGCGTTTCCAAGGGCGCTATGGCTGTCAGAATGAAAGAGGGCGGCATTGACGTTGAGGAGTGGGACTTAAAACCTCAGAAGTGGTATAATAAGGCGCCGTTTATCCGCGGCAGCATAAACTTTGTTTCGTCGCTGTCGGAGGGCTACAGCTGCATGATGAAGTCTGCGGAGAAAAGCGGAATGCTCGACGAGGAGGAAAACGAGGAGCCGTCAAAGTTTGAAAAATGGCTTGATGAAAAGCTCGGCGACAAGCTTACTGGCGTTATCATGGCGATCGCTATGGTGATAGGCGTTGCGCTTGCGATATTGCTTTTTGCGGTAGTTCCTACAGCCCTTTTCGACTGGATAGAAACGCTTATGCCGCTTGTTCCCGACGCTGCTACCTCTGAGCTTGTTCCTATGGATATCTCAATGTGGCAGTCTACTTTCGAAGGCGTTATGAGAATGATACTGTTTGTGGGATATATGGCTGTCGTTGCACAGATGAAGGATATCCGCCGTACTTATGAGTATCACGGCGCAGAGCATAAGACTATCGCTTGCTATGAGGCAGGCGAGGAGCTTACTGTCGAAAATATAAAAAAACACACAAGATTTCACCCGCGCTGCGGCACAAGCTTTATTATCCTGTCGTTGCTGGTGAGCATTTTGGTCTACACGATAGTTCCGATAAATCCCACAGAATGGTGGGGCTTTGAGGGAATACTTGCGGTGCTGGTTAGAGTTGGCTTAAAGCTTGTTCTGTTGCCTTTCGTTGTTGGTATCGCGTACGAGCTGATAAGGATAGCCGGCAGACACAGCAACATATTCACGCGCATAATATCCGCCCCCGGATTGTGGATGCAGCGCCTTACAACAAGAGAGCCTGACGCTTCTCAGATAGAGATCGCGATAGCGGCTATTTCTCCTGTGCTCCCAAAAGAGGGAGAAAACGACGAATGGTAAGCCTTAAAGCGCTGTACGACAGCATTGAAGCAAAGCTTACAGCCGCAAAAGACGACAACGATGTGTTTGAGGCACGATATGAAGCACAGCTTATAGTTAGCCGTGCGATAGGCGCGGATTACAGATTTACCGTGCTGCGCGACCCCGATGTTGCCGCAACGGACGAGCAGGATGCCGCGGCACAGGAAATGACTTTGCGCAGACTAAGCGGAGAGCCTTTGCAGTATATCTTCGGAGAATGGGATTTTTACGATCTCACTTTCGCAGTCGGAGAGGGCGTGCTTATTCCACGGCAGGATACCGAAACGCTGGTGGAGCTTGTGGCTGACAACTACCTCAAGGACGGCATGGTATGCGCAGACCTTTGCTCGGGCAGCGGCTGTATCGGAATTTCGCTGAGCAGGCGGTGCAAGACCGAGATGTACTGCTATGAAAAGTCGGATAAGGCTATGGAGTACCTCAGATGTAACATTGAGAAAAACAAGTACAAGCTGTCGGGTAAGGTCACTGCGGTGCTTGCTGATGTTCTTGATGAAAAAATCGTTGAAGCTGCGCCGATGTTTGATGTGATAGTGTCAAATCCGCCGTATCTTACGGCTGAGGAGATGACGCGGTTGCAAAAAGAGGTCGCTTTTGAGCCTGAAATGGCGCTTTTCGGCGGCGGTGACGGATTGGATTTTTACCGCGGTATAATAAAGCTGTGGACTAAGCGGCTGAAAAGCGGCGGTCTGATGGCTTTCGAGATAGGCGAAACTCAAGCGGAGGCTGTGGCTGGGCTTTTCAGAGAAAACGGCATAGAGCCAAAGGTGCTAAAGGATTATTGCGATAATGACCGCGTGGTTTATGGTATTAAGTAAATAATTGTTGAAAATATAGGAGGAAATTATCATGGCAATGGATAAGAAAAAGGCTGCGGTATCTCCCGTAGTGAAGCTCGTTGACCCAGAGGAGAAGAAGAAAGCGCTTAAAACTGCGATGGCGCAGATAGAAAAGACATACGGCGCAGGTGCTATCATGTTTATGGGCGAAAACCGTCATCTCGATATCGAGTGCATCTCCACAGGCTCGCTTATGCTCGACCTTGCGCTTGGTATAGGCGGACTTCCCAAGGGACGTATCATCGAGATATATGGTACAGAGTCCTCGGGTAAGACGACTATCTCGCTTCAAGCAGTAGCTGAGGCACAGAAAGCTGGCGGCACAGCGGCGTTTATCGACGTTGAGCACGCGCTCGACCCCGTTTATGCAAAGAAGCTCGGTGTTGATATCGACAATATGCTTGTTTCTCAGCCCGACACAGGCGAGCAGGCTCTTGAAATAATCGAAACACTGGTGCGTTCGGGTGCGATAGATATTATCGTTCTTGACTCCGTGGCGGCAATGACCACACGCGCGGAGATTGACGGCGACATGGGCGACGCTCATGTGGGCGTTCAGGCAAGGCTTATGTCGCAGGCACTGAGAAAGCTCACCTCTGTAATAAACAAGTCCAACTGCGTTGCTATCTTTATCAACCAGATACGCGAGAAGATAGGTGTTATGTACGGAAACCCCGAAACAACACCGGGCGGCCGTGCACTGAAATTCTATTCCTCGGTGCGTATCGAGGTGCGCCGCGGTGAGCCTATCAAGGACGGTGCTGAGATAATCGGCAACCGCACAAAGTGCAAGGTAGTTAAGAACAAGGTTGCGCCTCCTTTCAAGACCGCAGAGTTTGATATGCTTTACGGCGAGGGCGTTTCTAAGATGGGCGAGATAGTTGATACTGCGGTTGAGTTTGACGTTATCAAAAAGAGCGGCTCGTGGTTCAGCTATGATGATATGAAGATAGGTCAGGGCAGGGACAAGGTTAAGCAGTATCTGATAGAAAACCCCTCTGTCTGCGATGAGGTCGAGAAGAAGATACGCGAGATATTTGCAAAAAATACGTCGCTGTTAAATTCCGACGAAGAGGAGAGCGCAGAAGCTTCCGAAAATGCTGTTAAGGCAGAAAAAACCGCTAAAAAGTCCGACGCTAAGGCGAGCGACGATGACGATTACGCAGAGTTTTCTCCCGAGGAGCTTGAATAATGCAGATAACCGAGCTTTCGGTCTTTAAAGGTGATACATACAAGCTGGCGCTTTCGGACGGGCAGACGTTTTTCGTGAATTGTGCTATAGTCACTGATTTCGACCTGCATAAGGGCGGAGAGCTTTCGGGCGACAGGCTGCGGCAGCTTCAATTGGAAGACACAAAGCGCAAGGCGAAAAAGCGTGCGCTGTATCTGCTTGGCACAAAGCAGTATTGCTATAAGGAGCTTTACGGCAAGCTGCGCCGCAGCTATGATGAGGAAACGGCGCGCTATGCCGCAGACGCCATGCGTGATTACGGCTATGTGAACGATGAGGAGTACGCTCCGAAGCTTGCTGAATACCTTATCCACACAAAGCGCTACGGGCTGCGCAAGGCGCGGTATGAAATGCTTCACCGCGGTCTTTCCGAGGAGCTTGTGCAGAATACCCTCGACGAGTTCTCTATCGACGAGATAGACGAGGAGATCACCGAGCTGCTGGAGCGAAAGTATTACAACAAAATAGCCGATTACGATGACCGCCGCCGTACTATCGCGGCGCTTGCTAGGCGCGGCTATGACTATACCTCTGTGAAGCGCTGTATTGAGCGTGTTCTGGAGGAAAAAGATGATTTTGAGGAATACGAAGAAAACGAGGATTTTGATTAAATGGCTGATAAGATAACAAAGGTAGCGATAGTTTCGCTTGGCTGTGCAAAAAATCAGGTTGACGCCGAGCAGATGATGGCAAAGATAGCAGAAAAGGGCTTTGCATTCGTGCAGGAGCCAGGTATGGCAGAGATAGTGCTTGTTAATACCTGCGGCTTTATTCAAAGTGCAAAGGAGGAGGCAATAAACTGGATAATGGAGCTTATCAACCTCAAAAATGAGGGAACGATAAAGCATATCGTGGTTACAGGCTGCCTTTCCGAGCGCTATCGTGAGCAGTTCGTTGAGGAGTTTCCCGAGGTTGACGCAGTTGTGGGAATTTCCGATTATGGCAGGATTGGCGAGATTATCGAAAAGGTGCGTGACGGCGGACAGGAATATGTGTTCGGCGAAAAAGAAGCCCACAGCATGGAGGGCAAGCGTATAATTTCTACACTGCCGCATTATGCGTATCTGCGCATAGCTGACGGCTGCGACAACCGCTGCACCTACTGCGCTATTCCCGATATACGCGGTCATTTCAGAAGCCGCCCGATGGAAAATATCGTTGATGAGGCTAAGCTGCTCGCCGCTGACGGAGTTAAGGAGCTTATCGTCATTGCGCAGGATACAACGCGCTACGGTCTTGACCTTTACGGAAAGCTTGCGCTGCCTGAGCTGCTGGACAAGCTTTGCGAGATAGACGGGCTGAAGTGGATACGACTGCTGTACTGCTATCCCGAGCGCATCACAGACGAGCTTATCGACTGCATGAAGCGTCAGGATAAGGTAGTGAAATATCTCGATATCCCGATGCAGCACTGCGACGGAGAGATACTGAAGCGCATGAACAGAAAGGGCGACGAAAAGTCCCTGCGTGAGCTTGTTGCGAAGCTTCGCCGTGAGATTCCCGAAATCACGCTTAGAACAACGTTTATAACAGGCTTCCCTGGTGAGACCGAGGAGCAGTTCAATGCTCTGGGCGAGTTTGCCGAGGATATGAAGTTTGAGCGCATGGGCTGCTTTGCTTACTCCGAGGAGGAGGGAACTCCCGCGGCTTCTTTCCCCGATATGGTTGAGGAAAACGTGCGCGAGCATCGCAAGGATATCCTTGAAGAGCAGCAGGATACCCGCGTTGCAGAGCTTTACGAAGCAATGATAGACAGCGAGATGGAGGTAGTTGTCGAGGGCTATGACAAATACCTTGCCGAGGGCGGTCTTTATTTCGGAAGAAGCGCGATGTTTGCGCCTGAGATTGACGGAATGATATATTTTTCCGCGCCCAAGGAGATGGGACTTAAAACAGGCGACTTTACTAAGATCAGAATTTTTGATGTGATCGACAATAACCTTATTGGAGAAGCGATATGAATCTTGCTAACAAACTCACCTTGATGCGAATACTGCTTGTGCCGCTTTTTGTGGTTTTCATGATGGTTGACGCTATTCCGCTTAACTATTTCTGGGCGCTTGCTGTGTTCGGAATTGCGAGTATAACTGATATGTTTGACGGTAAAATAGCGCGAAAATACAACATGATAACCGATTTCGGAAAGTTTCTTGATCCGCTTGCCGATAAGATACTGGTTGCAGCGGCGCTTGTCTGTATGACAGAGCTTAAGTGGACGTTCTCATGGGTGACTATCATTATCCTCGTAAGGGAGTTTGTTGTGTCGGGCGTGCGCCTTGTCGCAGCAGGCAGCGAGAAAAAAGTTGTTATCGCGGCAGGCTGGCTCGGAAAGGTAAAGACCGCGGTCACTATGATAGCGATAAGCGTGCTTCTTGCGCTGCACATACTTTTGCAACTTTCGTGGCTGCCTGTCGGTTTCCCTGTGGATATCATCGGCCATGTGATGATGATCGCAAGCGCTGTGCTCACGCTTTGGTCGGGAATACAGTATATGTACGATTACAGGGAATTTATCGATCCCAAGAAATAATGCTTCAGGCGGAGTTTTTTGCTCCGCCTGAAAATTTGTAAAAAATTTTTCCTGAAAAATGTAACCTTTTTGTCCTTGTGTGAGTTATATGTTACGAGGAGGCGGTAATTATTATGGACGACAGCAGGATCGTTGATCTGTTTTTTCAGCGTTCAGAGCAGGCTATTTCGGAAACTCAGATGAAATACGGCAGGCTTTGTGCGAATATAGCACGAGGAATATTGACAAACCGCGAGGACAGTGAGGAGTGCGTAAATGACAGCTATATGAAGCTGTGGAGCGCTATTCCTCCGAAGCGCCCGGAATCGCTTTGCGGCTATCTTTGCATGATAGTTCGAAACACCGCGCTTTCAGCGTATGAAAAGGCGCGCCGCAGAAGCTATGAGGAGCAGTATGACGAGCTTTCGGAGATAATTCCCGATGACGTTACGGTGGAGAGCCGCTTTGAGAGCGGACAGCTTGGCGGCTACATAAACGAATATCTTTCAAAGGTGAGCCGTAAGAGCCGCGAGGTGTTCGTGTCGCGCTATTATTTTAATATGAGCATAAGCGACACTGCGGCAGGCTTGGGAATGACCGAAAGTGCGGTCAAAACAAGGCTTTCGCGCGTCAGAGCGGGGCTTAAAACATTTTTACAGGAAAGGGGAGTTGAGCTGTGAGAGAGAATTGGGATAATGCAATTAATGAGATAAACGAGAAATATATCAGCGAAACAGCACAGACTCTAGCTTTGAATGTCAAAAAGCAGCGAGGTGAATACGATTATGATGCGTCGTATCATATGGAGCTAAATCCTAAGCCGATTCGGAGAAAGAGCCGCAAGGGCACTATGATAGGCATATCGGCTGCTGCCGCTGTCGTTGCACTGGGAATAGGCGGCGGTGTAATGCTGACGCGAGGCAATGATAACCCGCTTACGGGTGATTCTCAGGTTCAGGAAGCAGACGGTCCCGATATATCGCAGGACGGTGTTATTGAATTTGCTAAGCTTTACAAGGAAGGCAAGCTTGTATTCACTGAGCCGACAGTAGCGGTTGCTATGCCCGAGCCTGCAAAATACTCGCCTATAAATGAACTGGGATCGGAAGAAGATATATTCGGTTTTATTGCAGATTTTTCGGATATCAGGGCTGATATTTCCGATGATATATTGGTCAAGAGCGGCTATGTGCTTGATATGCAGAAATCTTATTGTAATGGATATGCTGACGGCGATAAAGCATCAAAACAGGCAACTCTTTGCTACACCAATGAAGACGCGCAGATATTTATTAATATCGGCGGTGACGGCTATGGCTCTGATTTCAGCTATGTAAGCTTGCCGCGGGGCGGAAACATCATTCCCTCAGACAGCTTTGATGACTCCTATATCAAGAACTATGAAATAGATAAGGAATTTAATATTTCTATTGTAGGCATAGTTCAGGACGGCGTTCCGACCTACTGCGTGGAGTTTTATTATAATGAGGTGCTTTGCAGTATCAGCGCTACTCAATGCAGATTCAGCGACGTGACGAACATTCTTGCCGGTATCATTTGCTGGGATAGCTGCCTGCATCCTGTAGATATAGAGCCGTTTGATGTTGAAAAATATGACAGCTTTGAAACGGGCTATGCAAATGCCAATGATGAGCGTATGCTGCTTTCCGAAAGCGTGGTAAGGGAGCTGTCCGACACGCTCCCGTCCGACAGTGCAGAGCCTGAATACAACGGCAAGAATATAATTCCTGCTTCGCACGTTTACATAAGGTGTTATTATGAAGAGTCGGGACATACAGCAAATGATATGCTCGGTGTATATAAGCTCACTGACGGAAATTACCATCTTATGGGCAAGTATTATTACGGCATAACCGACGCTGAAACTGACTATACGGCGTATTACGAGATAAGCGAGGATACCTACAATAATCTTTTGGATCTGATGGGCAGATATGCACCGTATTGTATCGTAGGTTATATCATTGAGGGCTGTGACATGGGCAACGGCTCTGTTAAGCTCACCGAACCCGACAAGGGTGTGTATTTCGTTAAAACCGGGGACGATAAGGTGTATCAGGTCAGCGCAAAGGAAAATTTTGATATCGGAAGCTATGTTATGGTTTATTATCACGGCATCCCAAAGGTAGATGTGGTGCCGCAGATAAACAGCTATCTCATGAAGAAAGAGTACATCATTGATCTTGATCAATCTCCTGCTTTGCCGAGTGACGCGGTAGAGGACTTCTACGGCTATGAGCACTATCTTATGGGTATATGGGAGTTTTCTGGCGTACAGATAGATTACAGCTCGGGCTTCTACAGCGGAGGAAAAGCATTGTGTGACAGCGGAGAAGATGAGCATGGCTGCTATTACATCTGCAATACCTCGCCCGATGAAGTAAGGCTATACTGTATATTCGATTGTCTGAACGATCCCGACACTATGTATGTATATGATTCTTTGGACGCAAAGCGCTGTGAATATATCGGCGTTTTGGAGAGATGGGGAGCGGTTTCTAACAGCATTATCGGCGATATGAACTATATGGGCGAGATGCGCCTTATAAACATACTCGGAGAGGATTTCGGAGAGTGCTATAACGAGCTTTGCAGCAAGAACGACGGGAAATATATACCGCATGGAAGAGAGCTTCACCACAGAAAGCTTGTGGAATACAACGCAAATGGAAGCGAGCCGTACGCAAAGGTGATACTGAAGTATTCGCAGCAGAGCGAAAAGTCCCCCACATCGTTCTATGTGCTGCATACCATCAAGCGTGTAAACGGAGAGTGGCAGGTGACCGAAAGCGTTCACTGTTATGAAGACGGAGAGCCTTTTGTCGATGATAACAGCGAGCGTGTTGCGGTGAGTCTTGATATGAGCAGCGGAGATTATACGGTTACTCTTGATTATATTCCCGTAAAGAATGATGAGAATGAGGAATGGATAGATGTCACCAAGCCAAGGCTTTATCTCACTGATTCAAACGGCGTTGTTCATTATGATGACGAGATATTTGACGCTGCCAACACCACGATTTTGGCCGATAAGAATATCGTTCTGCGCGAGCTGCCGCTTGACAGCGGTTGTGCTTTTGCTGTTATGTTTCCCAGTGACTTAGAACGAGGAAGCTATGGTGTATATTTTTATGCGATAAAGGACGGCAAGTTCAGAATATTTACCGAGGAAAATTATGAGCCCGAAAACGAGACGTGGGTTACAGAGGACTTTGTTACAGGTGTTTTTGACGCAAATTCTCTGTATGATTGCCCCGGTGAGAACACCGTCGGCATAGACATGGGTGTCAGCGCTTACGCTTATGTTTTTGATTGTGATGCTATGGAAGTAAACACCGCATGGAGCTTCAGGGAGCGATCTAACGATATTATTACCATTGACTACAGCAAGGCGCTGAAAAACAGAGAGGGACTTCAAATTGCGATGGATCATTTCTTCGGCTATTGGGGCGAGGAGATGGGACTGAGTGAGAAGAGCTTTGAGAGCTTTTTTTATAGAGGATACTGGGTCGGCTGCTACGAAGACGAGGACGGCTATTATGCATTGAGTACACAAGACGCATATTATATTTCCAAGGACGACACCGAGCTTATGTATTATATAAGTACCGGAGGCGTGAGCCGTAAGTACAGCATTGAGCATTGCGTTTGCGACGAAAGCTTCGGCAAGCTTGACGTGATGTACGAAAGCGGAAGTGAACTGAACGACCTTGGTCTTATGTATATCAGCAGCATCTTGTCGGGTGATGATAATTTCGATATCGCGCAGTTCTATGACATAGAATTCATAGATGAAAACGGCACGCGCTGGACTCGTCCAATCGCCGAGAACGACAACCTGCAGAGCGTTTACGAAACGAAGATAAACGATAAGCAGGCATTCCTGCTGAAGATGCAGAATGCCGATGATCCCGAGGATATGCGGTATTTCAGCTTTTTCTTCGATTTTACCGATGGAAAGCTTAGTTGGACAGACGAGCATTATTGTATAGACGATGAGGTTTATTCTATTTATTGGCTGCATTCTGACTATGCGATATCTGTAAAGGAAAAGTCCGATGAGCGTGGATACGGAAGCTTTATAATGAATGTTGTATTTTTCGTGCGACCTGACGGCAGCTATTATGCACAGCGCATGATGGGCAACAGTCAGGCTCAGTGGCTGAGTGACAGCGAGATATTCTACAACGATGGAAACGGCTATGCGCTTGTAAGTGATAAGCTTGGCTCCGTAGAAACGAGCGTGATCGGCGACAGACTTTATGCCGTGTATAACGGTGACGATGGTCTTATGCTGAATGTTTACGACAAGACCGACCTTATTGATAGTATGACCGTTTCAAGCAGCGGTGAGAATGTCAACATGGGTACGAGCATGTTAGTGCACGGGGAGTATCTTATCGTCGAGTATAACGCCAACGGCGCTGAGCAGTACGCTGTGCTTTATACCTCATCGGGAAAGCCCCGATTTGAATGGTATTCCAAAAGCTCGGTAACGCTTAATGCTGACGGAACTGTGACAATAGTTTAATTTAACAGGCTTTGAGCCGCCGCAACACAAAAAATTGCGGCGGCTCTTGCTTTTTTCGTCAATATGTGGTATAATTTATTAGTATTGTATTATGGCATATTGTGTAAAAAAGCAACTGCAAATATGCCGAAAAATGTAAACAGTAGGTGTATAAATGGCTAAAGAATCGAGTTATAATGATCTTGTTTCGCTGAAAGGCCCCGATCAGGTGCGTCTGCGCCCTGCGGTAATCTTCGGCTCAGACAGTGTTGAGGGCTGCCGTCACTCGGTGTTTGAGATAATATCAAACTCCATCGATGAGGCGCGCGAGGGCTACGGCAAGGTCATTTCTATCACGCTTCATGCGGATAAATCAGTGACTGTCGAGGATAACGGACGCGGTATCCCGATAGACTATAACAAATCCGAGGATAAGTATAACTGGGAGCTTGCTTTCTGCACGCTCTATGCAGGCGGTAAATACAGCAACAACGACGGCGGAAACTATTCATACGCGCTTGGACTTAACGGTCTTGGTCTGTGTGCGACTCAGTTCGCTTCGGAATATATGGAGGTAGAGAGCCGCAACGGCACATGGGAGTATTCTCTGCGCTTTGAAAAGGGTTTCAATGTGAGCAAGGAGGAGCGCGGCTTTGAAAAGCACAAGGGCGACGGCAGCACAGGCACAAAGATACACTGGAAGCCCGACCTTGAGGTTTTCACCGACATTGACATCGGCACTGAATTTCTGACCGATATGCTCCGCCGACAGGCTATCGTGAACGATGGCATAGAGTTCTTGCTTCGTTCAGAGGACGAGGAGGGCAATGTTTCAGAGCAGCGCTTCTGCTATGAGCACGGTATCAGCGACTATCTCGCTGAAGTCGCAGGCGAAAAGGCTATGACAACGCCGCAAAGCTGGAATGCTCAGCGACAGGGCAAGGACAGAGAGGATAAGGACGAATACAAGTTGAAAATGAACGTAGCGTTTGTTTTCAGCAAGGAAGTAAGCTTTATCGAGCATTATCACAACTCCTCTTGGCTTGAGCACGGAGGAAGCCCGCAGAAAGCGCTGAACAAGGCGTTCCTTTCTCAGATAGACAGCTATCTCAAGAACAACAGCAAGTACAACAAAGGCGAAAAGGGCATAAAGTGGGAGGATATCGAGGATTGTCTTGTGTTTATCTCCTCAAACTTCTCCACACAGGCAAGCTATGAAAATCAGACAAAAAAGGCTGTCACCAACAGCTTTATAAACGAGGCTATGACCGATTGGCTGAAGCATCAGCTTGAGGTGTATTTCCTTGAAAATCCCGACGAGGCTGCAAAAATCGCCGCGCAGGTGCTGATAAACAAGCGTTCTCGTGAGAACGCCGACAAGATACGCCAGTCCACGTTACAGAAATTAACGGGCACTATCGATCTCACCAACCGTATTGATAAGTTTGTTGACTGCCGCAGCAAGGATAAGCAGAAGCGTGAAGTCTATATCGTGGAGGGTGACTCGGCGCTGGGTTCTGTAAAGCTTGCACGTGACGCGGAGTTTCAAGCTGTTATCCCTGTAAGAGGTAAGATACTGAACTGCCTTAAAGCAAGCCATGAAAAGATATTTAAAAGTGAGATAATCACAAATCTTATCAAGGTGCTTGGCTGCGGAGTTGAGATAAAATCTAAGGCAAACAAAAATCTTTCCACGTTCAATCTCGACAATCTGCGCTGGAACAAGATAGTTATCTGCACCGATGCCGACGTTGACGGCTTCCAGATAAGAACGCTGATACTCACGATGATACAGGAGCTTTGTCCCACGCTTATCGAACAGGGATATGTGTATATTGCGGAGTCGCCGCTGTATGAGATAAACACCAAGGACAAGACTTATTTTGCCTATACCGAGCCTGAAAAGGCAAAGATACTTGGCATGATAGGCGAGAAGAAGTTCACTATCCAGCGCTCAAAAGGTCTTGGTGAGAACGACCCCGATATGATGTCGCTGACAACCATGAATCCCGACACGCGCCGCCTTATTAAGGTAAGTCCAACAGATGTTGAGGCTACGCGTGAGATGTTCGATGTGCTGCTCGGAAACAACCTTGAGGGCCGTAAGGAGTTTATCAAGGAGCACGGCAGCAGGTATCTTGAAATTGCGGATATTTCTTAAAATAACGTGAAAATTTAGGGCGGGTCTACAAATGGCAAGACGTATCAGCTCGCCTTTTTAAAAGACAAACATCATCAAGGAGAATAGATCTTGAAAAAATCAACCCCAAAAAAGCAGCCGCCAAAGAAGCAGCACAACGACGCATATATTGAGGGCAGCGGTACTGTTGTTGCAAAGGACATAGTAAGCACGCTCGAAGAAAATTATATGCCCTACGCGATGAGCGTTATCGTATCGCGTGCGCTTCCTGAGATAGATGGCTTCAAGCCCTCTCACAGAAAGCTGCTTTATACGATGTATAAAATGGGTCTGCTGAGCGGTGCGCGAACAAAATCCGCGAACATCGTTGGTCAGACCATGAGATTAAATCCGCACGGTGACGCGGCTATATATGAAACTATGGTAAGACTTGCCCGAGGAAACGAAGCCCTGCTTCACCCCTACGTTGACAGCAAGGGAAACTTCGGCAAGGCATACTCCCGCGATATGGCATACGCCGCAGCGCGTTATACCGAGGCAAAGCTTGAGGGCATTTCTGCAGAGCTTTTCGCCGAGATCGACAAGGACGCCGTTGACATGGTGCCGAACTACGATAACACCATGCTGGAGCCATCGCTGTTTCCCGTAAGATTTCCGTCGGTGCTTGTAAACAGCAATTTCGGACTTGCGGTATCCATGGCGAGCAACATATGCTCGTTCAACCTCACCGAGGTTTGCGAAACTACTATCGCAATGATGAAAGACCCGGAGCACGACCCGCTTACAACACTTAAAGGTCCCGATTTTCCGGGCGGCGGATATATCGTCTATGACGAAGCCGAGATGCGCAAGGTCTACAATACGGGACTTGGTGCGATAAAGGTGCGCGCAGTGTATAACTACGACAAGGACGCGCGCTGTATCGAGGTCACGCAGATACCGCCGTCAACTACTGTCGAGGCGATAATCGACAAGGTCGTGGAGCTTGTAAAAGACGGAAAACTCCGTGAAATATCTGATGTGCGTGATGAAACCGACCTTTCGGGTCTGCGCCTTGCATTTGATCTGAAAAAGGGCAACGACCCCGACGCGGTAATGCAGAAGCTGTTCAAGCTGACACCGCTCCAGGATAATTTCAACTGCAATTTCAATGTGCTTATTGCAGGAACGCCGCGAGTGATGGGCGTCAGGGAGATACTTACGGAGTGGATAGAATTCCGCCGTCAGTGTGTGCGCAGACGCGTGTATTTCGATCTTCAGAAGAAGAAAGAAAAGCTGCATCTGCTGCTTGGTTTAAAGAAGATACTGCTTGATATCGACTACGCCATCAAGGTGATACGCGAAACGGAAGAAGAAGCCGAGGTCGTTCCTAACCTTATGATAGGCTTCGGAATCGACGAGCTTCAAGCGGAGTATGTTGCGGAAATAAAGCTTCGTCACATCAACCGCGAGTACATCTTAAAGCGTACGCAGGAAACCGACGACCTCGAAAAAGAGATCGCTGAGATGGAGGATATTCTCGCCGATACCAAGAAGATCAGCAGGCTCATTATTGACGAGCTTCGCGATATCATCAAGAAATACGGTCAGCCGCGACGCACGATGTTCCTTTACGACGTTGCGGAGATAGAGGCAGAGGTCGAGGAGGAGCTTCCCAAGGCTTATCCTGTAAATCTGTTCTTCACGCGTGAGGACTATCTCAAGAAGATAACTCCGCAGTCGCTTCGCATGAGCAATCAGCAGAAGCTTAAAGAGGGCGACGAGATAATCTATCAGCGCGAGGTCAGCAGCAATGCAGAGTTGCTGTTCTTCACAGATAAATACCAGTGTTACAAGAGCCGCTGTCTTGATTTCGACGAAACCAAGGCGAGCGTTATGGGCGATTATGTCCCCGCAAAGCTCGGACTTGACGAGGGTGAGAGCATCACGTTCATGGCTGTTACCGAAAGCTACAAGGAGCAGCTTGTGATATTCTTCAAGAACGGTAAGTGCGCGAAGATACCGCTTTCCTCCTTTGAAACAAAGACCAAGCGCAAGAAGCTTGCAAACGCTTATTCCGACCTATCTGAAGTTGTTGGAATGTTCGTTACTGACGGTGAAGCGGATTTCGTTCTGAAATCCTCCGCGGGCAAGGTGCTTGTGTTCAACACCGCGCTTGTACTTCCAAAATCAACAAGAGATACACAGGGCGTTCAGGTAATGCGACTTACCAAGGCAGAGCTTACGGGCGCATATCTGCTTCAAAACAGCGACCTTAAAAATCCCGAGGACTACCGCATAAAGACGATACCCTCGGCAGGCAGTGTTTCGGGAAAGGATATTTCCCAGCTTAGTTTATTCTGATAAAAAAATAAATTATTCCTTTATACGGAGGTAATTACTATGCTTACAGATATTGAAATTGCTCAGCAGGCTAAAATGATGAAGATTAAGGACGTAGCGGCAAAGCTCGGCGTTACAGAGGACGAGCTGGAGCCTTACGGTCACTACAAGGCGAAGCTTTCTCAGAAGCTTATCGACAGAGTTAAGGATAACCCCGACGGCAAGCTTATCCTTGTAACAGCCATCAACCCCACACCCGCAGGCGAGGGCAAGACCACAACTTCCGTAGGTCTTGCAGAGGGTATGAACAAGATCGGCAAAAAGGCTTGTCTTGCTCTGCGTGAGCCTTCTCTCGGTCCCGTGTTCGGCGTTAAGGGCGGCGCAGCAGGCGGCGGTTATGCTCAGGTAGTTCCGATGGAGGACATAAACCTGCATTTTACAGGCGATATGCACGCCATCACTGCGGCAAACAATCTGCTTTCCGCAATGATCGACAACCATATCCAGCAGGGCAACGACCTCGGTATAGATGTTAGACGTATCCTATTCAAGCGTTGCCTTGATATGAACGACAGAGCGCTCAGAAACTGCGTTGTAGGTATGGGCGGCAAGGTTGACGGTATTCCGAGAGAGGATCATTTCCAGATAACCGTTGCTTCCGAGATAATGGCTATCCTGTGCCTTGCAAGCGACCTCAACGACCTTAAACAGCGCCTTGGCAATATCCTTGTTGCATACAAGTACAACGGCGAGCCTGTTTACGCGCGTGACTTAAAGGCTGTGGGAGCTATGACTGCTCTCCTCAAGGAAGCTATCAATCCCAACCTTGTACAGACTCTCGAAAACAACCCCGCCATCATTCACGGCGGTCCTTTTGCTAACATCGCACACGGCTGTAACTCCGTAAGAGCGACAAAACTCTCTCTGAAGCTTGCGGATTACACTATCACAGAGGCAGGCTTCGGCTCTGACCTCGGCGCAGAGAAGTTCTTTGACATCAAGTGCCGCTTTGCAGGTCTGAAGCCCGACTGTGTAGTGCTTGTAGCTACTATCCGCGCACTGAAGTACAACGGCGGCGTTGCAAAGCCCGACCTTACCACAGAGAATGTCGAGGCGCTTAACAAGGGTATCGTAAACCTCGGCGTTCACATCGACAATATGAGAAAATACGGCGTTCCTGTTGTTGTTGCAATAAACCATTTCTACACTGACAGCGAGGCTGAGATCGAGGCTGTTCGCAAGTACTGCGAGGATAAGGGTGCTAAGGTAGCGTTCTCCGATGTGTTCTTAAAGGGCGGCGATGGCGCTGTTGAGCTTGCAAACGCTGTTGTTGAAACTATCGAGAATGAAAAGAGCGACTTCAAGCCGCTGTATGACGAGAAGCTTACAATAAAGGAAAAGCTTGATATAATTGCAAAGAATATCTACGGCGCTGACGGTGTTACATACACCGCAAAGGCTGAAAAGGCTATTAAGGAGATTGAGAGCCTCGGTCTTGACAGAGTTCCGATATGCTGTGCTAAGACGCAGTATTCGCTGTCTGATGACCCGACAAAGCTCGGCAAGCCCACAGGCTTCAATATCACTGTAAGCGACGCGAGAGTGTCTAATGGCGCAGGCTTCGTTGTTGTATACACAGGCGACATCATGACAATGCCAGGACTTCCCAAGGTTCCTGCTGCAAATAACATCGACGTTGCCGAGGACGGCACGATAAGCGGTCTGTTCTGATGAAAGAATATATAACAAATTCCGTTGAGGAAACGCTTGCCGCCGCCGTGGAGGTAGCGGCAAGGCTTTCGGCGGGCGACATAATCCTTTACGAGGGCGATATGGGCGCGGGCAAGACCCATTTCACAAAGGGAATTGCTAAGTATCTCGGCGTTGAAGATGAGATAACAAGCCCCACATTCGCGCTTGTAAATGAATATTACGGTGATGTACCGCTATTTCACTTTGACCTTTATCGTATTGAAAGCTATGATGACCTTTACGCGATAGGCTTTTTTGATTATCTCGACCGCGGCGGAATAATCGCGGCGGAGTGGAGCGAGAACATCGCGGAGCTAAAAAAAGAGCTTGGCGAGGTCATCTCGGTGTGTATTGAAAAGCTGTCTGAAACAGGAAGAAGAATCATAGTAAGCGGCAAGTATTTCGGAGATTGATATGAGCATTATCAATACATTTGACAGTAAAAGTGCGGAAATTCTGACTGCCCGTGATATGATACAGCAGAACTCTGCTATTCCCGAAACGGTCATTTCAGTTTTTACCGAGGATTTCATAGAGCTTTTAAAGGATACTATGAATCCTACTGTTGTCGGCGCTCTGTTTGCCGGTGCTCAAATTCCGATATACAGCTTTCAGTACTGCGGAAAGACGATAGGCTTTTTCCGCAGCAGTATAGGCGGTGCGGCTACTGCGGGACTGCTTGAGGAGATCGCCGCAATGGGCGCAAAAAAGGTGCTGTTTTTCGGCTCTTGTGGCTCGCTTGATAAGGAAATAACCGCAGGACATCTTCTGATACCCACAGATGCCTATCGTGACGAGGGTACAAGCTATCATTACGCTCCACCATCTGATTTCATTGAGGTGCAGACCGCCTACAGGCTTGCCGAGATATTCGACATGATAAACATGCCGTATGTCCGCACAAAAACGTGGACGACCGATGCCATATACCGTGAAACGCATGATAATATGGCAAAGCGCAAGAGCGAGGGCTGCTCCGTTGTTGAGATGGAATGTGCTTCGCTAATGGCGGCGGCGCAGTTCAGAGGCATAGAGGCTTATCAGTTCCTTTACGCGGCAGACTGTCTTGACGGTGAGCAGTGGGACAGCAGGATACTCGGCAGAATGCCCGATGATGTGAGAGAGCGTATTTTTAAGGTAGCAATTGAAACAGCAATAAGGCTGTAACGGAGGCAAACAATGATCTTAGGCATAGATTCTTCTGCAATAACCGCGGGCTGTGCGCTTTGTGATGGCGGCAGACTGATTGCGGAGCAATTCCTCAACACAAAACATACACATTCGCAGACGCTTCTGCCTATGGTTGAAGCTATGCTGAAAAGCGCGGACATCATGCTTTCTGATGTGGACGCAATTGCCGTGACATCAGGTCCCGGCTCGTTCACGGGGCTTCGCATAGGAATTGCAAGCGTAAAAGGCATGGCAATGGGTGTGAATAAGCCTTGTATCGAGGTATCCACGCTTGAGGCTATCGCATATAATTTCGTTGGAATCGACGGGATAATATGCTGTGCTATGGACGCACGCTGCGGACAGGTGTATAATGCGCTTTTCAAAAGCGAAAACGGCGTTATCACGCGTATAACAGAGGACAGGGCAATAAAATCTGTCGATCTTTATGAGGAGCTTAAAACGCTCGGCGGCAGTATTATCCTCGCGGGCGACGGCGCGGAGCTTTTGGACGATGCCACAGAGCATAGCTTTACACTTGCGCCCGTAGCGCTGAGATATCAGCGCGGCTTAGGCGTTTGCCTTGCCGCAGAGGGAAAGCAGACGATAGACGCCGCGGCGCTCATGCCTAGCTATTTAAGGCTTCCGCAGGCGGAGCGTGAAAGGCTTGAAAGAGAGAGCAAGGCTTGATCTGCACTATTAGCGGAGGAAAAATGGATTATATCAGACCTGCCGTTGCATCAGACGCATCACGTATCGCAGAGATTATCGTTGTCAATTATCGTGTGAATTTCTACCCGTTTTTTGGGAACGACTTGTTTTATTTCGGGGAACTGAATGTTGTCGATATTGCAAAAGAATATGCGGACGGGTCGCAAAAGCTGAAAAACACCTATGTGTATGATGACGGCGTTGTGAAAGGCGTTATCCGCATAAATGGCAAAGAGATAGAAAAGCTGTTTGTAGAGCCGCAGTTTCAAGGACAGGGAATAGGCGAAAAACTGCTGCGATTTGCAATAAACACGCATAACGCAAGTTTTTTGTGGGTGTTGGAATATAACAAGCGCGGTATCGCGTTTTATCAAAGACACGGCTTTGAACTTACAGGTGAAAAAGTAGTGGAAGATGATTGGGTGCCGTTGCTTAAAATGATATATTCCTCAAACCCTCTTGACCAATCGGGCAAAATGTAGTATAATTAATATGTAATTTTGGCGATAATATATCGTGGATATGTGATTGAAAGATTATGAAGAATTTTCTTGTAAAGGCGTTTGCTGTTTTATTGTTGCTTTGTTTTGTAGCGGTCGGCGTTTATCTTGTTTTCATCGGAAACGGCGTTTGGACCGATGAAGATGGCGGCGAGCTGGGCGGTTTTAGCGTGCTCATGGTTAAGCTGATGCTATTTGTATTTTTGGTTGCATTCCCACTGCTTCTGATGCTATGGATCTTACTGCCTAAGGTGTTCAATAAGCTGTTCTTTAAAGGCTTGAACAAAGGAATACGCGGCAGATCAAAAATGATGAAGTACAGTGAACGCTGCAAAGAGCAGAACGTTCCAAATATCACGGTAAACGGAGTAAATCTTCCTGCTGTAATGGCGGCGGTCGATATGGTGCGTGATCGTATGGCAGGCGAGGAGATACCCGAATTTTCGGAAGATGAAGCTCTTCCGTATATCTGCGAGGAATGTGGTTTTGTGCTTAACGGAATGTCGAATTTTTGCACGAACTGCGGTAAGGAAGTAAAGAAATAATTAATTTTATTGATAAAGCAGCGTTTTTTTAAAACCTGCTTTTGATAAATTTTGAACTTAACTTTGAAAGAAGGCTTGGAATGATAGCAATAGGCTGTGATCACGGCGGCTATGAGCTGAAGCTCGAAGTCGTAAAGCACCTCGAAGAAAAGGGTGTGCAGTTTATCGACTGCGGCTGCAACGGCGAGGCGGTCGATTATCCCGACGTCGCGGAGGCGACCTGTAAAAAGGTGCTTTCGGGCGAGTGCGATAAGGCGATACTTATTTGCGGCACAGGCATCGGTATTTCGATGGCTGCCAACAAGATAAAGGGAATGCGCGCGGCGCTGTGCGGCGACTGGTATTCCGCAAAATACACAAGACTTCACAACGACGCTAATGCGCTTTGCATGGGCGGTCGTGTTATAGGCGCGGGTCTTGCCTGTGAGATTGTTGATGTCTTCCTTGAAACTGAGTTTGAAGGCGGCAGACACGCAAGACGTGTTGAAAAAATCACTAAATTGGAGGAAAATTAATTATGGAAAAGGTTCATGTTTGCGATCACCCCCTCGTACAGCACAAGATCTCTCTGCTGCGCGATAAGAACACAGGCTCTAAGGAGTTCAGAGAGCTTGTTTCTGAGATATCTATGTTTATTTGCTATGAGGCTACACGCGATCTTCCCTTAAAGGAAGTTCAGATCGAAACACCTCTTGCACTTGCAAATTCCAAGATAATCAGCGGCAGAAAGGTTGCTTTTGTTCCGATTATGAGAGCAGGTCTTGGTATGGTTGACGGCGCGCTTGCGCTCGTTCCTGCTGCAAAGGTTGGCCATGTGGGAATCTACCGCGACAAGGCTAACAGCAATTCCGCGGCTGAGTACTACTGCAAGCTGCCCTTTGACATCGCTAACCGCGAGGTAATTATCCTTGATCTTATGCTTGCAACAGGCGTTTCCGCAGTTAAGACTGTTGAAATTTGCAAGAACGCAGGCGCGAAGAATGTTAAGTTCATGTGCGTGCTGACCTGTCCCGAGGGCATCAAGGCTCTTCAGACCGCTCACCCCGACGTTGAGATAATCACAGGTGCTATTGATGAGGGTCTGAACGAGGATCTCTACATCGTTCCCGGTATCGGCGACGGCGGCGACAGACTTTTCGGCACAAAGTAAATTAGATAAAAATATTTTAAAGCTCTGAATTGGGGAACACATAATACTTGTCCGGTAACAACAGGTGGTATTATGTGTTTCGGTTCGGGGCTTTTTGTTTTGGAGAAAATTATGCCTGAGCTTAACGATTTTTTAAAAGAACTGAGAAAATTTTATAAGACCAACTCTGCGCCCGATGCGCAACAGATGTCGGATTTTATACGCACTTACGCTGACGAAAAGGGCGAAAACTACACCTATGACTGTCCTGACGAGATACCTTACAGATACGGAGGATACTTCGACAGCAGCAAGCTTCCGAAATACAGCTCGCAGACATTGAGCAAACTTGGAAAGCTTATGACAGCGATAAATATGGAAATTCCGCCGCGCCCCTGTGTGCGCTTTAAGCCTGTCCGCTCCGAGTGTACTTTATTTGACAGCAAGCTTGGCGGAACGCCCTATTTTCCGAAAGATATGCAACTCCCGACAGTGCGCGAGGGTGAGCTTCAGGGCAGACCTCTGCGCCTGCTTGCACAGCTTAATTTCGGCGCGTTGCCGCACATCGAGGGATTCCCCGAAAAGGGAATACTTCAGTTTTTCGCAGGCTGTGACGATGATGATGTGGTCGGCGTTGATTTCAAGGACTATTTCAATCAGAACGGCTTTCGTGTGATATATCATGCGGATATCATCGCCGATGAAAGCCTGCTCATAAGCGATGCCGATATGCCCGAATATGACGAGGATGAGTTCTGGGCATTCCCGTTCAAGGGCGAGTTTCTGCTGAAAGCCTCCGCACCCGAGTTCAGCGCAATAAGCTCCGCGGACTATCGCTTTGAAGATACAGTTGTGAAGTGTTACAATCAGCTTTTCGGCGGCGAGATAGTGTCGCTTTTCGGCAATAAGCGCAATAACGAACTTGGTCTGCGTATGGTTGATGAAAAGCTTTATGACGCACTTTGGGACGCTTTTGGCGGTGGTACGGGTGCTAAGATAGGAGGAAGCCCGTTTTTTACACAGGACGACCCGCGCGGCTACAACGAGGATTTTGCAAAATGCGATACGCTGCTGTTCCAGCTTGATTCAGAGGGCGACGGTGAGGACGAGATAATGTGGGGCGACTGCGGCGTTGGTAATTTCTTTATTAACTCAGACGACCTTAAAAACTGCGACTTTTCCCGCGTGCTGTATAGTTGGGATTGCTGTTGAGGTATAATTTCATGACAAAAAGGAAACTGTTGATTGCAATAAGCATTGCTTTGTTGGCGATGGCATTGATCTTGGTTTATTTATTTACCATACCCAAACAAACTATATCTTACGAAAAATCTATGTTGATCGATAATTTAGGCAGCTTTGAAACAGCGGCAGAAACATGCATGGAGCTTTACAATAACAACAAAGATGACAGCGATGGCTGGCTGTTCAATCTTGATGCCGATATGAATAATTTGGTTTGTTATAACAGCGGTAGTCAATCACGCTATCCGCTGACACAGGAGCAAAAGCAAGCCTTTACTACTGTAAGGGCTGTGTTCAGATTAGACCATCTTGGCTTTGCAAATTTGTTTGTAAATGAGAATTTTGCATCATTTGGAATTGAGAATGGGCGAGCTTCGTTAATATATTCTCCCTCTAATCAAAAGCCGAATTTTGTTAATTCACCTAAACATAGTGATAATAATCGTATCTTTGTTGAACAGGTTACAGATAAATGGTTTTATGCCTGCAAATGATCGTGGTTACTTTTGGTGTAAGTATGGGATTGCTGTTGATGTAACGCGTTACACCTTGAGGCGAGTGGGTTTGTGCTGTCAAGACGGAAAAATGTACGGAAATAACTATGCGGATTTGTGCAATATTTTGCTGTGAAATGTCCCAAAATATCGTTGACAGCCACAATAAACTGTGATATCATTATAGATGTTGTACTATATATTGATTTTAAGGAAAGGCAGAACATAATGATAAGGATAGTTAAAAAAGATAACACCAAGGAGGAATTTAACGTACAGAAGGTCGTCAATGCGGTCAATAAATCCGCAACGCGCGTAATGTACAAATTCACCGAGGACGAGATAAAATACATCTGCGACTATGTTTCGGACAAGGCGAGGGCGCTCGGCAAGGACGAAATTTCAATAGCGGAGATGCACTATATAGTTGAGGGTGCGCTTGAAGCGACCAATCCCGCTGTTGCAAAGAGCTACAAGGACTATCGCAATTATAAGCAGGATTTCGTTTCTATGCTTGACGAGGTGTATAGAAAGAGCCAATCCATCATGTACATCGGCGACAAGGAGAACTCAAACACCGACAGCGCGCTTGTTTCCACAAAGCGAAGTCTGATTTTCAACCAGCTGAACAAGGAGCTTTATCAGAAGTTTTTCATGACAACCGAGGAGCTTCAGGCTTGCCGTGAGGGCTACATTTATGTTCATGATATGAGCGCGCGCCGCGATACTATGAACTGCTGTCTGTTCGATGTTAAAAACGTGCTTGAGGGCGGCTTTGAGATGGGTAATCTCTGGTATAACGAGCCGAAAACGCTTGCGGTCGCTTTCGATGTAATAGGCGATATAACGCTTTCCGCAGCTAGTCAGCAGTACGGCGGTTTTACAGTTGCGAGCGTGGACGAGCTTCTCGCGCCCTACGCAGAAAAGACCTATAAAAAGCAGTTTGAGCGCTACAAGTCGCTTGGTGTTTCGGACGAAGTCGCAGACCGCGAGGCTATGGCTGATGTGCGCGTTGATTTTGAGCAGGGCTTTCAGGGCTGGGAGTATAAGTTCAATTCAGTTTCTTCAAGCCGTGGAGATTATCCGTTTATAACTATGACGGCAGGCACGGGCAGAAGCAAGTTTGCTAAAATGGCGAGCATTATCATGCTAGAAGTGCGCCGCAAGGGACAGGGCAAAAAGACCTGCAAAAAGCCTGTGCTTTTCCCGAAAATAGTGTTCTTGTATGATGAGAACTTACATGGTGAGGGCTGTGAGCTGGAGGACGTTTTTGAGGCAGGCATTGACTGCTCTCAGAAAGCAATGTATCCCGATTGGCTGTCGCTGACGGGTGAGGGCTATGTTGCGTCTATCTACAAAAAATACGGCAGGATCATCAGCCCCATGGGATGCCGTGCGTTCCTTTCTCCGTGGTTTGAGCGCGGCGGAATGGAGCCTGCAGACGAGAACGACAAGCCCGTGTTCGTGGGTAGATTTAATATCGGTGCGGTATCGCTGCATCTTCCGATGATATACGCAAAGGCTCAGCAGGAGAGCAAGGATTTCTTTGAGGTGCTTGACTATTACCTCAACCTTATTCGCCGCATACATATCCGCACCTATGATTATCTCGGAGAGCTTAAAGCAAGTACAAATCCGCTTGCATACTGCGAGGGAGGCTTCCTCGGAGGTCATCTCGGTATCCATGATAAGATAAAGCCGCTGCTTAAATACGCGACTGCTTCTTTTGGCATAACCGCGCTGAACGAGCTTGAGCAGATAGCTGCAAAAAAATCCATCGCCGAGGGCGGCGAGTTCTCTCTCAAAACGATGGAATTTATAAATCGCCGTATTCAGGAGTTCAAAAAAGAGGACGGTCATCTCTATGCTATCTACGGAACTCCCGCGGAAAATCTCTGCGGACTTCAGATACAGCAGTTCCGCAAGAAATACGGCATAGTGGAGAATGTTTCGGATCGCGAGTATGTTTCCAACAGCTTCCACTGCCATGTTTCGGAGGACATCAGCCCCATTCAGAAGCAGGATCTCGAAAAGCGCTTCTGGGATCTTTTCAATGGCGGAAAGATACAGTATGTACGCTATCCCATAGACTACAACCGCGAGGCTGTAAAGACGCTTGTGCGCCGCGCAATGAAGATGGGATTTTACGAGGGTGTGAACCTCTCACTTGCTTACTGCGACGACTGCGGACATCAGCAGCTTGAAATGGACGTTTGCCCGAAGTGCGGAAGCTCCAACCTTACCAAAATAGACCGAATGAACGGCTATCTCTCATATTCGCGTGTTAAGGGCGATACTCGCCTTAACTATGCGAAAATGGAGGAGATAAAGGACAGGAGAAGTATGTGATGGAAATACGCTTGATGACTATAGAGGATTATGATGATGTATATTCCTTGTGGCTGTCCTGCAAGGGAATGGGACTTAACGACCTTGATGATTCGCGCGAGGGAATAGCACGCTTTTTGCAGCGTAACCCCGATACCTGCTTTGTTGCGGTGAAAGACGGCTGTGTCGTCGGCGTTATCATCGCGGGCAACGACGGACGTCGCGGCTATATCTATCATACCGCAGTGCGCGAGGAAAAGCGCGGCAGTGGAATTGCTACAGCTTTGGTTGACGCGGCTCTTGACGGATTAAAGCATTGCGGAATAAACAAGGTCGCGCTGGTAGTATTCGACAGAAATACGCTTGGCAACGGCTTTTGGGAGAGCCGCGGATTTACGGCAAGAAACGACCTTGTTTACAGAAACAAGGCGCTCACCGAGATAGTAAGGATTGACACTTGAGTATGGAGGTCACTATGAGAAAGGGTAGATTGGTCGTTCCCGAGAGGTCGGTTTTATTTAACGCCGCACTTGTGTGTTTGGCGATACAGCTTTTTATCAGGTGTCTGTATATAGACGGAAATTGGCATATCAGTCCGCGCATTCCGTTTGTTTCCGATGCCATCAATTATTTTATGTTTTACGGCGGCTCGGAGTATGCGCCTTTGATAGCGCCTTATCTTATGCATGACTTGCTTACTCTTGCGTATTTCGTGCTTACTCTTGTCGGAGTGCTCAGAGCGCGAAATAGTCTGATGATACTCGCAGTATCGTGGATATTGCTTGCGGTAATTCCGTTTGTGGTAGATATCACTACTTATATTGCGGTAGCCAGCTGTGGTTACGGCGAAATTCTTGCCGAGGCAGGGCTTCATTATTGGACAAACACAATAATACCTGCAATCTTGTCGGCGTTGTGCTGCGTTTTGGTTGCGGTGCTTTTGATACTTATTAATAAGGGGATATACAAAAATAAAATAGTGCCGATCATCGGCATTTTAGCAGTGTATCTGCTGAATTACGGTATGGTGCTTTTCCAGTACTTGTCGCATGGATATTTCCTTTATTTCCTTATTCAGCTTGTTGCTACACTATCGGGATTTATGCCTGCTGCGTTTATATTGCTGTCTATGTACAATCTGTACACTCCTGTTGAAATGCCCGAAGCTATGGCGCAGCGGCTCAATCCCTATCAGCCTCCCGAGCCTTATGAGCAGGAGGTAACGCTCCCGAATGAAAACATAGATCAAGGAGAATGATATGCGTTATCATAACATAACAACAGACGATATGCTGAACGGCGACGGACTTCGCACCGTGCTGTGGGTATCGGGCTGTCCTCATCGCTGTCAAGGTTGCCACAATCCCATAACCTGGGACATCGATGGCGGAATACCGTTTGACGAAGCCGCAGAGAAAGAGCTTTTCGAGAAGCTGTCGGCTGACTACATAAGCGGAATTACTTTTAGTGGCGGCGACCCTTTGCACCCTCAGAACAGGGAAGAGGTAGCACGCCTTGCAAAGCGTGTGAGAGCTGAGTTCCCTGAAAAAACGATATGGCTTTACACAGGCTATAACTGGGAGGAGATATGCGACCTTGAGGCAGTGGCGGTTTCTGATGTGCTGGTTGACGGCAGATTTGAGAAAAATCTGTTTGACGCAAAGCTCCACTGGAAGGGAAGCTCAAACCAACGTGTTATTGATGTGAAAGAAACACTGGAGCACGGAAAAATAGTGCTTTGGGATTAAAAGGAGAGAATATGAAGAGAATAGCAAGATTTGAAAAGGTGAGCGCGGCGCAGTTTGCAGAGGGCTTTGAGGGCGCAAATGCCGCCGAAGTATACGAAAGTATAAAGCTTCCGAAGCGCGCTACATCAGGCTCGGCGGGATATGATGTTTATGCGCCGTTTGATATCAGGCTTGCCCCGGGCGAAACTATTAAAGTTCCCACAGGCATACGCGTGTGGATAGAGGACGGCTGGGTGCTGAAGATATATCCGAGGAGCGGTCTTGGCTTTAAGTTCAGACTTCAGCTCAACAACACCGTTGGCATAATCGACAGCGATTATTACAACTCAGATAATGAGGGACATATCTTTATCAAGATAACCAACGACTCAAACGAGGGAAAAACGGTTGAGATCCCCGCGGGAACAGGCTTTGCGCAGGGTATTTTCGTTGAGTACGGCATAACCTTAGACGATGACGCAGATGGAGTTCGCAACGGCGGTTTCGGAAGCACTACATAATAAAAGACCTTGGCAGCAATTTATACTGTCAAGGTCTTTTTTTATTTCTTTTTCTTTCGCTTGCTGAAAACAGGCTCGTCAAGACGGCTTCCGCTTATAGCTGTTTTTTCGCGGAGTGCCGCTTCGCGCGCGGCGTTGCGCTCGTCTATCTTTTGTTTGCTCTTTTGAGCCATGTCGATAAGCATAAGCTTGTTGTTGAACGAGGGCTTGTCAAGCACTATCTCAAACAGCACGTTTATAAGCTCCTCTGCTTCTTGGTCGGTGACAACAAGGCGGCGGTCGATAAGCTCGCGTTTTGTAACAGCAAGCTGACTTATGTCATAGCACTCACCAGTTGCAATTATCTCATTGAGTGCTGCAAGGCTTGCACGAAGCCGTTGAACGTCCTCGCTCTCGGTGTCGCTCTTTTTGGCACGGTTATCTGCTATTTCACACTGGATAAGCGTTTTCAGATCGTCTGCGCCAAGAGTGCGGATAAGCTTTTTCAGCTCTTTACGATCCTCGGGTATCTTTACGTCATGATGGTATACAAGCCAGCTTACCTCGTCAGCAAGGCGGCGGTCAAACTCCATGCGGCGCATAATACATTCGGCAAGCAGACGGCTGCGCTCTCCGTGCCCCTTGTAGTGCCCCTGTCCCTTGCTGTCGATAGAGCAGCAATCGGGCTTTCCGATGTCGTGAAACAGCATAGCGAAGCGTATCGCAGGCTCGGGGATAGCAAAACCTACAGAACGCGCAATATGTGTCCACACGGTAAATTCATGATATTTGCTGTGCTGCTCGAAGCCGATGCACGGCTCTATTTCGGGGATAACATACTTTAAAATATCAGAGTAGCTTTCAAGTACCTTAGTCGCATATTTTCCCATAACTATGCGGGAAAGCTCGTCAAACACCTTGTCGGTCTCTGCGTATTCAAAGCAGCTTACATTCTGCCTCATTGCTGCGCGGGTGGATTCGTCTATTACAAACTCGCGCTCGGCGCAGTAGCGTATCGCACGGAGTATACGCGACGGCTCGATGGTAAAGCTGCGCGACATATCAAAGTAGGTTTCGGTAACAGGTCGGCCCTTGTCGTCTTTTGTGGTGCGCGTAACATTCTCGCCTATGGCAACAACGCGTTTTTCCTCACCCGAAAGGCAAGCCTTGCCGCCGTACAGGTCAATAAGCCCCTCGCGCGGCGAATATGCCATTGCGTCCATCGTGAAGCCGCGGCGTGAAAGGTCTGTTTCAAGGTCGCTTGCGTACATCACGCGATTGCCCACGACCTCGCGGCGATAGGGGGAAACGCTGATTATCATTCCGACAACGGTGACAAGTATCTCACCGCGTTTTATTCCCTCATCGGATATGCGGTAATCGCGGAAAGCAAACAGTATATCGTTTATTTCGGCGTTGGTCACAATGTCGTAGTCCTGAGGGCTGTTTCCCATGATAAGCTCTCTTACGCAGCTTCCGACGATATACGCTTCATAGCCTGCGTTTTCAAGCACTGTTATAGCCTCGGTAACCTGATTTGGCAAAATGATCATGTGCGTCACTTCCTTACCTTATATTTAAGTATTTCAAAAGCGATTTCTGTTGTAAAGCTGTTGTTCTTCCCGAAGTAGCTGTAAAGCTTGTTGCAGTCTGCGCGCGAAGTCTTATAGTAGTACGGCGTCATCATAAACAAAGCGTTAAGCTGCTCCTGTTCGGTTATTTCGAGGTTGTAGCTTACCTCGGTCTTTCCGAGAAAATCAAGTCCCTCAACATCATAAGGCTTTACCTCATTTAAACGCGGCTTGTCGTATAAAAGCTCACGCAAGCCCTGAAGATGTCGTTCAGCAGGAATCGCAGTGATAACACAGCCGTCTTTTTTGAGGATACGCCGAAGCTCATCGGGCTGAAATGGTGCAAAAACCACAGCCGCCACATCAACGGAGCTGCTTTGTATCGGCATACGGAACACGCTTGCCACAGCAGTCGAGATACCGCGCGGCTTTGTGCGCGCTTTGGCAGCCGCTAACGCATTTTTGCTTATATCTATTCCGAACATAGACGGAGCTTTTCCGTGTTCTTTAAGATAATCGTAGATCCCTGCGGTGTAGTAGCATTCGCCGCAGCCGCAGTCAACGATGACAGGGGAGGGCAGGGCATTGCAAAGCTCGTTTGCAGCCGCACAAAGCCCGTCAAGCAGCGGTCTATACGCGCCGCTGTTAAGAAAATCGCGCCTTGCCGCGACCATCTCCTTGCTGTCGCCGGGGTCTTTTACGTTTTTCTGCTGAGAAAGCAGCAAATTCATATAGCCCTTTGCCGATATGTCAAAGCAGTGATTTTTCGGACAGCTTGCAGTGTTTCCCTCAAAATGCAGCAGCGGAGCTTTTGAAAGTCCCAGCTTTTCGCCGCAGACTGGGCAGGTGAATATGTTCAAAGCTTTTCTCCTTAAAATTCAATACCAAGCTTATACGCTGTTTCGAGATGCAGCGGCTTCATTCGAGCACTCTGTTCTTCGTCGTAGTGCGTAATACCATCAAAAAATACCATGCTTTTTTCCTTTGCACGTTGGTTTATGCGGTCGCCGAGCATTACGGTTTCCATCGCCTGTTTGTTGCCTGTTTCTTCTAAGGATTGCAGAGTTTTTCCCGCACACGCAAGGAACAAAGCCTTGTCAAGCGTTTTCATGTTGCAGTCGGCATACGCAAAACCGCAGCTCCACACTCGGTCAAACCAGCCCACGAGCTTTGCGGGAGCTTCCGTCCAGAAAACAGGGTAGACAAAAACAACTGCGTCAGCGGCTTCGAGCTTTTTCTGCTCGGCTATTACATCATCACAAAGCGGCAGGTCTGCGCGGTAGTGAGTTTCACGCAGATATTCCTCCTCGGTGAGGTCGGTGCGAAAATCCATCTCATAAAGGTCTGACAGCATTGTTTTGTGTCCCGCGTCATGCAGACCGCGCATAAAGCTTTGAAGTATCTCGTAAGTGAAGCTTGTTTTGCTGGGGTGGCAGTATACAATAAAAACATTCATCTTATATCACCATAGTCTGAAGCCGTATATCCTGTAAAAGCTTGAGCCAAATCCGCCCATAAAGGTGAATCTCGCCTTGTATATGCCGCTGAGACGGTCAATATAGCGTTTAAGGATTATCGGTTTATTTATTACGCATTTTGCTTTTAGGGCGCGCTTTTCCAGTATGGACGGGTCGCTCATTGAAAAATCTATCTTTGCGTCAACAGCGTTTATCGGGTTTTTGAATTTAGACAGCTTCGCCGCTGCGTCAGAGTATGCGTCAAATACGAACGAGCAGTTTTCGAATTTTTCTCCCAGTGCATTCATGATATTTGTCATATCGTCGATGCTGAGGTACATAGAAAGCCCCTCGGCAATTACCAGCACGCGCTCTCCGTTATATTCAATAGAGTTCAGCCATTCGGTATTCGCGGCAGAGGAAGCTATCAGCTTGTAATTTTCAGCTTCAGGATAATACTGCTTTCTAAGCTCTATAACATCGGCAAGGTCGAGGTCATACCACATTTTTGGCTTGTGCTCAACTCTTATGCAGCGACTGTCAAGTCCGCAGCCGAGGTGTATCACGATACAATCGGGAAAACGCTGCACAAAACGATCTGTAAGTTCATCATAATGCATTGCACGCATTGACATATAAATGGCGAGCTTTTTGGACTTGTCAACGTCAGAGAAGTCGTGACCGCAGCTATCGACGATGTGCTCAGCGGTCTTATCCTCAAAGAAGCCCTCACGGCTCATGAGCGCTTTGCTGTACAGTGGTATGAAAAGTGTTTTGCTCTCGTTAGTCATGGCTTCTCCTAAAGTCCGTAGTGTATTACGAATTTGTCCTGTGAAATGGCTCTTTCAAGTAGTTTTATAAGGGAGATGAACGCCTCGTCATGCGGAAGTATGTCTATCATCTTTTTAGCACTTGTCGGAGAGATTAGTGTAATTCCGCAGTAGGCTATACCCATGCCGCAGACATCGACAGAGTGCCAGAAGAACTCTATCTCATCAAGCTTTGAAAGTATAGCGTCGATACGCTCGCCGTCAACTGAGATGCAGCCGTACTTCCGTGGCTCGTAGCTGTCGAAGCACTCTCCTTTTTGCGGAGTGCGCGGCATTATTCCGAATTTGTGTAAATCGGGCATGGCTACCTCCTAATTTAATTCCTTAAAATATATTATATACCATAACAATGTCATAATCAAGCGGTGTTTTGAAATATGTATTTGTGCAAAACTACCAAAAGGGCGGTTTACATTTGTACATGAGCCGACAAAAAAACTCCACAAAAACAGTTGCAATTTATGTAAATTTACTATATAATAATCATATGAGATTTTCAAAGACGGTCTGATTTTAGTTAATATACACAATTAGCGCGTTTTGTTAAGTCTTAATTCAATATTTGGAGGTCACCCCATGAAAACATTCAAAGCTGACAACATCAGAAACGTTGTAATAACAGGTCACGGCGGAAGCGGCAAGACTGCCCTTGCGGAAGCAATGCTGTTCAAAAGCGGACTGACCGACAGAATGGGTAATACAGCGGACGGTAATACCGTTTGTGATTTCGACGCTGAAGAGATTAAGAGAAAGATATCCATCAACGCTGCTGTTGTTAATGCGGTTTGGAAGGATACAAAAATAAATGTTATAGACGCTCCCGGTCAGTTCGATTTTATCGGCGGTATGCATGAGGGCGTTCGTGCGGCAGAGTCTGTTATCATCACCGTAAACGGCAAGGACAGCGTTTGCCCCGGTACTATCAAGGCTTATAACCTCGCTTGCAAGGAGAATAAGGCAAGAATGTTCGCTGTTACCTGCATGGAGGTTGAAAACTCCGATTTCTATAAGGTACATACTGATCTTAAGATCGCTTTCGGTCCCTCGGTTTGCCCCATCGTTGTTCCGTTCGATAAGCACGGCCCTGTTGAGGCTTACATCAATCTGCTGACCATGAAAGCATACAAGTACGACAGCAAGGGTATTCCTACTGAGGTCGAGATGCCTGCGTCCGAAAACAGAATCGCAGGTCTTCGCGCTGCGATGGCTGAGGCTGTTGCAGAGACCAACGAGGAGTTCATGGAGAAGTTCTTCGAGGGCGAGGAGTTCACACAGGAGGAGCTTGTAAAGGGTATTCATGACGGCGTTGCAAGCGGTGCTATCACTCCTCTGGTATGCTGTGCAAACGATACTCTTTCGGGCGTAGATATGCTGCTTGACGCGGTTGTATCCATGCTGCCCTCTCCCAATGAGAGAAAGCTTGAAAAAGCTGACGATGTTGTTCTCGATTATGATGAGAACAAGCCCCTCAAGGCATTCGTGTTCAAGACCATTGCTGACCCGTTCGTTGGAAAGATAAGCTGTCTGAAGCTCGTTCAGGGCAAGATCACAGGCAAGACAGAGCCTGTCAACGCTTCTACAGGCGAGGCTGTGAAGTTCGGTAAGCTTGTTTCGCTTTGCGGCAAGAAGCAGGAGGAGATCGCAGAGGCTTATGCGGGCGACATCGTTGCAGTTACAAAGCTTGACGCAAACACAGGCGATACTCTTTGTGACGCTGCTGATGTCAAGGCTCTTGCTCCTATGGAGTTCCCGAAGCCCTGCTACTATATGGCAGTTAAGCTTGCAGGCAACGGCGATGAGGGTAAGCTTTCCACAGCTATCCGCCGCCTGCTGGAAGAGGATAAGACTCTCGAATATGTTCACAATCACGAAACACACGAGCGCATAATCGGTGGCCTCGGCGAGCAGCATCTTGATGTTACTGCTGCGAAGCTGAAAGCAAAGTTTGGCATGGACGTTGCTCTTTCCGCGCCTAAGATCGCATATCGCGAGGCTATCCGTAAGCCTGTTACCATCGAAAGCAAGTACAAGAAGCAATCTGGCGGCCACGGTCAGTACGGTCACGTTAAGATCGAGTTTGCTCCTTATGACGGCGACGAGCTGCTGTTTGAGGAGAAGATCTTCGGCGGCTCTGTTCCGAAGAATTTCTTCCCCGCAGTTGAAAAGGGTCTGCAGGAGGCTGCAGAGCACGGCACGCTCGGCGGTTTCCCCGTAGTTAGACTTAAGGCAACTCTCATTGACGGCTCTTATCACCCCGTAGACAGCTCCGAAATGGCGTTCAAAACAGCCGCTTCCATGGCATTCAAGGACTGCATGAAGGAGGCTCAGCCTTATCTGCTTGAGCCGCTCAAGAGCTTCACTATCCTTGTTCCGGATGATAAGCAGGGCGATGTTATGAGCGTGCTCTCCAAGCGCCGCGGCAGCGTTCTCGGTATGAATGCTATCGGCGACGGTATGACAGAGCTTACAGCAGAGGCTCCCGAGAGCGAGATGGTAGATTTTGCACTTGTGCTCCGTCAGATCACTCAGGGTCTTGGCGAGTTCACATCTGAATTTGCAAGATATGAGATGCTTCCTCCCGGAACTGAGATCAAAGCTTAATTAGTTTTTCTCCTATAGATACGGCTCTCCCGTTTGTGTAATGGGGGAGCTGTTTTTTGTAATATTACAGAAATTTTATAAGATAATAAGTAAGCAAAAAGCCATAAAAGCAAACTTGTTTACGAAAATTAATAAAAAAACTTACGAATTTGCGACTTTTTTTAAAAAACTACTTGACATTTGAGTAAAAACATGATAAATTATATTTAGCACTCAGAGATATTGAGTGCTAACACTCTGAAACAGCGAGTGCTAATTTCGGAGTTTGTGTGATGAAAGGCGGTGTATTGTGGACGGTAGAGCGATGAAAATACTCGCAGCGATCGTTGACGAGTATATAAGGACAGGCGAGCCTGTCGGGTCAAAGCTGCTTGCCGCAAAGCCTGATATCAATGTCTCCTCGGCGACTATCCGCAACACGATGGCAGCTCTGGAGCAGGAGGGCTATCTGGACCACCCGCACACTTCGGCAGGACGTGTGCCGACTTTCAAGGGTTACCGCTTTTATATCGACAATCTCATGAGCCCCGAGCCTATAAATAAGCAGGCTATTGCGGACTTTGACGAGCGCATTTTCGAGGACGCCGTTACAGATGAGGATATCATCAAAAACGCTTCTGCGGCGCTTGCTGAGATAACGAAATGTGCAACATTTTCCACAAATCACGTTTCGCAGTTCTCGGTTATTACAAAGGTTGATGTTATTCCCACGGGCAAGAGAATGTATGTTCTGCTGCTGATAACATCTAACGGTGAGGTCAAAAACCGCGTCTGCCGCATGGAGTTTGATCTTACTCATGAGCAGATGGAGTTTTTCACGAGGTTTGTAAACTCACATTTGCAGGGCGTGAATCTTGCGAACATGACCGACGATTATATAAGCGAACTTGCACAGGCGCTCGGAAGCTATATGATGACGCTGTCGCCGCTGCTTTACGCGGTGTGCGAGCTTTCGAACGAGGCTATGCGTGACAGCATTGAGGTCAAAGGTGAGTCGAACTTGCTCTCCTGTCAGGAATTTCCGATGATAGATGTGATGAAATTCCTTGAAAAGAAGAACGAGCTTTCGGCGTTTCTCGACAGCGCTTTTTCGGGAATCAACATTAAATTCGGCGAAGAGGACGGTACGTTTGCGATATCAAATTCCACGTTTGTGAGCGCAAGCTACTACAAAGACGGAAAGCCTGCGGGAACTCTCGGCGTTATCGGTCCGATGAGGTTGGACTACCGCAGAGTTATTCCGTATATAGAATATTTTACAAACAAGGTGACTCAGCTTCTTTCCGAGCAGGAGGAGAGCGAGCAGCTTAAACATATAGAAAGCGAGGCAGAACAAGATGGCAAACAATGAACAGGAGATCGAAAAGGTAGATATTGATGAGATCTCCGCAGAGGAGTCCGCTGAGAATGCCGCTGAGGTAGAGATAACAGACGGTGAGCCTGAGCAGGTAGACGAGCTTGCTGCTGTAAAGGATCAGCTTATGCGCACGATGGCGGAATATGACAACTTCCGCAAGCGCGTGGCCAAAGAAAAGCAGGAGCTTCGCCCCATAATCATCACTGATGTAGTGAAGGAGTTTCTCCCTGTTATGGATAACCTCACAAGAGCGCTCGAAGCCGAGTGTACCGACGCTGCTTATAAGCAGGGCGTTCAGATGATCGACGACAGCTTCCTTGAAATTTTAAAGAAGCTCGGTGTCGAGGAGATAGAGAGCGACGGCGTTATGTTCGATCCCTCTATGCACCAGGCAGTACAGCGCGTTGAGAGTGACGAGCTTGAAAGCGGAATGGTAGCCAATACATTCGCAAAGGGCTACAAGATCGGCGACAGAGTTATTCGATTTGCTATGGTAGCAGTCGTTAACTGATAGATCAGCAAAAAACATTCAAAACAACCGCGGCATAAGCCGCAACCAAAAGAATGGAGGAATATATTATGGCAAAGATCATTGGTATTGACTTAGGTACTACAAACTCCTGCGTTTCCGTTATTGAGGGCGGCGAGCCTGTAGTTATCACCAACCCCGAGGGCAGCAGAACAACTCCCTCTGTTGTAGCGTTCACAAAGGACGGCGAGCGTCTTGTAGGTCAGCTTGCGAAGAATCAGGCTGTTACAAACCCCGACAAGACAATCATTTCCATCAAGCGCCACATGGGCAGCGATTACAAGGTTGACATCGACGGCAAGAAGTACACTCCTCAGGAGATCTCTGCGATGATCCTGCAGAAGCTGAAGGCTGATGCAGAGGCTTATCTCGGCGAAACGGTAACAGAGGCTGTTATCACTGTTCCCGCATACTTTACAGACTCTCAGCGTCAGGCTACAAAGGACGCTGGTCAGATCGCAGGTCTTACCGTAAAGAGAATCATCAACGAGCCTACAGCGGCTGCTCTTGCATACGGTATCGATAAGGAAGACGATCAGAAGATCGTTGTATACGACCTCGGCGGCGGTACATTCGATGTATCCGTTATTGAGATCGGCGACGGCGTTCAGGAGGTACTCGCAACAGCAGGTAACAACAAGCTGGGCGGCGACGACTTCGACCAGAGAATCATCGACTTCCTCAGAGATGAGTTCAAGAAGAGCGACGGAATCGACCTCGCAAACGATAAGTTTGCTATGCAGCGTCTTAAGGATGAGGCTGAAAAGGCTAAGATCGCGCTTTCCAACACAACAACAGTTAATGTAAATATCCCCTATATCACAGCTGACGCAACAGGTCCCAAGCATCTGAACGTAACTCTCTCCAGAGCAAAGTTCAACGAGCTTACCGCTGACCTCGTAGAGGCTACAATGGGCCCGCTGAAGCAGGCTATTTCCGATTCCGGTCTGTCCACAAGCGAGATCGACAAGATCCTCCTCGTTGGCGGTTCCACAAGAATCCCCGCTGTTCAGGAGGCTGTTAAGGGCTTCCTCGGCAAGGAGCCTTTCAAGGGCATCAACCCCGATGAGTGCGTATCCATCGGTGCGTGCATTCAGGGTGGCGTTCTGAACAAGGAGGTTACAGGTCTGCTTCTGCTCGACGTAACTCCTCTGTCCCTCGGTATCGAAACAGCAGGCGGCGTTTGCACAAGAATGATCGAGCGCAACACAACTATCCCCACAAAGAAATCTCAGGTGTTCTCCACATATGCAGATAACCAGCCCAGCGTTGAGGTAAACGTACTTCAGGGTGAGCGTGAGTTTGCAAAGGACAACAAGTCTATCGGCACATTCCGTCTTGACGGTATCGCTCCCGCTCCCAGAGGAATCCCCCAGATCGAGGTTACATTCGATATCGACGCTAACGGTATCGTAAACGTAACTGCAAAGGATCTCGGCACAGGCAAGGAGCAGCATATTTCCATCACTGCTTCCACCAACATGAGCAAGGAAGACATCGACAAGGCTGTTAAAGAAGCTGAGGCTTTCGCAGCTGAGGATAAGAAGCGCAAGGAAGAGGTTGACCTCAGAAACGAGGCTGACCAGATGGTATACCAGATTGAGAAGTCTATGAACGAGTTCGGCGATAAGGTCACCGAGGACGACAAGGCTAAGGTACAGCCCAAGCTTGATGCGCTTAAGGAAGCTCTCAAGGGCGAGGACATCGAGGCTGTAAAGACCGCTAAGGACGAGCTTCAGAACGCATTCTACGAGATCGCAGGCAAGGTATATCAGGCACAGGGCGGCGACGCAGCGGCAGCTCAGGCTGCACAGGGCGCTGCTTCCGAGGATAACGGCCCCGTTGACGGCGATGTTATCGACGCAGATTATACTGAGAACTAATAACTTAGGCAACAACGCCTTGGGGCATAATGCCTTGGGGCGTTGCTTTGTTGCAAAGGACTGATTTATATGGCAGATAAAAGAGATTATTATGAGGTGCTGGGGCTGCAAAAGGGTGCTTCTGACGCTGATATTAAAAAAGCGTACAGAAAGCTTGCAAAGCAGTACCACCCCGATTTAAATCCCGATGACCCTCAGGCTGCGGAGAAGTTCAAGGAAGTCAACGAGGCGAACGAGGTTCTTTCCGACCCCGATAAGCGCGCGAAATACGACCAGTTCGGTTTTGCTGGCGTTGATCCCAATTACGGTGCAGGTCAGGGCGGCGGCTTCGGCGGTTTTGGCGGCTTCGGCGGCTTTGACGGCGGTGGTATCGACCTCGGAGATATTTTCGACAACATTTTCGGCGGCGGTTTTGGCGGCGGCACACGCAGCAATCCCAATGCGCCGAGAAAAGGCTCGGATATCGCGGCTTCGCTCAGCATAAGCTTTATGGAGGCTTGTAAAGGACTTACTCACGATATCGAGATAAGCCGTGTTGAGGAATGTGAGGAGTGCGGCGGCAGCGGTGCGAAAAAGGGCACAAATACCAAGAGCTGTCCCGATTGCCGCGGCACAGGTAAGGTAAATGTTCAGCAGCGCACGATGTTCGGCACTATGTCCAGCACAAGAGCTTGTTCAAAGTGCTCGGGCAAGGGCAAGATCATCGAGAGTCCATGCGCGAAGTGCTCTGGCAGCGGACGTGTTCAGAAGAAAAAGATCATCTCTGTCAATATTCCCGCAGGTATCAACGACGGAATGACTATGGCAGTTCGCGGACAGGGCAACATGGGTACAAACGGCGGCTCTCGCGGCGACCTGAATGTTCGTATATCAGTAAGAAAAGACCCTGTTTTCGAGCGTAAGGATAATGACATCTGGATAGAGGTTCCGATAACCTATATGCAGGCGGCTCTCGGCGCTGAGATAGAAGTTCCTACCATCGACGGAAACGTTACCTATAACGTCCCCGCAGGAACACAGGCAGGAACTGTGTTCAGACTTCGCGGAAAGGGCGTTCAGAAGCTTCAGCGTGAGGGCAGAGGCGACCAGATGGTAAAGGTCTTTGTTGAGATACCGAGAAACCTCAACAAAAAGCAGAAAGACGCCCTCAAGGCATTTGAGGAAACTCTTGACGAGAAGAACTACGAGAAGCGCAGCTCTTTCTTCGACAAGATAAAGGATCTGTTTTCATAAATATTGACCGCTTTCGTTTTCGAGAGCGGTCTTTTATGCTTCGGAAATTCTTGACAATCTGGGTTTATTGCTGTATTATAGTATTAGTGATAAAATCCAGTTCGGGAGGAAAGCTATGAATATAAAAAAACGCGCGATGGCTCTGCTGCTTGCTGCTTGTGTACTATTGACAGGCTGCGCAGGCGACACTGCTTCATCTGATGGAGAGCAGACATCTCAGTCTACTTCTGATACCGACAGCACTACTGTCGGCGGCACTTCTGCAACAACAGCACAGACATCAACAGGCTCAGTTTCGTCTTCAAATACAGAAGAACCTGTTCAGTCTGAAGCGGCAACTACCCCTTCTCAGACTTCGCCGAGCGGCGTTACATCATCAACAGGCGCACCTTCCATGCTGCCTGAGATGACGAACGCTATAGCTTCAGCTTTTACCACAACGCCGAAAAGCGGCTCCTCGGGAAAGCCCGCCGAGGATAAAACAGGTCTTACCGAGGGTGGCAGCGGCACTGAGGGTACTGCCTCAACAGGCAAGTACAATTACGGCGAGGCTCTGCAAAAATCTATAATATTTTATGAGCTTCAGCGCTCGGGCGACCTTGACGAGAACAGCGACCGCACGAATTGGCGCGGCGATTCAGGTATGTCAGACGGTGCAGACGTCGGTCTTGACCTCACAGGCGGACTTTATGACGCGGGCGACAATGTGAAATTCAATCTGCCTATGGCGTATACATCATCGGTGCTTGCGTGGTCAGTTTTCGAGTATGAGGACGCCTACAAGGAGAGTGGACAGCATGAATATATGCTCGATACCATCAAGTGGGTGAATGACTATCTCATAAAATGTCACCCCAAGGACGATGTTTACTATTATCAGGTCGGCGACGGCAGCAAAGACCATGCATGGTGGGGCGCAGCCGAGGTCATGCAGATGGAGCGTCCGAGCTTCAAAGTAACTGCAAACAGCCCTGGCTCATGCGTTGTTGCAGGGGCGGCGGCTTCTCTTGCTTCGTGCGCTGTTGTGTTTGAGGATAGCGACCCGGCGTATGCCAAAAAGTGTATAACCCATGCAAAGCAGCTTTATGATTTCGCCGAGCGCACCAAGAGCGACAGCGGCTACACCGCTGCAAACGGCTTCTACAACTCGTGGAGCGGATTTTATGACGAGCTTGCTTGGGCAGGCGTTTGGCTGTATATCGCGACAGACGACAGCAGCTATCTCAGCAAGGCAGAGCAGTATATCGTGAACGCTTCTTGTGATTATAAGTGGACGATGTGCTGGGACGATGTTTCAATTGGTGCGGCAACAATGCTTGCAAAGCTTACAAATAAGCAGACTTATAAAGACAAGGTCGAGAAAAATCTTGACTGGTGGACGACAGGCACAGGCGGCGAGCGCGTTACATATACTCCCAAGGGACTTGCTTGGATAGATAACTGGGGAAGCCTGCGTTATGCCACAACTTCGGGATATATCGCGGCTGTCTACTCCGACTGGAAAGGCTGTCCCTCTGCAAAACGCGATACATATGTGAAATTCTATGAAAGTCAGATAAACTACGCTCTAGGAAGTACGGGAAGAAGCTTTGTTGTTGGCTTTGGTGAAAATCCTCCCGAGCACCCTCATCACAGAACTGCACAGGGAAGCTGGGCAGACAATATGAGCGAGCCGAACTATCACCGTCATACGCTTTACGGTGCACTGGTAGGCGGCCCGAACAATTCTGATGGCTATACCGATACCGTTTCTGATTATAACTGCAACGAGGTCGCTTGCGATTACAATGCGGGATACACGGGACTTCTTGCTAAGATGTACGACAAGTACGGCGGCAAAACCTTAGTAGACTTCGGGGCTGTCGAGGAGGTAGGCGAGGAGCTTTATGTTGACTATCGCACCAATGCGCAGGGCAACGGCTTCACTGAAATAAAAGCGCTTATCTACAACAAGACCTCATGGCCCGCAAGAGTGACCGATAACCTTACTCTGCGCTATTACATGGATCTTTCTGAGATCTATGCGGCAGGCGGCAGCGCTTCCGACCTCACTGTTACCACAAACTACAGCGAGGGCGGTAAGAGTGGAGGAATATTCTGCCATGACGAAGCTAAGCATATCTACTATGCCGAGATAGATTTCGCAGGAACTAAGATATACCCAGGCGGACAGAGCGCCTATAAAAAGGAAGTACAGTTCCGTATCACTTCAAACAACGGAGTGTGGGATGCTTCTAATGACCCGTCTTATCAGGAGCTTATCGGCACAAACGGCTCGTCCGAGGTTAGAGCTGTGCACATGGCGCTGTTTGAGGGCGGCGAGCTTGTGTTTGGTACTGTTCCCGATGGAAAGAGCACAGGCACTGCTGTAAAGCCGTCGTCTACATCGGGAGGCGCGGCATCGACTACTACGACCTCAAAGCCCTTGCCGCAGAATCCATCAGCGGAGGACAACGGCGTAGCTGTGAGCCTTAGCCAAAGCGCTGTAAGCGGCACAGGAAACACGATACAGTTCTCGCTTGATATAAAGAACAACACAGGCGCGGCTATAGACCTGTCAAAGCTTCGGATAGATTACTATTTCACTGCTGACGGCAATAACGACCTTTGTTTCTGGTGTGACCATGCCGCAACCAACGGCAGCAATTATGTGGCGCTGACAAGCAATATAAGCGGAGCTTTTTCAAGTGCAAGCGGCGATAATGCGGATACTAAGTGCGCGGTAAGCTTTGGCAGCGGCACGCTGAATGCGGGAGATTCTATGACGGTGCAAGTGCGCATAACGCGCGCCGACTGGTCGGACTTCAACCTCGGAAATGACTATTCCGCAGGAAATGCGCAGCATATAGTGATACTTAAGAACGGCTCGCCTATTTTCGGCGACAAGCCGTAACGGAAAGGAGCATATATGCAGCCTAAAATAATACGAAAGCCTTTGATAGCAGCAGGTATCATTATTGCTGTTGATATTTTAATGCTGGTGCTTGCGATCGTTCTTGATATAAATCGCGGTGAGTTCCCGACAAGCTATACCTTTACCGAGGAGAACTTCGTCGTTGCCTCGCATATCTATGACAGCTTCGGTATTGCTGCGGCAATAGCGCTTGCGGTAACAGTAGCGCTGTGCGCAGTGATGATGGTCGGCGTTATCGGCACAAAGCGCGGCAGTAAGCTTGCGGCAGGTATAATCGGCGGAGCGTTGCTGCTTGCGGCGTCTGTCGGTGCGGTAATGTTCTCGTTTATGTGGGTCAAAGGACCGCAGCCAGTAAGCTCAGTGTTTTATCCGCTGACCGATGATACCATGCATTTGCTTCTTCTCGAGGATAAGTACACTGACAACTACGGAACGCTGAAAGTGTTTCAGTACGACGGCGGCTACGGAGAGCTTGATCTGCTTGCAGCGACAGAGATAACGACCTTTTCCAGCAGCTATGAGGATTACTACATGGCTTGGCTGTCTGAGAACACGCTTGCGATAAGGTTTGCAGATGGTTACTCTGTTAGAACGTTACAGATAACTATTCCTGCGGAGGAATGATATGAAAAAGATACTGGTTAGCGCTTGCCTTTTGGGTGAGCGCTGCCGCTATGACGGACGCTCAAAGCCTTGCAGCCACCCGTTGCTTTTGAAATGGCGCGCCGAGGGACGGCTGATTCCCATCTGTCCCGAGGTAGACGGAGGACTTTCTGTACCGAGAGTTCCGTGTGAGCGAAGAAACAGCGGGGTATTCGCTGAAAGCGGCAAATGCTTCACCGAGGAATATACGCGCGGAGCAGAGGCGGCACTGAAGAAAGCACGCGGAAACGATGTTTTGCTGTGCATTTTAAAGGAGCGCAGTCCCTCGTGCGGCGTAAACGAGATATATGACGGCAGCTTTTCGGGAATAACGATAAGCGGCGAGGGTGTCACAGCGGAGCTTCTGCGTGAAAATGGCTTCGCTGTGTTCAGTGAGAACAATATCGAAGCGGCAAATGAAATGCTTCAAAACTATGAAAACGGACGACTTTGATCGTCCGTTTTTTGTAGCTTCAGCGAAAATCATCGCGTAAATCGGTAAAAGATCTTTAAATAAAAAATAAGTCCTCCTTTGATAAATGAAATGGTTTTGCGACCATATCACAGATCAAAGGAGGACAATTAATTATATTGAATTTTAAGCCACAGAGGAGGTGTCCTCAGCCGAAGAAGCATCTTCAGCTTCAGCGGTGTCGTCAACGATAGCGTCAGAAGCTTCAGCGCTCTCGGACTTGCTTTCTTCGTCTTCTTCAGCCTCAGCGGTAGCCTCGCCTGTGCCCGGTGTCTTGTATGTTACGATATTCACTGAGGTTATCACGATATCCTCGATAGGCTTCGATTTTTCGCTGTATGCGTTGTTTTCTACATCGCACTTCGCGATGGCTTCAAGCACGTCATAGCCCTCATATACCTGTCCGAAAACAGTGTAGCCGCCATCAAACATCGGTATGCCGCCAACGTCCTTATACTTTTGCGTAACGAACTCGGTAGCATTTGTTACCATGCCTGCAAGTGCGGTGTAATACTGCTCCTTGTATTCGTACATACTGTAATCCGAAGAATTACTGTCAACGTGCGATTTGAGGTCAGCGTTTGCAGCGGCAGCGGCTTTCATCTGTTCGGTGTCGAATGTGGAGAGATCCTGCGGCTCGTTATTTGTAACTACAAAGAACTGAGTGCTGTTTTTGCCCGAAACATTCGCATAGCACAGCGCGCCGTAGAAGTGGCGAGCCTGCTCGCTCGTTTCAAGTCCGAACGTGCCGCTTTCGTCGATAAGCGCCTTGCCGCCTGTGCCATCGCCATTGAGCGAGCCTCCCTGAATGAACTGGTCGCCCAGTACACGGTGTATTTTAAGACCGTTGTAGTATTTCTGCTCGGCAAGCTTGATAAAATTCTCAACACCCTTGGGAGCGAGGTCAGGGAAGAGCTTCGCCTTTATCGTGCCGTAGCCCTCGATGTTTATCTCGGCAATTTTGTCGCCGTCCACAAAGTTGATGATCTCGGTGTTGCCTACCGAGGACTTAACTGTGGAATCGCAGCCAACAGCCCCGAAAATGCAGCTTGCAGCTAATATCGCGCTGAGAATTATACGTCCTATCTTCATGTTAAGCACGTCCTTTCGCAGTCTGATTTATTCAGTGTATTCAGTAATCTTTACCGAGGTTATAGTTATTGTCTTAACGGGTAAGGACATCTCGCCGCCTGCGTTTGCAATGACCTCGCACGCGGAGATGGCGTCGATAACGTCAAAGCCCTCGTATACCTGTCCGAAAACGGTGTATCCGCCGTCAAGAGAGGGAGCGCCGCCGACCTTGTCGTATTTAGCTACAACGTTGTCGGGGAAAGCTTCATAATCAGCCAGCATATCATCATAATATGCAACACCGCTGTCATAATAGCTGTATTCGTAAGAGTCTTTTTCATATTTGTCGCGCTCTGTAATACATTCTTCGCGGTATTCCTTGATGGTATTTATAGTGTTTGTCAACTCGTTCTCGCTTTTGTTGTTTACGATATAGAACTGACAGGTGTTCTGTCCGCCTGCATTCGCATAACACAGCGCCCCGTAGAAGTGGCGTGCGTTGTCGCTCGTTTCAATTCCGAAAGAGCCGCCGTCAGCAGCCTCGCCGCCTGTGCCGTCTCCGTTAAGCGAACCGCCCTGGAACATAAAGCCCGCGTATACACGGTGAATGGTTAGCCCGTCATAAAAGCCGCTGTCAGCAAGCTTTATGAAATTGTCAACGCCCTTTGGTGCAATATCGGGGAAGAGCTTTGCCTTTATCGTGCCATAGCCATCGATGTTAAATTCCGCTATCTTGTCGCCGCTTTTAAGCTCAATATCGCCGATATTTCCGCTTGTCGCGGTGGTTTCAACTGTGCTCTGAGAGCCGCTCTCGCCGTCGGAGCTTTGTGCGTCGTTATTTTTGCAGCCAGCCGAAAGTGCTATAAGCGTCGCTGCAAGCACGCAGGCAATCGTTGTTCTAAGCTTCATTTTATATCCTTTCCCGCGTTATTCAGCTGCACTTTCAGAGGTGCTTTCAGCTGCTTCCTCTGCTGAGTACTCGGAAATGGTGATGGAGTTCACCTTGATCTCCTGTGTAGGAATACCATCTTCGTCTGTAGGAATATTGCAGATATCGATCACAACGTCCATGCCCTCATAGGTCTGTCCGAAAACGGTGTAGGTGCCGCCCCAGCCAAACACGCCGCCAACCTCATAGAATTTGTCGAACAGGCTGAGCAGGTTTTCACGCTCGGCAGCGTCCTCTTTCTCTTCTGCGGAAGCCTTAAGCTCATTTATTGCGTCCTCTGTAAGCTCTTCCTCGTTGCAGATAAACCAACGGGAATCGCTGAAGCCGGGCTTTTCGGAGAATGTGAGCAGTGCGCCCTTGAACGGCCAAAGGTTTACATTGCACTCGTTAGCGATAAGCTCATCATCTGTTTCGCGCGCCTTGTAGTTGCCCTCGTCGTCCTTTGCATAGCCCGACAGGAAATACATATTATCCATGATACCTGCGATATCAAGACCGTTGTAGTAGCCCTCGTTTACCTTTTTGGTAAAAGCTTCAACTGTCTTGGGGGCGTATTCGGGGTAGAGCACCACGCGGATCTCGCCCTCAGAGGTATCGATTATTGCGATGGGGTCGCCGTCCTTGGGAGCTTCAAGCTGTACGAGCTCCATCTGAGTGAAGTCGTACTCGCCCAGTACATTGTAGGTCTCTGTGCCACCGAATGCACAGCCTGTCATTGTAAGCGTTATAGCGGCGCAGACTGCCGCAAGAATTTTTTTCAAAATGTCGTCCTTTCTTCATATAGCCGCAGAAAAGCACTGCGGCGGCTGTTCCTAGGTTTTATATCATCAGGCTTTTTTTACTATAGTGCCCTGACGTGTTTCCTCTACGATATAGCCCATAGCGGTTATCTTATCGCGGATAGAATCGGCAAGAGCGAAATCCTTAGCCTTTCTTGCGGCCTTGCGCTGCTCGATAAGCTCAGTGATCTCGGCAGGAATTTCCTCATCTTTATTATTATACAGCAGACCGAGTACATTTGTCAATGCCGAAAATTCATCTCTGTATGCGTTAAGGTCGCCCTTTGTAGCATTTTCGGATGCAATTGCGGTGTTTATCTTGCGCACCAGCTCGAAAATAACGGAGATTCCGTCAGCAGTGTTAAAGTCGTCGTCCATTACCTTGATGAACTGCTCACGTGCAGCCTTAACGTCAGCGAGAACGCTTTCGCTTGCTGCACCCTCTGCGGTTGCATCTACCGCTCTGTTAAGGCTGTCGCGGCAGGTGTACATACGCTGAAGCGCCGCCTTGCAGCTTTCGATAACTTCCAGAGTGTAGTTGAGCTGGCTTCTGTAGTGAACAGACAGCAGCATAAAGCGGATAGGCTCATAGCCGTACTCGCTCGAAAGGTCGCGCACCATGAAGAAGTTGCCCTTGGATTTACTCATCTTGGAGCCGTCAACGTTCAGCATACCGTTATGCATCCACACGTTTGCAAGCGGGCAGCCGGTTGCGCATTCGCTCTGAGCTATCTCATTCTCATGGTGAGGGAAGATGAGGTCAGCGCCGCCGCCGTGGATATCAATGGTGTCGCCGATGTAGTGGCGGCTCATTGCGGAGCACTCGATATGCCAGCCGGGACGACCCTTTCCGAACGGGGAATCCCAGTAAGGCTCGCCCTCCTTTGCGGCTTTCCACACAGCGAAGTCCATCGGATCGCGCTTTAAGCTGCCGACTTCAATACGCGCGCCTGCCTGAAGATCTTCAAGCGGCATATGTGAAAGCTTGCCGTATTCGTGGAACTTTGTGGTGTCAAAGTAAACATCGCCGCCTGCCTCATAAGCAAAGCCCTTGTCAACAAGAGTTTTTACGATATCAATGATGATATCCATATTTTCGGTAACCTTAGGGTGAACATCTGCTCTGCGCACGTTCAGACCGTCTGCGTCGGTGAAATATTCCTTGATGGCATTCTCGGAGACCTCATGTGCGGTGATACCAAGCTCGTTTGCCTTTTTGATGATCTTGTCGTCAACATCGGTGAAGTTCTGCACATAGAACACGTTGTAGCCGCGGAATTCAAGGTAGCGGCGCAGCGTATCGAATACGCACAGCGCACGCGCGTTTCCTATGTGGATAAGGTTATACACGGTCGGACCGCACGCATATATTTTTACTGTGCCGTCGGTAAGGGGTTTGAGCTCCTCTTTTTGGCGTGTCATGGTGTTGTAGATCTGCATTTATTTGTCCTCCTTGAGAGTTTTAAGTTCTTTACTAAGCTCCTCGACCTGCTTTTCAAGCCGCTCGATATGAACGAGCTGTTCGCACAGGCGCTGTGAAACAGGGTCGGGAATGTGGATCTGGTCGAGATCGCTGTTCGGAGATATTCCAACTTTAACGCCGTCGCGCTTTACTACCTTAGCGGGAACACCGACAGCGGTACAGTTTGGCGGCACTTCTTCGAGAACTACCGCGTTTGCGGCGATCTTTGAGTTGTCGCCTATCTTGAACGGGCCGAGCACTCTTGCGCCCGCGCCGACAAGGACATTATTTCCGAGGGTGGGGTGACGCTTGCCTACGTCCTTACCCGTACCTCCGAGTGTGACATTCTGATAAAGCGTGCAGTTGTCGCCGATTATCGTTGTTTCACCTATGACAACTCCTGCGCCGTGGTCGATAAACAGACCTTTGCCTATCTGAGCGCCGGGGTGTATCTCAATGCCCGTTTTGTTGCGTGAGCGCTGGGATATCCACCTTGCTATGAAATAGTGTCCGCGCTCATGCCACCAGTGGGCGCGTCTGTAGGCTCTTATCGCCTTAAAGGACGGGTATAGAAAATACACCTCCCACGCTGAACGAACAGCGGGGTCGCGTGCTTTTATGGAGTCTATTTCTTCTCTCAGCTTTTTAAACATAATGCCTCCTTTCGGCATATAATAAAAAATCCTCCGCACCGTAACGGTGCGAAGGCGTAGATAACGCGGTTCCACTTCGCTTTGAGCTTTTAAACGCCAATAAATCAACGGTCGCAAAAAGCCCCTCAAATTCCTTAACGCGGAAAACGGACAAGGATACTAACTTGATGGATTTCCCCCTGTCGGCTGGCAGCCGCACTTCGCCGCGTCCGAACGCCGCGCTTTCACCATGCCGCGGCTCTCTGTGGGACGGATAATGCGGGTACTCTGACTGCGTTATCGCCTTTACATATAAATTTATTATACACTATTATCTGCAGTTTTGCAAGAGGAAATTCATAATTCAGCTAAATATCACAAAAGCAAGCGCAAGAATTAGCTTTGTATCGGCTTTTTCGTGCAGAAGTATCAACAGAACAGCGGCAAGCAGCATTGTATCCCTGTCGCGGAAAAGCTGTGAAAAAGGCTGTGGTGTTCCGCTTATGTATTGCTTTTCGTTGTGTTCAAGCGGGGGAGGGAGCTTTTCTTCTTTCTGCTCGCTTAAGGGCGAGTGAGCGGAGCTGTTGTGCCGCTCTACGGCGTTGTACAGCGGAGAGCCTAAATTATTCCAGACCATGTGTCCCTCCAATCAGAAAAGCTTTCCGAGCATTCCGCTGTCTTTTAGTATAGGCAGCAATGCGAAAAGCTTCATAAATTTCAGCGCGGTATCTATTTTGCTCTGATTTTCCTCACGCAGCAGCGGTTTTAGCGATAGCAGCAGGCGCTCGCTGTCGTCCTGCTTTTTCATTTTCTCAAACAGCTCCATGATGGTGAGCAGCATATTCGGGTCAAGTCCGCCGAAGATACCGCCGTCAGTGCCGCTGTTTTCGCTGTCAGAGGAGCTTTCGGGCTGCTCCTCGTCGTCCTCCGCAAGCGCACGGAGGATATCCTCGATATTGTCCATATATCCTCCTTGTGCTTAGGTTTGCTCAGTTCATGCCTTTAAGCAGCGCCATTACCTCCTGCGGAGAGGAGGCGGATTTAAGCTTCGACATAAGCTCCTTGTTTGCAAGTATCGCTCTCAGCTTTGCCTTGTCATTTTTTGAAAGTCCTGCTGACAGCGCCGCCATGTCGCCCTTTTCAAGCGTTGCACGAAGCGCATCGGGTGAAGTTCCCAGCTTTTTGCCCGCCGAGGACAGCAGAGCCTCGTATTCCTTATCGTTCATATAGTTTACCTCCAATCGGAAAAATTTTTGTGAAAAAAGCGGAAATATTGCAAAACCTCTTTTATTATTTCATATTTTATGCTATAATAGAAAAAATTATACTTGGCTAATTATGTGCCGCTGTAAATAAAAAGATAAGCGGCTGTCAAAAATAGGAACAAATGTAACGAAGACGAAAGGATTTTTTTATGAAGATCATCGTAGTGTCAGACACGCACAGAAATTTCGCTGTGCTTGACGAGATAGTGAACCGCAACCTTGACGCTGACGTGTTCATACATCTCGGTGACGGCGAGAACGAGGCGCGCGACGTGCGCAATCTCCACCCGGAAAAGGCAATGGTTTATGTCGGCGGAAATTGTGATTTCGGTGAGCATAAGCTTATGCAGACGGTCACTGTCAGCGGCTACAAGATATTCTGCTGCCACGGGCATATGCAGAACGTACACGCAGGGCTTGAGCGCCTTGTATACGAGGCTAAGCAAAACGACTGCAAGATAGCGCTGTATGGTCACACGCATCTTTACCGCACAGAGAATTTCGAGGGCGTTTTTGTGATGAATCCGGGCAGTCCCGATTCTCCCAGAAACCACAACAAGCCTACCTACGGCGTTATCGAGATATCCAGCAGCGGCGAGATAAAGATGAATATTATCGCGCTTAATATTGAAAAATGAAGCTGATACAGCTTACAGAGGTCGGCTCAACCAACACATGGCTGAAGCAGCATCGTGCTGAGCTTTGTCACGGCGACGCGGTTACTGCATTTAAACAGACCGAGGGTCGCGGCAGAATGGGTCATGTTTGGCTTGACGATGACGGTATGCTGCCGCTGTCGGTGCTTTTGCATAAACCAAGCGCTCCCGAAACTGTCACGCTTGCCGCAGGTGCGGCGGTGTGCGCGGTGCTTGCGGAGCTTGTCGGGGAAGAGGTCATGATAAAATGGCCGAACGACATCGTTTTTCGCGGCGGTAAGCTCTGTGGTATTTTATGCGAGAGCGTGTGTGAACGTGACAGCATCGATATCATTTGCGGTGTTGGTGTCAATATAGCGCAGAGTGCGGAATATTTCACTTCTATGGGGATACCGCACGGCTGCTCGCTTATGTCGGCGGCTGGGATAGCTCCCGACAGGATACAGCTTGCAACAGCTTTGGCGGAGAGGATAGCGCAGTACAGCGAAAGATCTTTTTCAGAGCTTTATAACGAGTACAAGGCGCGCTGTATCACGCTTGGACGGGAAGTTCGGCTTATTAGCGGTGATACGGAGCGCACAGCCTTTGCCGAGGATATCGCGCAGAGCGGATTTCTTATATGCCGTGACGAAAACCGCAGGTTTGAGGTAAATTCGGGCGAGGTGAACGTCCGAGGACTTTGGGGATATGTATAGGAGTGTGTTATGGTCGAGAATGAATTTAAGCTGATGCTCACCGAGGCACAGTATCAAAAGATTTATTCCATGTACGGTTGGGATACTGAATTTAGTCAGACGAACTACTATTTTGATACGCCCGAGCTTTCGCTCATAAACTCGCATATCACTTGCCGAGTGCGCTATGTCGGTGGGCTGTATTATTTGCAGATGAAGCTGCCTAACGGTGCGGAGCACTCCCGACTTGAGTTTGAAGCAGAGCTTGGCGACGCGCTTCCTTATAAGCTTTCCGCGCAGGAGCTAAATGAGCTGTCGGGTCGCAGTGATATGCCCGATGTGGGTCTTATTGGCGAGCTTACCACGCTGCGAAGCGTGAAGAAATTCGATGGCGGAGAGATAGACCTTGACCGAAGCAGATATTTCGGGATAACCGATTACGAGCTTGAGGTCGAGTTTACTGACGAAACAGCCGCAAGAGCCGTCTTATTGCTTCTCAGAGAAGCGGCAGGTATAACCGAGACTTCTGATGTCTGTCTTGGAAAGGTGCACAGATTTGTGCGCGAATACAACAAAAACTCCGCGAAATAAGCGTATATAAATGATAACGCCCCGAGAATTGATCTCGGGGCGTTTTGGTGTATGTGAATTATTCGTAGTCAACTACGTTTACCCAGCTCAGCAGGAACTCGCGCTCCTCTGCCTTGCCTTTAACGGACTGCGAAGCCGCAACGATGGGCAGCCATTTCTGGATATACTGCTTTGCGGTGTCGCTCTTTTTGCTGAACAGGTCAAGATACTTTGCGGCAAGAGCTTCATCACCTGTAAGTGTGAACAGCAGATATGTTCTTGCCACGTCTGCGGAAGCGTTGCCCTGTGTAACGTGCGACCAGTCGAGGATATACGGTGTGCCGTCAGCCTTAACAATGATGTTGGAGGGGTTGAAATCTCCGTGGCATACCTTTGTATGCTTTGGCATACTTTCAAGGCGTGTGTGCAGCTCATAACGTGTTGTTGCGTCAAGGTCAGCCTCGGATATCTTGCGGTTCATCTTATCTTTCAGCTTGCCGAGCATGGGGCACTTTGCGGCGTGTACCTGCATCTGCAGGTCAACGAACATCTCGAGATAAGTGTCGAGCTTGTCGGGGTTCTCCTGCATGAGCTGTGCAAGGGTCTTGCCCTCGATAAACTCAGAAACGATAGCCCACTTGCCGTCTACGGTCTTAACCTCGATGACCTTGGGAACGTTTATTCCGATATTCTCAACACGCGCTTGATTGAGCGCTTCGTTAAGAACGTCAGGCTTTGCGTAGTCCTCGTCAAACACCTTGACAGCGTAGTCGCCCTCGCGGTAAACTGTTTTGCCTGTTCTAACTGCAATAATATTGTCTGCCATCGTAACGTTCCTCCTTATACCTTTTCGTGAGTGCCGTAGTATGCGTTGAGATACATCTGCTTTATCTCCTTCATCAGCGGGTATCTGGGGTTAGCGCCTGTGCACTGGTCGTCAAATGCCTGCTCTACCATATCGTCCAGCCTGTCGAGGAAGTCCTTTTCGTCAACGCCGTAGTCCTTGATGCAGGATTTTATGCCTATTCTAGCCTTAAGCTCGTCTATCTTCTTTATCAGACCCTCGACCTTGTCCTCAGCATTCTTGCCCTTGATACCGAGATACTCAGCGACTTCAGCATACTTTGCAAGTGTCTTCGGGTGGTCGTACTGGGAGAATGTTCCCATTTTTGCGGGAGCTTCTACCATGTTGAAGCGTATTACCTCGTTTATCAGCAGTGCATTTGCAACGCCGTGGGGCAGATGATGGAACGCGCCCAGCTTGTGAGCCATGGAGTGGCACACGCCGAGGAATGCATTAGCGAAAGCCATACCTGCCATGGTTGCGGCATTTGCCATCTTCTCTCGCGCTTCATAATCGTAGGAAGCGCCCTTTGCGGCACTGTCGTAGGCTCTGGGCAGATAATCAAATATCATCTTAAGGCTTCTCATGGCAAGACCGTCTGTGTAGTCGGTAGCCATCACAGAAACCAGTGCCTCAAGGTCGTGAGTAACTGCGTCGATACCCGAAGCTGAGGTGAGGCTCTGCGGGCCAGTCATCATGAGGTCGCAGTCAACGATAGCCATGTTGGGCATAAGCTCATAGTCGGCAAGGGGGTATTTCGTGCCTGTCTGCTCGTCTGTGATAACGGCAAAGGGGGTTACCTCCGAGCCTGTACCTGCGGAGGTGGGAACGGCGATGAAATAAGCCTTTTCGCCCATCTTCGGGAATGTATAAACTCTCTTGCGGATATCAATGAAGCGCATAGCCATATCCATGAAGTCAGCGTCGGGGTGCTCGTAAAGTACCCACATGATCTTAGCCGCGTCCATAGCGGAGCCGCCGCCGACAGCGATGATGCAGTCAGGCTCAAAGCTCTCCATTACCTTTGCGCCCGCCTTTGCGGAAGCGAGGGTGGGGTCAGACTCAACATCGGAGAATGTCGTATGGGTGATGCCCATTTCGTCTAATTTGTCGGTGATGCACTTTGTATAGCCATTCTTGAACAGGAAGCTGTCGGTTACGATAAACGCACGCTTCTTGCCCATGACCTGTTTAAGCTCAGCGAGAGCAACAGGCAGACAGCCCTTTTTGATGTATACCTTTTCTGGTGCTCTAAACCAAAGCATATTCTCTCTCCTCTCAGCAAGCGTTTTGATGTTCAGCAGGTGCTTTACGCCTACGTTTTCGGAAACAGAGTTTCCGCCCCAGCTTCCGCAGCCGAGAGTAAGGGAAGGCGCAAGGCTGAAATTGTAAAGGTCACCGATACCGCCGTGCGAGGAGGGTGTGTTAATAAGCATACGACAGGTCTTCATGCGCTCTGCGTATTCGTGTATCTTTTCGCGCTCTGTCACCTCGTTGATGTAGAGGGAAGCAGTATGACCGTAGCCGCCGTCTGCGATAAGTCTGTCTGCCTTGTCGAGCGCCTCAGCGAAGTTTTTAGCCTTGTACATAGCGAGAACAGGGGAGAGCTTTTCGTGAGCAAACTCCTCGGAGATGTCAACGCTCTCAACCTCGCCAATGAGTATCTTGGTGCTTTCGGGTACGTCCACTTTTGCAAGCTTTGCGATGGTGTAAGCGCTCTGACCAACTATCTTAGCGTTAAGAGAGCCGTTGATGATGATTGTCTTGCGTACCTTGTCAAGCTCTTTTTCTTTAAGGAAGTAGCAGCCGCGCGCTTCGAACTCTTTCTTTACCTTGTCGTAAAGCTTTCCTACAACGATAACGCTCTGCTCAGACGCGCAGATCATGCCGTTGTCAAAGGTCTTGGAGTGGATTATGGAGCTTACAGCTTTCAGCACGTCAGCGGATTCATCTATGATAGCAGGTGTGTTACCTGCGCCAACGCCAAGTGCGGGCTTTCCGCTGGAGTAAGCAGCCTTTACCATGCCGGGACCGCCTGTTGCGAGGATTATGTCAGCCTCTTTCATTACCATATTGGTAAGCTCCAATGAGGGAACGTCTATCCAGTTGATTATGCCCTCGGGAGCGCCTGCCTTAACGGCAGCTTCAAGAACTATCTTTGCCGCCTCAATGGTGGACTTCTTAGCTCTGGGGTGGGGGCTGATTATTATACCGTTTCTTGTTTTAAGCGCGATAAGCGTCTTGAATATCGCGGTAGATGTAGGGTTAGTTGTGGGAATAACAGCGGCAATAACGCCGATAGGCTCTGCGACCTTTGTGATGCCCGCAGACTCGTCGCGTTCGATTATACCGCAGGTCTTTGTTTCTTTGTAAGCGTTGTAGATATGCTCTGATGCGTAGTTGTTCTTGATAACCTTGTCCTCAATAACGCCCATGCCTGTTTCCTCAACAGCCATTTTCGCAAGGGGAATCCTCTGCTTGTTGGCAGCAGACGCGGCAGCAAGGAAAATCTTGTCAACCTGCTCCTGAGTATACTCTGCGAAAGCCTTCTGCGCCTTTCTTACTTTAGCGAAAGCGGCTTCAAGCTTTTTTGTGCTGTCTACAATTTCGTAGTTGTTCATAGCGTTTTCTCCTTGTAGTTCATGGATAAGCCGTGATCTTCTGACACAGCGGCAAGGCTTATTATGCCCTGCGCGGATATTTATATGATATCCTTTATATGTGTTAATACTATTTTACACTGCTGTTAAACTTTTGTCAATCCCTATTTCGAATTTTGTAGAAATTACCGTTCAGCGTTATAAGCTATTAACTGTTATAGTGCAAAATAAACAAGGGCAGACAAAGCCGCCCTCGCAAACACGTTTTACCGTGTTAATCTCTTTCCAGTGCGGAAATACCGCTTCTTACCATCTTGACGATGCCGAACGGCTTCAAAAGGCTGATAAAGCTGTCGATCTTTGCAGGCTCGCCTGTAAGCTCCAGCATTATGCTGTCGGTGTGGATATCAACAGGCTTTGCGCGGTAGAGGTTTGCAATTTCGATTATCTTGTGGCGGTCGTCCTCGCTTTTTCCTGCGCGGATTAGTATATGCTCACGGCATACCGCATTTTCGAGGATATTTACCTCCTGCACCTCGTAAAGCTTCAAAAGCTGGTTTTTTATCTGCTCCAGTATTTTTCTGTCGCCTGCTACAACGATGGTCATTCGTGATATTTCGGGAGTTTCGGTTTCTGCAACGTTGAGGCTCTTGATGTTGAAAAATCTGCGACTGAACAAGCTTGCAACACGCAGAAGCACACCGTTGTTATTGTCAACTTTTACGGATAATACATATTCTTTCATGTCTTATTCCTCCGTATCAATGTGGGTTATCGGGTCAACAACGGGCTTTCCCGCGGGTATCATGGGAAGCACATTGATGTCGCGGTCGATACGCACTTCTATCATAACAGGCGCGGATTTTGATATCTCCAGCGCGTTTGTAAGTACAGGCTCGATATCCTCGCACTTTTCGATGACAAACGTTTTTATGTTGAACGCCTCGCCAAGCTTTACATAGTCGATGTGACGCGCGTCAAGCGTAGTCTGGCTGAAATGCTTGTTGTAGAACAATCTCTGCCACTGGCGCACCATGCCGAGAACATGGTTGTTAATAACAAGCTGAATTATGTTTATTCCGTGTGTGGAAGCGGTAATAAGCTCGTTGAGGTTCATTGCAAAGCTTCCGTCACCTGCGATGTTTACAACGGTCTTGTCGGGGTTTCCTACCTTAGCGCCGAGAGAAGCTCCCAGACCGAAGCCCATCGTACCCAGACCTCCCGAGGAAACAAAGTGACGCGGCTTTTTGAAATCGTAATACTGTGCTGCCCACATCTGATTTTGTCCTACCTCGGTCGAGATTATCGCCTCGCCGCTTGTAAGCTCGTCAAGCTTTTTAATTACCATCTGCGGAGTAACGGGGAGAGCCTCTGTTCCTACCTGAACAGGCTCGCCAAAGTCACCGTCGAGTATCTCGGTGCACCATTCGGGGTTGTGCTTCTGTGTAAGCTTGCTGTTAAGCTTTTTCAGCACCTCTGCAACATCGCCGTTTATCGTTGTGCAAACGTCGATATTTTTGTTGAATTCCGCAGGGTCGATATCAATATGTATCATCTTGGCGTTCTTTCCGAAAACGGAAGTGTCGCCCGTAACTCTGTCAGAGAAACGCGTGCCTATTCCGATGAAAAGGTCGCAGTGATTGAGCGCATAGGCAGCCTTGACAGTGCCGTGCATACCAAGCATACCGATATAGCGGCGGTCAGTCTCGTCATAAGCGCCCTGACCCATAAGCGACGAAGAGACAGGCGCGTCGCAAAGCTCGGCAAGCTGTTTGAGCTCGGCGGAAGCATTTGAGCTGATAACGCCGCCGCCTGTGTAGATGTAGGGGCGCTTTGCCTCGGCGATAAGCTGCACTGCCTTGTTGATAGCCTCCTCATCGGGAGCGGCAAAAGGCTCGGGAGCCGCAGCGGGCATAGGCGTATATTCGGTGCTCATCGCAGTGATATCCTTGGGGATATCCACAAGGACAGGGCCTTTTCTGCCGCTGCCTGCGATTTTGAATGCAAGGCGAAGTGTGTCGGCGAGGTCCTCAACATTCTGCACGATGAAATTGTGCTTTGTGATGGGCATGGTTATGCCTGTGATATCTACCTCCTGAAAGCTGTCCAGTCCGAGCAGATTTCGGGAAACGTTGCCTGTTATCGCAACCAGCGGCACGGAGTCCATATATGCTGTCGCGATACCTGTAATAAGGTTAGTCGCACCAGGTCCCGAGGTCGCAATAACAACGCCTGTTTTGCCAGTGGAGCGCGCATAGCCGTCCGCGGCGTGACAGGCCCCTTGTTCGTGGGAGGTGATGATGTGGTGTATTTTATCGCTGTATTTGTACAGACTGTCGTAGATATTCAGCACTGCGCCGCCGGGATAGCCGAAAACAGTGTCGGCGCCCTGCTCAAGCAGACATTCAACGATTATATCAGAGCCGTTTAATAACATGGTCTTTCTGCCTTTCTTTATATAGTAATACACCTGATATTTTATCACAGTTACCGCAGAGATGTCAATAAAATATGTAACGTATTTTTATGATTTTCTTCACTTCTTTTTGGCTAAAATGCATTACAGCGTTAAAGCTTATTGACAAACCCTGTCCCTGTGTGGTAAAATTAATCAAATACATTATTGAAAGGGAAAAACATGAAAGCTATAATATACGAATCAAATTCAGGCTTCACTAAGCGCTACGCCGAAACGCTTGCGGAGAAAACAGGTCTGCCCGCATACTCTCTCAGCGAGGCAAAGAAAAAGGTCGAAAAGGGCGCAGATGTAGTGTTTATGGGCTGGGTCTTTGCGAACAAGATTACAGGTTTTGACAAGGCGAAAAAACAGTGGAATGTATGCGCTCTTGCGGCAGTAGGCATGAATCCGCTGTCCGACAAGAACACCGAGATAGTAAAAGACGCGAACAAGCCCGAGTGTCCGATGTTCTATCTCCCAGGAGGACTTGATATTTCCAAGCTCAAGGGAATGTACAAGATGATGCTTTCGATGGTGCGTAAGAGCCTTGAAAAAGAGAACAAGCCCGAGTACGATGACGCTATCAAGATGTTCAGAGATGGCGGCGATTTTTACTCGGAGGAGTATCTTGAGGGTCTGTTAGCGCTTGTTATGATGAAGATGTAGTGTTTTAAGGGTAAGCTATGCTTGCCCTTTTTAATTTTATGACGAAATCTGCTTTTTATCGCGCAAAAGGTTTATAATTCCGCGGAAACCGCACAAACTAATGCGGGTGATATTATGAAAAATTTCCTTAAAGGCTTACTCTGCGGCGGACTTAACGGTTTTTTCGGTTCGGGCGGCGGTGTTATCGCAGTCCCCGTGCTGGAGCGCGACGGCTGTTCCGCTAAACAGGCTCACGCAGGCTCGGTCGCGCTGATATTTGCACTTAGCCTAGTCACAACTGCGGCATATTGGATAGGCGGTGGACTTGATTTCGGTGCCGCCTTTCAATATATTCCGTGGGGACTTGGCGGCGCGGTCGCGGGCTCGTTATTTTTACGAAAGATAAGCTCTGTGTGGCTGCACAGAGTATTCGGGCTGCTGATAATTGCCGCTGCGCTGAGGTCGCTGTTTTTATGATAGAAGCGATAGTTGGCTTTGTAACAGGTGTTATAGCCTCAATGGGTCTTGGCGGCGGTTTTGTACTGATGATATGGCTGACCGTTTTTGCAGGAATAGAACAGCGTGCCGCACAGGGGATAAATCTGTTGTTTTTTCTGCCGATAGCACTGTTGTCGCTGATAATACACATCAAAGGCGGACTTATCGACAAAACTCTTGTAAAAAAATATCTCCTCGGCGGTATCGTTGGCGCGGTGCTTGGAACGCTTGCCTCGCATATCGTTCCGAATGAGCTTTTGTCAAAGCTGTTTTCGCTGTTTTTGCTTGCTTTCGGTCTGAGGGAGCTTTTTGTGTCCGGCAAGCAAAACGCAGAAAAAGACCGTGAACATAATTCATAGGGAAAATATGCGTCGTTTCGATATATAAAAGTTTCTTTCTTAGTTGAAAATTAGTCCCTTTTGTGCTAAAATATTAATATATTGTGAACGGGGAGGGAAGCGATTGAAAAAAACGGTGAAAAACATACTGCTTACGACAGCGGTGCTGACCGCAGCATTCTTTATATGCCTTGCGCTTCATTCGGCGTTTGACAGCCTTGCGCTGATACCTGCGATATTTGTGCTTGCGGTGCTGTTGGTGTCGTTTTTTACCGAGGGCTATGTTTATGGTATAGTTTCCTCGCTGATAAGCGTTCTTGCGCTGAATTTCGCTTTTACGTTCCCGTTTTTCAAGTTCAATTTCACTATCCCCGAAAATCTCGTTTCCGCAATAATAATGATAATCGTTACGCTGATAACAGGCGCGCTTACTACAAAACTGAAGCATCAGGAGGCTATAAAAGCCCGCTCTGAAAAGGAACGTATGCGTTCAAGTCTGCTTCGCGCGGTGGGGCATGACCTAAGAACTCCGCTGACGACGATATACGGCTCTACCTCGGCAATTCTCGAAAATTACGACAGCTTCAGCGATGAGCAGAAGCAAAGACTTCTTCGCGGCATAAAAGAGGACTCCGAGTGGCTGACGCACATGGTTGAAAATCTGCTGTCGATAACACGAATTGACGGCGGCAGCGTCAGGCTCATAAAGTCGCCGACCGCATTGGAGGAGCTGATTGACTCGGTGCTGCAGAAGTTCAGAAAGCGGTTTCCTGACGCAAATGTCCAGATTGACCTCCCCGATGAGTTCCTTTCGATACCCATGGACGCCATACTTATCGAGCAGGTGATAGTAAATCTTCTCGAAAATTCCGTCCGTCATGCCGACGGAATGACCGCAGTGAAGCTAAGGGTGTTTACGGTGGATAAAAAAGCGGTGTTCGAAATATCAGACGATGGCTGCGGAATACCCGCTGAGCGGCTCAAGACCATATTTACAGGCTACTGGGACGGAATTACTGCGCCGTCTGATACTAAAAGCAATTCCGGTATTGGACTTTCAGTGTGCGACGCGATAATCAAGGCACACGGCGGAGAGATAAAAGCCGAAAATCAGAAGAGCGGCGGAGCACTTTTCCGCTTCGCTCTGGATTTTGAGGAGGATGAGATTGAGCAATAACAAATACAAGATACTTATCGTTGAGGACGAGGAAAATATCCGCAGCTTTGTAACAGCCCTGCTTGAAGCAAGCGGCTATCAGGTGGTATGCGCTAGCTCCGCAAAAAGCGGCGAAATGCTTTTTTCCTCGTATCTGCCCGAGCTTGTGATACTCGACCTCGGACTTCCCGATAAGGACGGAATGGAGCTTCTAAGGTATATTCGCGGTACTTCTTCAGTGCCTGTGATAGTGCTTTCGGCGCGCACTGATGAGAACGACAAGGTAGCGGCGCTTGATATGGGCGCAAACGACTATGTGACAAAGCCTTTCGGCTCGGCGGAGCTTGTTGCGAGAGTGCGCTCTGCTCTGCGAAATTTCCGCAGAGTATCCGACAGCGAGCTTAGCAGCGGCAGGTTTGAGCTTGGCGCGCTTACGATAGACTATCCCTCGCGCCGCGTTACTGTAAATGAAGTTGAGATTAAGCTCACTCAGACGGAGTATAACATAGTGGCGCTGCTGTCCGAGCACTGCGGCAAGGTGCTTACATATTCCGTGATAATCTCCGCAATATGGGGCTATAACGACTATAACAGTATCAAAAAGCTTCAGGTAAATATGGCAAATATCAGGAAAAAGTTCGGGTTTTCGCCGGGAGAAAAGTGCTTTATCGAAAACGAGCTTGGAGTTGGCTACCGTATGAGCGGAAGCTGAGCTTAGTTAATCTTTACCCTATCTTAACCGGGGGAATGTTATAATATTTGATGTGAAACAAAGGAGACACTATGAGAAAGACAAAGATCATCTGTACAATCGGCCCTGCCTGCAACAATGAGGAGACATTGACGCAAATGTGCCTTAACGGCATGAACGTTGCAAGGCTCAATTTCTCTCACGGTACTTATGATGAGCACAGAAAGAATTTCGAACTTGTAAAGAGCGTGCGCGAAAAGCTGGGTCTGCCTATTGCGATAATGCTTGATACAAAAGGCCCCGAGTACAGAATAAAAACTTTTGAGAACAAGAGCGTGACACTGAATGACGGTGATACCTTCACCTTTACGACCGATGACATTGTTGGCGATCAGACACGCGTTTCGGTGAACTACAATAGGCTTACCGAGGACCTCAGCGTAGGAGATACCATACTTGTAAACAACGGGCTTGTTATCTTCCGCGTTGAGGAGATAAGCGGCAGTGATGTTAAGTGTACTGTCGTTTCAGGCGGTGTTCTTTCCGATAGAAAGAGCATGAACTTCCCGAACAAGGTCCTTAAAGGCGAGTATCTCAGCGAACACGACAAATCCGATCTGCTTTTCGGAATTGAAAACGGCGTGGATTTTGTTGCGGCTTCTTTCGTTTCCAACAAAAGCGATGCCGAGGCTATAAGAAGCTTTCTCGATAAAAACGGCGGTGCGGCAATTGATATCATCGCAAAGATAGAAAACCGCGCAGGCGTTGACAACATCGAGGAGATATGTGAGATAGCTGACGGTATTATGGTTGCAAGAGGCGACCTCGGTGTTGAGATACCGTTTGTTGAGGTTCCCTCTATACAGAAATTCCTGATAAAGAAGTGCCGTCTGCTCGGAAAGCGCGTTATCACCGCGACCGAAATGCTGGAGTCTATGATACACAATCCCAGACCTACCCGTGCGGAGATCTCCGACGTTGCAAACGCGGTATATGACGGCTCCTCCGCTGTAATGCTCTCGGGCGAAACTGCGGCAGGAAAGCACCCCGCTGAAGCCGTGAAGAACATGGCTGAGATAGCTGAGCACGCAGAAAAGCACATCGACTACAAACGCTGGTTTGCCACAACTGAGTATAAGATAAACAGCAATCTTGACGCGATATCTCATGCTACCTGCGCAATGGCTATCGACGTTGGGGCGAAGTGTATCGTTGTAAACTCTATCACAGGCAAGACTGCGCGAATGGTCAGCCGTTTCCGCTGCCCAGCAGAGATCATTGGCATTACAACTGACGAGCGCGCATGGCGCCAGCTTAATCTTAGCTGGGGCGTTACACCTGTGCTCGGAGAAGAATACAGCTCACTTGACATCGTGTTCTATCAGGCGATGAATCAGGCTAAGGAGATACTTAGTCTTCAAGCAGGCGACAATGTTGTGCTCACGGGCGGTCAGATCAACGGAAAATCAGGAAACACAAACACCATAAAGGTCGAGAGCATAAGATAAATATATGCAGATAATTCTGCTCTTTGTCATTACGCCGCGTGCATTGAAAGTGATGTGCGCGGTGTTTTTTTAAAAAAATTTCAAAAATTGTTGACAAATCCGAATTTCGGTGATATACTGTAGTAAATCAAATATTCGAAACCGTTGAGGCGGAGATAAAGGTAATTATGCTTCTACAGAGAGCCCGCGTTGCTGAGAGTCGGGTGAAAAACAGGTTATCAAATGGACCGCTGAGGGCGCAGTCAAATGTGCAAATGCACAGAGTATTCTGCGACGTGTTGGCATACGTCAGTTGTCGGGGATATGTTGGTATCCTGCTAAGCGCGCAGCTTTGCTGCGAATCAAGGTGGCACCGCGGATAGTTTTATTCGTCCTTGACAGAAACTTTGTGTTTTTGTCGGGGCGTTTTTGTTTTCTCCGACAAAGATATATTGCTTATTAAATGGAGGAACGATTATGATATTACTTACAAAGCGATGGCGCCGCTCCGTATAACTAAGATAACACCAAACCAACATATTTTTTTACGGAGGAATTTATTATGAACTGCAACGGAATTGATTTTGAGACATACTTTAAGAACTACCCCGACAAGGACGGCTACTTCGGAAGATATGGTGGAAGCTACGTTTCAGATGAGCTTAAAAAAGCCATGGCCGAGATAACCGAGGCGTATTTCACTATTTGCAAATCCAGCAAGTTTATCGCGGAGCTTCGCAGGATACGCAAGGAATTTCAGGGCAGACCCACACCGATATCCTACCTTGAGCGCCTTTCGGGCAGCCTTGGAAACGTGCAGCTTTATGTGAAGCGCGAGGATCTCAATCACACAGGCGCACACAAGCTTAATCACTGCATGGGCGAGGCGCTGCTCGCTAAATTCATGGGCAAGAAAAAGGTCATCGCAGAGACGGGCGCAGGTCAGCACGGCGTAGCGCTTGCGACAGCGGCGGCTTATTTCGGACTGGAATGTGACATCTACATGGGCGCTGTTGATATCAAAAAGCAGGCTCCTAATGTTGCAAGAATGAAGATACTCGGCGCAAATGTCGTTGAGGTAACACACGGACTTCAGACGCTCAAGGAGGCTGTTGACGCGGCATTTGAGGCTTACGCAAAGGAATATAAGGATGCGATATACTGTATAGGTTCAGTTTTAGGTCCGCACCCGTTTCCGATGATGGTGCGCGATTTTCAGAGCGTTGTGGGAATAGAAGCGCGCGAGCAGTTTCTTGAAATGACAGGCGAGCTTCCCGACGCGGTAGTTGCGTGTGTTGGCGGCGGCTCAAATGCGGCCGGTATGTTCGCAGGCTTCCTCAACGACCCAGTTGAGATATACGGCGTTGAGCCGCTCGGCAGGGGAGAAAAGCTCGGCGATCATGCGGCAAGTCTGAAATACGGCACAGAGGGCGTTATGCACGGCTTTAACAGCATTATGCTCAAGGACGAAAACGGCGAGCCTGCCCCTGTTTACTCGGTTGCAAGCGGTCTTGACTATCCGTCCTCGGGTCCCGAGCACGCATTCCTGCGCGACCTCGGCAGAGTTAAATACGATGTAGTGAACGACGATGAAACCATCGACGCTTTCTTCAAGCTGTCGCGCATGGAGGGCATAATTCCTGCCATTGAAAGCTCCCACGCTGTTGCTTATGCAATGAAGCTTGCAAAGGAGATGGGCCGCGGCTCGATACTGATAAATCTTTCGGGCAGAGGCGACAAAGATATGGACTACATCATCGAGAGATACGGTATCAGATAAACCAAAGCGCGATAATGCTTGACATGGGACTTTGTTTGTGCTAAAATTGATATGCTAAAAAAGATATACAAAAGAAAGGCGTAATCATGTCAGCAAAAAAATACGAGCTTGATATGTGCAGCGGGCCGATACTTCCAAAGCTGTTAAAGCTCACGCTTCCGCTGATGCTATCCAGTGTTTTGCAGCTTTTGTTTAACGCTGCCGATATCATCGTTGTGGGAAATTACGCAAGCGATAATTCACTTGCGGCGGTCGGCTCAACATCATCGCTCGTCAATCTGATAACCAATCTGTTTCTCGGCGTTTCCACAGGTGCAAACGTCGTGGCGTCACGCTTCCTCGGCGCAAAGGACGATAAAAACGTCAGCAGGGCAGTTCACACTTCGCTGTTTTTGAGCGTTGTGAGCGGTCTTATCCTCACGGCAATCGGAGTTGTCTTCGCAGAAAAGTTTCTGGAGCTTATGCAGACTCCGCCCGAGGTACTCTCGCTGTCTGCGACATATCTGCGCATTTATTTCGCGGGAACTGTTGCAATGATGGTGTATAACTTCGGCAGCTCGCTGCTGCGTGCAAAGGGCGACACAAAGCGCCCGCTGTACTATCTCGCGCTTTCGGGCGTTATAAATGTGCTGCTGAATCTCTTGTTCGTTATCGTATTCAAGATGGACGTTGCAGGTGTTGCTCTTGCAACAGTGATATCGCAGTGCATTTCTGCTGCGCTTATCATCATGTGCCTTATGCGAGAGGAGGGAGCGTTTAAATTCAGCTTCAAGAAAATGCTTCCCGAAAAAGCTGTGTGCCTTAAGATACTCGGCGTTGGAATCCCCGCGGGAATACAGGGCGTTGTGTTCTCGCTTTCAAACGTTGTTATCCAATCCTCAATAAACAGCTTCGGCTCTGTCGTAATGGCGGGAAGCGCTGCGGCAGCAAGCATTGAGGGCTTTGTGTGGGTGTCTATGAACTCGTTTTCGCAAGGCGCGCTCACATTTACAAGTCAGAACATTGGCGGCGCAAAATACAGCAGAATAAACCGAATTGCGGTCATAGCTTGCGGCTGCGCGGCGCTTACGGGACTTGTGCTCGGAAATCTCTGCTGCATTTTCGGAGAGTTTTTGCTTGGAATCTACGACCCGCGTCCCGAGATAATCCAGCCGGGTCTTACGCGAATGGGACTTGTCTGCGGATTTTACTTCTCATGCGGACTTATGGATTGCATCGTTGGCGCGATCCGCGGCATGGGCTATTCGATAGCCCCCACCATAGTTTCGCTCCTCGGCGCGTGCGGACTCAGAATATTGTGGATATTCACCGTGTTCACGATACCCGAGTATCACACGGAATTTATGCTGTTTTTGTCCTATCCGCTCTCTTGGGGAATCACTTTTATCGCGCACTTTATCTGCTTTATCATAATGCGCAGAAAATTCCCAAAGCTAGACGCCGAATCTGTTACATAACAAAAGACCACCCGCTCTGCATAAAGCAGAAAGGGTGGTCTTGTTTTTTGTTTTGAGTTACATCTGGGACGTTATATTGCTGATGGAGGCGTCATATCGCCGTTGGGTGGTGTCATATCACCTTCGGGAGGCATCTTATCACCGCGACCGCCCATATGTCCTCCTTGCATGGGATTTCCCATGCCGCCGCCCATGTGACCGCCCATGCCTTGTCCGTAGAGAAGCTCGGTCATGGTGATGTCAAAGCTGTTGCCGCCGCATGTAAGTGTGTAGCTTTCGCCCTGTTTAAGCTCGGGACAGCTCAGCACGATGGAGGAGTAGGTCTTTTCGGGCTGCCACGAGAACACGATCTCACCCGAAGCGTTTTTAAGCTCAACAACGCCCTCGACCGCCTGCGCATTGATGTTCTGTAAAATAGCGCCCTGTCCCTCGGCAGCGGTGAAGCCCGTTGCCATCTGAGAGGAGCCTGCCGCTACGAAGATACCGCCTGTGATATTTGCGCCTGCGCCGTAGTCAAGCGCGCTGTTGCCGCCGTTTGTGGGACCTGAAACATAGGTCGCGCCGCCTGTGACGTTAATGCTTCCGTTAGAGTCGATACCGTCACCGTCAGCGTTTATTCTCAGCGTGCCGCCGTTGATGTTGATATAGCTGTCGGAGGAAGCTCCGAAACGGTCGCCGCCCCAGCCGCCGAAGCCGCTCTCGTCGTTGCCGCCAGCGGCGTTCATGCCGTCGTCATTTGCACGCAGTGTGATATATCCGTCGTTTATTTCAATGCTCTGTCCCTCAAAGCCCTCGAGGCTGTCGGTGACATTGATAGCGCCGCCGTTTACCGTGAGAAGTCCGCCCGCGTGGAAAGCGTCGTCACCTGTGGATATTTCAAGAGAGCCGCCGCCAACTGTGATAGCACCGTCGCAGTGAACAGCGTCATCGGCGCAGTTTATGGTAAAGCTGCCGTTATTAACTGCGATATCGGCGCCTGCCTTGATCGCCTTAGTGCTGCCGCTGCCCGATGTGGTCTGGTCAGAGCCGCAGGTGAGCTTATATTCGCCGTCGTCAAGCTGGAGGGAAGCAGAAGCACTCAGTGCGTCACCGTCGCAGGTGATATCAAATTTTCCGCTCTTTATATAGAGAGTACCCAGTGTTGAATCATCGGAATTATCCGAATGCATACCGTCCTTGCCTGCAGAGATCGTCATATCTACATCTGTAATATTGATAGCGTCGTTTGCTCTGAGACCATGTGAAGCCGCTGTAATGCTGTAGTTGCCGCCTGCTATTGTAAGCTCGTCCTTGGAAAGTATACCGTGTCCCGCGGGTGAAGCTACCGTTAGTCTGCCCTCGCCGTTGAATGTGATATCGTCTTTTGAGAAAACTGCCGCGTCAATGTCGTTTTCGTCAAGTGCTTTAAAAGTACCGCCGTTTTTAAGGCTGTTTTCGCTGTCCTTTGCAAGCGATACAAACACTTTGTCAGCCTGTCGCACATAAAGCGCCGCACTCTCGGAGCTTGTGATATCAGCACCGCCCAGTACAAGAGTGACCTTGTCAGAGCTGCCTGCATCAATGATGATCATTCCGTTGTTTAATGTGCCCGAAACAACATAAGTTCCTGCTGATGTGATGGTGATAGTACCGCCTGAGATCTTTACGCCGCTGTTCGTACATTCGGCACTGTCGCCGTTAAGCTTTATCGAAGCAGCGCCCTTTGTGTCGGGGACTTCAAGATCCTTTTTGCTGAAAGCATTCGCGCTGTCAACAACATTCACGGGATCTGCTGTTACAACAGTGCTCGGCGCACCGTCCGATGTGCCGCCCTGTGAGCCTCCCGATGGTGTCGAAGTATTATCTGTGCCGCTCTCAGAGGAGTTTCCTCCCGAACAAGCGGAAGCTGTGAGTATAACAGTAAGAGCCAATGCAAGCATTCCATAACGTTTCATTTTAATATCTCCATTCGAAAAATTTTTCTTAATTATATCACTTTTTTTCTGCTACATCAAGGCTTTCACCGAGATTTCAGAAAATATTCAGACCATGTTCTCGTTCAGAGTAAATTCCCACGCACAGCAACAGCTTTCGTCTGTAATCTGCGGATAGCAGCTAAGACAGCGGCAGGTGATACGGTCGTCTATGACCTTGGCGAAGCCAGAGTATTCGACGATACCGACCTCGCGGCAAGGGTGAAGCTCCATGCCCTTTCTTTTTCGTGCAGTCTGCACTCTGCATTCGATGCTGCGGTATATCAGCGTGTTTCCGTTTATTATGCACTCGTCGCTGTTTATGTTTGCGTAAAACCTCAGCGAAAGCGCTTTTTTAAGTCCCTCAAGCCCAGCTTTTTCGGGAAGTCCAAGAAACTGCTTTAGTCTTTTGGCTTCGATAACGGTAAAGCTTCGCCAAGCCTCTGCGTCATGGAACATGGCTTCGTCCATGCCTAGCTTTCGTTCAACTGACTGAAACCACACGCCGTCCATCGCGAGCCAATTTTTTGAGTATAATTCGATAAGCTGTATGAGCTGTTCGCGCGAAAGCTCCTCAAGTGCGTTGTTCATTGTAGTTCTCCTTGCTGATAAAAAGAATGTAGCAATATGAATTATACCACCTAAGCGTTTAAAAATCAAGATGATTTTTATTTATGGATACAAAAAAGCATCGCCGATATGACGATGCTTTGTGTGTAGTTAAAATATATCCTTTTTGTTTTTGATGTAGCGGCGTATCAAAATCGCGATGGTTGCCGCAATGCACAGCGCAAGGAACACAGGAACTATCCATTGATTGCTTCCCTCGGGCTGAGCTGATTTCATCTCTGTCCAAAGCTCCTGCATTTTTGCGTTTGCTTCGTTTGAGAGGTTTACGAATACCGTCGTGTTTTCTGCGATGTAATCGTCGTTAGGATAGGAAACTGGGTCGTTTTGCGTTTCCTCGTCAAGCATATCAAAGGCCGCTGTGTGCGGAGTTGAATAGCAGATGTAGTCGATGTTCGCAAATGCGATATCAGGCTCACACATGAAGTTTATATACATCTCCGCGGCTTCCTTTTGCTTTGCGCCGACGGGGATACACATCGCGTCAACAAAGAGGTTTGTGCCGCTTTCCGGAACAACGAACGCAAGATCCTCGTTTTCTTCAAGGATAGTCAGTGCGTCGCCCGCGTAATAGGGAGCTATCCATGCGTCGCCAGAAGCCATCTTGTCGAATATCTCGTCCATAACATACGCCTGCACAACGCTTTTCTGCTCTTTTAAGCGCTCGGAAGCGATTATCAGCTCGTCGCCGTTTTCGGTGTTGATGGAGAAGCCCTCCATTATCTCAGCGATAGCGAATGCGTCGCGCGGATTGTCGAACATCAATATCTGATCGGCGTATGTGGAGTCCCACAGGATATCCCAGTCTATCTCTTCCTCGGGAACATCGATCTGAGTTGTGTTGTAGATGATTCCGACTGTACCCCATGTGTAGGGCACTGAGTAGAGATTTTCGGGGTCGTATGCGGGATTTTTGAAGTTGTCCATGATGTACTTGAAATTCGGTACATTTTCGAGGTCTATCGGCTGTATCATATCCTCGTTTATCATTTTAGATATCATATAATCTGAGGGAATGACAACATCATAGCTCGCGCCGCCGTTTTTCAGCTTTGAATAAAGATCCTCGTTGGAGGCGTAGGTCGTATAGTTCACCTTGATGCCCGTAAGCTTTGTGAACTCCGCGTTTACATTCAGTGTTCCCTCGTCCGCACCTGTGGAGATATATTCGCCCCAGTTGAACACGTTTATCGAAAGATTGTCGTTCTGAAAACGGGTGTAGTATTCGATATCCTCCACAGTGAGGGTCTGAGCTTCTGTCTCCTCGGCTTCGGTGCTTTCGGCTTCGGTATTATCACTGCCTGAGCAGGAGCAGAGAAGTCCCGCGCAAAGGAGCAGGGAAGCGGCGGCAGAAGTAATACGTTTAATATCCATCAGTAATCCGCCTTTCCTGACGCCGTATTTCTGTAGCGGCGGTTTTCAATGATATTTTTCACGATAAGAACGATAACAACGACAACGAAAAGTATCGTTGACAGCGCGTTTATTTCGGGAGATACCTTTCTGCGCACCATTGAGTAAATGGTTATCGGCAGGGTCTGTGAGGTCGCGCCGCAGGTGAAGTAGCTTATAACAAAGTCATCAAGCGAGTAGGTGAACGCCATCAGAAATCCGCTGACAACACCCGGCATTATCTCTGGAAGAATTACTTTTCTGAAAGCTGTAACCGGGCTGCAGCCGAGATCCTGCGCCGCTTCGAAAAGGTTGGGATCCATCTGACGCAGCTTTGGCATGACGTTCAGGATAACGTAAGGTACATTGAATGTTATGTGCGCGATAAGCAAAGTCCAAAAGCCAAATTCCAGATTCATTCGCGCTGCGAAGAACACGAACAGCAGCATGAGCGAAACACCCGTCACGATCTCGGGATTGATTATAGGCATATTTGTTACGTTCATTACGATAGCCTTTGGCACTTTTCGCATGGAATTTATGCCGATAGCGGCAAAAGTACCGAGCACTGTTGAAATAATGCTTGCTGCAACCGCGATAAGCACTGTGTTTATAAGCGAAGAGATGATTATGTCGTTTCTGAACAGCTTTTCATACCATTCCAATGTGAAGCCCGTGAATGTGGTGCTTTTCGACTCGTTGAACGAGAAAACTATCAGCACGAATATCGGAACATAGAGGAACAGAATGACAAGTGTGATATATATTTTTCCAAGCTTTTTCATATCTGCACCTCCTTACATCAATACCTGATCGTCGGGGTCGAACTGGTTCATAATGGTCATTATCAGCAGGATTATCACCATAAGCACCAGTGAGATCGCCGCGCCGAGGTGCGGATTGTATGCGTTTCCGAGGAACTGCATTTCGATAAGGTCGCCGATAAGAAGGTTTGAGCCGCCGCCGAGCATTCTTGAAATAATAAATGTACTGATAGCGGGGACAAATACCATAGTTATTCCCGACATGATACCCGGCAGGCTCAGCGGAACAACTACCTTAAACAAGGTTTTAACGGAATTGCAGCCGAGGTCGGAGGCAGCCTCCAGCACCGACTTGTCGATCTTCACCATGACCGAATACAGCGGAAGTATCATATACGGCAGATAGTTGTATACCATGCCGAGAACGACAGCTCCCTCGGTGTTGAGCATTTTCACGGAATCTAATCCGAATACGCCGAGAATGGAGTTTATAACGCCCGTGTTGCCGAGCAACGTTACCCATGCGCGGGTGCGCAGAAGAAAGTTCATCCACATCGGCAGCATAACGATCATCAGCATTGTGCCCTGATGGTGCTTTTTCATGCGGGAGAGCAGAAAAGCGAGAGGATAAGCGATGATAAGGCATACGACCGTTGCAATAACGGCGAGCCAGATTGAGCGCACGAAAATGTTGGTGTACTGACCGGCGTCAGCAACGTTGTCAAGTGTGAACGCGCCGCTGCTGTCGGTGAACGCAAAATACGCAACCATCAAAAGCGGAACGACAATAAATACCACCATCCATATAAGGTATGGAAAGGCAAAAACGCGGAGCTTTTTCAATCAGTCTTCCTCCTTTGCCTTTTTCATTATATGGATATCATAAGGGTCAAAGGTCATGCCAATCATGCTGCCGACTTCTTCTGCTTTTGTGGACTGTATCATCCACTTGTGGTCAACGCCGTCAACTATCATTTCATAGTGAACGCCCTTGAACACAACAGATTCAACGATACCCGTGAGCTTTGCGTCAGCGGCAGAAATGACCTTGATATCCTCGGGACGGATAACAACATCAATAGTTTCGTTCGGGGAGAAGCCCTTGTCAACGCACTCGAACTGCTTTCCGCAGAACTCCACAAGGCAGTCGCGCGGCATTGAGCCGTTGAGGATATTACTTTCTCCGATAAAGTCTGCAACGAAAGCGTTCACAGGCTCGTTATATATATCAGTTGGGGAGCCTATCTGCTGCACATGACCGTTGTTCATTACAACGACAGTGTCGCTCATGGTGAGTGCTTCCTCCTGATCGTGCGTTACATATACAAAGGTAAGCTCCAGCGCCTGCTGAATCTTGCGAAGCTCTATCTGCATCTCTTTTCTGAGCTTTAAATCGAGCGCGCCGAGAGGCTCGTCCAAAAGCAGTATCTTAGGACGGTTTACAAGCGCTCTTGCAATAGCTACACGCTGCTGCTGACCGCCCGAAAGACGGTGTATCGTGCGCTTTTCAAAGCCGCGGAGGTTTACAAGCTCCAGCATTTCGCCTACGCGCTTTTGTATCTCCTTTTCGGGGAGCTTCTTTATTCTCAAACCGAACGCAATGTTCTCATAGACATTCAGGTGAGGGAACAGCGCGTATCTCTGAAATACCGTGTTTACATCGCGCTTGTGCGGCGGCAGGTCGTTTATGCGCTTGCCCTCAAGCATAACATCGCCGCTGTTGGGCGTGAGAAAGCCGCCTATTATTCTAAGCGTTGTTGTCTTGCCGCAGCCCGACGGGCCAAGCAGTGTAACGAATTCTTTGTCCTTGATGTCAAGGTCGATGTTTTTCAGTATCTGCTCGCCGTCAAATTCAACAACGATGTTTCTCAGACTGATAATGTTCTCCATTTTCGGTATATCCTTCCTTAGTTGAGCGGTAAGACCGCGGTACATAAATACCTATCATATAGTTTAGTTTAAAAAAACGTCAATGTCAATACTTTTTGGCGAAAAATAAAAAATCTGTGAAAAATCAGCGTTTTTGCGTATATATTAAGGCAAAAAGTATTGACGTTAGTATAACTTTTTGCTATAATATAGATAACTATATAAAAATATAATATCCATAAAATACAATTTGCCGTGGGGTAAGCGGCAAGGGGGAAAAATGAAAAACAGGATAAAATGTGCTTTTTCGGTTATCTTGGCGGCGTTGCTTCTTACAGCGTGCGCCGCAAAGCAGGACGCCGAAAGCCAAAACGATATAAACAGCGTTGATGCGGGCGGATATTCATCTGTTCCGCAAACTACGAGCGAGGCAGAAAAAACTGATGTGCCTCAGACAACGGACAAGCCCGAAGCGTCTTCGGCGCAGACATCGGCTTCGGAGACCGAGCAAAGCACAGCTTCAACTTCGGTGAGCTATGTGACTACCACAAAGGAGCCGATAGAGATAGTGCTTCCGTCAGATGACCCTGTGGAAACGACAAAGCAGACCTCGGTTGATACCGAGCCGCCGCAGTCCTCTGCGACAACTGAGCAGACTACTGCTTCGACAACACAGCAGACTACCGCAAAAACAGAGCGCGACGAGCCTGTGGAGCTGCCCGATGTAACACAGAACACCTACACTGCGCTTAATTATGACGAGGTGCACGGTATCTGGATATCCTATCTCGATCACATCTCGCTTATGAAAGAGAACAGCGAGGCTCAGTACCGCGAAAATATCGGCAAAGCCTTTGACAACTGCGTTTCACTCGGAATAAACACTGTTTATGTCCATGCGCGTTCTCACGGTGACGCTTTTTATGAATCTGAGCTTTTCCCGTGGTCTAAAAACGCATCGGGAACTCTTGATGTATCTCCGGGCTACGATCCGTTTGAAGTGCTTATAGAGGAGGCACACGAGCGCTCGCTGTCTGTACAGGCGTGGATAAATCCGCTTAGAATGTTCCGTCCGCGTGATGTAGGTTACTACAAAGATTATATCCTATATGATTGGTATGAGGATAAGAACGGTACCTATATCGTTGAGGTAGGCAGTTACTACTACCTAAATCCTGCCTATGACGAAACAATCAAGCTTGTGTGTGACGGAGCTTCCGAGATAGTGGCAAATTATGATGTAGACGGACTTCATATTGATGACTATTTTTATCCCACGACAGACGCATCTTTTGATAAAAAGGCTTTCTCGGAAAGCGGCTATTCAAGCCTTGCCGATTTCCGTTTTGCAAACTGCGACAGAATGGTCGAGGGTCTTTACGATTGCGTAAAGAACGCAAATCCCACGGCGCTTTTCAGCGTTAGCTGTCAGGGCAGTATCGAAAATAACTATGAAAAGATATATGCCGATGTTGAAAAATGGTGCAAAGAGGACGGCTATATTGATTATATAGTTCCTCAGATATACTATGGCTTTGATAATTCCACACAGCCGTATTCCAAATGCCTTGCGCGTTGGGACGCCTTTGCCTCGGCGGGCGGCAAACCGCTGGTTGTCGGTCTGTCAGCCTATAAGATAGGCACAGAGGACACCTGGGCAGGTGATGGCAAAAGAGAATGGATAACCGACAGCGCGATAATCGCGCGTCAGCTTCAGGAGGCGATGGAATGCTCCTCCTACGGCGGTATTTCTCTTTACAGCTACAACAGCATTTTCAGCGCGGACAGCGATGTTTATGAGCAGGTCTGGGCTGAGATGGACGAATATAAAAACATAATTTTCAGCTAAATAATGGGGAAAACAATGAAAAACAGATTTAAAAGATTATTTTGTGCCGCACTTGCGGCAACAATGCTGACGTGCAGCTATACGGCTTATGCAGAGCCTGCTCAGACGACTGAGGCGGAGGTATCGGAGGATATCGCAGTCGTTCCTGTCCAGCGCGAGAATAAGGTGCATCTTCGCAGCGGAATGAGAGCGGTAACGCTTACTCCCGGCGTTGATTTCTGCACAGAGGACGACTCGGATATCGCGCTTGCGGGCGAGCTTGAAACGCTTTACAGCGAGATAAGCGGCTATGGAATGAACACCGTGCTGCTCAACAGCGACAACGAGGGCGTCAGTTACTACGATTTTGAGCTTAATTCGGGAACGAGCGTGCTCGGCACTGCGATAGATTATTTCCGTGACGCGGGAATGTCGGTGTTTGTCGTTCTTGACGTAAATGCAATGCTTGTGAACCTTGCGGAGCAGGGAATAGGCATAAAAAGCGGCTTTTCTGCGGCAGTGCATAAGTTTATGATGAAATACGCCTGCGACGGCGTGCTTCTCACGAATTACTATACCACAGACAGCGAAACGATGTTTGCGGAATATATGCACAGCGGCTCGGGCATTGGCTATGAGAATTGGCTGTATGAAACTAATGAGTATATCGTGCGCAGTATCTCGGAGATAACACGCCGCACCAATAATTCCGTTGCTGTCGGTCTGATGATAAACGATATGTGGGCGAACGCTTCCTCGAACGAGCTTGGCTCGGATACCAAGGACAGCGTTGAGGCGCTGTACGACGGTTTTTCCGATACAAGAAAGTATATTGAGGACGGATACGCCGATTTTGTTATGGTCAAGACCTACGGCTCGACCGCAAACAAGGAGCTGAATTTCGACAGCGTTATCAGATGGTGGTACGACCTTACCGAAGCAAACGGCGCAAAGACCTATGTACTGCACCTTAACGAGAGAATAGGCAATTTCAAGGGCTGGTATGAGGATCAGCTTCTCCGTCAGCTCACGGTGATGGAGGATTACGAAAATATCGGCGGTAGCGCGTTCAACTCCTACACCGCGCTTAAAGACGACCCGCTCGGCTCAACTGAAACGCTGATGAAATACTTTTCCGAGCAGATAAATACCGATACGATATTTGAAGATCTTGAAATGATATCTCCGTCATCTCTGAGCTTTGTGACATACGACCCGTCGGTAAAGTTCATGGGTACGTTTGACGAAAACTTCGATGTTTATTTTGGCGGCGAAAAGATAAAGCTGAACGAAGCAGGAAACTTCTATTTCAACGAGCCTCTTGAGGTTGGTTGGAACAGCTTTGAGATCGAACACAAGGGCAAGAGCTATAAATATGAGATTGAGCGCAAGATAGATGTTATGAAGTCTATCGAGCAGACGGACGATGTTATCGTAGAGGGCGGCGCGCAGATCTCACTGGTTGCTGTAGCATACAGCGGCGCTAAGGTAAGCGCGACTGTAGGCGGTCAGACTGTAACGCTGAAAGAAAAAGAAGCAAGCGCAGAGGAACTTGATTCTAACTCGTCTTATGCGAAGTTTGTCGGCTATTTCACCGTTCCCGATGGCCTTGTTGGACAGGAGCAGTATCTCGGAAATATCTCTTATTATGCGGCGTACAGCGGCTATGACGAGGTAATGACAGGCGGTGCGGTTACTATTGAAGCAAAGCCCGAGCCTATAAAGGACATCGTTGTTGAGATGCTGGAGGACCAGAGCGCGGCAGGTACAGGCGAAGTAGTTGGTACGATGCCTGCTATCGTTTCCGATACAGAGCATGTCGAGTACATAAGAGTAATTAACAATTACACCGATGTTTACGACGCAATGACAACGGGTGCTATCCCCTCACCGCTGTTTTCACAGCTTCCCGCAGGCACGCTTGACTATATCAAGAGCAGGTCGGGCGGCTATACTGTTACCACATCGGGCAAGCGCTTCAATGACAATGATATTACAGTGTTCAGCGATACGGGACTTGGCGAGAATGCACTTCTCGTTAAGGAGATTGGCAACAGCGGCGGCAAGAGCTACATAAAGCTTCATCTGGACTATAAGTCCTCGTTCAATGTTACCACACCCGTTGATTATACTTCTGATCCCGATGGTGATTTTGCTGTTGAAAAGTTCAACACCGATAAGCTGTATATTACATTCGATAACGTAACCAGCGTTACAAAGCTCCCGAATTTCGATGCGTGCTCGCTTTTCAGCGACGGTCTATGGGAGATCGTAGAAGAAAACGGCGTGCCGAAGTTCCGTCTTTCGCTTACTCTCACACAGGCGGGAATATACAGCGGCTGCGGCGCATATTATGATGAAAACGGCGACCTTATGCTGACATTTGCCGTTCCTACGAATACCCTCAGCGACAAGGTCATCGTTATCGACCCGGGCCATGGATACGGTAAATACGCAAACACGCTTGACCCAGGCGCTATCGGCAACGTGACCGAGTTCTCCGTAAATCTTGCGGTTGCAAAGAAGCTGGAAGAAAAGCTCACCTCGCTCGGTGCGACTGTCGTAAGACTTAAGACCGAGAGCGAGTTCATTCTCACTGAGAAGCGTCCGTCTATCGCGAGAGATCACGGCGCGGATATGTATATATCGCTGCATTGTAATTCTGCTATTAATACAGAGGCGCGCGGCGTTGAGGTGTATTATTTCACGTCGTTCTCTCAGCCGCTTGCAAAAGCGATAAATAATGAGCTTGCAGCGTTCTATGAGAACAGCGTTTACTGTGACGGAGTAAGCAGGAGCCGTGGCGATAAATACAGCTACTACTGGGTGACTCTTGAGCAGGATTTCCCGTCCGTGCTTGTTGAGATGGGCTTTATCTCCAACGAGACCGAGTGTATGGCTATGGCGAATGAGATAAATCAAGAGGGAATGGCTGCAGCAATTGCAAACGGCGTTTACAGCTATTTCTCAAGAAGTAATATCTCCTACTCGGGCAATGGCAGCGATTCAGTGCCCGAAGACAGCTCGGATACAGGTGAGAGCGAAGATGCGTCCGAACCTGAAGCTCCGTCTGAAACCACAGAAGCCGAGGATATCGTCGATACCACAGAGGCTGACGACATTGTTGAATAAAAAATTGTTTTTTATGCAAAAAATGTTGAAAAAACGGTTGAAAATCGCGAAAAAATGTGTTATTATAGGAATGTAAAGTAATTTTCCTGCTTCGGCGGGAGTTCAACAGTAATTTTGAAAGGAAAAAGATCTATCATGGCAAATGTAAAGAAGACTGCTGCACCCGCAGCAAAGACTGAAACAAAGGCTGCTGCTCCCGCAGAGAAGAAGATCGCTGCAGCTCCCAAGGCTGAGCCCGCAAAGGCTACTGCTCCCAAGACTGAGGTAAAGGCTCCCGCAGCTCCTAAGGCTGAACCTGCAAAGGCTGCTGCTCCCAACACCGAGGCTAAGGCAGCTCCCAAGGCAGAAGCTAAGAAGCCTGCTGCAAAGAAGGCTCCCGCTAAGAAAACAACAAAGCCTGCTGCTAAGAAGACAACAGCTAAGGCTGCTGCAAAGAAGCCAGCTGTTAAGAAGGCTCCCGCTAAGAAGGAGATCACTGCTGCAGATATCGCTGCTAAGCTTGCTAAGAAGCTTGACGCAAAGAAGGCTGCTAAGATCGACGGCAAGTGCGCTGCTGATATCAAGCTGTACGGTGCTTTTGAGGCTCATATGTATATCGAAGTTAAGGACGGCAAGCTGACAGTTGCTCCTTATGATTACATCGAGAGAGATATTGAGGCTGCTATCTCCGTTGACGACGCTCTTGCAATCGTAAACGGCAAGCTGACTGTAGCTGACGCTCTTGAGAGCGGCAAGCTGTACGCTTTCGGTAACGTAGGCGCTGCTGCTAAGCTCGCTAAGCTTTTCTGATTTTAATTAAATAGCTTTAACGGCGCTTCGTATGGAGCGCTGTTTTTATTTGCATCGACAAAACTAACCTTTTTTCTGAGCTTAAAGTTGAATAAATATTTGACAAATAGATGATAAAGTGATATAATAAACTGATTAAGTATTTTTAGCAGAGGTACGCTTATGATGACGATATTTTATAAATTCGAGGGCAAGCTTTACATTAATATTACAAACGGCTGCCCTTGTCGATGTGTTTTCTGCATCAGAGATAACGCTGATTCCATCAGAGATAATGACAGCCTTTGGCTAGAGCATGAGCCAAGCTTTGAGGAGATAACCGCCGCTTTTGAAGCGTTTGATAAAACAGGTATCACCGACGCCGTTTTCTGCGGCTACGGCGAGCCTACAGTTCGTGCGGATATGCTTATTCGCACGGCTGAATATATCAAGCAGCACTCTGATTTGCGTATACGCCTCAATACAAACGGACTTGTTAAGCTTATCCGTCCCGATTTTGATATAGCGCAGTTCAAGGGTCTTATTGACAGTGTTTCCATAAGTCTGAATGCGCCCGACGCTAAGCGCTACAACGAGGTTACACGTCCGTCTTTCGGTGAGAAGTCCTTTGATGTGATGCTTGATTTTGCAAAGCAGATGAAAGATGTATGCGAAACCGTTGGTTTTACGGTCGTGGACGTTATTTCTACAGAAGAAATTGAAAAGTGCCAAAAGCTTGCGGACGAGCTTTCGATACCGCTGAGAGTCCGTGCTTATGTCACCGATAACGAGAGCTACACATAATGCGTATTTTGGGAATTGACCCCGGCTATGCGATAGTTGGCTACGGGGTGCTTGATTATGACAGAAACAAGTTTACGGTCGTGAATTACGGGGCTATCACCACAGAAGCGGGAAAGCCCTTTGACAGCCGTCTTAAAGAGATCTATGACGATATGTGCAGTCTGCTGGATATGGCGAAGCCTGATTGTATGTCGATAGAGCGGCTGTATTTCACAAACAACAAAACCACAGGTATTGATGTTGCGCAGGCAAGGGGAGTTATAATGCTCGCCGCGGCGCAGCGCGGTATCGAGATATTCGAATATACGCCGCTTCAGGTAAAACAGGCGGTCGTTGGCTACGGCAGAGCTGAAAAGCATCAGGTGCAGGAGATGGTTAAAAATATCCTTAGCCTTAAAGAATGCCCGAAGCCCGATGATACGGCGGACGCAGTCGCTTTGGCTATTTGCCACGGACATTCCAGCGGCTCAGCGCTGTCAAGGATACTTGCAATGGAGAAAGGTAAGAAATAATGATATACAGTGTAAGAGGAGAGCTTATCCACACCGAGCCGTCGCTTGCGGTAGTTGAGTGCGCAGGTGTAGGCTATGCGTGCCGCACCACGATGAACACGCTGAAGCAGATAGGCTCAAGCGGCGAGGTCAAGCTGTTTACATACCTCCATGTCAGAGAGGACGCGGTCGATCTTTTTGGCTTTGCGGATACTGCGGAGCTTTCCTGCTTTAAGCAGCTTCTTTCCGTTTCGGGCGTTGGCCCTAAGGCGGCATTGTCGATACTTTCCGAGCTTAATCCATCTAAGCTTGCGCTGTGTATCACAACTGGCGACAGCAAAACCCTTACCCGCTGTCCGGGAATCGGTGCAAAGACCGCACAGAGGATAGTTCTTGAGCTTAAAGATAAGGTTGCAAAGGAGCAGCATATCTCCGCTGTGGACTTTGCTGCAGAGCCTTCCGCGGCAATTGCGGGAGGAAACAATGTTTCCGAGGCGCTTACAGCGCTTTGCGTGCTCGGCTTCCCGATGGCGCAGGCGCAGAATGCTGTCGTTGGTGTAAGCCCCGACGCTTCTGTCGAGGAGATAATAAAGCACGCGCTGAAAAAGCTCGGAAGCTAAGAGGAGGAATTGCGTTGGGAAAGCATAGCCCGCGCGGCTCATTGTTGGCCGCAGTCTTGTGTCTTATATTCTGCTTTGCACTTGTTGCAGTGGCTTATTTCGTGCTCGAAAAAGAGAGAGATGTGGTCATTATAGCCGGCGGAGGTGTTGTGGCCATGGCTGTTATGCTGTGCCTGTCGGTTATCCTCGGCAACACCTTTGGTTATGAGCTTAAATGCCGCCGTGCTGCTTTCAAAGCTATGGGCAGAGATAGCTTCAAGGCTGTGATGAAGGATAAGGTCGCAAAGACCGCCCATAAAGGCATATACTATATGATTAAGGGCGACAGCGCCCGTGCCGAAGAGCTGCTTATCAGTGCGCTTTCTCTTGCAGATGTAAGACAGAATCAGCTTTTCTGTGTTGAGTGGCTTGTAAGGCTGTATGAGGCAGCAGATGACAGCTCAAAGCTGCTGTGGTGCTACCGCAAGGCGGCGGATTACGCTCCCGATAATGCGGATATACAGTCGCGTCTGGGTCACGCATACTACGTTGACGGCAAGCTTGACAAGGCTATGTATTGCTTTGAGCAGGCTTTGCATTACGACCCGAATCACGGCTATTCAAGATTCAGTATCGCCAAGATACATATGGTGCGCGGCGAGGACGACAAGGCTATATCAGCACTTGAGGAGCTTCTCACAATACAGGAGAATCACCCTCTGGTTTTTTCCGAGCTTGCGACGATATACGCTATGCACCGAGATGACGACAAATGCCGCGAGTATTACGAAAAAGCAATCTTGTGCGGCTATGAGGACGCTGATAAGCTGTCCAAGCGTATGACTGCGATATACGAGTTCAATAATGCGCAGGGAGCTGATGGAAGCGACCTGCCCAGTGAGTATTACAGACACATTCAGACCGAAGAGGAGAAAAAGCCGAAGTGCACCTCCTCATGTGAGCACTGTGATCTAAACAAAAAATGCGAAAAGGGTGAAGAAGATGCTGGAAATGAATAGTTCGGAGGATATGTTCGCGCCTAGTGGCAGAATCGTCGAACCCGAATATAATGCATCAGATACCGATATAGAATACAGCCTGCGCCCCAAGGTGCTTTCCGAGTACATCGGACAGGAAAAGGTAAAGGAAAACATGGCGGTGTATATTGAAGCGGCTAAAAAGCGCGGAGAGTGCCTTGACCATGTTCTTCTGTATGGCCCTCCCGGACTTGGTAAGACCACGCTTTCTTGCATCATAGCAAACGAGATGGGCGTAAATATTCGCGTGACATCGGGTCCCGCTATTGAAAAGGCGGGCGACCTTGCCGCGCTGCTGACAAATCTTCAGCCAAACGATGTGCTGTTTATCGACGAGATACACCGACTTTCCCGCCAGGTGGAGGAGGTGCTGTATCCTGCGATGGAGGACTATGTCCTTGACATCATCATGGGTAACGGGCCGTCTGCAAGGTCTATCCGCATAGATCTACCACATTTTACGCTTATCGGCGCAACGACGCGCTCGGGACAGCTTTCCGCTCCGCTTCGTGACCGCTTCGGCGTAGTGCAAAGGCTTGAGCTTTACAATGCTGAGGAGCTTTGCGATATCGTTCAGCGCTCAGCGATAATACTCGCGATACCTTGCACAAGGGACGGCGCGATGGAGATAGCAAGGCGTTCCCGCGGAACTCCGCGTATCGCCAATCGCCTTTTAAAGCGCGTGCGCGATTTTGCCGATGTCCTCGGCAACGGCAAGATAGACCGTGAGATAGCCGACATCGCACTCGACAGGCTTGAAATAGATAAGCTCGGACTTGATAGTCTTGACAAGCGCTTCCTTGAAATGATTATCAAGGGCTACAACGGCGGCCCTGTCGGACTTGAAACGCTTGCTTCGGCGCTTGGCGAGGAGAGCGTGACCTTAGAGGAGGTCTGCGAGCCTTTTCTGATGCAGCTTGGCTTTGTAGCAAGAACCCCGCGCGGAAGAACCGCAACAGCGCTTGCTTATAAGCATTTGGGTATAATGAAGGACGGTCAGCAGACTTTAGAGTAAATCTATCTATAAAGAACACAAAAATATAATAATTATGTTGGGGGAAATAACATGGCAAGAATTTTCGGAACAGACGGCGCACGCGGCGTTGCAATAACGGAGCTTACCTGTGAGCGTGCTATGGAGATAGGCAGGGCAGCGGCTCACGTTCTCACAAAGGAGAGCGGCAAGGCGCACCCACGCATACTTGTTGGTATGGATACACGCATCTCGTCAAGGATACTTGAGGGCGCGCTTGCGGCAGGTCTTGCGTCTGTGGGCGCACAGGCAGAACTTCTCGGCGTTGTGCCTACTCCCGCTGTGGCGTATCTTGTAAAGGCTTACAGGGCTGACGCGGGCGTTATGATATCCGCTTCGCATAATTCGGTTGAATACAACGGTATCAAGCTGTTTTCGGGTGAGGGCTTTAAGCTTCCTGACAGCGTTGAGGAGGAAATAGAGGCGCTTATTCTCGACCGCCCTGAGGAGATAAAACTCCGCGAGGGAACAGAGGTCGGCAATATCATGCGTCGCTCAAATGCCGCAGATGATTACATAAATTACATAAAGCAGTGTGTTGATATCGACCTTTCGGGTATGGATATCGGCTTTGACTGTGCAAACGGCAGCTCCGCAGCTACAGCGGAGAAGCTTTTCAGAACGCTCGGCGTAAATGGAAGCTTTATTGCAAATACCCCCGACGGCACTAACATCAACGACAAATGCGGCTCTACTCACATTGAGAAGCTTGCCGCTTATGTAAGACGCAACGGGCTGAAAGCAGGCTTCGCATTTGACGGCGACGCAGACCGCTGTCTTGCTGTAGACGAAAACGGAAATGTGGTTGACGGCGACAGAATTATCGCAGTTGTTGCGAAATACCTTAAGAGCATAGGTCAGCTTAAAGGCGATACCGCCGTTGTAACGGTAATGAGCAACCTTGGCTTCCATAACTACATGAAACAGAACGGCATAAATACTCTTTGCGCAAAGGTAGGCGACCGCTATGTTCTGGAGGAAATGCAGAAAAACGGTTATAATATAGGCGGCGAGCAGTCGGGACATATAATCCTGCTTGACTATGCCACAACAGGCGACGGACAGCTCACAGCGGCTATGCTTTTAAAGGTTATGAAGCAAACTGGAATGAAGCTTTCCGAGCTTGTAAAGGACATAACCGACTACCCTCAGGTGCTTGTAAATGTCAAGATAACCGAGCAGGGCAAGGGCAGATGGAGCGAAACTCCCTCAATCACAGATAAGATTGCAGACGCCGAAGCAAGGCTTGGCGACAGCGGCAGAGTGCTTGTACGCGAAAGCGGAACAGAGCCGTTGGTACGCGTTATGCTGGAGGGTATCGACAAGCAGCTTGTTGAGCAGCTTGCAAATGATATTGCAGACGAGGTAAAAGCGGCGCTTTGCTAAAAATATTAAAGGACGACTAAACATGAGGATTTCAGACAAGTGGCAGGATTACTGCCTTATAGATACATCAGACGGCGAGCGTCTGGAGCGCTGGGGCGATGTTACTCTTATCCGTCCCGACCCGCAGATAATATGGAAGTGCGAGGGCGAGGCACCAGAGTGGCACAGCGCTCACGCTAAATATAACCGCTCGTCTTCGGGCGGCGGCAGTTGGGACTACCGCAGAAAGCTCCCCGAGAGCTGGCAGATAAAGTATGGCGAGCTTACTTTTATGGTAAAGCCCACAGGCTTTAAGCATACGGGACTTTTCCCCGAGCAGGCTGTGAACTGGGACTACTGCATGAAAGAGATACGCAATGCAGACCGCCCCATAAACGTGCTCAATCTTTTTGCCTACACAGGCGGAGCAACGCTTGCCTGTGCAAAGGCGGGCGCCTCCGTCTGCCACTGTGACGCGGTTAAGGGTATGGTCGATTGGGCGCGCACTAACGCGAAGCTTTCGGGACTGTCCGATAAGCCCATACGCTGGATTGTTGATGACGCGGTGAAATTCATCGGTCGCGAGATACGCCGCGGAACGCGCTATGACGGAATTATCCTTGACCCGCCGAGCTACGGCAGAGGAACAAACGGCGAGATGTGGAGATTAGAGGATAACATCTACGACCTCATGACTATGATAACACAGCTTCTTTCTGATAAGCCGCTGTTTATTCTCTTAAACAGCTACACAACGGGACTTTCCGCCTCGGTCATGAGTTATCTTCTGCACACTACAGTGGGCAAGCGCTTTGATATCGACATAATCTCCGAGGAGATAGGCCTTCCCGTAAAGCAGACCGGAATGGCGCTTCCATGCGGAAGTACGGCGATTGTCAGATTTAAATGATATTTTGTAGGGGCACGGATTGCCGTGTCCGATAAAAGATGATGTAAGAGGGTAGAACGATTGAACATCATAGAAGTTGAAAATCTAAGCTTTGATTATATCACTCAGGACGAAGAGGGAAACATAACAGAGCGCAATACAGTGCTTAAAAATATAAGCCTTTCTGTGCCCGAGGGTCAGTTTTTAGCTGTTCTAGGTCACAACGGCTGCGGAAAATCCACGCTTGCAAAGCACTTCAACGCGATACTTACTCCAACTGAGGGCAAGGTCATCGTTGACGGAATAGACACCTCCGATGAGGAAAGGCTGTTCGATGTGCGTCAGACAGTTGGTATGGTGTTCCAAAATCCCGATAATCAGCTTGTTGCGACTATCGTGGAGGAGGACGTTGCGTTTGCTCCCGAAAACTTGGGTGTTCCTCCCGCTGAGATACGCGAGAGAGTAGACAATGCGCTGAAGCAGGTCGATATGTATGAGTTCCGCGAGCACGCGCCGCACCAGCTTTCGGGCGGACAGAAGCAGCGTATCGCTATCGCGGGAATAATCGCAATGCAGCCGCGCTGTATCGTTATGGACGAGCCTACCGCTATGCTTGATCCTAAGGGCAGGCGCGAGGTGATGCGCACCATCAAGCACCTTAATAAAGATAAGGGAATAACCGTCGTTCTGATAACCCATTACATGGACGAGGCGGCACAGGCTGACCGCGTTGTGGTTATGGACAAGGGCTGCGTTATAATGGACGATGTTCCGAAGAAGATTTTTTCTCAGGTAGAGCGCCTCAAATCTGTTGGTCTTGATGTGCCGCAGGTGACGGAGCTTACACATATGCTGCGTGATAACGGCGTAGATATCTCGGGTGAGCTGATATTCGAGCGGGAATGTGCAGAGGCTATCGCCGCGCTTCCGAAAAAAGGCACTGTCAGACTTCACGAGCGTGTTCAGCTTGATGAGCGCGAGCAAGACCACGACGGCGTTATCGAAACAAAGGGAGTTACCTACAAATACAGCGTTGGAACTCCGTTTGAAAAGACCGCCGTTGACCATGTTAGCCTTTCGGTAAAAAAAGGCGAGTTCGTGGGAATAATCGGACACACGGGCAGCGGAAAATCCACGCTTATTCAGCATCTCAACGGACTTATAAAGCCTACGTCGGGCGAAGTACTGGTTGACGGTGTGAGCATTTGGGATAAGAATGTCAATATCCGTGATATCCGCTTTAAGGTAGGCATAGTTTTTCAGTATTCAGAGCATCAGCTTTTTGAGGAGACTGTGGCAAAGGATATTGCCTACGGCCCTAAAAACATGGGACTTTCCGATGAGGAGATACAAAAGCGTGTTCAGGCTGCGGCTGAAAGCATGGATATAACCCACTTGCTTACACGCTCGCCGTTTGAGCTTTCGGGCGGACAGCAGCGCCGCGTTGCGCTTGCGGGAGTTCTTGCGATGGACCCCGAGGTGCTTATCCTTGACGAGCCTGCCGCGGGACTTGACCCAAAAGGCAGAGATAAGATACTTGCACGCATAAAGCACTATCACGAAACATCGGGAAAGACGATACTTCTCGTTTCTCACTCGATGGAGGATATAGTAAAATACGCGACAAAGGTGCTTGTAATGAACAAGGCGCAGCTTTTCTGCTATGACGATACAGACAGAGTATTCGAGCGTACGGACGAGCTTGCGAGGATTGGCCTAGATGTTCCGCAGGTAACGCGTATGTCGCATCTGCTCAAAGAGCTTGGAACAGATATAGGAAACGATATTTATACGACAGAAAGGGCGGCAGAGCGTCTGCTGAGCCTTATCAAAGGGTAGAATAAATGATAAAGGATATAACGATAGGACAGTATTTCCCGGGAAATTCTGTCGTGCACAGGCTCGACAGCCGCATGAAGCTGCTGCTCGATGTTCTGTATCTTGTTGCGATATTCACCGCACAGAGCTATACAGGGCTGCTTATATGCACTTTGTTTATGGTGTTCTGCTATATTGCGGCGAACATCAAGCTTATCATGATATTGAAGAGCATAAAGCCCATCGTGCCGCTTATGCTTTTCACCGCGATACTGAACCTTTTCTTTATAAAGGGCGAGGAGCCGCTCGTGCAGTGGTGGATATTTACTATCTACCCGGAGGGCATTAAAATGGCTTCCTTTATGCTGATACGCGTTATTTCGCTTATCGTGGGAATGTCACTGCTCACCTATACAACATCGCCTATCATGCTTACAGATGCGATAGAGCGTATCCTTTCACCGCTGAAAAAGCTGCGCTTTCCCGTGCATGAGCTGTCGATGATGATGACGATAGCGCTGCGCTTTATTCCTACGCTTGTCGAGGAAACGGACAAGATAATGTGTGCGCAGAAGGCAAGAGGCGCTGAGCTTGACAGCGGCGGACTTATCAAAAAGGCAAAGGCGCTTATACCTGTGCTTATTCCGCTGTTCGTATCTGCTTTCAAGCGTGCCAATGAGCTTGCAACAGCGATGGAGTGCCGCTGCTACAGAGGCGGCGACGGAAGAACAAGGCTTCGTCAGCTTAAAACTGCGCCGCGTGACTACGTTGCGCTGCTGATAGTTATTGCGCTGCTTGGCGGCGTTATTGCTATCAACTTCTTTCCCATACTCCCCTAAAACGGAGATATCAACATGAGAAATCTAAAGGTATTCATTGCATATAACGGAGCAGCTTATCACGGCTTTCAGCGGCAGGACAACGCAGCTACCATTCAGGAAACTGTGGAAAAGGCTGTCGGAAAGCTGCTGAAAATGCCTGCGCCTGTCATATACGGCTGTTCGCGCACCGATACGGGAGTACACGCGCGGCAGTTCTGCTTTAATGTTCATATAGACAACCGTATTCCCTGCGAGGGCTTCGTAAAGGGCATGAACACGCTTTTGCCGCCCGATATCGCGGTGCTTTCCTGCGAGGAGGCCGACGAGGAGTTCCATGCGCGTTATTGCGCCAAGGGCAAGGAGTATGTCTATCTCATAAATAATAAGCCTCAGCGCGATGTTTTTTTGCAGGACCTCGCATTCCACTACCCCTATAAGCTTGATATCGAAGCGATGCGCCGTGCGGCGAAGCTTCTTGTCGGCGAGCATGATTTCGGCGGTTTTTGCCGCGCAGAGGGTAAGGCGCGAATGAAAACGACAGTGCGCACTATCTATGACATTTCGATAGAGCTAAAAGACGATGTCTGCGAGGTGCGCATAAGCGGAAACGGCTTTCTGTATAATATGGTGAGGATAGTTACGGGTACGCTGCTTTACATAAGTGAGGGCAGACGCACCGAGGCTGACATCATCAGCGCCCTTGAAACGGGCGACCGTTCGCTCAGCGGAATTACACTGCCGCCGAACGGACTTTATCTCAACAAGGTGTTTTATTAAACAGCGAGGAGGGCGCTTCATGGAGGAACGCGACAATATAAATAAATTCCGCAAAAAGCGCGCGGGACGAAAGCTTTTGTTCAGACTTGCGGTGCTGCTTTTGATAGTGCTTGTGATAATTCTTATTGTCATCAACTGGGGCAGCATAATCGCACCGTTTAAAGACGCGGCGCTTGATGTCAGCAAGGGTGGCTTTCCTGTGGAGCTTCCGGGTAGTGCGGGCTACACTCTCAACGAGCTTGGCGAGAGCTTCTATCTGCTCACTGATACCTATATCTACACCTACCATGCTGATGGAGCTCAGATAACAAATGTTCAGCATGGCTTCCAGAACCCTGTGTCTGAGTCAAATCACAAACGCGTTGTTGTCTACGATAAAAACGGCAAGGAATTTAAGCTGTTTTCGCGTACAGGCGAGATATATGCAAAACCAATGGAGGACAGCATCGTTTTCGCTTCTATAGGCAACGATGATCGCTGTGCTGTCGTAACGACTTCCACGAGATATTCGAATTACCTTTATGTGTATAACGGCGAGGGCAAGCAGATATTCCGCTGGGCATCTCCAAACTACAAGATAATGCAGGTCGAGTTTTCAGAGGACGACAAGAGTATTTTTGTTGCGGCTCTAGGCGCACAGAACGGCGAGCTTCAGCAGTATATATTCCGCTTTGACCTCGGCAATGCAGAGTCGCATATATGGCAGACATATATCGGAAGCGATATTTCATACGAGCTAAGCTGTGACAGCAAGAGCGTTTATGCCATCACAGGAGGCGGCTGCTCAAGACTTGATATTGAAACAGGCGAGCTGATCGCCACAGGCGTTTTCGGTAACACTATCCATGATATACCTCAGCAGGACGGCGCAGTGTGCATAGTTTTCAGCGATCCCACTTCAAGTGGCGATGTGCTGACGGTTTATGATGACATGTTTACCGATCCCAAAACACTTTATATTGACAAGCTTACAAGAGCTTGCACAGACAGCGGCAAATATTATGTGCTGTCAGGCTCACAGCTACGCTCTTATGATGGGGCGCTGCAGGAGATAAAGATATATGAGCTTGACGATGTATATTCAGATATGATAATTATGAACGGTTACGCTTATCTCCTCGGATATAACGAGGTGCAGCGAATAGCGCTGTAAGACGCGAAAGGAGACACAATGGGAACAGAATTTGCTATCATCTATGATGTGATAACAGCGGGACTGCTGATAGGAATGCTTTTTGCAGGCTTTAAGAAAGGCTTTGCAAGTGCAATAGTGAGCCTCGGTGCAGTGATAATCGCTTTTATCTGCGCTATGGCTTTCAGTGAGCCTATAAGCAGCGCGGTATACACAAACTTCGCTGAGAAGCCAATCGAGGAAACCGTAAGCGCAACGGTAGACGACGCGGTAGGTTCTATTACACTGTCGTCTATATCCGACGCCGATTACAGCGTGATAAGAGTGAACGATGTTGCGGTTGAGGACATCGAGCCTGATTATGCGGGCACAAACAAGGCTTTGTTTGATCTTAACGATGTTGATCTTAGTGAGTGCGGAATTACTGCAGAGGATCTGCGCAGCTTCGGAATGAAAGGCGATATTGACCTCACTTCTGTAAGCGGCAAGACCGCAGAGTTCACCAGAACGGATATAGACCGCTACGGACTGGGCAGAATGGTAGTGGCTCAGGTTATCGCAGTAAACGTAAATAATGCGAATTTCTTTGATGATATCTCCGAATTTGTTACAGGCGTAGGCGAAGCGGTACCTATGTTCTTCGGCGGAATGGCAGAGAATATAGCAGGCGGAGAGGACGCTTCGATGCGCTCTGTGATACTTATCATGATGGACAGCTCCGCAAGCGTTAAGGACGCAGTAATTAACGGCATTATCGAGCCGTGCGTAAAGATATTTGTTCAGACCTTAGCTTTCGGTGTGATATTCCTTGTGGTTGCAATTGGTCTTGGCCTGCTTTCAAAGCTGCTGAAATTTGTGAACAAGATACCCGTTATTGGCGGTTTCAATGCCTTTTGCGGCGGAGTTGTTGGTCTTGCGGAGGGTATAGTCGGCGTATTTGTCGTATGCCTTGCGGTAAGACTTATAACTATACTGAGCGGCGGAAACATAATGTTCTTCAATGACGCCGCAATAGACAGTACATTTTTGTTCAATGTGTTTTATGATTTCGACTTTTTAAACTTCATTAATGATATAAAGATTGGGTGATAAGCTATGATGATGTGTTCCAGATGCAAGAAGCGTCCTGCAACGATATTTATAACCTCAATGCAGGGAACTGAGAAAAAGAATGAGGGTCTGTGCTTCAAGTGCGCAAAGGATCTTGGAATGCCGCAGATAACCGATTATCTTAAACAGATGGGCATTTCGGAGGAGGATTTCGATAATGCCTATGACGCTGTTTTTGATGAAAACGGTATGCCCGACGGCGAGCTTTTGAAGCACCTCGGCATAAGCGCAGAGGAGCTTGACGGCGAGTTTGACGGTGCCGATGATGAAGATCTTCATGAGGACGAGGCGTTCGAGCACGGCGGCGCAAACACCATGCCGAGCTTTTTGAAGAATCTGTTCGGCGGTTCTTCGTCCGAGGAGAAAAAGGACGGCGAAGCTTCCGAGAAGAAGTCCAAGAAAAAGGAAAAGACCGACAAGAAGCGCAGAACGCTTGAGACCTACTGCACAAATCTCACCCGCCGCGCAAAGGACGGCAAGATCGACCGCATTATCGGCCGTGACAGAGAGATATATCGCGTTTTGCAGATACTTTCCAGACGTTCAAAGAACAACCCTTGCCTTATCGGTGAGCCGGGCGTCGGCAAGACCGCTATCGCAGAGGGAATTGCTCTGCGCCTTGTGAGCGGTGATGTTCCTTTCAGACTTCAGGGCAAGGAGCTGTATCTTCTTGACCTCACGGCGCTTATTGCAGGAACTCAGTTCCGCGGTCAGTTCGAAAGCCGAGTAAAAGCGCTCATTGAGGAAGTAAAGAACGCAGGCAATATTATCCTTTTCATCGACGAGGTGCACAATCTTGTTGGCACAGGCGATTCCGAGGGTACTATGAATGCCGCAAATATGTTCAAGCCTGCGCTTTCAAGAGGCGAGCTTCAGGTGATCGGTGCGACTACTTTCAACGAGTATCGCAAGCATATCGAAAAGGACAGCGCACTGGAGCGACGTTTCCAGCCTGTTACAATAAACGAGCCTACAATAGATGAAACTGTCGAGCTTCTCGAGGGCATCAAGGAGTACTACGAAAATCACCATAAGGTGAAGATATCCTCCGAGCTTACAAGAATGTGCGCGGTGCTTTCCGAGCGCTATATCAACGACCGTTTCCTCCCTGATAAGGCGATCGACCTGCTTGATGAGTCCTGTGCGTGCGCAAGCCTTGTCAATGAGGATATTACAGAGTATGAAAAGCTGAAAGCTGAAACTGAAAAGCTCCGCAACGAGGAGAACGACCTCGGCAACGAAGCTGAGAGAGATTATGAAAAGCTTGCCGAGATAAAGACGCAGATAGCGAAGAACGAGGCAAGGATAAACGAGATAAAGGATAAGGCTGAGAATGTATGCGTCACGATGGACGACCTTTCCAAGGTCATCGAGATGTGGACGGGCATTCCCGCAAACAAGATAAAGGAGACCGAGTATAAGCGCATCGCGCACCTTGAGGACAGCCTTAAGGCAAAGGTGATCGGTCAGGACGAGGCGTGCGCACTGGTTGCAAAGGCTATAAAGCGCACCAGAGTTCAGCTTTCCGAGCGCCGCAGACCTGCTTCCTTTATTTTTGTAGGACCCACAGGCGTTGGAAAGACCGAACTTGTAAAGGTGCTTGCAAAGGAGATGTTCGATACAGTAGAGCCGCTTATCCGTCTTGATATGTCGGAATATATGGAAAAGCACAGCGTTTCCAAGATAATCGGCTCGCCCCCCGGCTATGTCGGCTATGACGAGGCGGGACAGCTCACCGAAAGAGTTCGCAGAAAGCCTTATTCCGTGATACTTTTTGATGAGATAGAAAAGGCTCACCCCGATGTTATGAATATCCTGCTTCAGATACTTGACGAGGGCAAGATAAACGACGCACACGGCAGGTCGGTAAGCTTTGAGAATACCGTTATCTGTATGACATCAAACGCAGGCTCGGGACATTCCTCGGGCGGCATAGGCTTCAGCAAGAATGACGGTGACGTCAGCAAGGAGCGCGCAATGAAAGGTCTGCGCGAGTTCCTGCGTCCTGAGTTTTTGGCTCGTATCGACGAGATAGTTGCGTTTGCGCCGCTCTCCGAGGAGGATCATGCAAAAATAGCCGCGCTTATGCTGGAGGAGCTGAGAAATCCGCTTAAAGAAAAGCAGATCTCGCTCAGCATCAGCGAAGATGTTTACAAGGCAGTTGCAAAGAAGTCTCACGGCGGCAAATTCGGCGGCAGAGATATCCGTAGGGTTATCCGCAGCGATATTGAGGACGTTATCGCTGAAACCATTATCGACAATGCTGACAAAACGCTTTCCGAGATATCCGTTACAGCCGAAGACGGCGAGATAAAGGTAGCTGCGAAATGAGCGTGGTTGTGGTTACAGGCGGCACGGGCGCGATTGGCAGTGCCATAGCCGCGGAGTTCGCAAAGACTGATGATGTAGTTATAACCTACAATACACGTTGGGAAGAAGCTGAGCGTATCTGCTCCGAGCTTCACTGCGGCAGCGTACAGATGGACGTTGCCGACAGGGCTTCCGTTGATAATGCTTGCGCTGAGATATTAAAAAGCTACGGTCATGTGGATGTTCTTGTCAACAATGCGGGAATATCACAGATAAAGCTTTTCACGGATGTCACACAAGAGGATTGGCAGCAAATGTTGAATGTTAATCTGACAGGCTGCTTTAATGTTACGCAAAGCCTTGTAAAATCCATGATATCCCGAAAAAGCGGAGCTATCGTCAATATTTCCTCGGTTTGGGGAGTTCACGGCGCTTCCTGCGAGGTCGCGTATTCAGCGGCAAAGGCTGGGCTTATCGGTATGACTAAGGCGCTTGCAAAGGAGCTCGGCTCATCGGGAATTACGGTAAACTGCATCGCTCCCGGCGTTATAGACAGCCCTATGAATAGTGCACACTTGTCAGATGATGAGCTTGCCGAACTTGCCGACAGCACACCTCTTATGCGACTTGGCAGGGCAGAGGAGGTAGCAAAGGCTGTGCGTGCTATTGCCGAAAATCGCTTTATCACAGGTCAGGTGCTCGGCGTAGACGGCGGTTTTTATTGATGTGTGCAAAAAAGATATGTTTCTTTGCTAAAAATTTGTCACAAAATTCTCAAAAAGCGGTTGAATTTTGTTTATAAATGTTGTATAATATAAAACGTATGATGATTTGGAGCTTGCAAGACAGGCTTCTAAAAATAAAAGGAGAATATTATGAGTTTAGCACTATCCTTTTTGTCTGATGCCGCTTCAACAGAAGCACAGGGCGTAATCGACAGGCTTCAGGCTTACACAGGCTCCGCTGAGCAGTCTATCGCGCAGCAGCAGCTTGGCGACCCCGATTACTGGGGCACTGTCGGTATTATAACTATAACAGGTATTCTGGTCGTATTCTTTATTCTTGCATTACTTATCCTTATCTTCTGGGCTATGGGTCAGTTCTTTAAGAGTAAGGACAAGCGTAAGGCTGCCAAGGAAGAGGCTGCAAAGGCTGCCGCTGCTACAAAAGAGCCTGCTCCTGCACCCGCTCCCGTCGAGGAGATAGACGAAGCTGACGACAGCGACGATGATGAGATAATCGCGGTAATAAGCGCGGCTATCGCGGCTTATTCAGAGGCTGACGGCAAGCAGTATGCTATCAGAAGCATCAAGCGCAAGGACAGCAAGACGCGTTCCGCATGGAGCCTTGCAGGCATCGGTGATAACACACGCCCATTCCTTTAATGGACAGAAAGGATATATAAAGCATGGAAATATTTGTTGATACCCTAAACGGTCTGGTCAATTCATCGGGCTTTATGGGATTTATTGCCGACGGCGGTTGGCAGAACATAATAATGATACTCATTTCATTCGTTCTGTTCTACCTCGCTATCGTAAAGCAGTATGAGCCTCTGCTGATGCTTCCCATCGCATTTGGCATGCTGCTGACAAACCTGCCTATGACAGGTCTTTATCACGCAGAGCTTTGGAACCCCGCTACAAACCCCTACTTCGCTCCCGAATACATCGAGCAGGCAGGCGGCGTTGTCGTGAATTACGTCAAGGAAGCAAGCCTTGACTACGGCAGAGTTCTCCATGAGGGCGGTCTGCTGGATATGCTCTACCTCGGTGTAAAGCTTGGTATCTATCCGCCTATCATCTTCCTCGGAATCGGCTCTATGACCGACTTTGGTCCGCTTATCGCAAACCCCAAGAGCTTCCTGCTCGGCGCTGCAGCACAGGGCGGTATCTTCTTTACATTCCTTGGCGCCTGTGCAATGAACCTTACAGGTATGGCAGACTTCACTCTGAAAGAGGCTGCTTCTATCGCTATCATCGGCGGTGCGGACGGTCCTACAGCGATCTTCCTTACTTCTAAGCTTGCTCCTCAGCTTCTCGGCTCTATCGCAGTTGCGGCGTACTCCTACATGGCGCTCGTTCCCGTTATCCAGCCGCCTATCATGAAGCTGCTCACTACCGAAAAGGAGCGTTCCGTAAAGATGGGTCAGCTCCGTCAGGTATCGAAGATGGAAAAGGTCATCTTCTCTATTGCAGTTACAATTATTGTGTCCCTTATCATTCCCGACGCAGGTACACTTGTTGGTATGCTGATGCTCGGTAACCTGATGAAGGAGAGCGGCGTTTGCGACCGTCTTGTAAAGACTGCGCAGAACGAGCTGATGAATATTATTACCATCTTCCTCGGTACAACAGTTGGTGCGACTGCGGTTGCAGGAAACTTCCTCAACCCCAAGACTCTGTTCATAATCGCCCTTGGTCTTATCGCGTTCTGTATCGGTACAGCTTGCGGCGTGCTGCTTGGTAAGCTTATGTACGTTATCTCTCGCGGCAAGATCAATCCGCTCATCGGTTCTGCGGGCGTATCCGCTGTTCCTATGGCGGCTCGTGTATCTCAGAAAGTCGGACAGGAAACAAATCCCTCTAACTTCCTGCTCATGCACGCAATGGGTCCGAACGTTGCGGGTGTTATCGGCTCGGCTGTTGCGGCAGGTGTTCTGCTCAGCGTTCTCGGTTAATTCAACACAAATACGGCTGCGTTTTTGCGCAGCCGTTGTTTTATGGAGGGATAATGGAGTTAAAGTTCATCACAGCGTCACATGACGACGTTGAAGATATTTATTTTGCAGTGAAGTCGGTCTATGAGTGGTTCGAGCCTAAAACCTCCGATATTCAGCCGCTTCTGATGAATGTCTATAGATATGTTAGGGATAATATCGGTAGCTACACTGTCGTGAAGCTTCACGGACAGAAAGCCGCGTATTACTGCTTCCGTGAGAAAGACGGGAAAGCGTATATTGATGATCTTTATGTTCGTTCGGATTTCAGAAATCTTGGCATAGGCTCAGAGATAATACACCGCTGCATATCGCAGACAGAAGCGGACGTCAATACCGAGCTTCATTCAGCTAATGTCATGGCTGTGTCGCTGTTTCGCCGCATGGGATTTACCGAGGCGGCTAAGATAGGCACGAATAAGCTTCTCATGTGCCGTAAAAATACATAACTAAAGCCGCTTTTGCGCAACTCATGCACTAAAGCGGCTTTATTGTTTATAATTAGGTAAGGATACGCTCGTCGCAGTATTCGCAGATGAGGATATCTCCGTATTTGCGGTAGCTGTGGGGGAGATAATGCTCTGTCTGAGTAACACATTTGGGATTGGTGCAGCACACGTTTTTGTGTATCTCGCCCGAAAGCAGCGGGTGAGGGTGAAGCTCGTTGTTAAGTGTGGAAAGGATAAGCGCCATTCTGACATACATTCCGTAGTTTGCTTGCTTGAAGTAAGCCGCGCGCGGGTCGTCGTCTACCTCGACATCAATCTCGTTCACACGGGGCAGGGGGTGCATGACTATCATGTCGCTTTTTGCAAGGCTCATCTTCTCGCGGGTGAGGCGGTAAACGTCCTTTTGCTTTTCATATTCCTCTGCACTCTCAAAGCGCTCGCGCTGAATACGCGTCATATAAAGCATATCAAGCTCGGGTATAGCCTCCTCGATAGTCTTGACCTCTTTAAATTCACAGCCGCGTGCAAGCATCACGTCCTTGATGTAGGAGGGAAGCGCAAGGCTCGGCGTGGATATCAGCACAAATTTGTTGTTTTTGTAGCAGGACAGCGTTTTGACCAGCGAATGTACGGTGCGTCCGTATTTAAGGTCGCCGCAAAGTCCAATTGTGAGGTTGTCAAGTCTGCCTATCTCGGTCTGAAGCGTCAGCAGGTCGGTGAGGGTTTGGGTAGGGTGGAGGTGTCCGCCGTCGCCTGCGTTTATTACAGGACACTCTGCGTTGAGCGCCGCCGCCTTTGCAGAGCCTTCCTGTGTGTGGCGCATTACGAGGATATCGGCGTAGTTGCTGATTATCTTGATGGTATCTTTAAGGTTTTCGCCCTTTGCAACCGAGGAGTTGCTCGGATTGTCAAAGCCGATTATATTTCCGCCAAGGCGTATCATAGCGGTCTGAAAGCTCATCTGAGTGCGTGTTGACGGCTCATAGAAAAGGGTTGCCATAATTTTGCCCTTGCATTTTTCGCAGTAGCTTTCGGGTCGGCGCATAATATCCTGCGCAAGTCGCACCATGGAGTTCCACTGGTGTACTGAGTAGTCCTCGGTGTCAATTAAATGGTTGAATTTCTGATTCAAGCTGTTCACCTATCCTTAAATTTAAACTACACATATTATATCAAATTGAATGTCGGATTTCAAGGAGTTTTGCAAATTTATTTATTTTATTGTATTTTCTGTTCAAATTTTCGCAAATGTATGTTATACTATATTTATTATTTTGTTTTTAAGGAGCTATTATGAACACATTAGCTATCCATCACGAAAAATATCACGATGACCACAGCCGCTCGCTGGTTCTTGCCTGTGAGCTGTCGGAGCGTGTCATTACCGCGGCGTATTATGACTTATCATTGTCGCGAATGACCGCGCGCTCTGTTGCGATAGTTGAGGGGCTGACTGCCGAGGAGGCCGCAGCGGAGCTTTCGAAATTCATTTTTATGACTATGCGTGAGTATGGAATCTTAGCGCAGTGCCTACAAAAGATAGGCGTTTGTGCGCCGATAGCCATTTCGGGTGCGATCGAGGAGCAGCTTGACCCTACAGACATATTTCTCCGCCCCGATACCGAAATAATCGTTGTTCCGTTCGTTAGTGCGCGCGCAGACGGCAGAACAGCAGCGTTTCTTGCTTCCGTACCATTTGAGGAGGGTACACTTGCGGTTCGGCTTGCGAAAAGCCTTGACTTAGCGTATTTTGCGTGCGGAAAGCTTTACATAGCTTCCTTGCCGCTTATCGGGGCCTTTGACAGCTCCGCGCTCGAAAGCGGAATGCCCTGCGAATACGGAGCTATCGACGAGGTGTCGCGCGAGGACAACGGAACGATCTGTTACAGCGTTATAGGCGACTGCGACAGCGAGGGAATTGCGGCGTCGGCTGCAATCGACGTGGTGCGCATAATGCGCGATACGGGTATCCTCGACGAGGACGGCATAATGACCGACCGCGACCAGTTTTATATCGGCGAGGATTATTGTGTGTCGCAAAAAGATGTGCGTGCCGTTCAGTCCGATAAGGCAAGCCTTGCTGCGGCGCTTGAATGTATGGTGAAAAAATACGGCGCGCCGAAGAGGCTCTACCTTTCGGGCGAGGTGCTTGCAAGCAAGGGAATGCAAAGCCTTACATCTCTCGGTGTGTTTCCCGATGGAATGGCACAGAATGCAGTCTTCAGCAGAAATGCAAGTGAGAGCGGCGTGCTTTCCTGCCTTGAGGACGCGCAAAAGCTTGATACGCTGGAGAGGTTGATATTCTCCGCTGAGGACGTTACAGACGACATTCTGACTGATTTTGACGATATATACATATCAAAACTTCAGTTTTAGGTAAATTTGTATGAAATATTAAGAAAAAGCACTTGATTTTTTTATTCGAAAGTGTTATAATAATAAGGCATTTAGTATCCGTTGCTATGCCCATTTGTGAAAAATCGGCATACAATGTGAGTTAATGCGCGGCGAAAAGCCAAACATTAATAACGGATAGTCCGCTGGGATCAAGGTTTTGCCCTTGGCGTATATCGCTCGAACAGGTCGGTCTTAAGAATATCCGAATGGTCTAGGAGGAAAAAATGGACGCATTAAAAATCATCGAGCAGAGCAGCATGAAGGCAGAGGCCCCCGTTGTTGAGGTCGGCGACTACGTTAAGGTAGGCGTTAAGATCAAGGAGGGCGATAAGTTCCGTATCCAGATGTTCGAGGGTACTGTTATCGCTAAGAAGCACGGCGGCATCAACGAGACATTCACCGTTAGACGTGTTGCACACGGCTGCGGCGTTGAGAGAGTTTTCCCTCTCCACTGCCCGTCTGTTGAGAAGGTAGAGATCGTAAGACACGGTAAGGTTCGCAGAGCTAAGCTGTACTACCTCAGAGACAGAGTTGGTAAGGCTGCAAAGGTTAAGTCCAAGGTTTAATGCCATAGCGGCATAAACCTCCCCAAATCCAAGCTATAAACCCCCGCATTCAGCGGGGGTGAAGCGTGGATATGAAAGAAAGTGAACGTACTATGTCCGAAAAAGAGATCAAAGATATTGAAACAGCAGAAAACATAGAAGAGCTTGCGGATTCTGTTCCGTCTGAAACACAGGGCAGCGACAGCGCCCCCAATTCTGCGGAAAAGCCGAAAAAGCCTTATGCCGACGCGCTTGAATGGGTGTCGAGCCTTGTTTATGCTGTGCTCATAATGCTTGGACTGAATCTGTTTGTGTTCAGGTCTATCACCGTTGACGGAAAGTCAATGAATAACACACTACAGGATCAGGATCGCGTTATAGCATTCAATCTTTTCTATACTCCGCAAAGAGGCGATATCGTTGTGCTGCAGGCTGATAAGCTTAGCCCCGACAGAGGCCACACCTATGGTGAGCCTATAATCAAGCGTGTTATCGCGGTCGGCGGAGATACAGTGAAGTTTGATTTCGATAAGGGTGAGGTATATCTCAAAAAGGCAGGCGAGAGCGAATTCCAGCTTCTTCATGAAGATTATATCCTCGAGAAAACTCTGCGCTCCGAAAGCTGCATAAGCGGCAGGGAGTACGAGGTTGCTGAGGGTTATATTTTCGTGATGGGCGATAACCGCAACAACTCGACCGACAGCCGAGATTACCGCGTGGGCATGGTAGACACAGATTATATAATGGGTAAAGCGGTGTTCCGCTTCATGCCCTTTGACAGTATAGGTTTATTATGAGCGATGTAGGCAATATCCAGTGGTTTCCCGGTCACATGACTAAGACCCGCCGTCTTATTGAGGCAGATCTGAAAATGGTTGACGCAGTTGTTGAGATAACAGACGCGCGTATTCCCGAGTCAAGCCGCAACCCCATTCTTGACGAGCTTGTCAAGGATAAGCCGCGCATTATGATAATGAACAAATGCGATTACGCCGATGAAGCCGCAACAGCACGTTGGAAGCGGCACTATGAGAGCATGGGCATTATCGTTTTGACCTGCGATTGCCGAAGCGGTAAGGGAATAAACAAGTTCTTACCCGCTGTTAAGGTGCTTCTGAAAGATCTTCTCGAGCGCCGCAAGCAGCGCGGAATGATAGGCAAAGCGCTCAGGCTCATGGTAGTCGGTATTCCCAATGTGGGAAAAAGCTCATTCATAAACAGAATGGCAAAAACAAAGAAAACAAAGGTAGGCGACCGTCCCGGTGTTACCCGCGGTAAGCAGTGGGTTTCCATCGACAAGGACGTGGAGCTTCTTGATATGCCCGGAATACTTTGGCCGAAGTTCGACGATCAGATCGCCGCTCAAAGGCTTGCTTTTACGGGCGCTATAAAAGACGATGTAATGGACGTTGAGGCACTTGCCGCCGCTTTGGGTGAGTTCCTTTTGGAGCAATACCCCGAGCTAATCAAGGCGCGCTACAAAATAGCGGGTGAGGGCAATGTCCTTACTGAGATCGCAAAGGCACGCGGTATGCTCGTTTCGGGCGGTGAGCCTGACACAGAGCGCGCTGCGGCAACACTTCTTGACGAATACAGAGGTGGCAAGATTGGCAAGATCACGCTTGAATAAACAGCCTTTTGTCGAGCAGCTAACGTTGGAGGATATCGAAAAGCCATCGCTTTTCGGCTACGACAGTGAGCTGCGGACACAGTGTGGTATTGTCTGCGGAATTGATGAAGCAGGCAGAGGTCCGCTTGCAGGCGATGTTTATGCTGCTGCGGTCATTTTTGACGAGGGTGTTGTTATCGACGGCATTAATGATAGCAAAAAGCTCACCGAGAAGAAGCGCGAGCAGCTTTTCGATGAGATACGCGAGAAAGCCGCCGCTTACTGTATAGCGGTCGCAACTATCGCAGAGATAGAGGAAATGAATATCCTGAACGCCGCCATGTTAGCCATGAAGCGCGCGTATGAGGGACTTCAGAAAAAAGCCGATATTATCCTTGTTGACGGCAACAGACTTCCGCCCATAGACGGAAATGTTAAAACCGTCGTCAAGGGTGACGCTACATCAGCAAGTATTGCCGCTGCCTCTATTCTTGCAAAGGTCGCGCGTGACCGTTACATGGACGAACTCGCGAAGCAGTACCCTCAGTACGGCTTCGAAAAGCATAAGGGCTACGGAACAAAGGCGCACTATGCCGCAGTTGACGAGTATGGCTTGTGTCCGGTTCACAGACCTTCATTTTTCAAAAAATATTTTGCTGACAAAGATGGACAAAAAAGCTAAAGGTGACTTCGGAGAAGAGCTTGTGTGTGCTGAGCTTATTAAGCGCGGACACAAGATAATCGAGCGGAATTTCCGCAAGGCTTACGGTGAGATTGACATAATCTCGCGGATCGACAGGTTTCTTGTTTTTACCGAGGTAAAAACAAGAAAGCGCGGAAGCATGGTGTCGGGCCTTGAAGCAGTGACGCAGACAAAGCGCAGGCGCATCGTACAGACCGCCGATTTCTATCTTTGCAACGTTTTCTGCGGTGACGGAGTTCGGCTTCAGCCGAGGTACGATATTGCAGAGGTTACCGTCACGGGAGGAGATGCTCCCACTCTTTTGCGGCTCGATATCTACGAGGACGCATTTACGACTGACGGAATTTATACTATATATTAAGACGCAAGTCTTTATGAAAGGACGACTAATATGAATTACAGAAGCACGAGAAATTCGGCTTTAAAGGTGACGAGCGCTCACGCTATCACAAAGGGACTTTCCGATGAGGGCGGTCTGTTTGTACCCGAGAGCATTCCTCAGTTCACTAAGGACGAGATACTCGCTATGTGCGATAAGAGCTACGCTGACAGAGCTTATGACATTTTCAGCAGACTTCTTACCGATTTCACGCCAGAGGAAGTTCGTCACTGCGTGGATTCCGCTTATAACGATAAGAATTTCGACACAAATAATATTGCAGAGATATCCCATCTGCTGACAGGTACATATGTGCTTGAGCTTTGGCATGGTCCGACCTGCGCGTTCAAGGATATGGCTCTTCAGATCCTGCCTTATCTGCTGACTACATCTGCTAAGAAGACAGTAGACGGCAAGCAGATCGCTATTCTTGTTGCTACATCTGGCGATACAGGCAAGGCTGCACTTGAGGGCTTCAAGGACGTTGACGGCACAAGCATAACTGTTTTCTATCCCGAGGACGGCGTAAGCCGTATGCAGAAGCGTCAGATGACCACTCAGGAGGGCAAGAACGTTCATGTCTGCGCAGTAAAGGGCAACTTTGATGACTGTCAGAATGGCGTTAAGGCTATCTTTACCGATAACGATTTCGCTGACAGACTTGCAAAGAGCAATATCCTGCTTTCCAGCGCAAACTCCATCAACTGGGGCAGACTTGCTCCTCAGATCGTTTACTATGTTTCGACCTATGTTGAACTTGTTAAGAACAAGGAGATCGAGTTTGGCGAGAAGATAAACATAGTTGTTCCCACAGGAAACTTCGGCAACATTCTTGCGGCATATTACGCAAAGCTCATGGGTATTCCCGTGAACAAGCTGATCTGTGCTTCCAACAGCAACAATGTTCTGACCGATTTCATAAACACAGGTATCTATGACAGAAACAGAAAGTTCTACACTACCGTTTCTCCCTCTATGGATATTCTGATTTCCTCTAACCTCGAGCGTCTGCTTTATCACCTTTCTGGCGATAATGACGCAGTTATCAACGAGTGGTTCGGCAAGCTCAAGACTGACGGCAGATATGAGATATCCGCTGACGTTAAGGCGAAGATATCCGAGCTGTTCTACGCAGGCTGCTGTGATGACGATGCTACAAAGGCAACTATTAAAGACACCTTTGAAAAGTACAGCTATCTGCTGGATACTCACACAGCCGTTGCTGTTAAGGTATACGAGGATTACCGCAAGGCTACGGGCGACGATACCAAGACAGTTATCGCGTCTACCGCTAACCCCTACAAGTTCAGCGGCGCTGTATACGAGGCTGTCGGCGGTGTAATCGACACCGATGACGAGTTCGAGATCATCGACCGTCTTGAAAAGGCTACCAATACCAAGATGCCCACACCGCTCGCTGCTACAAAGGATAAGGAGATCCGCTTCACAGGTTCTGTTGAAAAGCAGGAGATGCCTGAGGTGGTTGCTGACTTCCTTAAAGCTTAAAAAATCAGAGGGAGGCTCAATGTGCTTTACACAATTGGCGACCTTCATCTCTCCTTAGGCTGTGACAAGCCGATGGACATTTTCTCGGGTTGGAGCAATCACCTCGAGCGCCTTGAAGCTAACTGGAACTCTGTGGTTACCGACGAGGATACTGTGGTTCTGCTCGGCGACCATTCGTGGGCGTTGCGTCTTGAAGATGTTTATAAGGATATGGAGTTTATCCATTCACGGCTCAAAGGCAAAAAGATACTTATCAAGGGTAATCACGACCTTTGGTGGAGTACCATGAACAAGCTGAATAATTATATTCAGTCAAACGGCTTCACTTCGGTGCAGTTTCTGTTCAACAATGCTTTTATGGTGGAAGGCGTCGCGATATGTGGTACCCGAGGCTGGATAAGAGAGAACGGCGAGCAGCCCGATATGAAAGTGCTCAACCGTGAGGCAGGGCGGCTGGAGGCTTCCGTCAAGGAGGCTATGAAGCTCGGCGGTGAGCCGATAGCTTTTATCCATTATCCGCCTATTTACCGCGCGGAGGAAAATGTGTATCTGACCGATGTGCTGCAAAGGTATGGCATAAAGCGCTGTTATTATGCGCATTTGCACGGCGGCAGCATAAAGGGTGCGTTGAACGGCGTCAATAATGGCATTGAATATCGCCTTGTTTCAGCCGACAGCGTAGATTTTACACCGGTAAAAATTAATTAGGAATGTCGTCAGATGCTCCGAAATTTTAAAAATATCAATGTCCGACGGACAGGAAGGAATCAAACAAATGGAGATCATTTCCCAGAACAAAACAGCAGCAAATACTTATGCAATTGAGTTTACATTCAGCGCCGAGGAGTTTGAGGCAGCTGTAAACACAGCTTACAACAAGAAAAAGAAAAATATCACCATTCCCGGTTTCCGTAAGGGTAAGGCTACCCGCAAGATGATCGAGGCTCAGTACGGCGAAGGCGTATTCTACGAGGAGGCTGTAAACTCCCTGTACAATAACAACATCGTTGCTGTTGTTGATAAGACAGGTCTTGAGGTCGTTGACGTTGCCGACACAGAGGTCGTTGATGTAAACAAGGAGACCGGTGTTAAGTTCACAGCTAACATCATTGTTAAGCCCGAAGTAAAGATCAATGATTTCAAGGGATTAGAAGTTAAGAAAACTGTCAAGACTATCACTGACGAGGTATTAAACGCTGAGATCGACAAGCTCAGAGGCAGAAATGCAAGAATCGTTACTGTTGAGGACAGAGCTACTGTTCTTGGCGATACAGCAGTTATCGACTTTGACGGCTATCTCGACGGCGAGGCTTTCGAGGGCGGCAAGGGCGAGAAGTTCCCTCTGGAGCTTGGCAGCAACACCTTTATCCCCGGCTTTGAGGAGCAGGTTGTTGGCAAGAACATTGGCGACGAGTTTGACGTAAACGTTACTTTCCCCGAGAACTATCAGGCTGAGAACCTCAAGGGCAAGGCTGTAGTATTCAAGTGCAAGCTGCACGAGATCAAGGCTAAGGATATGCCCGAGTTTGATGAGGAGTTCGTTAAGGACATCAGCGAGTTCGACACTGTTGACGAGTTCAAGGCTGACCTCAAGACAACTCTTGAAAAGGCAGCTGAGGAGCGCGCTGAGCAGCAGCTCGACAATGACCTCGTTGACGCACTTCTGACAAAGTTTGAGGCAGAGGTTCCCGAGGTTATGTACGAGCGCCGCATCAATGAGATTGCACGTGAGTGGAGCGCTTCCAACAGAATCAGAGTTGAGGATTACCTCAAGTATACAGGTCTTACAATGGAGCAGTTCAGAGCAAGCTTCAAGGATATTGCTAAGAAGCAGGTAGATCTCCGCCTCGCTCTTGACCAGATCGCTGTTGACGAGAATATCGTTATCACCGATGAGGATATCGAGAAGGGCTACGCTGATCTTGCAGAGCAGTACAAGATGGATATTGACAAGGTTAAGTCCGTTCTTGACAAGGACGCTATCACAGGCGACCTCAAGATCGAAAAGGCTCTCGAGCTCGTTCGCAGCAATGCTAAGATCGAAGAGATAACCGAATAATCACAGCTTACGAAAGACCGCGTACAAAGTGCGCGGCTTTTCGGTTTAAACCACGGTCGGCAGATTCCGACAGCTTCCGCTATGGCGGGGAGAAAGGACGGTACTATGGCATATATTCCTTACGTTGTAGAGCAGAGTAGCCACGGCGAGCGCTCCTATGACATCTTTTCACGACTTCTCAATGACAGGATCATTCTTCTCCACGACGAGGTCAACCATGCAACTGCAAGCGTAGTTATGGCGCAGCTTCTGTATCTGGAGGGTCAGGACCCCGATAAGGATATCTATCTTTATATAAACAGCCCAGGCGGCTCCGTTCATGACGGTCTTGCTATCTACGATACTATGCAGTATATCAAGTGCGATGTTTCCACAATCTGTATGGGTATGGCTGCTTCCATGGGAGCTTTCCTGCTTTCCGCAGGTGCTAAGGGCAAGAGAATTGCGCTTCCCAACAGTGAGATCATGATACATCAGCCTCTTATTGCAGGCGGCGGACTTTCAGGTCAGGTTACCGATATCCAGATACGCGCTAATTCTTTACTGCGTACCAAGGAGCGCCTTAACCGTATCCTTTGCGAGAACACAGGCAAGGACTATGATACCATCTGCCGTGACACAGAGCGCGACAACTTCATGACCGCAGAGGAAGCTCTTGCATACGGTCTTATCGACAAGGTTTACAGCAACCGTTCTGACATCAAGTAAAACAGGAGGAACAAAAAAATGATGTTTTGCTCCTTTTGCGGCAAAAACGAAAATCAAGTAAGACGTATCCTCTACGGAGGAAACGAGTCTGCGATTATCTGCAACGAGTGTATTCTCGCAAGCTATAATATGCTTATCGAAAGCGGCGATATCAAAGGCAAGCGCGTAAAGCCCGTTCCCGAAAAAGATGATCTGGAGCGCGACGATATTGCAGAAACTCTCATGCGTCCGCAGGAGATAAAGGCTTACCTTGACGAGTATATCGTCGGTCAGGAGGAAGCCAAGAAGATACTCAGTGTATCTGTTTACAATCACTACAAGCGTACTATCATGAATGACGCAGGTCTTGATGATGACGAGGTAGAGCTTCAGAAGAGTAACGTTCTGCTGCTTGGTCCTACGGGTGTCGGAAAGACTATGCTCGCTCAGACGCTTGCAAAGCTGCTGAATGTGCCTTTTGCCATTGCTGACGCTACCACGCTCACACAGGCGGGCTATGTCGGTGAGGACGTTGAGAACGTGCTTCTTCGTCTTATTCAGGCGGCTGATTATGATATTGAGGCTGCAGAGCGCGGAATAATCTACATCGACGAGATCGACAAGATCTCCCGCCGCAGCGAAAACACATCTATCACACGCGATGTAAGCGGCGAGGGTGTTCAGCAGGCACTGCTTAAGATCGTGGAGGGTACAGTGTCAAACGTGCCTCCTCAAGGCGGCAGAAAGCACCCCCATCAGGAATTTTTGCAGATTGACACCAAGAATATCCTGTTTATCTGCGGCGGTGCATTCGAGGGACTTGAAAAGATGATAGCTTCGAGAGTATCCTCCTCTGCAATGGGCTTCGGCGCTGAGGTCAACTCCAAAAAGGATAAGGAAAGCTCCGCAATGCTTCACAAGGTAAGTCAGGAGGATCTCGTAAAGTTCGGTATAATCCCCGAGCTTATCGGACGTCTGCCCGTTGTTACTGTGCTTGACGATCTTGACGAGGAGGCCCTTGTGCGTATCCTTGACGAGCCTAAGAACGCGCTTATCAAGCAGTATAAGTATCTGTTCAAGGCTGACGATATCGAGCTTGAATTTGACGCCGATGCAAAGCGTGCTATTGCGAAAAAGTCTATCGAGCGCAAAACAGGTGCAAGAGGACTTCGCTCCATCGTTGAAGCTACTCTGCGTGATATCATGTTTACCGCTCCGAGCGATGAGTCTATCACAAAGATCACCGTAACAGCGGATTGCGTGAACGGTACAGGCGAGCCTGTTATCGAGCGCGGCAAAAAAGCTAAGCAGAAAAAGACTGAAAAGGCTTAATATTGACGGCAGGCATTTTTTGTCTGCCGTTTTGCGTATAGGAGGGTTTTATGAATGAAGCGGACAAGCTGATAAACAGTGTGGATTGGTCGAATCATGCGACAGTTTACGGTCGTGCAGACGGTACACCAAGCGCTAATGGTCAAAGCTTTTGCGTCCCCGAAGCGCTAAGAGCGCTTTTTTCTGAGGATACACAGAATGCGGTCACTGCCGCTGAGGAGCTTTGGAACAGCTTTCATAGCAAAAGCAGACATATAATGTCGGCGGCACTGCCCTCATACGACATTATAATGCACTGTCTAAGAACTATTGAAAATGAGCGGATATGCTGTGAGCTTCTGGATATTTTAGCAGGCTTTGCCGAGTGTGCAGCTGAAAATGTGTCTGACGACAAGCTAAGTGATGCGATTCGTGGAAAGCTGATTTGCGACATTGAGTATTTCAAAGCTTTGTCGAAGAATACTAATACAGAGATATCAGAGTGTGCCGCCGAGCTATGCTCTCTGCTCGACGAGGAGGAATAATGTCTGCTTTTGAAAAAATATACGAGCAGGTTAAAAAGATACCGCGCGGCAAGGTCGCGACCTACGGTCAGATAGCAATGCTTGCGGGAAATCCGCGCTGGTCGAGAGTGGTCGGTTATGCGCTTCATTCAAATCCCGACCCTGATAATATTCCATGCTATCGTGTGGTTGACCGCATGGGCAGGCTTTCGTCTGCATTCGTTTTTGGCGGAATAAACCGTCAAGCAGAGCTTTTGCGCGCCGACGGGGTAGAGGTGTGTGATGACAACACAGTAAAGCTTGACAAATTTCTTTGGAACGGTTTGTAATAGTTTACAGATTATCGCGAAGCATTTTAACAATTGCTAAATGATTGTTTTTTAACAATCTTATGAAAATCCCTTTTATTTGGAAGTAATTTTATAGAAATTGACTATTGCATTTAATTAGCTGTTATGTTATACTACTATACAAGGATATACAATTCCTGTAATAAAATGTGTAAGTTTAAATTTCTACCTGTTAGGAGGATTTTAGCATGAATAATATCGAACTCAGCGAAAAGATCAGCGCATACCTCAAGGGCAGCAAGGCAAAGGCAAAGAAGTTTAAGGATCTGGTTGCTGTTCACTTCAATCTTCTTGATGTATCAGAAAATATGTATATCGAAGTTAAGGACGGCGTTCTCAGCGTTATGCCTTATGAGTATAACGACAAGCAGGCTACCGTAACAGCTTCTACCGAGGTTCTTGACAAGATATTCTCCGGCGCACTGTCTATGGACGAGGCTATTGCTTCCGGTTATGTTCAGATCGAGGGCGACAGCGATAAGTTCAAGGCTCTCGCAGTTCTTATCCCCGCAGCAAAGACCGAAACAAAGGCTCCCGCTAAGAAGACGGATGAGAAGAAGCCTGCTGCTAAGACCTGCAAGGCTCCTGCTAAGAAGGAAGAGGATAAGGCATCTGCTCCCAAGGCTGAGGAAAAGCCCGCAGCAAAGGCAGATGAAAAGAAGCCTGCTGCTTACAAGGCAAAGAAGTAAATATATAATTTTAGTTAAAGGAAATGTCCGCTGATCTCGGCGGACATTTTTTGTGAAAATGAAAAGTGTATTAAAATTTGTAAAAAACAACGCCGTTGCTGTGATAGCCTTTTTTGCGGCGCTTGTAACTATGTTTATCGTTCCGCCGAACGAGTCTTATCTCGGCTATATTGACATACCTGTAATAGTTTTGCTTTTCTGTCTTATGGCGGCAGTTGCGGGCTTGCGCTCGCTCGGAGTTTTTGATGCGATATCGAGCGCGCTTCTCTCAAAAACGTCCTCGGCGCGGCTTATTGCGTTCATTCTGATGAACCTGTGCTTCTTTTTGTCAATGCTCGTCACAAATGATGTTGCGCTCATTACATTCGTACCCCTAACGCTTGGTTTGTATCAAGGTACAAGCGCTTATTCGCAGCTTATCATGACGATTGTAATCGAAACCGCTGCCGCAAATCTCGGCAGTATGCTGACGCCCATCGGAAATCCACAGAATTTGTTCCTCTACAGCCATTATAGTATGGATATCGGAGCATTTATGGCGGCTGTCGCTCTGCCTGCTGCGTTAGGCTATGTGCTGCTGTGTGCGTCTGTGTTGCTTGTTAAAAAGGCGGAGGTAGCAAAGCCTGCGGACAAGACTGTTGTAAAGGCTGGACCGCGTTTTTGGCTTTACACGGCTGTGTTTGTGCTGAGCGTTCTTTCCGTTGCAGGTATTGTCAGCTATATCGTCTGCCTTATCGTTGCCGTTGCGGTTATGTGTATTGCGGATTATATGCTGTTCACTAAGATAGATTATTCCTTATTGCTGACATTCGTTTTTTTCTTTATTTTCGTTGGAAATCTCAGCAGTATCGACGCTGTTGAAAGCTTTGTCAGAGAGCTTCTCAGCGGCAAAGAGCTTGTTGTTTCCGCGCTTTTAAGTCAGGTTATAAGCAATGTACCTGCGGCGGCAATGCTTGCGGATTTTACCAACAACGCCGCGGAGCTTTTGCAGGGTGTAAATATCGGCGGACTTGGTACTCCTGTAGCTTCTCTCGCAAGCCTTATCTCGTTTAGATATTACAGCGCTTCCGAGGGAGCGAAAAAGGGAAGATACATGGCGGTGTTCCTTTGTGTGAACTTTGCTATGCTCGCGATACTGCTCAGTGCGGCTGTTTTTGTGTTTTGATGTTTTAGTGTTGCAATAATGCGAAAATTGTGATAAAATATAGAAAAACAGCGAAATTCGTCTGTTAAAAGGAGGAAAAACAATGAATGTATTGGATAAGCTGTTTCGTCTGAAAGAGCATAAGACCGATGTTAAGACGGAGGTCATTGCGGGCGTTACTACCTTTATGACAATGGCATATATCCTTGCGGTAAATCCCTTGATACTTTCACAGACGGGAATGGATAAGGGGGCAGTGTTCACAGCTACTGCAATATGTGCTTTTATCGGTACAATAATTATGGCGTTCATGGCAAATTATCCGTTTGTGCTTGCACCGGGAATGGGTCTGAATGCGTATTTCACTTATACCGTAGTACAGGGCATGGGTTACTCGTGGGAAACGGCGCTTGCGGCTGTACTGGTAGAGGGTGTTGTGTTCATCGTTTTGTCGCTGACGAATGTTCGCGAAGCGATATTCAATGCCATTCCTCTTCAGCTCAAACACGCCGTAACGGTCGGAATAGGACTTTACATAGCCTTTATCGGACTTCAGAATGCTGATATCGTCGTTGATTCAAGCACGCTCGTTACAGTCTTTTCTTTCAAAGGCTCGGTAGAGAACGGTACTTTCAACACAGTCGGTATCTGTGTTCTGCTTGCGCTTATCGGTATTCTGCTAACCGCTATCCTTATGGTTAAAAAAGTAAAGGGCGGTATTCTTTGGGGAATACTTGGAACATGGGTGCTCGGTATGATCTGTCAGCTCACGGGACTTTACGACCCCAGCGTGAACGAAAGTCTGTTCCCCGATTTCAGCAACGGAATTACCGTACCCTCGCTTGAGCCTATCTTCTTCAAGATGGATTTCAGTCAGATACTCAGCATTGATTTCGTGGTTGTTGTGTTTGCATTCCTGTTCGTTGACCTGTTTGACACCCTCGGAACACTGATGGGCGTTGCTTCCAAGGCTGACCTGCTTGACAAGGACGGCAAGCTCCCGCGTATCAAGGGTGCGCTCCTTGCCGACGCTATTGCTACTACCGCGGGCGCTATGATGGGTACTTCCACAGTTACCACTTTCGTTGAGAGCGCTTCGGGCGTTGCGGAGGGCGGCAAAACGGGACTTACCGCAGCGGTATCTGCACTGCTTTTTGCGGTTTCGCTTGTGCTTTCGCCGATATTCCTTGCAATTCCCTCGTTTGCAACTGCGCCTGCGCTGGTTATGGTAGGCTTCCTCATGATGACTACCGTTGCAAAGATAGATTTCAGCGATTATACCGAAGCTGTACCTGCGTTTATTGCAATAATGGCTATGCCCTTCATGTACAGCATTTCCGAGGGTATCGCACTTGGCGTTATTTCCTATGTGATAATCAACCTTGTAACAGGTAAGCACAAGAAGATATCTCCTCTGATGTATGTTCTTGCGGCGCTGTTTATACTGAAATATGTTATGATATAAATCTAAAAGGCGGCTTTTATGCCGCCTTTTATGTTTGTCCAAGCTAATTTTATAAATTTAGCTTTTAGTACTTGAAAATTTCGTCAAAATCGTATATAATAATATAGTATGTAAATTGGAGGAGTGTTGTCGCTCCCAAACTATATTGAAAGGAACTCACCTTATGGAACTCAAGACCATACAGCACCTGTGCGAGCTGAGCAAGCTCAATTATGAGGACGAGGCGCTTGAAAAGGTTATGTCTGAAATGACCGATATCATCGAGCTTATGGACACCATCAAGAGCTTTGATCTTACTTATGATGATACAAAGGACAACAACAGCATCAAATTCTGTGAAACACGCGAGGACGTTGCAAAGCCCTCGTTCCCGACAGAAAAGCTGCTCAGTAATGCGGAAAACACTGACAACTGCTATGTTGTGCCCAAGGTAGTTGAGTGATAGGAGGTACGGGTATGGATTTAACAAGAGCAAAAATACGCGACCTCAGAAAGGCGCTTGACACAAAGGAGATAGGCGCGGCAGAGCTTTGCGGCGAGTATTTCAAGAAGATAGAGGCTTCCGATGACAAGCTTTTGTCCTATATCACTGTAACAAAGGACAAGGCTATGGAGATGGCGGCTGACGCACAGAAGAAGATAGACGCAGGCGAAGCTTCCATGCTTACGGGTATCCCGATAGCAATTAAGGATAACATCTGCACCGACGGCGTTAAGACGACCTGCTCAAGTAAAATGCTGGAGAATTTCGTGCCGCCTTATGACGCGACAGTTATCGAGAACTTAAAGAACGAGGGCTATGTGCTGCTCGGTAAAACCTCTATGGACGAGTTTGCTATGGGCGGTTCGAACCAGACCTCCGCTTTCGCAAAGACCAAGAACCCTTATGACCTCGAAAGAGTTCCCGGCGGTTCTTCGGGCGGCAGTGCAGCGGCTGTATCGGCTTCGCTTGCTCCTTGTGCGCTCGGCTCCGATACGGGCGGCTCTATCCGTCAGCCTGCTTCTTTCTGCGGCGTTACGGGTATCAAGCCCACATACGGCAGAGTTTCGCGCTACGGACTTGTTGCATTTGCAAGCTCCCTCGACCAGATAGGTCCTATCTGCAACGACGCACACGACTGCGCTATTATGCTTAATGCGATTTGCTCTCAGGACGCACATGACGCTACCAGTGCAAGAGTAGATATCCCCGATTTTACCGCAAAGCTTGGTCAGTCTGTCAAGGGTATGAAGATAGCAATGCCCAAGGAGTTCTATTCCGATGATATCGATGATGAGGTTAAATCCTCCGTTGTTGCAGCGGCAAAGACTTTAGAAGCTCAGGGTGCGCAGCTTATCGACTGTTCCATTCCCGGACTTAAATACGCTATCCCCGCATACTACCTCATAGCTTGTGCAGAGGCTGCTTCAAACCTTTCTCGTTTTGACGGTATCAAGTACGGCTACCGCGGCGAGGGAAGAACCTTTGAAGATCTTATACGCGACAGCCGTTCCAAGGGCTTCGGCGAGGAAGTTAAGCGCCGTATCCTGCTCGGAAACTATGCGCTTTCCAGCGGCTACTATGACGCATATTATAAAAAGGCTCTTGCGCTTAAGCAGGAGATAATCAAGGAATACAACGAGGTATTCGATATTGCTGATGTTATCCTCACTCCCACAGCGCCATCTGTTGCTTACAAGATAGGCGCTCAGGACAACGACCCCGTTAAGATGTATCTTGCAGATATCTGCACCGTTACAGTAAACATTGCGGGACTTCCAGGCATAAACACGACCTGCGGCTACACAGGCGAGGGTATGCCTATCGGAATGTCGGTGATCGGCAAGCGTTTTGACGAGCAGACGATCTTACAGTGCGCAGACGCGTTTGAGCAGACCTTTGCTCCCACTGCGCCCAAGCTTTAATAGGAGGTGTCGGAATGAGTGCATATTTTCCTACCATGGGTCTTGAGATCCATGCTGAGCTTCTGACAAATTCCAAGGTGTTCTGCACCTGCTCTGCCGAGTTTGGCGGCGAGCCTAACTCCCGCTGCTGTCCCGTATGCAGCGGTCTTCCGGGAACACTTCCCGTGCTCAACAGACGCGCTGTTGAGTATATCATCAAGGCAGGCTATGTTATGAATTGTGATATCAGCCGCTTTACAAAGTGGGACAGAAAGAATTATTTCTATCCCGACCTGCCCAAGGCTTATCAGATTTCCCAGATGCCTCGTCCTGTCTGCCTTGACGGTCATGTTGACATTAAGGTGAACGGTGAGGACAAGGTAATTCGTATCAACCGTATCCATCTCGAGGAGGACGCAGGTAAGCTCGTTCACGATGATGTGAACAGAATTTCCCTTGCAGACTATAACCGCTGCGGTATTCCGCTTATTGAGATAGTAACAGAGCCTGATTTCCACAGCGCTGATGAAGTTATTGCATTCTTTGAGAAGATAAAGCTGCTGCTTCAGTACGCGGGTATCTGCGACTGTAAGATGGAGCAGGGAAGTATCCGCTGCGACGTTAACATCTCCATTGCTCCCAAGGGAAGCAACGAGCTTGGAACTCGTACAGAGCTTAAAAACCTCAACTCTCTCAAGGCTATCGCAAAGGCTATTGAGATCGAGATCGACCGTCAGGAGGAGCTTCTCGACAACGGCGAAAAGGTTATCCAGCAGACACGCCGTTTCAACGAGGCTGCGGGTGAAACCGTTGCAATGCGCTCCAAGGAGGACGCACACGACTATCGTTATTTCCCCGACCCCGATATTCCTCCCATCATCTTCACCGAGGAGGAGCTTGACGATATCCGCGCATCTCTTCCCGAAATGCCCGAGCAGCGTGTTGCGCGCTATGTTGAGAAGTACGGCGTAAACGTAAAGGACGCTGACACTATTGTCGGTGACAAGCGTGTTTGCGACTTCTTTGACGAGGCTGCACAGGACAGTTCCAATCCCAAGGCTGTTGCAAATTACCTCGTTGGCGAGTTCATGCGCCGCGTAAACCTCGGTGAGCTTGACCTCGACAACATCAAGTTCAGCGGCAAGCAGTTTGCTCAGCTTGTTGAGTACCTCTATGGTGACAAGCTTTCACAGGCTAACGCTAAGGTAGTTCTCGGCGAAATGGCTGAAAACGGCGGCGATCCTAAGGCTATTGCAGATGAAAAGGATCTCTGGATAAAGGAAGACAACGACCTGCTTGCAGAGGTAGTTGACGAGATAATCGCGAACAACCCCAAGCCCGTTGAGCAGTACAAGAACGGCGATCAGAAGGTGTTCGGCTTCTTTATGGGTCAGGCTAACAAGGCGCTGAAGGGTGCGGCTTCTCCCAAGGCAATTCAGGATTATATCAGAAAGAAGCTTTCTGAATAAATATCACATAACGCACGCCCGAGAGGTAAATCTCTCGGGCGTTTTTATATTCTTCAAAGATTTGAATATTTTTTTGAAAATCTCTTGACAAAATTACTTATAGTTGTTATAATAACAAGTGTTATATAACAAATGTTATCAAAGGAGTGATATCATGCCCCCGAAAGCACTAATAACTAGGGAAAACATCGTCAGTGCGGGACTTGAGTTTGTTCGCCGCAACGGAGCAGAGGCGCTGAACGTGCGCAAGGTAGCAGCAGAGCTTAAATGCTCCACGCAGCCGATAATGTACCAGTTCAGTACTGTTGAGGAGCTTAAAGCCGCGATATATGTCGAGGCTGATAAGTTTCACAGCGAATATATCATGGCCGCAGATGCCGATACTGACGACCCCATGCTTGCGATAGGAATGAGGTATATCAGATTTGCCGCAGAGGAGCGACACCTGTTCCGTTTTTTGTTTCAGAGTGATAAATACGCTGACAAGCGCTTTGCCGAGCTTATTTCAAATGACGAACTTGCGCCTGTTTTTGAAATTTTACAAGCAGAGGCAGAGATCACCGAGAAGCAGAGCAGGGAAGCGTTTGCGACGCTGTTTCTTACCGCTCACGGAATAGCGAGTTTGCTTGCGAATAATTCCCTCGAATATAACGAGAACGAGTTTGCTGAAATTTTGAGTAATGTGTTTATGGGCGTGATTGGCGCTATGAAAGGTGGAAGTGTATGAAAAAGCTTTACGATAAGGACGAAACATGGTTTGCGGTTATATGGATAATCATTTATGTGGTGGGCACAAGCGTTGCGAACAACGTGTCTGAAAGTCTAGGTGTTCCGTATCTTATAACGTTGATACTTGCGGCGGCGATACTTACGGTGCTGCTGATTTTTATTAAAAAGAATGGCTTAACCGAGAAATGCGGTCTTTGTAAGTTCAGCGGAAGCTACAAGGGCTTTCTGTTCTTTATTCCGATTATAGCCATCTGCTCGGTTAATTTCTGGAACGGCTTGGTAATTACTTCGTCTGTTGGCGAATGTGCTCTTGAAGCCGTTGCAAAGGGTCTAGCGGGAATGGTAGAGGAGCTTGTTTTCAGAGGTCTGCTTTTTGTTGGTATGTGCAAGACAAACGTGAAAAGCGCTGTCATCGTGTCGTCGCTCACTTTCGGAATAGGTCATATCGTGAACCTCATAAACGGTGCGGCTGTATTTGAAACCGTGTGCCAGATCATATATGCCGTTGCGATAGGCTTCTGCTTTACTGTGGTTTTCAAGACAGGCAAAAGCCTTATCCCTTGCATAATCGCTCATATCGTTGTGAATGCGTCCAGTGCATTTGGTGCAGCAACATCGCAGACATTTTACATTATTGGAACAGTATTTCTTACCGTAGTATCCGTAGGCTACGCTGTGTACCTTTCTGTAAGATACAAAGATAAGCTTATGGAAAAAGTAGCGTGATTATCCGTTTAAAAACCAAAACCGCTGTGGATTCCCACAGCGGTTTTTTATGTATACTTATTCAGCGTTTGTGCCAAGAAAGCTTTTTATATCCGCAAGTCTTTTTTGTGCAACGCTTCTGCCTATCTCATAGACCTTTCTGAGCTTTTCGGGGTCTTTTTCTATCCTTCCGATGGGAAGATCGGTCTCAGGACGGATAACAAGCACCTCGCCGCGCTGTTCCTTTTCGTTGATATAGGTGATTATATCATTGTATTCGTTATGGCGGTCAGCCATTTTTGCTATCATTTTCGGATATTTTCTGTATTTCAGCTTAATAAGCGGCAAAATGGAGTTCTTTTTCTTGATATAGTCCTTGGGGCGCGTCAGCACGATAATATTTTTGTCGTAGCCTTGTTCCTCAAAGAACTTTATCGGAACGGAATCTGAAATGCCGCCGTCGAGCAGCTTCATTCCGTCTATTTCAACGTTTTTTGAAACCAGCGGCATAGAAGCGGACGCGCGTATCCAATCAAAGCCGTGGTCATTCCAGCCCTCGTATTTATGATATACAGGCTCGCCGCGTTCAATATCGGTGCACACGACATAGAATTCAAGCGGGTTGCTCATATAAGTATCGAAATCGAATGGGTCGTATTTAAGCGGTACTTCGCCATAGGCAAAATCAGCGCTGTATATATCGCCTGTTTTAAGCAGACATCTGAAGCCGCAGTAGCGCTTATCTCTGCAAAACTGTGTGTTGTAGCGTATAACGCGGCCTATCTGTTTTGTTTTATAGTTGCAGCCGAAAGCAGCTCCCGCGGAAACTCCGATAACGCCGTCAAATTCAACGCCGTTTTCCATCATAACGTCCATGATTCCTGCTGTGAACATTCCGCGCATTGCGCCGCCTTCAAGAATAAGTCCTTTTTTCATTTTATGTTTCGCTTTCTGAATTAGTCTGATATGCTTTTTACAAAATCGCAAAGTGTGCTGTAAAATTCCTGCGGCTGATCGTAAAAGCAGCTATGCGATGCGTTTTCGATAACAACAATTTTCTTTTTGGGTGCGGTAATTTTGTCGAAGTATTCGGTCAGCAGCTCAGACGGACAAACCGTTTCTTCCTTGCCGAAAACGAACAGGGCAGGAACTTCAAAATCAAGGTTTTCTCTGAAATCATAGGTGAGCATCGTTTCATACGATTTTTTCAGCAGTGAATAGTTTGGAAATGAAGCGGCTACTCTTTCCTTGAAGTTCATAAACGGCGAAGTGAGTATCTTGCCAATTGGAACACGCTTTGCGTGCTTTCCTATGTATTTATACGCGAGCGGCGAATAGTATCGCATTTTCTTAAAAAGCTCGTTGTTCCAAACAGGCTTTTCGGGGAAATCAGTAAGTATCTTCTTCACTTTATCCGCGTCCTTGCTGTTTTCGGGAATAATATCAAGCAACTGCTTGCAAACGGTAGTCACGCCGTCGCGATAGTTTATGTGCTGTCCGACTCCGACATAGCAAAGCAGATTTTCGGGGTGACGCTTTGCGTATTCCGCTCCGATCGCGCTGCCCCAAGAAAAGCCCATCAGTATCAGCTTTTCAAAATCATATACTGTATGCAGATATGCGATTATTTCGTCAATGTCCTGAACAAAGTCATCAATGCTGCCTGTTTCGGCTATTTCTAAAGCCTTGTCCTTGTTTGCTAAATAGGTCTTGCAGGCGTTGCGCTGATCCCAGTTTACAACGGTAAAGTCCTTTTCCCACTCGGCTTGCATGACATGACAAACACCTGCGAGCGAACCGCCTGGGCCGCCATGTATAAACAGGATCAAGGGATTGCTCTTGTTCGCACCTCGCACCTGAACGTATTGCTTAATGCCGTTTATCATGGGATATTCATACAGATAAATACCGTTTTTGTTGTCGGGATACAATATGGCGTTCTTTTTTATTTTACTCATTGTTTTCTCCTTTCGGGGCAGACATCAGATACAGATTTCTCATTTTTGCGTCACTTGTAGGGGGAATTTGCTGATATTCGTCAATGATTGCGATTATTCTATGCACCATTTCGGAAAAGTCCTTGTCAGACAAGGCTACCGCATGATTCAGCATGAATAGCTTATCACGGTTGGGATCGGCGTTTTCGCTTTGAAAATAGCTGTCGTATAGCTGCATTATATGCATAAGACTCATGGCGACGGTCTTTGCAGACTCGTCATTTGTTTTGGGGCTTACGAAAATGTTTTTTATCGTATAAACATTCTCGGTCTGTCCGCGTACCTTGTTGGTATCCGCAATGCAGATAGCCCCTACGTTTAGCATTTTTTCGACCTTGCGGTAGACCGTTGCGCGCGGAGCGTTTGGATTTTCTTTCAGAATATCGGATATAGTCATTCTGCCGCGTATGCGCATCATTTGCAGTATTCTGTTGCACACAGGGTCGGTGATGACCCTAAGTAGCTCGTCCATAGCAATTCCTCACTGGTATCATTTGTGATATCAGTATAACACATATGTTTATATTTGTCAATAGCCAAAAAGAAAACCTGAGCGCTTTTTAACACTCAGGTCGTTTTTAACTATAGAGCAGGGGAGCAATTAGATATCATCAACAGTGATAAGTGCGATACCCTTTGCATTGAGCACCTCAATAGCCTTTTCGTTGCTGTCTACGCGCACTGCAACGCTTGCTCTGCCCTCCTTGTTGGTAACAAGGGAGTAGCAGTACTCAATGTTGATTCCTGCGCTTTCAAACGCATCAATAACGGAATACATTCCGCCGGGAGCGTCGGGCACGCTGAAAGCAACAACCTGAGAAACGTTAGCTGTGCAGTCGTTGTCCTTGAGGATCTTTAGTGCTTCCTCATAGTTCTTAACAACAAAACGAACTATACCGAAATCTGTTGTATCGGCAATAGTCATTGCACGGATATCGATATTGTTGTCGGTGAGTATCTTCATAACGGAAGCGAGTCTGCCTGTCTTGTTTTCTACAAATACGGAAATCTGATTGAGCATTGTTATACCTCCATTACTTCTCAAACTTATTCTTTATCTTACGGTTGTCTATGCAGCGTGTAGCCTTGCCCATGGAGCGTGCGAGGGATTTTGGCTCGAGCAGCTTGATGTTAACGCCAACGCCGATAGCGGAGTCGATAGCGGACTTGAGCTTTTTCTTGTAAGCTTCAACGTCCTTGATATTGTCTGTGAACATATCATCACGAACTTCAAGCTGAACCTCGATTGTATCAAGGTTGTTCACTCTGTCAACAACGAGCAGGTAGTTTGTTGCCTTGTTGTCAACGCTGAGCAGCGCGGACTCGATCTGAGAGGGGAATACGTTTACGCCGCGGATTATCAGCATATCGTCTGTTCTGCCCTGAGGCTTCAGCATACGCGCGTGAGTTCTTCCGCACTTGCAAGGCTCGTAAACGAGTGTTGCAATATCGCGTGTTCTGTAGCGGATAAGGGGCAGAGCTTCCTTTGTGATACAGGTGAAAACGAGCTCGCCCTGCTCGCCCTCGGGAAGTACCTCAAGAGTATCGGGGTCGATTATCTCGGGAATGAAATGATCCTCGCAGATATGCATACCGCACTGATATTCGCACTCGCAGGAAACGGACGGACCCATTATTTCAGACAGACCGTAGATATCATAAGCCTTTATGCCAAGACCCTCTTCGATCTGCTGACGCATTTCCTCTGTCCAAGGCTCTGCGCCGAAAACACCTGCTTTAAGCTTCAGATCGTCCTTGCTCATGCCGATCTCGTTCATAAGCTCAATAAGGCTTATTGCGTAGGAGGGAGTCATGCACACGATGGTAGAGCCGAAATCTCTGAACATTTCAAGCTGACGCTGTGAGTTGCCTGCGGAAGCGGGGATAGCGGTTGCTCCAAGTGTTTCAGCGCCGTAGTGCATACCAAGACCGCCCGTAAACAGACCATAGCCGTAGGAAACGTGAACAAAGTCGTTCTCGTCGCCGCCAACTGAAGCGAGCGCTCTTGCTGCACACTCAGACCAGATGTCAATGTCTTTCTGTGTGTAGCCAACAACTGTCTGCTTGCCTGTTGTGCCTGAGGACGCGTGTATTCTTACAACATCGCTCATGGGTGTTGCAAACATACCGTAGGGGTAGTTGTCACGCAGATCCTGTTTTACTGTAAAGGGCAGCTTAGAAAGATCCTTAACGGACTTGATGTCCTCGGGCTTTACTCCCATGGCGTCCATCTTTTCGCGGTAAGGCTCCACATTGTCGTAAACTCGTCTTATCTGCTGCGAAAGACGGAAAGACTGGAGTGCTTCCAGCTCATGACGGGGTGCGCACTCTATTTCGGGCTTGAAATACTTGATCATGGTTTTTCTCCTTTGTTATTCGTTCAGCAGCTCATCTTACGGGTTGCTGTAGATTACATTTACTTGCCGTAAGATTCGCCGAGAGCGAATGCCTTGCGGTTTATGTCCAGTGCCTTTGCGGGGACACATTCCTCAAGTGCCTTTTTCCAAGCGTCCTCGGGGAACTCCATCATAGTTGACAGCACGCCCATCAGCACAACGTTTACAGCTCTTGCAGAGCCTGCCTCGTTTGCGAGAGAAAGTGCGTCAAGCGCTGTTATATCTATATCCTTAGCCTTGATCTTCTCGATTATCTCAGCGGGGTATTCCATAGCGCCTGTGATAACAGGCATTGGCTCGACCTGCTGAGTGTTTGTAATGAGCTTGCCGCCCTTTTTGAGGTAGGGAAGCCATCTTGCAGCCTCAAGCTGCTCAAAGGAAACGATAACGTCAGCCTCGCCCTTTTCGATAACAGGGGAGTACACCTTATCGCCGTACTTGATGTATGTAACCACGGAGCCGCCGCGCTGGGACATTCCGTGCACCTCGCTCACCTTAACGTCAAAGCCCTGAGAGAGCAGGGTGTTACCTAATATTCTGCTGGCAAGGAGAGTACCCTGACCGCCCACGCCAACAAGCATAATTGATTTAGTGTTCATAAAATATACCTCTTATGTGTGGTTTTTATGTAGGGGCGAACATAGTTCGCCATATGATCTGTTGTAAAACTTGCGTTCTTTCGATTTCCGTTAGGAAAGTGCTGACATTCTGTCGGCACAGATGTAAATGCGTTTATTCTTCGATAGCGCCGAACTTGCACATCTGAACACAGAGGTTACAGCCTACGCAGAGTGTTGTGTCTATCTTAGCCTTGCCGCTTGTCATGGAGATAGCGGGACAGCCGATCTTCATGCACGCTTTGCAGCTCTTGCACTTATCAGCGTCGACCTTGAAAGGCGGCTTGTGCTTAACGGATTTAAGCAGGGCACAGGGCTTTCTTGTAATGATAACACTGGGTTCATCAGCGGCAAGCTCAGCCTTGATCACGTTCTCAACCTGTGCGAGATCACCGGGGTCTACAACAGTAACGCGGTTGATACCGATGGACTTTATAAGCGATTCAAGATCAACTGCACTAGCGGGATCACCGTGAATGTTCTTGCCGTTTGCGGGGTTGTTCTGATGTCCCGTCATGCCTGTGATGGAGTTGTCAAGAATGATAACGGTAGAATTGCTGCGGTTGTATGCAATATTGATAAGACCTGTGATACCGCTGTGGATAAAGGTGGAGTCACCGATAACAGCAACCGCCTTGTCCTCATATCCGCCCTTTCTGCCCTTATTGAAGCCATGCAGACCGCTGATGGAAGCGCCCATACAAACGGTGGAATCCATAGCCTGAAGCGGAGCAGCAGCGCCGAGTGTATAGCAGCCGATATCGCCGCTTACCATAACGCCGAGCTTTTTCAGTATGTAGAATACGCCTCTGTGCGGACAGCCTGCACACATAACAGGCGGACGTACAGGAACATTCTCGCCGAAATCAACACATTCGTTCTTTTCGCCGAGTATCTTTTCCTTGAGATAGGTCTGGCTGTACTCGCCGATAAGGGTGAACAGGCTCTTGCCGATGGGGTCAAGACCAAGCTTGCGGCAGTGGGTCTCGATGAAATCGTCAAGCTCCTCGATAACATACAGCTTGTCAACCTTTGCGGCAAAGTCCTTTATAAGCTTTTCGGGCATGGGATATACCATACCGAGCTTCAGATAGCTTGCGTTTTCGCCGAGGGCTTCCTTAGCGTACTGATATGCGATACCTGCGGTGATAACGCCGATCTTTGTATCGTTCATTTCTATGGTGTTAAGAGGACATTCCTCAGCGTATTTTATAAGGTCAGCTGTGCGCTGCTCAACAACAACGTGCTTAGCCTTTGCGTAAGCGGGCATCATAACGTATTTGGCAACGTTTCTCTGATACTCGGGCAGAGCCTTTTCAACTCTGTCACATTCCTCAACCTTGCTCTGTGAGTGAGAAACTCTTGTGGAAAGGCGCAGGATAACAGGAGTATCGAATTTTTCGCTTATATCATAAGCAATCTTTGTAAATTCCTTGCACTCGCCGCTGTCAGACGGCTCAAGCATGGGGACTTTTGCAGCCATAGCGTAGTGACGGGAATCCTGCTCATTTTGAGAGGAGTGCATACCCTGATCGTCTGCAACTGCGATGACCATACCGCCTGTAACACCTGTATAAGACGCGGTGAAAAGCGGGTCAGCGGCAACATTAAGACCAACGTGCTTCATAGCTGTGAAGCTGCGTGCGCCTGCAATAGAAGCGCCGACAGCGGTCTCACAGGCTACCTTTTCGTTGGGAGCCCATTCTGTGTGCATAACGTCCTCGGGATAGGTGGACGCAAACTCTGTTATCTCGGTACTGGGTGTGCCGGGATAGCTGGATACGACTGTTACGCCCGCTTCGTATAAGCCACGGGCAACAGCCTGATTACCAAGCATTAATTTAGCCATAATTTAACCTCCGAAACAGTGTTCTTAAAAAGTAACACGAAATACATAATAATTATAGCATATATTGTGGTTTTTGAGAATACTTTTTGATTTTTTTATACAAAATAGCCTAAATTGCGCTGTTTTTTTTATTTAATGTTACTTTGGAGTCAAAACAAAACAGCAGCCGCGAAAACGACTGCTGTAATACATAATATGATTTACTTTTCAAGAGCCTTGAAAGCCTCGTCAACAAATTCCTTTGCGGGAGCCTTTGTGAACATACTGATAAGCGGAACCTCAACAATCGAGAGTATCATAGCAATAGCACCTGCGTTGATGGGGGAGAGGAGGTTCAGCGGGCAGTTGAGAGCCTTTACAGCCTCAACAAGCTCGGGGAAGAAACCGAGGCTGAAAAGTACCATGTGAACGAGTGCTATGCCGATACCTGTCACAAAGCTTGTGATAACGGCAGCTTTGCTGGTCTTTTTGCTGAACAGACCGAACAGGAACGGACCAAGGAAAGCGCCCGAAAGAGCACCCCATGAGTAGGACATCAGTGTAGTGATGGAAGCATTCTTGTTGCACGCGATAACTACGGAGATGATAAGGAATGCTGCGATAAGTACGCGCATGATGAACATTTCCTTTTTGTCATGCATATTTCTTGCGTGGGGCTTGATAAGGTCGTTTGTGAGGGTCGTGCTGGAAGTAAGAACAAGCGAGGATAGTGTGGAGAGCGAAGCTGACAGCACCAGTACCACAACAAGGCCGATAAGCAGCTCGGGAAGTGCTTGCGCAAGCAGCCCGGGAACGCGCTCGTCTTTTGGAACTGAACCATCGTTGTAAAGTCTTACAAATCCGCCCATGAAGTAGGAGCCGCCTGCTACTACCAGCGCAAAGAATGTTGATATGATAGCGCCTGTGAAAATAGATTTTTCGCTCTTGATGGCATAGAACTTCTGTGCCATTTGAGGAAGTCCCCATGTACCGAGAGAAGTAAGTATTACAACGCCGAAAAGGTTTATCGGGTCGGGGCCGAAAAGGCTGTTTAGTGCGCCATTTGCTCCGTTTACTTCTATCTGACCAAGCTGTTCTACAGCGCTTGTAAGACCGCCTTTTCCGTTAAGGGTGCAGATAACGACCGCGGAGATACCTATCAGCATGATTATGCCCTGGAAAAAGTCGTTGAATGCAGTTGCGGTGTAGCCGCCAAGCATTACATAAACAGCGGAAAGCACTGCCATTGCGATGATTATGTAAACATAGCCGTTTTCGCCAAGGTCAAACGCCATTCCGAAAAGTCTTGAAAGACCGTTGTACACCGATGCGGTGTAGGGAATAAGAAAGACGAATACGATAGCTGCCGACGCGATTTTGAGATTTTTAGAGCCGAAGCGCTGCTCGAAGAACTCGGGCATTGTCTTTGAGCCGAGATGGTTTGTCATAAGGCGTGTTCTTTTACCGAGCACAAACCAGGGAATAAGGCTGCCGAGTATCGCGTTTCCAACGCCTATCCATGCTGCCGAAACGCCGTAGTCCCAACCAAACTGTCCTGCGTAGCCGATAAATACTACAGCAGAGAAGTATGTTGTGCCATACGAAAATGCCGTAAGCCACGGACCGACATTTCTGCCGCCGAGCATAAAATCGTTGACCGATTTTGTTCTTCTTGAAGTATACAGGGCAATTGCGACCATCATCGCGACATATATGCCAAGTATAACGAATATCGCCGTTTGAGTGTTCATTACTTGTTACCGTTTCCTTCTTCTGTAATTAAAATCTGTAAAGCTGAAAAGCTTTAAATCGCTAAAGCAAGATTAATTATAGCACATTTTTCTTATAATGTCAAGCGTTAGGAGCATACTTGCAAAAAAAATGCCCCGATAAGCATTGCTCACGGGGCATGGTATGTACATTACATTAAACCATTTGGTTATATTCCTTTAATTTAAGGCGATTTTGGAATTCCTCCTTTGACAAGGGCTTATCAAACAGGAAGCCCTGGACCATTGTACAGTCTATATCTTTCAGGAAACTAGCCTGTTCTACGGTTTCAACGCCCTCGGCGATTGCTTTCATTCCAAGCTCCTTTATCATTTTAACGATGTTTCTGACTACTATCTCATCAGTGCCGCTGCCGCTGCGAGCCATGTTATCAAGGAAAGATTTATCAAGCTTTACAACGTCAAACATAAAATCAGTCAGCAGGTTGAGCGAGGAATAGCCTGTGCCGAAATCGTCGATAGAAGTCATAACTCCGTTTTCTTTCATGTTGTTTACGAGAGTTTTGAACGCTTCGTAATCTTTGAAGTCGGACATTTCTGTAAGTTCTATTTCAATATAGCGTGTATCTATGGCATATTTATTGATAATTGCCATTATGTCATCTGATATACTGGGATTATGCAGGTGTGTTTTAGAGAAGTTTACCGATACAGTTACAGGCTCAAGACCTTGTTCAAGCCATTCCCTGATATCGCGGCATACACAGTCAAGTATATAGAAATCCAGCGCGCATATGCTTCCGTCACGCTCAAATATCGGAATGAATTCGCTTGGCGGAACCAGCACACCATCACGTTTCCAGCGCGCAAGCGCTTCACAGCCGCACATAATGTTGTCGGCGAGGCTGACCTTTGGCTGGTAGTAAACAAGAAATTCATGCTGCTTCAGTGCTGTGGGGAAAGTGTGCATAAGCTTTCTTTCGCGCTCGATTTTGTTCATTATCTCTGTTGTGAACACTACGACATCGTCAGTGGTACTATGGCGGGCGGTGTTTATTGCCGTGGAAATACAGTTCATTACATATCCCATACTGTCACCTTGATCTATGTGATAAACACCGACGCGCGAGGAGATAACAAAAGGCAACTTTGCGTTTCCAATCTCAATCTCGATCTGAGTTTCGGAAAGTACGTCAAGAACATTATTGACGTTGTTTTTCTTTACCAGCATAGTGAAGTTGTCGCCGCCAAGACGTGCGATATGTTCATCATCGGCTAGCAGAGAACGGATCGTTGCGGCGTATTTTTTTAGCACAACATCACCGTTTTTGCTACCAATCTGAGCGTTTATTCTTTTGAATTTTTTCAGATTGAAATACATTGCGGTGTATTTAAACAGCTCGTTTTGCTTGAACAATCTCTGTCCTATGTCCACAAAGCCTGCGGCGTTCGGAAGCTGGGTAAGTGCGTCGCGTGACAGGGAGGAGGAAATGATCTCTTTAAGCCTTTCGCGTCCAAGTATAAGGAAAATGTTTTTATGCAGAAACTCAACGCTGTCCGCTTCTTCTTTTGACCAGATATGACCTTTTACGGGATAAGACTTGAGAATCACAGTGGCATTGTCGCCTGTTGTTTGTTCGTTCTGCACAGCTTCGCTATCGCTGCCGTCAGGAGATAGGAAAAGCACCTTTTCAACTGTGTCTGAACAGTTTCCGTATGGCGATGGCGCAATATTAAATTCGAAAACAGTCTTTCCAAGAAAGATATCAGCCGCAATCGTCGGCAACAGATTGCCGATTGCGTCAGCAAGATTATCGAGTGGCATACTAAGGCTCTCGATCTCATTAAAGAATTTAATGAAATTGTTGTTGCAAAGATTACTGCTCATAACTTCCTCCGAAATTTGGTATCATACTGTATAGTATACCATGTTTTTATACTATAGTCAATCATTTTTTGTAAAAACTTGTGAAAATCGCATTATTATGCCATATTTTCGCTTTGATGCAAATTGTTACTCAACTGCTTTGCTGCAGGTTGAAGCGTAATGAATGTTGTGTTCGATTTTTTGTTTTAGAAGTTGACAAGCGCAAGTTTGTGGGATATAATTAAACAAATTAATAGTAAGGGGTAAATTAAAATGAACAAGGAGATTTGGCTGTGGCTGCTCATGGTGATGCTGCCGCACAATGAGCGTACACTTTGGATAGTTGAAAGCTATGGCGGTGTAAAGGCAGCGGCTGAGGCAATACGCGACAAAAGGTGCACTTTGCTCACTCCTGATGAAGTACAGCGCGCTGAGCGCATACGAAGCCGTGATGTCAATGCAGTTATTTCAGAATGTATGGCAAACGGGATTGAGATAATTACGATAGAGGACGAGGCTTATCCTAAGCTGCTTCGTGAGATATACACGCCGCCGATAGTTCTGTTTGTGCAAGGTGCGGTATCGGCGCTTAACCATAATGTCACGCTTGCTGTCGTGGGTACACGCAGACCAAGCGCTTACGCTGCAGGGGCAGCAAACCGCATCTGTTCAGAGCTTGCCGCTCTCAATGTTGCAATAGTCAGCGGACTTGCGGCAGGTATCGACAGCGCTGCTCATCAAGCGGCTTTAAATAATGGCGTGCCTACCGTGGGCGTGCTTGGGTGCGGAAATCTGATAAATTATCCTGCTGCGACCGCACACATACGGGCAAAGATAATAGCAAGCGGCGGTGCAGTTGTTTCGGAGCTGCTTCCGCGCACTGCGGTCGACCCTGACTATTTCCGTCATCGCAATAGGATAATATCAGGTCTTGCTCATGGTACCTTCGTTGTGGAAGCGCCCGAGATTAGTGGGTGCAGATTTACGGCAGAGCACGCGGTAAAGCAAAACAGGGAGCTTTTCTGCCTGCCGCCGTATGATGTTTTCAGCACAAACTGCAGCGGAGTACAGCCTTTTCTGCGAGATGGAGCAACGCCTGTATTCGGCTCTGTTGATATAATCAACGGTCTGAAATATAGGATATTCGGCGAAGTTGAATAACATTCATATCGTATTTTAAAGCGCTTTTGTGTGTTTCTACCATTTATTCACATTCTATCATTTTCCTGTTGACAATTGAAGAAGTGTGTAGTAAAATTGTCTAGGTAAAAGTTGATATTGTGAGGTAGTTATGGCAGTCTATGTAAAAAGTATGACCGAGGGCAACGAGCTTTCGCAGATACTAAAATTTTCGGTGCCGCTTCTGGTCGGAAATCTTTTTCAGCAGCTTTATAATATAGTTGATTCGGCAATAGTTGGAAAGTATCTTGGCAGCGACAAACTTGCCGCAGTGGGAGCCACAGGCTCTATTACATATTTGTTTTTCACGCTATGTATAGGACTTGCGACAGGCGCCGGAATTTTGATAGCTCAGCGCTTCGGCGCGCAGGATATAAGCTCCGTCAAAAAGCTCATAACAAACTCCGCTTATCTCCTCGCGGCGCTTGGTATCTTTATAAGCGTGGTATCTACTTTCCTAGCAGAGCCGTTGCTTCGGTTCCTTGATACGCCCGAAAGTCTTTTGCCCGACGCTGTGGCATATATGCAGATATCTTGCAGCGGTACTATTGCCGTAGCTTTGTATAACTGGATAAATTCCGTTCTGCGTTCGCTCGGAGATTCGCGCACGCCGCTGTATTTCTTGATAGTAGCAAGCGTTCTTAATGTAGGTCTTGACCTGCTGTTTGTCGTTGTTTTCAGTATGGACGTTCAAGGCGCGGCGCTTGCAACTGTTATTGCACAGGGCGCGTCAGCAGTTGGAAGTATCATATTTGCGCTGAAGAAAAATCCTTGCTTCAAGCTGCAGCGCAGCGAGCTGAAAACTGATATGAAGATAATCGGCAAGACCTTTGCTACAGGCATTCCGATAGCATTGCAGAATGCACTGGTGTCCATATCAATGATATCTTTGCAGACGACTGCGAACGGTTTTGGCGAGGATATCATGGCTGCGTATACCGCGTCAATGCGTGTTGAGCAGCTTGTGCAGCAACCGTTTGTATCGCTTAATGTCGCTGTTTCGACCTTTGCAGGACAGAACATCGGTGCAGGCAAGGCGGAGCGCGCGATGAAAGGATACCACAAGACCAGATTGACAGGCTTTGCGTTTGCACTATTCATGCTGGTAATTTTCATGCTGTTCGGATATAATATCGTCGGAATTTTCGTGGATAAGCCCGAAGTGCTTGTTATCGGCGATAAGGCGCTGAAGCTTACTGCGCTGTTCTATGTGCCGCTTTCGCTTATACATATAACGCGCGGAATGCTAAACGGTGCGGGTGATGTTGGCTTTGCGCTTCTTAATGGTATCGTTGAGGTCATTGGCAGGATAGGCTTTGCGTTCATTCTGATGAATATCCCCAGTGTAGGCTATTGGGCTGTGTGGGGCACTACTTGTCTTACATGGCTGTTTACTGCGGTCATGTGCATTTTGCGCTATAAGTTCGGCGGCTGGCGAAAAAAGCTCAGCTTTGAAGCGAAACTTAAAACAGAACAATAAAAAGAGGCGGGTAGTTCCCGCCTCTTGTGTGTTATAGAATTATTCGAAGCTGTCTTCTTCATCGCGTGCGTTGAACAGCTCAACGAGCTGTGTCATCTCCTCCTCGGTGAGGGAGATGCCCTTGCTCATTCTTGTGTGGTCGGGCGACCAGTCGCGGATATCGAACTTAGGCTCACGGTCGTTCCAGCTTACAAGGTTAAGCTCTCTTGTCCAGCCCTTTGCGTTTTCGGAAATAACTCCAAGCTCCTTTGTTATCTCAAATTTGATCTCTGCCATAGTTGTTTACCTCTTCTTTCTTATTTTTTACGGGAAGAACTGTCGCCCTTAGGCTCCTTTTTCTTCTTTATCTTTGTTTTGTCGGCGATTATGATATTGTCGTATACCGCGTGATACTTCGGCGGCACCAGTTTATTTAGGTGCAGCTTGCCGAAAAACCACTTGGCAAAATCGATGTTCTCATAAATGCCGTTGAGATATGTATTTATATGGTTCACATCGCCGCTTTTATGGTCGATGAAATCATGCAGCTTTGCAGGCGGCTCGTAAGTGACGATGAAATCCACCTTATTGTCGGCTTTTTTCAGATTTTCCATGCCGCATTGAAGCTCTGCTTCATTTGGTATCTCGCGAGGCCACCAGTTCTGACCCTCAACAAGGTCAACACTGTCGTCGCTCTGACCACCGCCGAAAGCGAAAACAGTCTTTTCTGCGATCTCATACACCTGACCGCGCATAAGCTGGCGAAGTCTGCCGCTTATCTTTCGTGTCTTGCCGCCGCACCATTCGCTTTCCTCGTACGCTTCAAGCAAGTCGTAGTTTTCGTGTGAGCCTTCGACGAACAGCACGTTGTATCTGCGACGTCCTATCTTTTTCAGCAGCTTTTTCTCTTTCGGACTTCCGTCCCATATAAAGCCGAAATCCCCGCATATTATCAATGCGTCGTTCTTGCGCAGCTTTTTCAGGGCAGGGTCCTTAAATCTGGAAAAATCTCCGTGGATATCGCCTGTAATGTAGATCATTGGGTTTTCCGTCCTTTTAAAAGTTACAATTTATTAAAATTCGGTTACAATTTAGCAAAACCACTTTACAATAAGGTGTTGGATTTGCTATAATATTATCGTGAAATAATATCTATATTATATAATAACTCATTATGGGGGATTTGTCTATATGCGAAAAGATAAAAAATTTGCAATAATTTTACCGATTATTTTACTATGCAGTATTTTTTTGGGTAGTTTTTCCGTTTCTGCGGCTTTTACGCCGAATTTTACCATTCACAGCGAGGCTGTCTACATGGTCAATGCTGATACTGATATTGAGATCGTGTCGAAAAACGCCGATAAAAGGCTGTATCCTGCTTCGACAACAAAGATTATGACCTGCCTTGTGGCGCTGGAGAACATAAAGGACTTCAATGCGTATGTGTATACTCCTTACACTGCATTTAATGAATTCAACGTTGATAATCCGAACTTCTATGGCGTATCAAATGCTGCTATAGAGCCGCTTCAGACGAATGTTACTTATCGCGATCTGCTTTATTCGCTTATGGTGTGCTCTGCCTGTGAGTCTGCAAATATCCTTGCTTACAACGTCGGCGGCGAGAGTATCGAGAATTTTGTCAGAATGATGAACGACAAGGCAAAGGAGATCGGCTGCACAAATACAAACTTTACCAATCCACACGGACTTTTCGATGAGAATAATTACACTACCGCATACGACCTCTATCTTATAACCAAGTATGCGATAGATAAATATCCGAGATTTATGGAGATATGCGACACATATTCCTACGAAATGCCAAAAAACTCCGCAAACCCTGATGGATATTCGATCTATCAGACAAACCCGATGGTGTCTCCCAGCAGTCCTTATTATTACGAGGGCGCTCATGCCATAAAAACGGGCAGCCTTGACAAATATTACTACAAAAAGCTCGATGGCACTTTTGACTACGAAAACGTTGATTACGGCAGCAGAGCGCTTGTTACAACCGCAGAGCGCGAGGGTTTCCACTATATTTTGGTAACGCTCAATGCGCCGTACTGCAATCCTGATGGCACACCAACAGATACCATCTTATCCTTTACCGACCACATCAATCTCTACGACTGGGCGTTCAACGAGTTTGAGTATACACTGGTTATAAACAAAAACGAACAGATAATGCAAATAGACGTTGAAAAGGGTAAAGACGCCGACACAGTGGGTCTTGTCGTTACCGAGGATTACTGGACGCTTCTGCCGAAGTCGCTCAATGCAACTACTATACAGAAGATATGTGAAACCGACGAGGAAGTTCTTGTTGCACCTGTTGAAAAGGGCGCAGAGATGGGAACGCTTAAGCTTTTGCTTAACGGCGAGCTGCTTACCGATATGACGCTTGTTACCGAGAGTGCTGTAGAGCTTGATATGACTGAATTTTATAAAGAAAAGGTAAGCGGCATTTTCGATACATGGCAGTTCAAGACGATTGTTGCGCTGGTTGGCGTGCTGATAGTTCTGTGCATAGTTACAAGCTATATCCGCAAAACTCATAAAAAGCGCGTGTCCGAGATGAATCGCAGACGAAAGATAACTATGCTCCCTCAGAATAAGGGCAGGGGCAAGAGCAAGAAAAGAAACATCAGGAGATAATCTCAGATGAATATAAATTTTATTGCTATGGGAAAGCTAAAAGAGAGCTATTACCGCGAGGCTTGCAGCGAATATCTGAAGCGGCTTGGCGCGTTTGCCTCTGCAAAGGTATTTGAGCCGCAGCCTGTGGACCTCCCGCAGGACCCGAACAGGACGCAGATAGATAAGGCTCTTGAGCAGGAGGCGGTGCGTATCCGCGAGCACATAAAGCCTGCTTCGTTCACCGTTGCCATGTGTATCGAGGGCAAAACGCTCTCCAGCGAGCAGCTTGCGGACAAGCTGCAGGATATCGCAAACCGCGGAATAAGCACTGTGAATTTCGTAGTGGGAAGCTCTTTCGGACTATCTGATGAGCTTAAAAGCTCCGCAGATCTTCGTATGTCTATGTCCCCGATGACCTTTCCGCACAGCCTTGCGCGAGTAATGCTGTTTGAGCAGGTCTACAGAGCATATTCTATAATCAACAATTCAAAATATCACAAATAAACGGCTTTAAAGTGTAGCGCTTTATATCGCTTATTATAAAAATTAACAGGAGATAAATTATGAGGTTTGGAAAAAAGATCGTAACGCTCATGCTTGCAGCGGCAATGCTTTCGCAGGCTGCGACATTGCTCACAGGCTGCAACGGCTCATCTGAGGTTGGCGAAGAAGAGGACGACCAGCTTCTGAAGAACGGCCAATATGAGGACGCGTCCGCGCTTAAAATTACGGAAATAATGGTGAAAAACCATGTGAGCGCAGTTGACGAGAACGGCGATTTCTCATCTTGGGTCGAATTTTACAATGATTCGTCGTCGGGATTAAAGCTTTCTGATTACACGGTATATCTCGGCGAGGAAAAAATTCCGCTTCCTGCGATAGACATTCCTGCGGGAGAATATGCGATCGTATTCTTTAACGGCAAAAGCGGCAGCAGCAGTGTTCCTTTGACCCTTAAAGAGGAGGGACATATAACCGTTTTTCACGGCGAGCTTATAAGCCATAGTGTAAAGTATACTAACCACAACGATAACTATTCTTTTGTGGTGTCAAACGAAAGAGAGTCGTCCACTCCCACGCCCGGCTACAGTGTTGTCAGAGATAAGGACGATCTTGTGATAACTGAGATAATGGCGTCAAATTCCGTCTACATAGCAAACGGAAGTAACGGCGACTGGGTCGAGATATATAACGATTCGGCCATGGATATTGACCTGTCGGAGTATTATATTTCTACCGATAAGGAGCAGCCGTTTATGGCACCGCTTCCCGATGTTACGCTTAAAGGCGGGGAGTATATGGTGATATGCTGTGAAAAGGACGTGCCGTTCAAGCTTTCCAAGGACGGAGAGAGCGTATACATAAGAAGAAAAGACGGTGTCCTTGCAGCAGCCGTGACCTTTGACGCGATGGAGGAGAATACCTCTTGGACGTATGACTTCGGCGTTGTTGATTACCCCACGCCCGGAAGCGACAACACTGTATCAAACAGCTTGAGCCAGTTCATGGAAAGAGATGGGCTTATAATCAACGAGGTAATTTCGTCGAATACGGAGTATTATGCACCTGACGGCGGATATTACGACATCGTGGAGCTTTATAATAATTCCGATGAGGCGATAGATCTTGCAGACTATTATCTTTCGGATAAGGGCAGCGAGCTGCAGAGATATCAGCTTCCCGACAAAACACTGGAGCCTTGGGAATATTTCGTTGCTTACTGCAGCAGTGACAGCGCAGATTATGCGCCTTTCGGAATTTCTTCCACGGGCGAGAAGCTTTACGTTTCAAAGGCTGATGGTTATATTACAGACGCTGTGGAGGTTCCCGAGATCCCTGTTGACAGAAGCTGGGGCAGATCTCAGGACGGCTTCGTTTACTTTACAGAGCCTTCGATCGGCGAGCAAAACGGCGAGGGATATAAGGCTACTGCAGAACCGCCTGTTCCCAGTGTAAAGAGCGGTGTATATTCGCAGCCTCAGACTGTTACCTTCTCCTATGAAGGCACTATGTATTACACTACCGATGGCTCCAGACCCACAAAGGACTCGAAAGTGTATGATGGCGAGGAGATATCCGTAAGCTCCACTATGGCGATAAGAGCTATCGTATACAACAAGGATATGATTCCCTCCGACAGTGTTACATTCAACTATCTTATTGATATACCCGATTATACCTTGCCGATAGTTAAGCTTTCAACTGCGGATTCCGCGTTGTTCGGGGCAGACGGAATCTACACAAACTACAACGGCCATGAAGAGATAATGGGCAACATGGCGTTCTATTTGGACGGCAATGAGGAGTTCTCAATAAACTGTGGTATTAAGATATTCGGTGCATACAGCCGCCGTTTTGATAAGAAGAGCCTACAGATAGAATTCCGCAAGGAATACGGCACATCAAGGCTTGAATACCCCATTTTCGGAGAGGACGGTCTTTCAAGCTTCAGCAACATCGTTCTCCGAAGCGGCTCACAGGCTTCTTATCTTTCGGATTCCATGTTCACAGATGAGTTCCTTACCTCGCTTGCTTCTGAAAGCGGCAATATGGAAAGCCTGATGGTACAGGATTATCGCCCGTGCAACCTCTATATTAATGGCGAATACTTCGGAGTTTATTTCATACGCGAGAAGATAGATGATGACTTTATTGCGGATAATCTTGGCGTATCTGAGGAAAGCGTTACGATAATCGACAAGTATTATGATCTCAAATACGGCTCGTCCTATCAGGGTTGGGACGCTATCTGGAAAAAGATATACTCAAGCAAGGTCAATTTCTCAAAGGACGAAAACTATCAGTGGCTTGCAGATCAGATCAATCTTGAAAGCTTTTCTGATATGATAATCATGAGAGCGTACAGCGGCGACCTTGACGCGGGTAATATCAGATTCTTCAAGTCTGAGGAATACGACAACGGCAGATGGAACTTTATCCTTTACGATAACGATATAAGCTTCAGAAGCAACACAGCGGCAAAAACAAGATTTGACAAATTCCTCCACGATTCGGAGTATGTAAAGATCCACGCGCTGTTCAGAGCGCTTATGGAAAACGATCAGTTCAAGGAGTTCTTCCTTGCAAGACTTGCTTTCCATCTTAACAGCACGCTTTCTCCCGAGTATGTAGGTGCGCACCTTGATAAGATGATCGAGCTGATGGAGCCTGATATGCCGTATCAGGTCGATTGTTGGAAGCATATTGAGGACTTCTATCTGCCCTCGATGGATAAGTGGTACAGCAACCTCGATTTTATGCGTTCACTCACAACCGAAACAAGAATTGATTGGTTTGTTGATGATATAGCAAATGCTTTGGATCTTTCTAAGGCAGATATCGAAAAATACATGGGCGAGGAATTTGTGAAATACCTCGAAAACTGACATGAAATTAACGGGAGGCAAGAGCCTCCCGTTGTTTTTTATCCTGCACTGCCCGTTATTCTCATGCCGCTCGGCATGGTGTTTGGTATTTCCTCGGCGGTGATGTTCGGTGCTGCGATAAGACTGCCTATGTTGATGGCGGAGCTTCCGTAGCGGCTGCGGATACGCTCTACCGCAAGCTCTATCCTGTCGCGTTTTCTGCGTGTATCAGCGTCACTGAAAAGCTCCATTTGCAGCGGCTCGTCCTCGGCTTCGGGGAGAAGATCTATCGTCCGTACCGTGACCGCACGAACTCCGCGCTCCCACTTGTAGCTGTCATTAAACAGCGCGCAGGCAGCTTCGGCTATCTCGGAGAAGCACTGCGTCGGTGCAACGAGCGGACGCTGGTGCTGCTTTACCTGCAGCGCGTTATCTTTTATTGCTATCTGAACGCCGCCCGCGCGAAGCTTGTATTTGCGCAGGCGCTTTGCGATGTCCTGAGAAAGTCCCAATATCACCTGTCGGACCTCCTCGGTCGTGTATATATCGGTTATGCAGGTAGTTCCGTGTCCCACGCTTTTTATAGGCTCGCACAGGCTCATATGGCGAACAGGGGAGATGTCAAGACCGTTTGCGTATTCCCATATCTGCCGTCCGCATTTTCCGAGCTTTTCCTCAAGAAAAGCAGCGTCGGCGTCGGCAAGCTGGTTTATGGTGCGGATACCGTAATCATTCAGAAACTTCATTGCGGCGCGGCCAACTCCAAGCATATCCGAAGCGGGAAGTCCACCTATGCGCTCTCTGAAGCTTTCTTTGGGTATGACGGTCACTGCGTCGGGCTTTTTTATGTCGGAGCCGAGCTTTGCAAATATCTTGTTGAAGCTTACTCCCACCGAGATAGAAAGTCCCACCTCTTTTTTCAGCCTGCGGCGGAGTTCCTCTGCGATATCCTCGCCGCTGCCGAACAGCAGACGGCTTGCAGTGACGTCAAGCCAACATTCGTCAATGCCGAACGGCTCTATAAGGTCGGTGTAATCCTCGTAGATCCTGCGTGCCATTGCAGAGAACTTCATGTATTCGTCAAATCTCGGCGGTACGGTTATAAGCTCGGGGCATTTCTGCTGAGCCTGCCATATAGCCTCGCCTGTTTGCACGCCGTATTTCTTTGCAAGGTCGGATTTCGCGAGCACTATGCCGTGCCTGTCCTCCTTGCTGCCGCATACTGCCATAGCTTTTCCGCGAAGCTCTGGATTAAGCAGTATTTCAACTGAGGCATAGAATGAATTTAAATCGCAGTGCAGTATCGTTCTTTCCATAATTGTGCTCCTTTTCTTGCTTTTGAGAACATATTGAGAACAATTTGATTATAGCACATTATGAGAACTTTGTCAACTTTAAATTGATACAATTTGATAACAATAAGACCACCGCTTTAATACGATGGTCTTACAGTTATTTTTCTATGTGTTCCTCAATTATATGGAACGGAGTTTCGCTTGCTTTTTGAAATTTTCTGTTTTTGAGGAACAGCCAGTTGTAGGTTATAGTGCGGTATTTCGTGATTATCTCTACTTTATAGCCGCGCTGTATGCCGAGCTGTTTCAGCGGTGAGTATTTCACTTCTGTAACATCTATATAATATATCGCGTTGCATTTGCCTTTAGGGTCGGTAATTCGAAATTCCAGACTGTCCGCTTCATATTTGTATTCCGGATAGCTTATTAAAAAAGATATGCAGACAACAATAATGCCGATCAACAGAATACTCAAAGCGGAGTAGCCGATTCCGAGGATCATTTCAGTGCTTAGTAAAGCCTCGTTAACAAATATGGCGAGTATCACACCGCAGACAACTATAGCGATCGGAAGCAGAATTATCTTAGCTAATGTCTGTGGTGAGAAGAATGTGCCTTTTGCGATGATGAATTTGTCCTCGCTGATAGGCTTTATCTCTATATTGTCAGGGTGCAGGCGCTCGTCGTATTTTATAGGACGTTCAGTTTTGCCGCTTTCAATCACTTCTTCGCGCTCTGTCTGCTGTTCTCTCATGCGACGGAAGTAAAGGTCTGGGTCTGCGGCTTTGCGAAGTCCTGCGCGGTCTTCTAATATAAAAAACGGCGTGTTTTCGGGCGCCATGCGTGCGTGTATATTGTCGTAGATATACTTAAATGTGTGCGTGCCTTTTCTGGTAACAACGGTGACAACAAAGCCTCTCTGCCATTTCAGCAGCATAAGCGGCTCATAGCGCACGTCCATGATGTTTATATAGAAGAAGTCCTGCGTCTGCGGCCCGTGAAATATCGTGAGCTTTGCTTCGTCAGCCTTGTAGTAGTATTCAGAGCCTTTTAGAAGAAGCCTTAACGCAATAAAACATAGCAACAGCCATACCGCGAAGCCTACCAATAGCGCCAGTGCGAGAAAAATGAGCACCTTAAGGTCGGGCGGAAAGCTTGATATAAGAAATATATCCAGACCCACACAGCCGCCAACTGCTAAAAATACCACAAGTCCAATATAAAACTTCTCCATACTGTAAGGGCAGTGGAAAGAGCCGCTCGTTTCATATCCGAAGCGCTCATCAAACTCAGAGCTTCGAACCTGCAAGGTAGTTAATGCCATATACTGCCTCCTTTGATTAAATATGCTAAATCAATTTTAGCATAAATCACATTATTTTTCAACCGTATGCCGCAATTTTTTTGTGTTAAATGCAAAAACGCGACGATGCTTGTCGCAAGCTGATTTGACTAATATTTAACACTATATTTCGCTTGACATTGCGCCGCATATATGGTATTATAATAGATAGAGAAATACACAATCTAGTGACAGGATAAAAATATATAACGCAAGCGGCGCGATAGATAGATAAGCCGCAACAGAAAGGAAGATGTATATGAGTTGGTTTGAAGAGGAATGGAGAAATTTTGTTCCCGGAAAGTGGAGCAATAACGGAATAAATGTCCGCGACTTTATCCAGCGCAACTATACACTGTATGAGGGCGACGAGTCTTTTCTTACAGGTGCGACAGATGCCACAAAAAAGCTGTGGGCGCAGGTGATGGAGCTTTCCGAAAAGGAAAGAGCCGCAGGCGGCGTCCTTGACATGGATACAAAAATAGTGTCCACTGTGACCTCGCATGGCGCAGGTTATCTCGATAAGCAGCTTGAAAAGATAGTTGGCTTTCAGACAGACAAGCCTTTCAAGCGCTCGCTTCAGCCCTTTGGCGGTATCAGAATGGCTCAGGCGGCCTGCAATGAATACGGCTATGAGGTCGATGATGACGTAGTAAAGATATTCACTGAATACAGAAAAACGCATAATCAGGGCGTTTTTGACGCATATACTCCCGAAATGCGCCTTGCAAGACGCTCTGCGATAATCACAGGTCTGCCCGACGCATACGGCAGAGGACGTATTATCGGCGACTACCGCAGAGTTGCGCTCTACGGCGTAGATATGCTTATTGAGGACAAAAAGCAGCAGCTCGAAACAGCTCCCGCGCGTATGACAGCGGAGAATATCCAGCTTCGCGAGGAGCTTTCCGATCAGATTAAGGCACTGCATGATCTTAAAAAGCTTGGCGAGATATACGGTTTTGATATCTCAAAGCCCGCAAAGAACGCACAGGAGGCTATCCAGTGGCTGTATCTCGGATATCTTGCCGCTGTCAAGGAGCAAAACGGTGCCGCAATGTCACTCGGCCGTACCTCTACCTTTGTGGATATCTATATCCAGCGTGACCTTGACGCAGGTGTTATCACCGAGGAGCAGGCACAGGAGTATATCGACCACTTTATCATGAAGCTGCGCCTTGTTAAGTTCGCAAGAACACCCGAATACAACGAGCTTTTCTCGGGCGACCCCACATGGGTAACAGAGTCTATCGGCGGCGTCAATATCGACGGTAAGCCGCTGGTAACAAAGACCTCGTTCAGATATCTGCATACTCTCGACAATCTCGGCCCCGCACCCGAGCCTAACCTCACTGTGCTGTGGTCGGTAAATCTTCCGCAGAAGTTCAAGGAATACTGCGCTAAGATGTCTATACGCACCTCGTCTATCCAGTACGAGAACGATGATCTCATGCGTGTAACACACGGTGATGATTACGCTATCGCGTGCTGTGTTTCTTCGATGAGAGTTGGCAAGGAGATGCAGTTCTTTGGCGCAAGAGCAAACCTCGCCAAGTGTCTGCTTTATGCTATCAACGGCGGCGTTGACGAGCGCCTGAAGATACAGGTAGCTCCGAAATACAGAGCAGTTGAGGGCGACTATCTTGATTACGATGATGTAATGGAGAAGTACGACCTCATGATGAATTGGCTTGCAGAGCTTTATGTCAACACGCTGAACGTTATCCATTATATGCATGATAAATACAGCTATGAGAAGCTTCAGATGGCGCTCCATGACAGGGAAGTAAAGCGTTATTTCGCAACGGGTATCGCAGGACTTTCTGTTGTTGCTGACTCGCTTTCCGCTATAAAATACGCAAAAGTAAAGTGCATACGTGACGAGGACGGAATAGTTGTAGACTACGAGGTGGAGGGCGACTTCCCGAAATACGGAAACAACGACGACCGTGTTGACAGTATTGCTGTTGATATCGTTGAGACCTTTATGGAAAAGATAAAGCGTCATCATACCTATCGTCACAGCGTTCCCACAATGTCTATCCTGACAATTACATCTAACGTAGTTTACGGCAAAAAGACAGGAAACACTCCCGATGGCAGAAAGATGGGTATTCCTCTTGCGCCGGGCGCTAACCCCATGCACGGCAGAGATACTCACGGCGCGGCAGCATCGCTGTCCTCTGTTGCAAAGCTTCCTTTCAAGCACGCTCAGGACGGTATTTCAAACACATTCTCTATCGTTCCCGACGCGCTCGGTAAGGCAGGACTTTCCATGCTGGAGGAGCTTGATTTCGACCTCGGCATGAGTGAGGAAGAGCTGAAAAAGGCGGCTGCCGATGTGCAGTAACGATGAGGCAAAAAAGCTTGCCGAGCTGCTTGACAGGCTATGCTCAAACGGCTCGGAGCACATAAACGTCAAAGGAAGCGGGGAAGCTTCCGACGGCGACTTTGACATCATAGAAAAGACAGAGAAAAGTACAGATTGCTGCGAGGGAGATATGGCTTGCCGTATTCCAACGCTGCACAAGGGCATTGATGACAAGGAGGAGTAACTATGGATAACAACAAGCTTCAGGTGGATAACCTTGTTTCGCTGCTTGACGGCTACGCGATGAAGGGCGGTCATCACCTTAACGTAAATGTATTCACAAGAGAAACACTGCTTGACGCGCAGGCTCACCCCGAGAAGTATCCTCAGCTTACTATAAGGGTATCGGGCTATGCGGTGAACTTCAACAAGCTGACAAAAGAGCAGCAGGACGATGTTATCTCAAGAACGTTTCATACAAAGATCTGACATACGAAAAGGCGCGGGAGACCGCGCTTTTTTCTGATAAAAAGGAGATGGAGCTTATCAAAGGTTATATACACTCGACCGAAAGCTTCGGCACTGTTGACGGCCCCGGAATACGCTTTGTGGTGTTTATGCAGGGCTGCCCTATGCGTTGCAAATATTGCCACAATCCCGATACGTGGGAGATGAATACGGGCAAGGAAGTAACAGTGCAGCAGCTTCTTGATGAATATGATGGCTGCCGCGAGTTTTACAAAAACGGCGGAATTACCGTTACAGGCGGCGAGCCGCTTATGCAGACAGATTTCGTGACGGAGCTTTTCGAAGAAGCAAAGCGGCGGGATATCCATACCTGCCTTGACACGTCGGGCATTACGTTTAATCCCGAAAATACGCAGAAGCTTGACAGGTTGATACAAAGCACCGACCTGGTAATGCTTGATATAAAGCATATCGACGCGGCACAGCACAAGGAACTTACAGGTCACGATAATTCCGATATCCTTGCTTTTGCACGGTATCTTGCGGAAAATAACGTTCCCATGTGGATACGTCACGTTGTCGTTCCCGATATTACGACCGATGAAAAGTATCTGTATCAGCTTGGTCGGTTTATTGGCAGACTGCGCAGCGTAAAAGCGCTTGACGTTCTGCCTTACCATGATATGGGCGCAGAGAAATACAAAAAGCTCGGTATTGCATATCCCTTAGAGGGAACCGTTCCCGCGACAGATGAGCAGGCAAAGAGTGCGAAAGAGGCAATAATGCGCGGAATACGCGATGTGAGAGCAAAAAAGTGAACACGGTGACAGTATGAATATTTACGGAATAACTCCATCAGAACTGGAGGAGTATTTTAAAAAAAGCGGCGAAAATCCTGCAAAGGCATCGCTTGTTTTTGACGGGATATATCGCAAAGATATTTTGGAGCTTTCACAGCTTGGTTTTTCTGATAGAGTGACCTCGGCGCTGCTGAGAGATTTTTCTTTTGAGCTTCCAACGGTAGCTGAACGGCTTTCTGACGGCGATACGGCAAAGCTGCTTTTGAAGCTTTCGGACGGCGAATTTGTTGAAACAGTGCTTATGCGGCAGCATTTCGGCGCGAGCATTTGTGTTTCAACGCAGATAGGCTGTGCTATGGGCTGCGCATTTTGTCAAAGCGGCAGGCTAAAACGCAGGCGCGATCTGCGTCCCGAGGAGATGGTGGGTCAGCTCGTTGCGGTGCAGCGCGAGTTCGGCGTAAAGATAAGCAACGTTTCGGTCATGGGAATTGGCGAGCCGTTTGATAATTTCGAGAATGTCCGCCGTTTCTGTGAGATACTCACTGCGCCAAAGGGCTTGGAGATAGGCGAGAAGCACATAACCGTATCTACCTGCGGACTCGTTCCCGAAATACGGCGTTTTGCAGAGCTTAATCACCCGTGCAATCTTGCGATAAGCCTGCATGCGCCGAATGACGAACTGCGTTCAAGGCTTATGCCGATAAACCGAAGATATCCCGTAGGAGATGTTCTTGACGCGGCTGAGTATTTTTCCGTCAAGGCAAACCGCCGTGTAACGCTTGAATACATCATGCTCTCAGAGGTGAATGATGAACCGTATCATGCAGAGCAGCTTGCAAAGCTTATCGGCGGCCGCAGGTTTTATGTTAATATAATTCCCTACAATTCTACCGAAGCGGAGGATTTCAGAAAAAGCTCCCGCGAGAGGATAATGGCGTTTTATGACGTGCTCAAAAAGAATGGGGTCAAGGTTACTATGCGCCGCGAGTTCGGAAGCGGTCTTAAAGCCGCCTGCGGGCAGCTTAGTGCAGATTATCAAAAATAAAAACTGCGAAGCCAAGGCTTCGCAGTTTTGCTATATAGATTAGTGCTTTAACAGCGAGATGAGTATCATGGCAGGGGGAATGATGATAAGAAAATCACCCAAGGTGATCGGTCTTGTGAACAGCATGATTATAAAAGAGAGCAAGCACAGACCGCACATGGCAGCAGAGCCGATAAGCGCTTTTTTGTCGTCTTTTGAAAGACCGTACAGACCTACCATGCCAAAGCCCACAACTGTCAGCAGAACGCCGAAAATATTGCCGATAAAACTCATGAACGTTCCGTCTTCAACAACACTGAAAAGTCCGTAAAAAACTCGGTAGCCTTTTGCGTCTTTAGCCAGAAACATGAATATTATAGCAGCGACCGCAACCAATAAGCAGAGAAACGAGCCTAATTTTCTCATATATGTACCTCCAAATATGTTAAAAAAAGCCCGACCATATGGTCGGGCTTTGGTGCCGGTAGTGGGGGTCGAACCCACACGGTATCGCTACCAACGGATTTTGAGTCCGCCTCGTCTGCCAATTCCGACATACCGGCGTAATTACGCTTAATTATTGTACCATAAAACACACCTTTTGTCAATACCCGATAAGATCGGTTTGTAACATAGGATTGCCATTTAGTACAAAATTGCCAATTGCCTATATTTATCAAAAATTTTTCTCAAAACCACTTGATTTTATGCACATTTCATGGTAAAATACTCAATGTAATCGTTTTTACGATGCTTTTAGTTGACGATTTTCATAGGAGGAAATTTATGAAAAAAAGAAAGATAGCAAAAGCGTTTGCGGCTATTGCCCTTGCTGCTGCGATGCTGCTTAGCGGTTGTGCAAGCAATACGCAGTCAGCTACATCGGATACATCACAAGGCAGCGAGTCAACAAGCTCCGCTACTTCCGAGGACGTTCCGACAGCACCCGAGGGAAACAAGCTTACATCGCTTGAAGTTGTTCGTCTTATGGGCAACGGTATTAACCTAGGTAATACTCTTGAGGCTTATAACCATCAGGGTTATCTCAACGGAATGAATCCCGGTGATATGGAAACAGGCTGGGGTCAGCCGTACACTAGCCCGAATATGATGGTATCCATGAAAAATGCCGGATTTGACACCATCAGAATCCCTGTTGCGTGGACAAACGGTATGAATTTCGAGAGCGGTGACTATACTATAGATGAGCGTCTTATGGCTCGTGTTGAAGAAGTTGTAAACTACGCGCTCGACGCTGATATGTATGTTATCATCAACGACCACTGGGACGGTGGCTGGTGGGGTATGTTCGGTTCTGCTGACGAAGCTGTTCGCGAAAAGGCTATGGAGATGTACAAGTCTATGTGGACGCAGATCGGCGAGCGTTTCAAGGACTATTCCTACAAGCTGATCTTCGAGTCTGCCAACGAGGAGCTTGGCGATCGTCTTAACGATAAGGAGATCACAGGCAGCAAGGGCGTTCTCACTCAGAACGAGTGCTATGATACTACAAACAAGATAAACAGCGAGTTTGTAAAGCTTATTCGCGCTCAGGGCGGCAACAATGCTGACCGCTTCCTGCTCATTGCAGGCTATAACACCGATATTACTATGACCTGCGACGACCGCTACAAGATGCCCGAGGACACAGCGGAGGATAAGCTTCTGCTTTCTGTACACTACTACACGCCCTGGGATTACTGCGGAACCGATGCCGTAAGCACATGGGGCTCTCCTTATGATTACGAGGAACAGAACGGTCTCTTTGAAAAGCTCAGCAAGTTTTCTGAGCAGGGCTACGGTGTTGTTATCGGTGAGTATGCAGTAATGCTCAGCAACGGCGGAATAAAAGAGTCTGCGCAGGTGTTCTACGACAATCTTCTTGACAACTGCGATCTGTATGATTTCTGTCCTGTTCTTTGGGATTGCAGCAGCTTCTACAAGCGCCGTGCCGATAAGTTCTCCGATGAGGGAATCGCTAAGATGTTTGACGAGCGCCGCTATGCTAACGAGGCTTCTCTCACCACCGAGGAGGTCAAGGCTAACGCCAAGGCGAAGCTCGAAGCAACACTCGCGGCTTCCAACGACAACGCGATAACTGATGGCGAGCTGCTGCCCGATGACAACAAGGCAATTGCTTGGATAATGTTCCAGAGCGGCGACTGGAATATCGCTTACAGCGTTGGCGACAACTACGACCCAACAAACAAGACCATGGGAATAAAAGCTACAAATGTTGAGATAACAGGCGAGGGAACTTATACAGTAAGCCTTGATTTCACCGAATGTGGCACTGCAAAGGGCACAGCATTCTCTGCGCTTGCTATTTCAAACGGTGAAACTATGTTCCCCGATTACACTGTCACTATCGACAAGATACTCATCAACAATGCACCATATGAGCTTGCAGGTAAGGAATACACAAGCTCTGACGACGGTAAGTGCACAAGAGTAAATCTTTATAACCAGTGGGTATCCTCTGTGCCCGAAGACGGAAGAACGCCCGACGGCGATCTTACAGGCTGCACAGCGCAGATAATGCCGCTTGACTCAAAAGACGCAGTAAACACGCTGTCTATAACATTCACTTATAGCGCACCCTAAATTGAATACAAAAGCCCTCACGTTGAGGGCTTTTGGTGTATCTGAAAGGAGTTTTTTATGTACGCACCCAATGAAAAAAGATATGAGAATATGGTCTATAACCGCTGTGGAAAGAGCGGTCTGAAGCTTTCTGCGCTGTCACTCGGCTTTTGGCAGAATTTCGGTCATCGCGACAGCTTCGCAAATATCGAGGAGATGTGCCATACCGCATTTGACCTCGGTATAACACATTTCGACCTCGCAAACAATTACGGAAATCCGTTCAACGGCTCCGCTGAGGAAAATCTCGGAAAAGTACTCGACAGAGGTATGCGCGCATACCGTGACGAGCTTTGTATCTCGACTAAGGCAGGCTATGATATGTGGGCAGGCCCTTACGGTGACAAGAACGGCTCCAGAAAGTATCTCACGGCTTCACTCGACCAGAGCCTTAAGCGCTTGAAGCTCGACTATGTTGATATTTTCTATCACCATGTTCCCGACCCCGAAACTCCTGCAGAGGAGACCGCGCTTGCGCTTGATAACGCTGTAAGACAGGGAAAGGCGCTTTATGTCGGAATTTCCAACTACAACAGTGAGCAGACAACGGAAATGCTGAAGATATTCCGTGAGCTTAAAACACCTTTTGTTGTAAATCAGCCGTCATATTCTATGCTTAACCGCTGGATCGAGCGTGATGGACTGGATAAGCTTGCTTTGGAGCAGGGCTTCGGAATAGCAGTATTCTCGCCGCTGTATCAGGGCTTTCTTACAAACCGTTATCTCAACGGTATTCCCGATGATTCCCGCGTTGGAAAGGGCACAACATGGATAAAGAACGAGCTTGATGACAAGATGATAGCAAAGCTCAATAAGCTTAACGATATTGCCGCCACAAGAGGTCAGAAGCTTTCGCAGATGGCGCTGTCATGGGTGCTCAGCAATCCTGCCGTTACTACAGTGCTTATCGGTGCTTCACGTCCTGCGCAGATAATCGAAAACGCCGAAGCGGTGCAGAAGCTTGATTTTACCGCACAGGAGCGCGAAAATATCGAAAAGGTGCTTGCCGAGTAATATTTTGGGTTTTCCTAGGTAAAAACTACTTGAAAAAAAGTTTCCTCTGTGCTATAATATATAAGATAATGAACAGAGCAAAAGAAGCATTTTGCCGTTTTTGTGCATATAACCGCGCAGAGCGCCGATTTTTATCGGGGTGATGGGGCTTGTGACAACGGCTTTCAGCTTCGGGAAAGGAAGTTTTACAAATGGCAAAGATTGCTGTATTGGGATACGGCGTTGTCGGCAGCGGCACCGTCGAGGTGTTTTACAAAAACAAAGAAAGCCTCGAAAAGAAAGCCGGTCAGGAGCTTGATATCAAGTATATCCTTGATATCAGAGATTTTGATGACAGTCCCTACAAGGATAAGTTCGTAAAGGATTTTGATGTTATTCTCAACGACCCCGAGGTCACCGTTATTGCGGAAGTCATCGGCGGATTGAAGTTTTCCTACGGCTATGTTAAATCCGCGCTTCTTGCGGGCAAAAGCGTTGTAACATCTAACAAAGAGCTTGTTGCAGCAAAGGGCGCCGAGCTGCTTTCCATCGCAAAGGAAAAGAACGTGAATTTCTTCTTCGAAGCGAGCGTTGGCGGCGGTATTCCCGTTATAAAGCCTATCCACAACTGCCTTGAGGCAAACGAGATAGACGAGATCGCGGGTATTCTCAACGGCACAACAAACTTCATTCTCACAAAGATGATCCGCGACGGAATGGGCTTTGATGAGGCTCTGAAGATCGCACAGGATCTCGGCTATGCAGAGCGTGACCCCTCTGCCGATGTTGACGGACACGATACTTGCCGCAAGATATGCATTCTTGCTTCTCTTGCTTTCGGCAAGCACGTTTATCCCGAAAACGTCCACACCGAGGGTATCTCCAAGGTAACACTTGAGGACGTTAATTACTGCGATAACTGCGGCTGCAAGATAAAGCTTATCGGCTGCGCTAAGAGAGAGGCTGACGGCGAAGTTTCCATCGGCGTTTTCCCCGCAGTGATAAAGGACGAGAGCCAGCTTGCAGGCGTTAACGATGTGTTCAATGCTATCCTTGTACGCGGTGACGCTACAGGCGATGTTGTGTTCTACGGAAAGGGAGCAGGTAAGCTTCCGACCGCAAGTGCTGTAGTTTCGGATATAATTTCCGCTGCAAAGCACGCGAATACAAGCATCTCCCTCACATGGAACGACAGCGAGCAGGGCTTTATCCGCGGTTTTGACAGCTTTAGCTGCGCGAACTACATTCGTGTTCTTGCAAAGGATAAGGCTGCAGCGGAGGCGGTTATTAAGGCTGAGTTTAAGGGTGTTGAATTCCTTTCCAGAAATAATATGTCTGCAAACGAGATCGCTTTCATTTCCGATGTAATGACAGAAAAAGAAGTTGAAGCAGCGTGTGCAAAGCTTTCCGAGTGCGCTGATGTGCTCGGCAGAATACGCGCGCTTGACTATTAATATTGCCGCATAGGCTTTTAGACGGAGGTTTGCAATGGGTGAAGCTACACCAAAGTACAAAAGAGTTCTCCTGAAGCTGAGCGGTGAGGCTCTTGCCGGAGAAAAGGGCAGCGGACTTGATCTGCCCACTATATCAAACATCTGCGCCAGCATTAAAAAATGCGTTGACGTTGGCTGCGAGATCGGTATCGTTGTCGGCGGCGGAAATTTCTGGCGCGGCAGAAGCAGCGAAAACATGGACAGAGCAAGAGCCGATCATATCGGTATGCTTGCAACAACCATGAACGCTCTTGCAGTTGCTGATGTGCTGGAGTCGCATGGCTGTATATGTCGTGTTCAGACCGCTATCACGATGCAGCAGGTAGCTGAGCCGTTTATTTTAGGCAAGGCTATCAGACACCTTGAAAAGGGCAGAGTTGTTATTTTCGGCTGCGGAACGGGTAATCCTTTCTTCTCGACCGACAGCGCTGCGTCTCTCAGAGCTGCAGAGCTTGGCGCTGATGTGATACTTAAAGCCACAATGGTCGATGGTATCTACGATAAGGATCCCAAGAAGTTCCCCGATGCCGTAAAGTACGATGTTATCACACATCACGACATTCTTGTAAAGAGATTGCAGGTAATGGACAGCGCTGCTGCTGCTATCTGCACTGAAAATAATATTCCGATTATAGTATTCGACCTTAATCGCCCCGACAATATTCTTGACGCTGTTATGGGTGAGCCTGTCGGCACACTTGTTACAAAGCACAAGTCCTGAATTTAATTTACCGCCGAAACGGCAGAATGGAGATAGATTATGAAAGAGATCATGGATAACACCAAGGAGAGAATGAATAAGAGCGTTGCTGCTCTCGAAAACGAGCTTGCAACTGTTCGTGCGGGCAGAGCTGACCCCAGAGTTCTCGATAAGATCACCGTTGACTACTACGGAACTCCCACTCCCGTTAACCAGATGGCTTCTATCGCTGTATCTGAGGCGAGAATCCTCGTGGTTTCTCCCTATGACGCATCTACATTAAAGACTATAGAAAAGGCTATTCAGGCAAGCGACCTCGGCATCAACCCCACCAACGACGGTAAGTGCCTGAGAATTGCGTTCCCTCAGCTCACCGAGGAGCGCCGTAAGGAGCTTTGCAAGTCTGTAAGCAAGACCTGCGAGGAGAGCAAGGTTGCTATTCGTAATATCCGCCGTGACGCTCTTGATAAGCTGAAGGCTAAGAAAAAGTCTTCCGAGATCACAGAGGACGATATGAAGGACGGCGAGAAGAACGTTCAGAAGCTCACCGACAAGGCTATCGAAGAGGTAGACAAGGTTGGCGCAGCTAAGGAAAAGGAGATCATGTCCCTCTAATGGAGCAGCTTTCCGTTCCGCAGCATATCGGCATAATCATGGACGGTAACGGCAGGTGGGCGAAAAAGCGCCATCTTCCGCGAAATATGGGACATAAGCAGGGCGCTGCGGTATTCAAAAAAACGATAAACTGGTGCAGAGAGCTTGGGGTGAAATGCGCGACTTTTTACGCATTTTCTACCGAGAACTGGAAGCGCCCCGCTGATGAAGTTGACGGCATAATAAACCTTTTGAGGCAGTATATCAAGGATATACGCTCCATGGCAAAGGAGAACGTGCGCTTTATTTTCATTGGTGATATCAATGCATTCGCAGAGGATATTCGAACAGAGCTTGCTTCGATAAGCAGTGACACAGCGGAAAATGACGGTTTTATTGCCGCAGTTGCGCTGAATTACGGCGGCAGGGCAGAGCTTGCAAAGGCTGCCCGAGAGCTTGCTGAGCTTGTGAAAAGCAGTGAGATCTCAGTTTCGGATATCACTGAGGAGCTGATTGAGCAGCACCTCTATACTGTAGAAATGCCCGCGCTCGACCTTGTTCTTCGTCCGAGTGGTGAGCAGCGTTTGTCGAACTTCCTTATATGGCAGGCGGCTTATGCTGAGTTCGTTTTTATGGACGTTTTGTGGCCTGATTTCACTAAAAAAGACCTTGAATATGCGTTGGAGCAGTACGCTTCACGCCGCCGCCGCTTCGGCGGTATTTAAGAGGAAGGACCTGTTATGGCGAAGAGATTACTGTCGGCGCTGGTCGGCGCTGCTATCGGAATTACTATCATTGCGATAGACAATATATGGCTGTATACCGCCGCGGTAACTTTTCTCGGCGTGATTGGCGTTTGGGAGCTTATCCGTGCCGTAAAATGCACTGAATTTAAGCTTTTGACATTTGTTTGTCTTGGTATCGCCGCCGCCGCGCCTTCCATACTTATTTTTAATCATTATACGCTTGTTATGCCGATATTCGGTATGTTCGTTCTCTCGCTGTTTGCTATTATGCTCGCAAAACATAAGCGCATAAAATTCGAGCATATTGCTATGTGCGGCTCTGCGGCAATGCTTATTCCTGCGGCTTTGAGCTGTATCATCAAGTTCAGATTTTATGCGGCAGAGGCCGATACGACATACGGCGTTTTCCTTATCGTTTATCTGCTTTTCTGTGCGTGGTTCGGCGATTCGGGCGCGTATTTTGTCGGAACTTTCCTCGGAAAGCACAAGCTTTGTCCCAATGTCAGTCCTAAAAAGACGGTCGAAGGATTTATCGGCGGCGTTGTAACTGTTGGAGTTTGCGTTTTCCTTGAAGCGCTTGTATTTAACCTCTTTATATTCACCGACAGACAGATAGATTATCTCGTTGTTGTAATCTTCGGTATGCTTGCCTCTGTGTTGGGAGTGCTTGGCGATCTTTCGGCGTCGGTGATAAAGCGTGAGTTCGGCGTTAAGGATTTTGGTTCTATCATGCCGGGACACGGCGGCGTTCTTGACCGTTTCGACAGCGTTCTTTTCGTTGCGCCGTTTATTTTCATTGTTTTCAGGTATTTCAGTCCACTCGCTGCATAATTCGGCAGTACAGGCTATTCTATTGTTGTAGCTGTCGGAGCATCGGTGGGTAAGCTTCTGCCCATTCACTATGGTGAATGGGTGGTTTTGTTAAGAGAGATGTTATGAAAGAGATTGTTTTGCTTGGCTCAACAGGGTCAATAGGCGTTCAGACATTAGATGTCTGCCGTGCGCATAATATAAAGGTGAAAGCTTTGTCCGCAAATTCCAGCGTTGAGCTGATGGAACAACAGGTGCGCGAGTTTAAGCCTCAATATGTCTGCCTTGCTGATGAGAGAAGTGCCGCAGAGCTTAAAACACGGCTTTCAGATATCGACATAAAGGTTATGGGCGGATTTGAGGGCGTATGTGAGCTTGCGAGATTGTCCTGCGACATCGTTGTGAACAGCGTTGTAGGCATGGTCGGACTTCGTCCCACGCTTGAAGCGGCGGCAGCAGGCAATGACATTGCGCTTGCCAATAAGGAAACACTCGTTGCAGGCGGTACGCTTGTTACGGAATGTGTGAAAAAGCATGGCGTGAAGCTGCTGCCTATCGATAGTGAACACTCTGCTATATTCCAGTGCCTTTTGGGCGCAGAGGGCAACCGTTTTGAAAAGATCATCCTCACAGCGTCTGGCGGTCCTTTTTTCGGCAAAACACGAAGCGAGCTTGAAAATGTGACACGTGAACAGGCGCTGAAGCACCCCAACTGGTCGATGGGCGCAAAGATTACCATCGACAGCGCTACCCTCATGAATAAGGGTCTGGAGCTTATCGAAGCGGTGCATCTTTTCGGCGCACGACCTGACCAAATTGAGGTGGTTGTGCATCGTCAGAGCATTATTCACTCTGCTGTGGAGTTTGAGGACGGCGCGGTTATCGCGCAGCTTGGAAGCGCAGATATGCGTATTCCGATACAGCTTGCGCTGACATATCCCAAAAGGCTTGCTTGCCCCGCAAAGAAGCTGTCGCTTTTCAATGTGGGAACCCTCACCTTTGACCGTCCTGATGAGGATACTTTCGTTTGTCTTGCGCTTGCAAAAAAAGCGATATCCATGGGCGGAAATGCGCCGTGTATCATAAACAGTGCAAACGAGGCGGCTGTCGCGTTGTTTTTAGCGGACAGGATTCGCTTTAACGAGATAGGAGAAGCGGTTTCGTTGGCTCTCGACAGCATTGATTTTATAAAGTCGCCTGACCTTGACGATATTCTATCTACTCAGCGTGCGGCAGAGGAGCTTGTGTGCACAAAATTTGGAGGTTTTTAATGCAGATAGTTATTGCAATACTTGCTTTTTGCGTAATAATAATCATTCACGAGCTCGGGCATTTCATTGCCGCTAAGCTTTGCGATATACAGATAAACGAATTTTCTATAGGCATGGGCCCTGTGATATTCCGTAAGCAGGGCAAGGAAACGCAGTTTTCGATACGTGCGATCCCAATCGGCGGTTTTGTTTCCATGGAGGGTGAGAACGATGAAAGCGAAAATCCGCGCGCGTTCAACCGCAAGCCTGTTTGGCAGCGAATGATAGTTATTCTGGCGGGCGCTGTGATGAATCTCGTGCTTGGCTATTTTGTTTCGCTTGGCTATATCTGCTCGCTTGATGATGTTGCAACAACTACTATAAGCACATTCCGTGAAGATTCGATAAGCAGCTCTCAGCTTCAGCTTGATGATAGGATTACTTCAATAGACGGACTTCCTATTTTCACATCGACCGATATAATCTACAAGCTTCAGAACGGCGGCACGATTAACGAAAACGGCAATGTTGAGTTTGACTTCGTTGTTGACAGAAACGGCGAGAGCGTTCTGCTTGAAAATGTTGAATTTCAGCTTCTTGGTAGCGAAAACAATATAAATTCCATCTTTTTTGATTTTACCGTCTACCCGATGGAGAAGAATTTTTTCAACGTTATGGGTGAAGCATTCAACGAGTCTGTTTCAACGGGCAGGCTTGTCATACTGACGTTCTATGATCTTATTACGGGCAGATTCGGCTTGAACGACCTTTCGGGCCCTGTGGGTGTAGTCGGCGTTGTAAGTGATACGATGGCTTCCTCCGATAATTTCATGGAGGGACTATCGAATCTGTTGTATATCGTTTCGCTGATAACTATAAACCTCGGTATCTTCAATCTTCTGCCTATCCCCGCACTGGACGGCGGCAGATTTTTGTTCCTCATCATCGAGGCTATACGCCGCAAGCCGCTGAAGCCCGAGCATGAGGGTATCGTGCATTTTATCGGCTTTGCGCTGCTTATGGTGCTGATGGTAATTGTAACATTCAATGATATTGTAAAGTTGTTCTCGGGAGGCTTCGGTGGTTAAAAAAACAGTAAATGTCGGTGGACTTACACTCGGCAGCGGTAATATATATATCCAGTCAATGCTGAATGCTCCAGCGCATGATGTTGAGGCTAATGTAAAGCAGGCTGTAGCGCTTGAAAAAGCGGGCTGTGAGATAATCCGTGCCGCTGTGCCGACTATCGACGATGTGCGGCTTATCCCTGCGATAAAGGCGGCTGTAAAAATTCCGCTCGTCGCTGATATTCATTTCGACTATAAAATAGCGCTTGCGTGTGTAGAAGCGGGCGTTGATAAGGTGCGTATAAACCCCGGAAATATCGGCTCTGCCGATAAGGTGCGTGCAGTTGCGGACGCTTGCTCTGAGCGCGGTATTCCCATTAGAATCGGCGTAAACAGCGGCTCTCTTGAAAAGGAGCTGCTGCAAAAGTACGGCAGCCCTACAGCTGAAGCGCTGGTCGAGAGCGCCGCGCGGCATATCGGGCTTTTAAACGACTGCAATTTTGACGATATCGTCATCAGCATCAAGTCCTCCGATGTGCGGCTTATGATAAGCGCCTACAGGCTTTTTGCGGAGAAATACAGCTATCCGCTGCATCTCGGTGTTACCGAAGCGGGTACAGAGAGAATGGGTATGATAAAATCAGCCGTAGGTATAGGCTCGCTGCTGTGTGACGGTATTGGTGACACGATCAGAGTTTCGCTCACTGCCGACCCTGTGCGCGAGGTATATGCCGCAAAGGATATTCTCAAATCCTGCGGTATCGGCGGTGGTGTGGAGATCGTGTCTTGTCCTACCTGCGGCAGAACAAAGATAGATCTTATCGGGCTTGCTGAGAGAGTAGAGGAGCTGTGCCGCGATATCGACAAGGATATAAAAATAGCTGTCATGGGCTGTGCGGTGAACGGCCCCGGAGAAGCACGCGAGGCTGACCTCGGTATCGCAGGCGGTGACGGCGTGGGTCTTATCTTCAAAAAGGGAGAGATACTGCGTAAAGTGCCTGAGGATATGCTGCTCCCTGAACTAAAAAAGGAAATAGAATTGCTGTAAGCCAGGCTTACATGGAAGGAAGTAAAAATGTCTGCAAAAATCAGTGAACTTTTTGACGATCTGACGCTTTCGCCTGCGGTTGCACAGGGTGAAGTGCTGAAGATCGTTTATAACGAAAACAAGAACACGCTGAATATAAATCTTGGGCTTGACGATACAGTTCCAACCGCTGAGCTTATTGCGCTGGGACGTCAGCTTACTGAAGCTGTTAGCGGAACCGAGGTATCTGTTTATCCCAAGTATCACAGCTCGCTTTTTACCGCCGACTATCTGACAGAGGTTATAGAGCTTCTGAAAACAAAGTTCGTTGCGGTGAACGGCTATCTTGATGACGCTGAAATAACCGATGACGGCGATACATATGAGATATCGCTGAAAAGTGGCGGCAGAGATATACTTCTCGGCATGGATATAGACAAAAAAATAGAAACCTACGTCAAGGGCTTCTTTGGCGTTAAGATTAACGTTGTTTTTACAGGTACAGCCGAGCTTGACATCGAACAGGCTTTGATTGAGGAGCAGTCTGCGCCTGTTCCTGTGATATCGCTTACGCCTCCTCCCGCGGCAGGCGGAGAGAACAAGTATTCGGGCGGCGGCTCCGGTGCGCCAAGAAGCGGAGGCGGAGTCAGACGTGCCTCGGTGCTTGAGGAAGCCAAGGAGATAATGCTTCCGTTTGAGCATGAAAAATTTGACAGCAAGGCAGAGCTTTTCTACGGCAAGGGTATTTCAGAAGAGCCGCTGCGTATGTCGGAGAACTTCAACGAGGGCGATGAGGTAACGCTTTGGGGTGAGGTATTCAAGACCGATGAAAAGACCTCGCGCGACGGAAATACTTTTATTTTCACCGCTTATTTTTCAGACAAGACCTCGTCTGAGATTATCAAAATTATTATCCCTACCGAAAAGTCTGATGTGATAAAGAACAACATAAAGCCAGGCAAGGCTATCATCATGACGGGCAAGTTCGAGTATGATACCTTTGCAAAGTGCCTTAATCTGCGCCCTTATTCCATTGCAAGCGTTAAGGTAAAGCAGAGAAAGGACACTGCCGAGGAAAAGCGTGTGGAGCTTCATATGCATACCAATATGTCCGATATGGACGCGCTCACTCCTGCGGGCGACCTTGTAAAACAGGCGTTTGCGTGGGGACATAAGGCTGTTGCGATAACCGATCACGGCAACGTGCAGGCTTATCCCGAGGCAATGAACACCGTTGAAAAAATACGCAAGGACGGCGGTGAGATGAAAGTCATCTACGGCATGGAGGCGTATTTTGTCAACGACAGCGGCGCACTGGTTTCAGGCTGCAACGACTACGGCATCAATGATGATATTATCGTTTTCGATATAGAAACAACAGGACTTGGCAAGGATACTGAGCGTATCACCGAGATAGGTGCGGTAAAGCTGCGCAATATGGAGGTAGTCGAGGAGTTTCAGACCTTTGTAAATCCCGAAAAGCCGATACCTGCAAATATCACCGAGCTTACGGGAATTACCGATGATATGGTAGCAGACGCGCCCCATGAAAAGGACGCTTTGGAGGCGTTTATAAAGTTCGCAGGTAATGCTGTGCTTGTTGCACACAACGCAGATTTTGATACAGGATTTATCCGTGTTGCTTGTGAAAGACAGGGTATCGACTATTCCATTCGCTATATAGATACGCTTGCGCTGTGCCGTGCGGCACTTCCGCATCTTAAAAAGCACAAGCTTGACATTGTTGCAAAGGAATACAAGCTCGGCAATTTCAACCATCACCGCGCCATTGACGACGCAAAGATGCTTGCCGAGATATACTGCAGACTTATTTCCGATGCAGGAAAGGGCAGAGAGCTTACAAAGCTTGGAGACCTTAATTCGATACTCGGAAATGTAGATGTTAAAAAGCTTCCGACCTATCACATGATAATCCTTGTGAAAAACAAGGCAGGACTTAAAAATCTCTATAAGCTGGTATCGCTTTCAAACCTTAACTATTTCTATAAAAAGCCGCGTATACCGCTGTCGGAGCTTCAAAAGCACCGCGATGGACTTATCATCGGCAGTGCTTGCGAGGCAGGCGAGCTTTTCCGTGCAATACTTGACGGCAAGCCCGAAAGTCAGATAGAGGAGATAGCTTCGATTTACGACTATCTTGAAATACAGCCGATAGGCAACAATGCTTTTCTAGTGCGCGAGGGTATCGTACCCGATGAAGAGGGACTTCGCGACCTCAACAGAAAGATAGTAGCGCTCGGAAATAAGCTTGGAAAGCCTGTTGTTGCTACCTGTGACGTTCATTTCAAGAACGCAGAGGATTCTATTTTCAGAACAATACTTCAGGCAGGTCAAGGCTTTAAGGACGCAGATAATCAGGCACCGCTATATCTGCGTACTACTGATGAGATGCTTAAAGAATTTGATTATCTCGGAGCGGCAAAGGCGAAAGAGGTCGTTATCACCAACACTAACGCCATAGCTGATATGATTGATGAAGATATCAGACCTATCCCCAAGGGCACATATACTCCCTCAATTGAGGGCGCTGAGCAGGAGCTTCAGGATCTCTGCTGGGGTCGCGCTATGGATTGGTACGGCTATGAGGGTAAAATTCCCGATATCGTTACAGCTCGCCTTAACAAGGAGCTTGACGCTATCATAAAATACGGCTTCTCCGTGCTTTACATGATCGCGCAGAAGCTTGTTAAATACTCCGAGGACAACGGTTATCTTGTCGGCTCGCGTGGATCGGTAGGCTCCAGCTTCGTTGCGATAATGTCTGGTATATCGGAGGTAAATCCGCTTGCGCCGCACTACCGCTGCCCAAAATGCCGCTGGAACGAGTTCGTTGAGGACGGCTCTGTAGGCTCGGGCTTTGACCTGCCGCCGAAAAGCTGCCCCAAATGCGGAAGTGATACGATCCGTGACGGACATGATATCCCGTTTGAAACGTTCCTTGGCTTTAAGGGTGACAAGGCGCCCGATATCGACCTTAACTTCTCGGGCGAGGTACAGGGCAAGGTTCACCGCTACACAGAAGAGCTGTTTGGTAAAGACCATGTGTTTAAGGCTGGTACTATTTCCGCAGTTCAGGAAAAGACCGCTTTCGGCTTCGTTAAGAAGTACTGCGAGGAGCGCGGCATAACCTACAACAATGCCGAGATGGAGCGTCTTTCCGTCGGCTGTACTGGTGTAAAGCGCACCACGTCACAGCACCCCGGCGGAATGGTAGTTGTACCTAATGACTATGAGGTATATGACTTCACGGCAGTGCAGCACCCTGCGGATAAAACCGAAAGCGATATGATTACAACGCACTTCGACTTCCATGCGCTTCATGACACTATCCTAAAGCTTGACGAGCTGGGACACGATGTTCCTACGCTGTACAAGCACCTTGAGGACATGACAGGTATGAAGATCGCCGATGTTTCCACTACTGACAGGGATATTTATGATCTGTTTGTGTCGGTAGCTCCTTTAAAGGTTTCAGATGAGGAGCAGCTTGGCGTTAAATGCGGAACTCTCGGTATTCCCGAGTTCGGCACGCCGTTTGCTATGCAGATGCTTCAGGACGCGCAGCCTAAGAACTTCTCCGACCTGCTTCAGATCTCGGGTCTGTCGCACGGTACTGACGTATGGCTCGGCAACGCACAAGACCTTATCAAGAACGGCACTTGTACGATTTCCGAGGTTATCGGAACGCGTGACAATATCATGGTGTATCTTATGCACAAGGGCGTTGAACCGGGTCTTGCGTTCAAGATTATGGAGATAACCCGTAAGGGCAACGCGAAAAAGCTGTTCGATGATACTATCTATCAGGCGTTCAAGGATAACAACGTTCCCGAGTGGTATGTTGAAAGCTGTAAGAAGATTAAATATATGTTCCCGAAAGCCCATGCTGCGGCTTATGTAACGGCGGCTGTAAAGCTGTGCTGGTTCAAGATAAACCGTCCGTGTGAGTTCTACGCGGCAACCCTTACAAAGCACACCGAAAACCTTGAAGTTGATGTTATATTGAAAGGACAAGCTGCCGTCAAGGCGCGCCTAAAAGAAATACAGGCTATGCAAAAGCCTACCGCCAAGGAGGAGGGCGTTTATGACGCACTCATGCTCGTAAATGAGATGATGCTTCGCGGAATCGGTGTTCTGCCCGTTGATTTTAAGAAATCGGGCGCTGCGACCTACGGTGTCGAGGACGGAAAGCTGAGATTGCCGTTCCTTGCTATTCAGGGCTGCGGCGAAAATGCTGCGTATCGTCTGAAAGAGGTTATCGACGCAGGCGACTACATCTGTGTTGACGAGATACAAAAACAGAGCGGCCTTAACAGCACTGTTATGGAAAAGCTCACCGAAATGGGCGTTTTCAAGGATATACCGCAGTCGGCTCAGATGTCGCTGTTTTAACAGTTTTTGCGGCAATTGTTGAAATGTGCTGTGCATAATTACGAATTATACTGCAGTGCTTGACATTATCATACTATTATGGTATCATGGTAGTGTGCTACTATACTAAAGCGTAAATAAACAAAGAAAGGTTTGACTGACTTGAAAAGATATGATCTGCTGACCCCCGAGGGAACAAGCGACCTGCTGTTTGATGAGTGCATTGCAAAGCGCATCATTGAAGAGCGCGTGAGAAAGATATTCACTGATTACGGTTATTCCGAGGTGGTTACACCGGGGCTTGAATTTTATGATGTTTTTAACGGCAAGGTGCGTTATTTCCCACAGGAATCCATGTATAAGCTGGTGGACGGCAAAAACCGCATGATGGTGCTTCGTCCCGACAGCACCATGCCTATCGCTCGACTTGTAGCAACAAGACTTCGCGAGGAGCCGCTGCCGCTTAAGCTGTTCTATAATCAGAATATTTTTATGGTAAATCCCAAGAACAGCGGCCGCGACGATGAGTTTGCACAGAGCGGTATTGAAATACTCGGCGGAAACAGCAGAGCAGCTGACCGTGAGGCGCTTGTTATCGCTGTTCAGGCGCTGTCTGCGTGTGATGACGGAAACGACAGCTTCCGCCTTGAGATAGGCGAGAGCAGCATTTTCAGACTTCTTGTAGAAGCTCTTGGGGTTGACGAGGACGAAAGCGACAGAATACAGTCGCTTATCGACACAAAGAACTATCCTGCACTGAACGAAGTGCTGAGCGGATATAACGGAGCTGCTGCAGAGGCTATGCGCGCACTTCCTACGCTGTTTGGCGGCGCAGAGGTGTTTGACAGAGCAGAGCAGTATATGATAACCTCTCAGCTCAAAGAAAAGCTTGCATCACTCAGAGAGCTGTATGAGGGCTTAAGAGCGGCAGGTATTGACGAGGTCAAGGTCGATCTCGGTCTTGTACATAAGAAGAATTATTACACAGGCATAATCTTCCGCGGTTATGTTGAGGGCTACGGACTTCCCGTGCTTTCGGGCGGCCGTTATGATACGCTCATCGGTGATTTCGGCAGAAGCGTTCCCGCAGTAGGATTTGCTGTAAATGTTGAAGCAGCGGCAAAGGTTATGCTTAATAAGAACAGCGACACACAGCTTTCCGTTGCTCCCGATGTGCTTGTTTACGCAGATTGCGGCGCTGAGATAAGCGGTCTGCGACATTGCACAGAGCTGATAAACCAGGGCAAAACCGTGTATAACTCCGTGTTTGACAGCAAGAACGCTGCTGTAAGCTACGCTAAGAGCAAGGGCATAAAACGCATCGACACTGTTTCCGCCGACGGCAACGTGACATCTGAGGAGGTTTGAGCATGGAGAATAAAAAGGTTAGGATAGCCCTCACAAAGGGCAGACTTGAAAACAAGACCGTTGACCTCCTTGATAAGATAGGCTACGACGTTTCGGAGCTTCGCGACAAGGGCAGACGTCTTATACTGTCTATTCCCGGCGAGGATATTGAGGTAGTTCTTGCAAAGGCTGCCGACGTTATCACTTACGTCGAGCACGGCGTTTGCGATATCGGAGTTGTAGGCAAGGATACTATCATGGAGTATGGCGGTAAGTTCTTTGAGATAACCGACCTTGGCTTCGGAAAGTGCAAATTTGCGCTTGCAGGCAAAAAGGGCGAGGATTTCTACAAGGGCTACGGAGTTAAGACCGTAGCTACAAAATACCCCAATGTAACCAGAGGTTATTTCGAGAGCAAGGGCATGGACGTTGATATCGTGAAGATAGAGGGCAGTGTGGAGCTTGCTCCGTTGGTTTCTCTTGCTGACGGTATCGTGGATATAGTTGAAACAGGAACCACATTAAAGGAAAACGGTCTTGAGGTGTATGAAGATGTAGCGCCTATCTCGGCAAGGCTTATCGTTAATACAGTAAGCATGAAGCTGAAGCAGGAGCGCATTTCCGAAATAGTTAAGCAGATAGAGGAGAATTTGTAATGATAAAGATAATCAAAGCCGACGGCGCTGAAAAGGAATTTCTCGCTGAGGTTGAAAAAAGAGCAGGCGAAGTAAACGCCGATGTTGAGAAGATAGTTAAGGATATCCTTGCCGATGTAAAGGCAAACGGCGACGCGGCTGTTAAGAGCTACACAGCAAAGTTTGACTGCCCCAACGCGCAGTATTACCGCGTTCCCGATGAGGCTATACAGGACGCTCTGACAGAGTATAACGAAACTAACTCTGAGTTTGTTATGGCTATGCTGAACGCAGTTGAGAACATTACTGCGTTTCACCAGCGTCAGAAGCGCGAGGGCTTCTGCGTTACTGAAGAAAACGGCGTTATCATGGGTCAGCGCGTGCGCGGTCTTGATAAGGTAGGTCTGTATGTTCCCGGCGGCACAGCAGCTTATCCCTCGTCCGTTCTGATGAACGCTATTCCTGCTAAGATCGCAGGCGTTAAGGAAGTTATCATGGTTACTCCGCCTTTAAAGGACGGCACAGCGAACAAGGATATCCTTGTTGCGGCTGCTCTTTGCGGAGTTGACAGCATTTATCTGTGCGGCGGCGCACAGGCTTGTGCGGCACTTGCTTACGGTACAGATGAGATCCCGAGAGTATCCAAGATAGTAGGCCCGGGCAATATCTTCGTTGCAACAGCAAAGAAGCTGCTCTACGGCACTGTTGATATTGATATGTTCGCAGGCCCCAGTGAGATACTCGTTCTTGCTGACGAAACAGCAAATCCCAAGTACCTTGCCGCTGACCTTATGTCACAGGCAGAGCACGATAAGCTTGCTTCCGCTATTCTTATTACAACAAGCATGGAGGTCGCTGAGAAGACGCAGGCAGAGATCGAGCGTCAGGCTGCAATGCTCTCTCGCAAGGAGATAATTGATTACTCCATCGACAATTACGGCGCTATCATTGTATGCGATGATATGGACTATGCTGTGGAGCTTGCAAACGCACTCGCTCCCGAGCACCTTGAAGTGGTTACAGCTAACCCCATGGAATACATCGGTAAGCTTGACAACGTTGGCTCGCTGTTCCTCGGTCAGTATTCGCCTGAGCCTCTCGGTGACTACTACGCTGGCCCCAACCACGTTCTTCCCACAAGCGGCACGGCGCGTTTCTTCTCACCGCTCGGCGTAGAGAGCTTCACAAAGCGTTCCAGCTATATCTATTACACAAAGGACGCGCTGCTTGATGCGGCTGACGATATAATCCTTATCGCAGAGCGCGAAAAGCTCACAGCACACGCTAATTCCATCAAGGTCAGAAAAGAAGATTGATAAAAAAGGAGTTCCGTTATGAATAGAACTGCTGAAATTACAAGAACCACAAAGGAGACCGATATCGCCTTAACGCTCGACCTTGACGGCGGCGCAAAGGCTGAAATAAGCACAGGTATCGGTTTTCTTGACCATATGCTGACAGCTTTGGCTATCCACGGCGGTTTTTCGCTGAAGCTTACCTGCAACGGCGACCTCAATGTTGACGGTCACCACACAGCCGAGGATATCGGTATCGTGCTCGGTATGGCATTCAAGGAAGCGCTCGGTGACAAGGCGGGTATCATGCGCTATGGCTCTGCATTCATTCCTATGGACGAGGCTCTTGCTTTCTGCTCGCTGGATATCAGCGCAAGACCTTTCCTTGTGTTCAATGCGCAGTTTACAAACGAGAGGGTAGGCGAGTTCGATACTTGCCTTACCGAGGAGTTTATGCGTGCTTTTGCGTTTAATGCGGGGATAACCCTGCACCTGCGCGTTGAGTACGGCAGTAACGACCACCACAAGATTGAGGCTCTTTTCAAGGCGATGGCTTACGCTCTCAAAGCGGCAATTAAGCGCAACGAGGACGGCTCCGTCGTTTCTACCAAGGGGGTACTCTGATGATAGCGATAATCGACTACGGCGCGGGAAATCTTTTCAGCGTTAAGAATGCGCTGGACTTTCTCGGGCTTGAAAATAAGATAACCAAAGACCCCGATGACCTGAGAAAAGCTGACAGGCTCATTCTTCCGGGCGTTGGCGCGTTTGCTGACGCAATGCGTATGCTGAACGAGTCAGGTCTTGTCGAGGTGATCAGGGAAGAGGTGCAGAAAAAGCCGCTTCTCGGTATCTGCCTTGGAATGCAGATGCTTTTTGAAAAGGGCTACGAATTCGGCGAAACAGACGGTCTGGGGCTTATCAAGGGCTGTGTGAAGCTTATGCAGCCCGAGGGTAATCTTGCAATTCCTCACATCGGCTGGAACGAGCTTGAAAAGAACGAGCCTTGCAAGCTGCTCGAAAAGTGCGGTGATGCCGAGTATGTGTATTTCGTACACAGTTATGCGGCGGAGTGCGACAGCAAGAACGTTGCGGCATACTGCGATTACGGCATGAAAGTCCCTGCGCTGGTATTTGAGGGCAACGTATACGGTGCGCAGTTCCACCCCGAAAAGAGCGGTGAAACGGGTCTTAATATGCTTCGCTGTTTCGCAGAGCTTTGAGAAATTGTACATAAAACTTAACTTTTACGCAATTGGCGCTATCGTTACAACAATGATTTGTTGTTTTATAAGGAGATAAGATGGTAATTCTACCCGCAATAGACATAAAAGACGGAAACTGCGTGCGCCTGTTCAAGGGCGATTACGGCACAGTGGAAAAGGTTGCCGAAAGCTACATGGACACCGCGCGCTCGTTTGAAGCGGCAGGCTCACAGTGGATACACATGGTTGACCTTGACGGCGCAAAGGACGCTACTCAGCAGAATAAGGAGATATTCCTTGATGTTGCCAAAAATACAGGCTTAAAGGTCGAGGTAGGCGGCGGAATACGCACGCTTGATACCGTTGAGATGTATCTCAGCGGCGGTATTTCCCGTGTTATAATCGGCTCTGCGGCGGTTAAAAATCCTCAGCTTGTAAAGGACGCTGTAAGGGAATACGGCGAGCGTATTGCTGTCGGAATCGACGCAAAGAACGGCTATGTAGCGACCGAGGGTTGGCTTGAGACCTCCGACGTGTATTTTACCGAGCTTGCAAAGGCTATGAGCGACATTGGCGTGAAATACATGATATTCACCGATATCTCCAAGGACGGAACGCTGTCGGGCGTGAATGCTCAGCAGCTTAAGGAGATAAACGAGTGCTGTCCCGCGAACATCATCGCAAGCGGCGGCGTTCATACTATCGAGGATATAAAAATCTGCAAGGAGCTTGGTCTGTACGGCACTATCTGCGGTAAGTCTATTTACAGCGGAAGCCTTGACCTTAAGGAGGCGGTAGACCTTGCAAAGTAATACTGCAAAGAAGCCGAAGCTTGTCGTTGTCTGTTTGAGCATTGCGGCTGTTGTAATACTTCTTGTTGCGGCGTTCTGTATTTCATTTCCTACCTGTTTTCCGTATTGCGATATGTGGATAATGGGAAAGACTTATGACGAGATAGCGGCTGTTTACGGCGAGACCGAGGGTGGAAGTAATCTCAGCCATCGTATAAGCTACTACATCGGTGAGGATAACGGTTGGGTGATGCCATCGCATCTGCCGCAGTATTATTACATCGTTTTCGATGAAAACGGCCGTGCTTGCGACGCCTATAAGGGAGGCCCGATAGGCGGCTGACAACATAACGAAAGGATACAATATGTTAGCAAAAAGAATAATCCCATGCCTTGACGTGCGCAACGGCAAGGTTGTAAAGGGCGTAAATTTTGAAGGTGTAAAGGACGTAGGAGATCCCGTCGAGCTTGCTATCCAGTATAATAAGCAGGGCGCGGACGAGCTTGTCTTTTATGATATAACTGCTTCCTACGAGGGCAGAGGCGTAATGCTTGACGTAGTTAAGCGCACCGCGCAGCAGGTTTTTGTGCCGCTGTGTGTAGGCGGCGGAATTGCGACTGTTGACGACTTCCGCGATACGCTGAGAGCGGGCGCTGACAAGGTTTCCGTGAACTCTCAGGCTGTGAAGAATCCCAAGCTTATCAGCGACGCGGCTGAGATTTTCGGAAGTCAGTGTGTTGTTGTTGGTATCGACGCTAAGCGCAACGGCAAGGGCGGCTACTCTGTGTTTATAAACGGCGGCAGAGTTGACATGAACCTCGACCTCGGCGACTGGGTAAAGGAAATCGAGGAGCGCGGCGCAGGCGAGATATGCCTTAATTCCATCGACACCGACGGCGTGCGCGGCGGCTTTGATATCGAAATGCTGAAATTTGTGTGCGACCGCGTGAATATTCCCGTTATAGCAAGCGGCGGTTGCGGCGCTATCAACCACTTCTCCGAGGTGTTCGAGCAGACCAATTCCTCTGCGGCTTTGGCGGCTTCGCTGTTCCACTTAGGCGAACTTACTGTCGGCGAAGTTAAGGATTATCTTAAGAAAAAGAATATACCTGTGAGGTAAAAATGGGACTTATTGAAGAAACAAACGAGCTTATGCTTGATTTCGACAAGCTTGCAAAGATATCGCCCGAAAACAAGGTGATCCCTGTTGCTGTGCAGAATCTGCATACCAAAGAGGTCATTCTGGTGGCGTATGTAAACGAGCAGTCGCTTAAAGAGAGCATAAAACAGCGCAAGGCTATCTTTTGGAGCACCTCGCGCAACAAGCTCTGGCATAAGGGTCTGGAGTCGGGAAATACATTCACGCTCCATCATATTTATGTAAACTGCGAGCAGAACTCGCTGGTGTTTCAGGTGACTCCCGACAAGGGTAACATCTGCCATACAAGCTGGAATGGCGTTGCAAACAACTGCTACTACCGCGAGCTTGATATGGAAACTATGAAGCTTATAAATCTTAACGAAGCAAAGGAGAAATAATTATGCAGGCATTCAGAGATATGTACGATGTTGTGGTAAACCGCAGAGATAACCCTCAGGAGGGCAGCTATACCTGCTACCTGTTTGAAAAGGGTCTTGACAAGATACTGAAAAAGTGCGGCGAGGAGTGCACCGAGATGGTAATTGCCGCAAAGAACGCCGATAAGGACGAGCTTTCCAACGAGATAAACGACCTTATGTATCACATGGTCGTGCTTATGGTTGAGTGCGGCGTTTCCGTTGACGATATCGAAAAGATAATGGTAGAGCGTGCTGCTAAGATAGGCAATCTTAAGCAGTTCCATGTAAGTGACCATAACACCTGATAATATGGAGATAACAAAGCTTATCGACGATTACGGCGATGATATATTCGCGCTCGCTCTGATTGTAACAAAGGATTTTGATTCTGCAAAAAAGGTGTTTGCAAAGACCTGTGCGGAGTTTGAAAGCTTCGGCGGCGAGAGTGATATGCTGGAATTTGCGGTCAAGGCGTATGCGTATTCCTGTGACGCTGACTGTAATGACAATGCTGTAACACTTACCGGCGTGGAGCTTGATGCAAAGCGTCAAAGGCTGCTTGAACAGGTGCTTATGCTCCCACAGATGAAGCGTGCCGTTATCCATATGTTTTATGAAAACGACCTCGACGAGAAGCAGATAGCAAGCGTGACAGGGGAGAGCGAGCGTTATATTTCCAGCGTTCTTTCAGAGCTTCCCGAGGAGCTTTCCGAGTCGCTTGACAAGAATTATAAGGATATCTGCACGAAGATATCCGCAGAGGATAAACTTAAAGCGTATGTTATCCGCAGCGCCGCAGCGCCGAAAAAACGTGAGTTTCAGGTAGGTGAGGAAGCGGTTCCGATACACCGCTGGACGATGGGGCAGAGGATCGTCGTTATCGTTGCGGCAATAGTTTTTCTGGTGACGATGTTCTTTGTGATGCCTGTGTTTGAGAAGTATTTTGATATGCTTGAGGACGAGAAGGGTTATTCATACGAAGAACCAGAGACCGATGAGATCTTCGCCTATACCTATGAGGCACATTCTGCGTCTTCGGAGTAAATTGTTAATTTTTTTGCGAAAATATATTGCTTTTTGTGACGAAATGCGCTATAATTAAAGTAACGGTTTTATAACCAATATCAAAATCAAAGGAGATAATTAATTATGTTAGTTTCTGCTAAGGAAATGCTGAACAAGGCTCGCGAGGGCAAGTATGCCGTTGGTCAGTTCAACATCAACAACCTTGAATGGACAAAGGCTATCCTGCTCACAGCTCAGGAGCTGAATTCCCCTGTAATCCTCGGTGTATCTGAGGGCGCAGGCAAGTATATGTGCGGCTACACCACTATCGTTGGTATGGTAAACGGTATGATCAACGAGCTGGGTATCACTGTTCCCGTTGCTCTGCACCTTGACCACGGCTCTTTCGAGGGCGCTAAGGCTTGCATCAACGCAGGCTTCTCCTCCATCATGTTTGATGGTTCTCACTACCCCATTGAGGAGAACATCGCTAAGACAACCGCTCTTGTAAACGCTTGTGACGTTCTCGGCATCTCTCTTGAGGCTGAGGTTGGTTCTATCGGCGGCGAGGAAGACGGCGTTGTTGGTATGGGCGAGTGCGCTGATCCCAACGAGTGCAAGGCTGTTGCTGATCTCGGTGTTACAATGCTCGCTGCAGGTATCGGTAACATTCACGGTAAGTATCCCGATAACTGGGCTGGTCTTTCTTTTGATACTCTTGCAGCTATCAAGGAAAAGGTTGGCGATATGCCTCTCGTACTCCACGGCGGTACAGGTATCCCCGCTGACATGATCAAGAAGGCAATTTCTCTCGGCGTTGCTAAGATCAACGTTAACACAGAGTGCCAGCTTGCATTCCAGGAAGCTACAAGAAAGTACGTAGAAGAGGGCAAGGATCTTCAGGGCAAGGGCTTCGACCCCAGAAAGCTTCTCGCTCCCGGCTTTGAGGCTATCAAGGCTACTGTTAAGGAGAAGATGGAGCTGTTCGGTTCCGTTGGCAAGGCTTAATTATTCTCATTAATGCAAAGGCATCGGCTTTGATCGGTGCCTTTTTTTGTTTTGCTAATTACTGTGGTTTTGTACAATTTTTATTGGCAATACGACTAAAATTTGAGAAACATCTTTACAACAGCATTTCTGTATGATAAAATAAAGTGATATTCTTTGAAAGGGCACTTACTATATGAAACAAATGAAGCTTAAAACCAAGATAACGATAGCAACAGTGATAATGATCGCTGTAACGCTGATAATTACTGCGGCGGTCAGCGCCGTGGTCGTTGCGAGAAGCTCAAGCAGTAATATCACCGCTACTGCGAGGTCTACTATCAGCGATTTTTCTAATCAGATCAATTCATGGCTTGTCCAGGAGATCCAGAAGATAGATGACATCGTTGATGCGATCGCATATGAGAAATATGATACAGACAACCGCGACGGACTATATGATTACATTCTCGACAGGGCAACGGCAATGCCTGAGATGTACGCGCTTTATGTTGGCTGTTCTGATAATTTCTCGGCGTTTTCCGATGGCTGGGTGCCTGATGCGGATTACATAATCACAGACCGCGACTGGTACAAAGACGCTGCTGCAACTGATAAGGCTATTGTAACAGAGCCTTATGTGGACGCTACCACAAAGAAGATAGTTATCACTGTCGCAAAGGCTGTCCGTGACAGCAGCGGTACAGTTACTTCCGTTGTTGCAGCGGATATGTTCCTTGATGAGATACAGAGCATCGTTGCAGGCTTCAACTTCACCGAAAACGGATATCCTGCGCTGGTTGCTGCATCCGGAAATGTCATCATTCACCGCAACGAGGCGTTTCTTCCCACAGTAGACAGCTCTGAAAACGAAATTACCGTTAAATATGATACAACTTTCTCTAATGTAAACGGCGAAAATACTACCGATGGTATTCTTACTTACAATATGGTCGATTATGACAACATCGACAAGCTTGTTGTGTCAAAGAACATTGACTCTGCTGGTTGGACGCTCTACTACACTGTAAACAATGCGGATATTTATCAAGATGTATCTCTGATTATCCTGATATTCTGCATCATGATCCCCGTTGTGATCGTTGTTGCTGCGGTCATTACAATGATAGTAATAAAGCGTTGCTTCAAGCCGCTTGCAGATGTTTCAACAGTGGCTCAGCGCATGACGCATGGAGATCTTTCTGTAGCATTTGATTATAAAGCCGATGATGAGATCGGCGCAGTTTGCCGCGTTATTGAGCAGACCAACGTTTCACTGAAGTCTTATGTTGATGATATTAGTAAGCATCTCGGTGAGATGAGTGAGGGCGACTTCAGCAATAATGTTACTTTGGATTATGTGGGTGACTTTGCTTCTATCAAGGAATCGCTCAACAAGATACTTTCTGCAATGAGTGATGTATTCAGAAATATCACTGACGCTACTGACTCGGTATTCAGCGGTGCAGAAAATGTATCTCAGGGCGCAAATGACCTTGCAGAGAGCGCTTCCTTGCAGACCGCACTTATAAGCGAGATAGTAACTTCTGTAGAGGGCGCAGGTAACTCCATCGCAGCAAATGTACGTCTTACTGACAATGCAAAGAATATATCCGCGCAGACCGCTCAGGAGGTTGAACGAAGCAACGCGCAGATGTCCAGTCTGCTTGAAGCTATGGACGAGATTCGACGCACTTCTGACGAGATACAAGCTATCAACAAGACTATTGAGGATATCGCTTTCCAGACTAATATCCTTGCTTTGAACGCTTCTATAGAGGCCGCTAGAGCAGGCATGGCGGGCAAGGGCTTCGCGGTTGTTGCTGACGAGGTTCGAAATCTCGCAGGAAAGAGCGCTGAGGCTTCCAACCAGACAACGTTGCTCATCAATGAAAGTACAGCAGCAGTAGAAAAGGGTCTTGAATTCGCAAGAGAAACAGCCGCTTCTCTCGGAAATGTCGTTACGCATACCGAGCAGGTCGATGGAATTATTGCTGAAATTGCCGATTCTTCGCACAGTCAGAGCGAATTTATATCGGATATTTCCGATAAGACAAATAAGATATCCAATTATGTAACTTCTTCGGCTGCCAATGCACAGCAGAGTGCTGCCGCTTCCGTGGAGCTTAATAATCAGGCAACTCGTCTCAAGGATATGATGACTTACTTCAGATAAAACATAAACTGAATAAAAGAACTGCCCCAATCAAAGCTAACGCTTGGTTGGGGCAGTGGTTGTTTATTGAGTTGCTCAGTTATCCTTAAAAAGATTTTTCAATCAGTAGGGGAGCGGTATTTCTGCCGAAGCTGTCATCATAGTCGAAAACATAGTATAGATATCGCCGATTCTGTTGAATGAGATGCTCGAAAATAATATGATGGCTATTGTAATAAGTGAAATAAATACTGCTACGCCGATGAAAACGCCTATTGTGAGTTTGAGACTGCGCTGTTGATGCGTCTCAGTGATGTCTTCTTTAGGAGTGTCGACAACAAAAGTCTGATCGCAGTAGTCGCACTTGATTTCAACGCTGTCGGTACTTACGTCTAAATTAGCTCCGCAGCTTGGGCATTTAAAATGTCTGAGTTGCATTTTTATTATTTTTCACCCATAAGACGAACCATAACCGCTTTCTGTGCGTGAAGTCTGTTTTCAGCCTCATCGAATATCTCGGCAGCGTGAGCCTCGAATACCTTTGCGGTGATCTCCTCTTCGCGGTGTGCGGGCAGGCAGTGCTGTACCATAGCGTCGGACTTTGCAACAGCCATCACAGCGTCATTGATCTGGTACTTGCCTTCGAAAACAGCCTTACGCTTTTCGCTTTCACCCTCCTGACCCATGGAAGCCCATACGTCAGTGAACAGAACATCAGCGTCAGCAGCAGCCTCAAGCGGGTCAGCAACAAGCTTGAAGTTGGGATACTGCTTAGCGAAATCAAGAACGCGCTGGTCGGGGTGATAGCCCTCGGGGCAGGCGAGAGAAACGTCCATGCCAACCTTTAAGCAGCCGACAGTGAGGGAGTTCGCCATGTTGTTACCGTCACCGATGTAGCACATTTTCAGACCGTCAAGCTTGCCCTTGTACTCGCGTACTGTCTGCAGGTCTGCAAGCACCTGACAGGGGTGACAGAAGTCTGTAAGGCCGTTAATGATCGGGATATTACCGAACTCGGCGAGATCCTCTACCTCTTTCTGCTCGAATGTACGGATCATGATACCATTGATATAGCGCGACAGAACACGTGCAGTATCCTGAACAGGCTCGCCGCGTCCGATCTGCAGATCCTTGGAGGACAGGAACAGCGCGTTACCGCCGAGCTGATACATACCTGCCTCAAAGGAAACACGTGTACGTGTGGAGGACTTCTGGAAGATCATGCCGAGAGTCATGCCCTTTAAAAGGTGATGGGGGATACCGTGCTTCTGCTCATACTTGAGCTGATCAGCAAGGTTTAAGATGTCGATGATCTCCTCTGTGCTGAGATCAAGCATTTTAAGTAAGTGGTTCATTGGTTTGATTCCTTTCTGTATCATCGTAAATGTGTTGTATATTACCGCATTTAATCTCGCTTATCTGTTTTTCAAGGTATTCCTTGTTTTTGTGCTGAATACCGTTAAGCAATGCTTCGGCCTCGTCAAATCTGCGAAGCTCCGCTAAAGCTGCCGCACGAAGCAGAGCTATGTTGCTGCCGTGCTTTTTGCGAAGCTTATTAGAGCAGCCGTCCAGAAGCACCAGAGCTTTTTCGCCGTCATGCTTGTTGAAGTAATATTCTGTAAGAGCGATTCGGATATTGTATTCAATATCGTTGCCCTCGTGCAGAAATTCAATCAAAAGCGCTGATGACAGCCCATATATTCTGTCTGCTTCGTCAATATTATCAAGGATAAGCAGTGTGTGCAGATAAATGCAATAGTAGTTTGCTAGAGAATACCTTGAAGTGATATTCTTATTATCAACTGCGTAGTAAGCCTCGTTATAGCCTTTCAAAAGCTGTAATGCAAGCTGAGCCTCGCCGTGATTTTTATAATATTCCGCCAACAGGACGATAATGTCGTTTGCGGTCTTTAGATCATTTTCAGCAATAGCCTTGTTGTATGCGCTGTGCATTTCCTGCTTTGTGTTGTCTGACATCAAGCCGCCGTTTTTGGTTTCTTTTATGAACTTTCTGTACTTTCCCATGTGTATTCGCATAAAAATCAACATGAATATCAAATACAGTGCTTGCGCTATAACAATTGCGATAGGGAGCTTTATAAGAAAAGATTGTATCAGCTCACTGTCGCTGTTATCCGAATTTAAAAGGTCGGGAAGTATAAGCAGAATGAAAACATTGATCGCCAATATTCCGATTGCTTTAATCGTTCCCAAAATGTTGTTTTTCTTCATGCGTTAAGCAATTCGATGAGAATATCCAGTCCCTTGTCTATCTCCTCATAAGTAATAGTGAGGGGAGGGAGCAGTCTTACCTTAGTTTTAGCTGTCAGCAGAAGAAGTCCCTTGTCAAGCGCTGCCTTTACGATGTCGCCTGCGACCTTACTCTTAAGCTGAATGCCTATCATAAGACCCATTCCGTCAACGGACACAACTTCGTCACAAGCGAGGAGCTTTTCCTTGATATAAGCACCTTTCTTAGCAACTTCATCAAGAAAGCCATCGGAAGTTACTGTGCTGAGAACAGCGTTTCCGCCTGCACAGGAGATGGGATTTCCGCCGAATGTGGAGCCATGAGTTCCTGCTGTCAGAACCTTTGCACACTTTTCTCCCGAAAGGCAGACACCTATCGGAACGCCGCCCGCGAGACCCTTAGCGAGTGTTGTAAGGTCGGCTTTCTTTCCGTAGTTGTCGCCTGCAAGGAATTTACCCGTTCTGCCAACGCCTGTTTGTACCTCGTCAGCGATGGTGAGAACGTCCTTTTCAGCGCACAGCTTGAATATCTCGTCTACAAATTTGGGGTCAAGTGGCATTACGCCGCCCTCGCCCTGAATATACTCGAACATTACCGCACAAACGGTATCGTCAAGCTTTGCTTTTAAATCCTCAATGTTGTTAGCTTCAACGTAGATAAATCCCTCAACGAAAGGGAAGAAGTAGTTGTGGAAAACGTCCTGTCCTGTTGCAGAGAGTGTGCAGAGCGTTCTGCCGTGGAAAGAGTTCACCAGTGTTATGATGTTGTGGCGACCCTTACCGTACTTGTCGAAGCTGTATTTTCTTGCAATCTTTACAGCACACTCGTTAGCCTCTGCGCCGCTGTTGCCGAAGAACATATCGGTATAGCCCGCAGTTTCGCAAAGCGCTTTGGCAAAATCAGCCTGAACCTTGGTGTAGTAGTAATTTGAGGTGTGCTGGATATTGTGAGCCTGCTCGCAGACCGCCTTTACCCAAGCCTCGTTACAATAGCCAAGGGAGTTTGTGCCGATTCCACTTCCGAAATCTATGTACTGCTTGCCGTTTTCGTCTGTGGCAAGCTCGCCCTCGCCTTTGTCGAGAACAAGGTCATACCGACCGTAGGAGGGCATGACATATTTGTTGAATTGTTCTATAGTACTCATTTTAATTTACCTCTTAAGGAATGATCATCGTGCCCGCACCGAGGTCGGTAAGCAGCTCGATGAGTATGGAATGGGGAATACGTCCGTCAATGATATTTGCCTTGGGAACACCCCTGCGCACTGCTTCAACGCAGCATTCAACCTTGGGTATCATACCGCCCGAAACGATGCCCTGTTTTTCAAGGTAGGGGATCTCACTTACGCCAACGGTGTGAATAAGTGTGTTTTCGTCGTCCTTGTCCTCAAGCAGACCGATGATATCGGTCATAAGGATAAGGCTGGAAGCTTTCATCTCGGCAGCTATTCTCGCAGCAGCAGTATCGGCGTTGATGTTGTAAACGGTCTTGCCGTCGCCGCCTGTTGCGACTGTGGAGATAACAGGGATATAGCCGTTATCGAGTGCTGTCTTGATAACTCCCGGGTTTACCTCAGTGATCTCGCCTACATAGCCAAGCTGGGGGTCAAGCTCCTCTGCAACAAGCAGATTTCCGTCAAGACCGCAGAAGCCGATAGCGTTTCCGCCGTGGCTCTGGAGCAGGGAAACGAGGTCTTTATTCACCTTACCTGCAAGTACCATCTGAACTATATCAACGGTTTCTTCGTCGGTATAACGCAGACCGTTGATAAACTTGCTTTCCTTGTTGGTCTTTTTAAGCATAGCGTTTATCTCAGGACCGCCGCCGTGTACGAGAACTATCTTGATACCAACGAGAGAAAGCAGAACGATATCGCTCATAACTGCCTGCTTCAGCTCGTCGTTAGTCATGGCGTTGCCGCCGTATTTTACAACAACTACCTTGTCGTGATATTTCTGAAGATAGGGGAGAGCCTCTATCATGACATTGGCTCTTACATCATAATCTATATGCATTTTTGTTTCCTCTCTTATGTTCTGTATTCAGCGTTGATCTTTACATATTCAAATGTAAGGTCGCAGCCCCATGCAACAGCGCTGCATTCGCCGCTGTGGAGGTCTACCAGCACCTTGACCTCGTCAGCGGAAAGAAGCTCGGAAGCTGCTTCCTCGGAGAAGCTGATACCTGCGCCGTTTACGCATACGGTAAGCTTGCCCTTTTCGCTAGCAAGCTCTACAGATACCTTGCTGATATCAAAGTCGCCCTCTGCATAGCCGATAGCGCACAGGATACGTCCCCAGTTTGCGTCAGAAGCAAACATTGCAGCCTTTACAAGGCTGGAGCAGATAACGGACTTTGCAACAGATCTTGCTGTAGCGTCATCGGGAGCACCGTTTACGATACATTCAAGAAGTCTTGTTGCGCCCTCGCCGTCACGCGCGGTCTCTCTTGCGAGGTTTACCATTACCGCGTAAAGAGCGTTTTCGAAGATCTCATAGTCTTTGTCCTCACCGACGATCTCGCGGTTTTTCGCAAGACCGCTGCTCATGAGCACCAGCGTATCGTTTGTAGAGGTGTCGCCGTCAACGCTGACCATGTTGTATGTGATGGAATTCACCTTACGCAGAGCCTTTTCAAGCATAACATTGCTTATTGCAACGTCAGTTGTAATAAAAGCGAGCATTGTAGCCATGTTGGGGTGAATCATGCCGCTGCCCTTGGAGATTCCGCCGACATGGCACTTTTTGCCGTGCAGCTCAAATTCAACTGCAAGCTCCTTTTTGCGGGTATCGGTAGTCATGATAGCCTCGCACGCCTCGCTGCTGTTTGCGGGCGAAAGTCCCTTTACAAGGTCGGGGATACGTGCCTCAATAGGCTTTATGGAAAGCGGCTGACCGATAACGCCTGTAGAGCCTACAATGACATCGTTTTTATTAATATTTAAAGCGTTTGCAGCAAGCTCGCACATCTGCTCGGCAATTTCAATGCCGTTCTCGTTGCAGGTGTTGGCGTTGCCGCTGTTTACTATAACAGCCTGAGCTATACCGTTTTCAAGGTGCTTTTTTGTAACCAGAATAGGTGCACCCTTTACCTTATTAGTCGTGTAGAGAGCAGCTGCCTTGCACTTTTCTTCGCAGTAGATAAGAGCGAGGTCGCGCTTTGTGGTGTTTCCTGCCTTTATTCCTGCGATAACGCCCGCAGCGGAGAAGCCCTCTGCTGCGCAGACGCCGCCGTCTACAAATTCATATCCTTCAAATTTAACCATTTTAGTCGTTCCTTTCGGGCTATCAGACAAGACCTGTGCTCTCGTCAACACCCATCATAATATTTAAACACTGAACAGCAGCGCCGCTAGCGCCCTTGCCGAGATTGTCAAGGCGAGAGCAGATTATCATGCGGTCGTCGTTGCCGTTCACGAAAATTTCCATGTTATTTGTTCCGCTGAGGTTATTTGCGCCGATGAAGCCGTCCTCAGGCTCACCCTCGGGCATTACCTTTAAGAATGTGCTGTCAGCGTAGTATTCAGCGAGCGCCTTTCTTACATCAGAAGCGCTGTATTTCTTGGCAAGCAGTCTGGTGTGAATGGGGAGCGAAACAACCATTCCGCTGAAATAGTCGCAGATAAGCGGGTTGAATGTGGGAGCGTAATCAAGACCGCAGATTTTCTGCATCTCGGGGAGGTGCTTGTGTTGCTGTGTCAGCGCATACTGTCTGGGGCTGTCGAAATCAGCGGGTCTGTCAGCACCCTCATAAACAGCGATAGCCTTTTTTCCTGCGCCGCTGTAGCCCGATACCGCGTGAACGGAAACAGGATAATCGGCAGGGAGTATACCAAGCTTTACAAGTGGATATACCATTGAAGCAAAGCCGCTTGCATAGCAGCCGGGTACAGCTACGCGATTGCTTTTTTCGATCTTTTCTCTGAATTCCTTGGAAAGCTCGGGGAAACCATAAGCCCAGTCAGGGTTGGTTCGGTGCGCTGTGGAAGCGTCGATTATACGAACTCTGTCATCTGCAAGGGAAACAGCCTCAATGCTTGCCGCGTCGGGCAGGCAGAGGAAAGTAAAATCCGAGCTGTTGATAAGTCTTTTGCGCTCGTCAAGGTCTTTTCTCTTGTCCTCGTCGATACGCAGAAGCTCAATGTCGTTGCGGCCTGCGAAGCGCTCCAGAATCTTAAGTCCTGTTGTGCCCTCCTGACCGTCTATGTAAACCTTAACCATTATGTAGCGCCTCCAGTTTTGTTCTAGTAAGTTCTATCTGTTTTTTAACGCTCTCGGGTGAGGGACCGCCAAAGGAGAGTCGCTCCTTTACGCAGGTGTCAAGGCTTATTGCCTTGTAAACGTCCTCGTCGAAAAGCTCTGTCTGCATTCTGTAGATATCCAGAGGAAGTTCCTCCAGAGTTGTGTTCATCTTAATGCACTGTGCGACAAGTCCGCCTGTTATTTTATAAGCGTCACGGAACGGCATGCCTTTTTTTACGAGGTAGTCAGCGCAGTCTGTTGCGTTTATAAAGCCGCGGGCTGCAGCAGCACGCATATTGTCCTTGTACAGTGTCATTGTTTCAAGCATGGGGATAAAGGGGATAAGGCACATCTTGAGTGTGTCGACCGCATCAAAGATAGCTTCCTTGTCCTCCTGCATATCCTTGTTGTAGGCGAGAGGAAGCCCTTTCATCATAGTGAGCAGCGTCACTGTGTCACCGATAACTCTGCCTGTCTTGCCACGGATAAGCTCGGTAACGTCGGGGTTCTTCTTCTGCGGCATGATGCTGGAGCCTGTTGCGTAAGCATCGTCAAGCTCGATGAACTTAAATTCCCAGCTGCTCCACAGGATTATCTCCTCGGAGAAGCGTGAGAGGTGCATCATGCAGATGGCAATAGCGGAAGCAAGCTCGATACAGCTATCGCGGTCGGAAACGCCGTCAAGTGAGTTCACCATCGGCGCGTTCATTCCGAGAAGCTCTGCTGTTCTGTGGCGATTAATATCGTATGTAGTGCCTGCAAGTGCGCCGCTGCCGAGAGGGCAGACATTCATTCTAGCCGCGATCTCATTGAAACGCTCAATATCGCGAAGAAGCATCTGAGCATAAGCCATCATGTGGTGACCGAATGTTATGGGCTGAGCACGCTGAAGATGCGTGTAGCCGGGCATTATCGTGTCGGTGTTATCCTCTGCGATATTGCACAGTACAGTTACAAGCTGAGCAACAAGGTCAGTAAGTCCCTTTATCTCGTCACGCAGATAAAGACGAATATCAAGAGCGACCTGGTCGTTTCTGGAACGAGCGGTATGCAGACGTTTTCCCACGTCGCCAAGGCGCTTTGTAAGCTCTGCCTCGATAAACATGTGGATATCTTCTGCTGTCATGTCGAGCTGTAAAGCTCCGCTGTCGATATCAGCCAATATCTCTTTAAGTCCGCCGATAAGGGTGAGGGAATCCTCCATGCTTATGATGCCCTGTTCGCCGAGCATGGTCGCATGGGCAATGCTGCCCTCTATATCGTGCTTGTACATTCTTCCGTCGAAGGAGATCGAGGAGTTGAAGTCGTTTACCTTGCTGTCAACGTCCTTTGATGATCTTCCTGCCCACATCATTTGTGCCATATTTTTAACCTCATACCTATTTATAAAAATGGATTTAGAGCGGAAAGGCTTAAAAGCGCATACCGTGCTTCAAAACTTTCCCGCCCTAATAGAATCACTTTAAATTACTTGTTGTTTCTCTCAGCGTCGAGCAGAGCCTTAACCTTGATCGGCAGACCGAACAGGTTGATAAAGCCTGCGGAATCCTTCTGATCGTAAACATCGTCCTCACCGAAGGAAGCGAAGTCCTCGCTGTACAGTGTGTAGGGAGATGTAACACCTGCGTTGATGATGTTGCCCTTGTAGAGCTTCAGCTTAACTTCACCTGTGCAGGTCTCCTGTGTCTTGTCAACGAAAGCATCCATAGCTTCACGCAGGGGAGTGTACCACTGACCGTTGTATACGATGTCTGCATACTTCTGAGCAAGACCGTACTTATAGTGCTGAGTTTCCTTGTCGAGGCAGATGGTCTCGAGAACCTCGTGTGCGTGGTACAGGATAGTACCGCCGGGAGTCTCGTAAACGCCTCTGGACTTCATACCAACCAGACGGTTCTCAACAACGTCGAACAGACCGATACCGTTTTCGCCACCGATCTTGTTCAGTGTCTTGATGAGCTTAACGCCGTCCATCTTCTCGCCGTTGAGAGCAACGGGGATACCCTTTTCAAAGGAGATGGTAACGTATGTAGGCTTGTCGGGAGCCATCTCGGGAGAAACGCCGAGCTCAAGGAAGCCGGGCTTGTTGTACTGGGGCTCGTTAGCGGGATCCTCGAGATCCAGTCCCTCATGAGAGAGGTGCCACAGATTCATATCCTTGGAGTAGTTTGTTTCT